>JBEKKR010000009.1:0-111546 GCA_050010635.1 Candidatus Limnocylindrales bacterium
CGGCCGCGACTTCCCGACCGATCCGAACGAGCAGCTGGACCTGGCCATCAAGGCCGTCTTCGCGTCGTGGTTCGGCAAGCGCGCCAACGACTACCGCAACAGCCAGAAGATCGCCCACGACCTCGGCACGGCCGTCAACGTCGTGACGATGGTCTTCGGGAACATGGGCAACGACTCCGGGACAGGGGTCGCCTTTACCCGCAACCCGAACACCGGCGAGAAGGTCCTCTTCGGCGAGTACCTGGTCAACGCCCAGGGCGAGGACGTGGTCGCGGGCATCCGCACGCCGTCCCCGATCGCGGCCCTGGCGGAGGACATGCCCAAGGCCTACGCCGAGTTCACGAAGATCGCGGACAAGCTCGAGAGGCACTACAAGGACGTCCAGGACCTCGAGTTCACGATCGAGCGCGGCCGCCTCTACATGCTCCAGACCCGCAGCGCCAAGCGGACCGCGACGGCCGCGGTGCGGATCGCCATCGACATGGTCAAAGAGAAGCTGATCACGCGGGAGGAGGCAGTCGGGCGCGTCTCTCGCTACCTGGTCAACCCGCCGCAGGTCGCGGTTGGACACCGGGACGGCGTGACCCCGTTGACCACCGGCAGGGCCGCATCCCCGGGCGTCGCCTGGGGCGAGATCGTCACCTCGCCGGATGCCGCGGAAGACGAGGCCAGAGCAGGCAAGCGAGTGATACTGGCTCGCTCCGAGACCTGTCCGGACGACTTCCACGGCATGGTCGTGGCCCAGGGGATTCTGACCTCGACGGGCGGCACGACCTCGCACGCCGCAGTAGTCGCCCGCGAGCTGGGGATCCCGGCCGTCGTGGGCGCCGGTGAGGTGGAGGTGGGGGACGGGGTAGTTACGATCTGCGGGCGTCTCTTCAGGGCCGGCGAGACGATCACGATCGACGGGTCCACGGGCGAGGTCTTCGCCGGTGAGGTCCAGGGCAGCACCGCCATCGTGCCCGAGGCCGGCACCGTGCTGACGTGGGCCAAGGAGCTCAACATCCGGATCGGCGACGCCGGGAGCGAGGCGGCGGTCGAAACGTCGCCGGCGGCAGCGGCCCCGGCTCCCGTCCCGGCCGGGCTGGCGGCCGACGACGTGCTGCGAGGTCTCCTGATCAAGGGCCTGGTGCCGCCGGAGGGCCTGGCCGTTGCGCTGTCCAGTCCAGCCGAGAAGGTCAAGCCTCTCGTCGACGGCCTGGTGTCCGAAGGCCTGGCAGAAACCTCTTCCGACGCCTTCCGGCTGACGAGTGAGGGCAAGCTGCGGGCCCTGGATGTCTTCGCCACCGACCGCGAACGAGCCGGAGGCGAGGAGGCTTGCGTGGCCGCCCTGGATCGCTTCCTCCTGCTCGACGTCGGGATGAAGGACCTGGTCACCGCCTGGCAGCTCCGCGGCGTCGGCGGCGAACAGGTTTTCAACGACCACAGCGACGCCGCCTACGATGCCTCCATTCTCGAGCGGCTCTCCGCTATCCACGGCGGTGTCGTCGACGTGTTGAGCCTGCTCGGAACCACGCTCTGGCGGATGGCCTGCTACCGGGAACGGCTGGAGCGTGCCCTGGCCGCTGCCCAGGCCGGCGACCAGCGGTTCGTGGCATCGCCCCGCGTCGACAGCTACCACAGCGTCTGGTTCGAGCTCCACGAGGACCTCATCCGGCTGTCCGGTCGCCGGCGCTCCGACGAGGCCGCCGCGGGCCGGGCCTGACGGGCCGGAAGCCACAGGGAACGACATCGAGCATCCGACCACCCGAGGTCGGCCAGAACGGCGAATGGACACGCCGCGCGACGAAGCGAGGACACCATGTTCACGAGAATGAGCCGGGCCGAGACTGCGATCACGCCGATGCCCGGCCGCAACTGGCACTCCTACATCGGCCCGCAGACCGCCCCGACCACGCATCTCTCGATGGGCGTCTCCATCTACGAGCCGGGAGCGCGGCCGACCGGCCATGTCCATGAGGCCGAGGAAGAGACCGTCTACTGCATCTCCGGACGAGGCAGGCTCGTCTGCGACGCGGGCCCGGCGGAGATCGAAGCCGGTGTCGCGGTCTTCATCCCGGCCGGAACGCTCCACTCCACCGAGTGCGACGGACCGGAGCCGCTCGAACTCCTGTGCGTCTTCACGCCACCCGTCGTGCCCGGGTCCTACGAGAAGAAACCGAGGCCTTGACGGATTGGGCGCCGAGGCGCCAACCAGGGGTCGGGAGAGCCGCCAAGAGATGACCGCCGACGAAGCAGCCGCTCGCGCGAGGAACCTCTTTCTCGACGAGTCCAACTCGTTCGGTTGCGCCGAGACGACGTTCATGGTTCTCAAGGAAGCCTTCGAGCTGCCCGACCCGACGGACCCCTCGGCGGCAATGGCCCTGAACGGTGGCGTCGCCAACGGCGGCGGTGTCTGCGGGGCCATCACCGGAGCCGCGCTGGCAGTGGGGTTGCTTGCTGCGCGCCGGTTCGAGGATCACTCGCGAGCGAAGTCCGCGGCCCGAGAGGCTATCGCCCGCGTCATGGACGACTTTCGGGAACGGTATGGCGCAGTCGACTGCCGCACGCTCGTCGGCGTCGAGATCCGGACTCCGGCGCAGCATCAGGCATTCATCGACAGCGGAACCTGGCGACGGGCGTGCATGAGCCAGGTCGAGTTCGTGGTCCGCGCCCTCGCATCGCTGCCGGCGGAAGAGGCTTGGGCATGAGCGGATCGGCCTGGCCCATGCGGCTCGCCCCGGAACCCACCGAGGAGTACCATCGATTATCGATTAGACAGGCTGAGAACCGTCCCGCTCCGGCCTGTACTCCCGTCATGAGCGCGAGTAATCCGATGCTGGGTCCCGACGTCTTCGTGCCTAACGCCACGGACGATTCCCGTCGACCATCGCCGGACGGCCTCGACCTCTGGGCCACGTCCGCGGCATCTCGCTCGCTGCAGCACGCGGCTCCCCTTGAGGCGGGCTGCGCTCCAGAGGAATGGTGATGACCACTCCAACGCAGGATCGGGAGATCCGCAGTCTCGAGGAGACCGCGAGGCGCATCAGGGTCGGCGTCATCCGTGGCGTCAACGAGGCCAAGGCGGGCCACCTCGGGGGGCCGCTGTCAGCAGCGGACATCCTGGCGGCCCTCTACTTCCACGTCATGCGGATCCGCCCCGACGAACCGGACTGGCCCGACCGCGATCGCTTCATCCTTTCGAAAGGCCATTCATCGATCGGCCTTTACGCCGCTCTCGCTTTGCGCGGCTACTTCCCGGTCGAAGAACTCCTCACCTTCGACCGGCGCGGTTCCAGGCTGCAGGGCCATCCCGACATGACTCGACTGCCTGGCCTCGACATGTCCACGGGCTCGCTCGGGATGGGCATCTCCGCCGGAGTCGGCATCGCCATCGGATGCCGCCTCGCCGGTCGCGACGCTCGGACGTTCGTGATGCTTGGTGACGGGGAGTGCCAGGAGGGAGAGGTTTGGGAGGCCGCCTTTCTTGCCCCCCGCTACGGCCTCGACAACCTGGTCGTGGTAGTGGATCACAACCGGCTGCAGCAATACGGCTGGCCCGGCGAAGGGCCCTACGACCGCCAACCGCCAGCCTGGCCTGGCGAGCTAATGGGTAAGTGGTCGGCCTTCGGCTGGCGCGTGATGGAGGTGGACGGCCACGACATGGCAGCCCTCGTCCGGGTCCTCGACAGGGCGGTGGTCGGCGATGGCAGGCCCGTCGCGATCATCGCCAACACGATCAAGGGGCGCGGTGTCTCCTTCATGGAGGGTCGCTACTACTGGCACACGCGGCCGATGACGGCCGACGAGTTCGCCACGGCCATGACCGAGCTCGGCGAGCCCCTCACTGCTGCGGCAGGCGGCGCCGCATGACTCTGCCGATGGGCCGCCCGATGCGCGATGTCTTCGGCGAGACGGTCACCGAGCTGGCCGGCCGCGATGCGCGGATCGTCATGCTCGACGCCGACACCGCAAGTTCCACCAAGGCGGACATATTCCAGAAGGCCTACCCGGAGCGTTTCCTCCAGATGGGCATCGCCGAGCAGAACATGCTCGGCGTGGCAGCGGGACTGGCTACGACGGGGTTCGTGCCGTTCGTCAGCACGTTCGTCGCATTCGCCGTCGTCCGTCCGCTCGACCAGATCCGCGTCCTCATCGCCCAGACGGGATTGAACGTCAAGATCTGCGGCGGCTACGCCGGTCTCTTCACGGGAGTCACCGGCAAGACTCATCTGATCGTGGACGACCTCTCGATCATGCGGGCGATGCCCGGCATGGTGACGGTTGCCCCCGCCGACGACGTCGAGGCCGCCCAGGTCCTGCGATGGGCAGCCAGCTTCAAGGGCCCGGTCTACATCCGGCTCGTCCGCGACGCGACCCAGCGCCTCTTCGACGACACGTACACATTCGCGCCCGGTCGAGCGGTTGTCGCCCGCTCCGGCGGCGACGTCACCCTGATCAGTACCGGTTCCCAGACCCCGCGAGTCGTGGATGCCGCGGAGCTCCTGGCGGCCAGAGGTATAGAGGCGCACGTCCTGCACGTCCCGACCCTGAAGCCGCTCCACGTGGAAGCCATCGTCGCCGCCGCAGACCGAGCGCCGATGGTCGTCACAGTCGAGGAGGGGACCGTGATCGGCGGCCTTGGCAGCGCGGTCACCGAAACCCTTTCGGAGCACCGCCCGACAGTGGTCAAGAGGATCGGGCTGCAGGATGTCTTCGGGGAATCGGCGTCCAACGACGAACTACTGGAGCTGTACGGCCTGTCGGCGGTGAGAGTCGCCGACCAGGTGCAAGCGTTTCTCGAAGCACGGACCTCCGCGGGCCACGCGTCGCACGCGGGGTAGGTCGGCTCCAACACGGTCGGGCGCGCGAATCGCAATCGGGCTCTGCCTGGAATGCCCTGCCGGAGAGCGGGGCGGAATGTCGAGTGGAAGGGCGGGCCGTCAATGGGCCCGCATCCAGAGCGCATGGAGGAGAGGCAATGTCGAAGACCGTCTTGTTGATCGGCACGCTGGATACCAAGGGCCGGGAATACGCCTACGTCCGCGACCTGCTTCGCGCCCGCGGGCTCAATACGTTCGTACTGGACGCCGGTATCCTGGGCGAGCCGGTGTTCACCCCTGACAGCCCCGCGGTTCTCACGGCCGAGGCCGGCGGAGGATCGCTGGCCGAGCTCCGCGAGAAGCGCGATCGCGGCCACGCCATCGAGATCATGGGGCTGGGGGCACGCGCCCTCGCGCTCAAGTTCGCCGCCGAGGGCAAGTTCGACGGCGTCTTCAGCATGGGCGGCTCCGGTGGCACTTCCATCGGGAGCGCCGCTATGCAGGCGCTGCCAGTGGGCATGCCCAAGGTCATCGTGTCCACGATGGCCTCGGGCGACGTGGGCCCGTATGTCGGCGTCAAGGACATCACGATGATGTACTCCGTCGTCGACGTCTCCGGGCTCAACCGCCTGTCGCGCCGCATCTTCGCCAACGCCGCCGGGGCAATCGGCGGCATGGTCGAGCAGACGATGCCGAAGGCCGAGGACAAGCCTCTCGTCGGCGCGACGATGTTCGGCGTGACTACGCCGTGCGTCGACCGGGTCCGAGAGCGGATGGAGGCGGAAGGCTACGAGATGCTAGTCTTCCACGCGGTCGGAAGCGGCGGCCGGTCTTTCGAAGCGCTGATCTCGGACGGCGTCTTCGACGGAGTGGTGGACGCCACGACGACGGAATGGTGCGATGAGCTGGTCGGTGGCGTCCTGTCGGCCGGGCCCGAGCGCCTCGACGCTGCTGCCAAGAAGGGCATCCCCCAGGTCGTATCTCTGGGCGCGCTCGACATGGTCAACTTCGGGCCCAGGGAGACCGTGCCGGCGAAGTTCGAGAAGCGGAACCTCTACATCCACAACCCCCAGGTCACCCTCATGCGCACCACGCCGGAGGAGTGCGCGAAGCTCGGCGAGATCATCGCCAAGAAGCTCAACAAGACGACCGGACCTACGGCGCTGTTCGTGCCCCTCAAGGGTGTAAGCGCGATCGACGTCGAGGGCATGCCCTTCTACGATCCCGCCGCGGACAAGGCGCTCTTCGAGGCAATTCGCAAGCACCTCGACCGCTCGAAGGTCGAGCTGGTCGAGCTCGACCTCGCCATCAACGATCCTGCCTTCGCCGACGCGATGGTCGATCGCCTGCAGGCAATGCTCGCCAGGTAGCCATTGTGGTCCAACAGACCACGGAACCCTCGAAGGAGGAGAGGCTATGCCATTCATCCCGCGTGCCGAGGTCCTGCGGCGACTTACGGCGCAAGCTGCAACCGGCAGGCCGATCGTCGGCTGCGGTGCCGGCACCGGCATCTCGGCCAAGATGGCCGAGGCCGGCGGCTGCGATCTGATCATCATCTACAACTCGGGCCGCTACCGGATGGCAGGTCGCGGGTCTCTCGCCGGCCTGCTCGCCTACGGCGACGCCAACGGGATCGTCGTCGAGATGGCCTCCGAGGTCCTGCCCGTCGTCAAGGACGTACCGGTCCTCGCCGGCATAAACGGGACCGACCCGTTCCGGCTCATGCCGGTCTTCCTGCGGCAGCTCAAAGAGATGGGCTTCGACGGAGTCCAGAACTTCCCGACCGTCGGCCTCATCGACGGCAACTTCCGGGCCAATCTCGAAGCGACCGGCATGGGCTACGACAAGGAGATCGAGGCCATCCGGATGGCCCACGAGATCGACCTGTTCACGTCGCCGTACGTCTTCGACGCCGACGACGCGAAGGCCATGGCCAAGGCCGGCGCCGACCAGCTGGTGGCTCACGTCGGCCTGACCACGGCCGGGACGATCGGCGCGGGAGTCGCGCTCACGCTCGACCAGGCGATCGACCGGGTCATGGCCGTCGCCGAGGCCGGTCGCTCGGTTCGCAAGGACATCCTCGTCATCTGCCACGGCGGACCGTTCGATGAGCCCGACAACGTCGGGACGGCACTCGCGCGGATGCCGGGCGTCCAGGGTTTCTTCGGTGCCTCGAGCATCGAGCGCCTGCCCACGGAGCGCGGCATCCGCGGACAGGTCCAGGAGTTCAAGAAGTTGAAGCTGGCCCCGGCCAAGAGCGCGTAGGGCCGGGTCTATCGGTTTCGTTCCACAGCGGCGGGGCCCAGAGGACGACTGGTGCCCCGCCGCCCTATTCTGGGCTCCGGCCTTCAGGCGGACGCGCCCGCCGGCCGGCCAATCGAAACGGAGGCTCGGGTCGATGGAAGTGGACGTGGCCCTCGTGCCGCAGGTCGCACGTGCGTGGACCAACACCGTGTGCATCGTCATCGACGAGTTGCGCGCCAGTTCCACGATCACGACCATCCTGGATCGAGGCTGCTCGCGGCTGTTCGTCACGGCCGGCCTGGACGCGGCGCGGCGCCTGGCTCGGCTTCACGACGGGCTGCTCGTCGGCGAACGGCACGGCACCGCTCCCCGCGGCTTCCACTTCGACAACTCTCCGGCCGCTCTCTCGCGGGCCGATTTACTCGACAGGGTGGTGATTCTCTCCACTTCGAACGGGACCAAGGTGCTCGGCTGGGTCAGGGACGCCCCAGCGACTCTGGTCGGTTGCCTGCTGAACGCCCGCGCCTGCGCCGAGGCGGCTGTCGATCTGGCCGGTTCGATGGGCGCTCGGATCGGCATCGTCTGCGCCGGCACGCTGGGTGTCTTCGCGCTCGACGATGCCGTCGCTGCCGGCGTGATCGTCCAGGACATCGTCGCGACGATCGGATTCGGAGGCGGCCACTACGACATGACCGAGGCCGCCGCCGCGGCCGTCCAGCTTCGCTCCAGCTACCCCGATCTGGTCACGCCGCTGCAGAACTCGGTGGCCGGCCGATTGCTGGCGAGGCTTGGCACGCACGACGACGTTCCTTTCTGCGCTCGGTTGGACAGCAGCAGGACCGTGCCGATCCTTCGCCCGGGAGCGCAGCTGATGGTCGAGCGCCTCGGAGCATCCCGGCTCTGATGCCGACCAGAGGCGCCGGAGCGCGACCCTATCTGCTGCTGGTCTGCCTGGCCCTGGTGTGGGGCGTGCACTGGCCGGTAGCGAAGATCGGCCTGAGGGACCTGCCACCGTTCACGTACGGCACTCTTCGGGTTGCGACCGGGCTGGCCGTCATCATGGTCGTGCTCGCCTTGCGGCGGGGCATCCGGCTTCCCTCGCGCCACGACCTGCCCGTCGTCGTTTCCGTTGGCCTCGGCCAGATGGCAGCCGGGATCGCTCTGATGAACCTCGCCCTGCCCCTGGTCGCCGCGGGCCGATCCGCGATCCTCGTCTACACGATGCCGCTCTGGGTGGCCCTGATCCAGTTGCCGGCGCTGCGCGCGGGCGGCGCGGCTCGGCAGGTGGCCGGTCTCTTCGTGGGTCTCACGGGCATCATCGTCCTGCTCAACCCGAGTGCGATCGACTGGGAATCCCCCGGCGAGCTGCTCGGCAGTGCGGGGCTCCTTCTCAGCGCCGTGCTGTGGGCCGCAACCACCATCCATCTGCGGCACCACCAGTGGAGGAGTACGCCGCTCGACCTCATGCCGTGGCAGCTCCTCGTGGCCCTGGTGCCTCTCGTGCTTGCCGCTCTTGTCCTGGACGCCGGACGGCCAATCCACTGGGAGCCGGTGGCCGTGGCCGCCGTCCTCTTCAGCGGGCCCCTGGCAACCGCGCTGGCGTTCTGGCTGAGCCAGTCGATTTCCCGATCGCTCAGCCCGCTGGCGACGACGATGGGGTTTCTGGCCGTGCCCGTCGTCGGCCTCGCCGCTTCGTCGGTGATGCTTGGCGAGCCCCTTACCGTGCTGGACCTCGCCGGCGCGCTGACGACCTTTCTCGGGATCGTCCTCGTGTCCATATCCTCGAACAGCCCGACCAGGGCCCGGATAGCGATTACCGACCCGGGATCCAGGCCGGTCGACTCGTGACGGGCGAGACCGGCCGGCTGCGGCCGGCCGCGACACGCGCGCAGGTGGCCTGGATGCGAGCCCGCCGAGCCGGACCCGGCAAAGCCACGGACCTACCCATCCACCCGAACAATTGCGACCAATGGCCCCCGGGAGACCTGTGTCCATCCGTTATTCTCGGGTGAGAATAACTAACGGTATGGCTAGGCGATGAAGCACGTGGATCCGAGCTCCTCTCGTGGTGAGACCGGTCCCGCCGGAGTTCGTCTCGCGCATCGAATCTGGCTGCAGGACGGGGGCACGCCGGTCTTCGGGGCCGGGATCTCCGAGCTTCTGGCGAGGGTCGAGGCGACGGGATCGCTCCGTCAGGCCGCCTCGGACATGGGCATGGCGTACAGCAAGGCCTGGCAGATCGTGCGCCGGGCCGAAGAGCACCTCGGCTTCAAGCTCATGGCTCGCCGTGCCGGCGGTAAGGGCGGTGGTTGCTCGACCGTCTCCGACGAGGGCAGATGGCTGGTCCGGGCCTTCGGGGCCATGACCGAGGAGGCCGATCCTCTCCTCGCGGAGCTTTTCGACAGGCATTTCCGCAGCTGGAATGGCGTAGCCGGCGCCCCCCGGGCAGAGGTCCCCAGCGAGCGCGTCCGCGGGAAGAGTGCGTAGCGGGATGGCAATCGACGCGTTCGGCCGCTCCGTCAACTACCTGAGGATCTCGGTGACCGATCGCTGCAACCTGCGCTGCGTCTACTGCATGCCCGCTGACGGCGCAGCCTGGAAGGAGCGCTCGGAGATCCTCACCTTCGAGGAGATCGAACGGTTCACCGCCGTAGCCGCGGCCGAGGGGATATCGAAGGTTCGCCTCACCGGGGGCGAGCCACTCGTCCGCACGGGGATCGCGGACCTCGTGCGGCGGCTTCGCGCCTTGAACGGGATCGACTCGATCACCCTCACGACCAACGGCACACTTCTGTCGCGCCTGGCCGGCGACCTCGCCGGAGCGGGTCTCGACGGCGTAAACGTCTCGCTCGTCTCGCTCGATCCCAACGTGTACTCACGCGTGACCAGAGGTGGCAGGCTCGCCGATGCCCTGGCGGGCATCGAGGCGGCATTCGCCGCCCGAATTCCTTCGGTCAAGATCAACGTCGTCATCGTGCGTTCTCTGGACCAGGACCCATGGTCCTTCGCCACGATGACGATCGACCGTCCCGTGCACGTCCGCTTCATCGAGTACATGCCGGTCGGGGGCGGCGATGACTGCGGACGACCCGGCGAGGGTGCCGGCGGCTGGAGCCGTGCAGAGCACGTCCCGAGTGGCGAGATCCTGGCCAGACTGGGCGCGCAAGCGGCCGCTTCCGGGCTCGGCCCTCTCACACCGGCAGAGGCGAACCAGGCGCCTCCGGGCTCCGGGCCGGCGAAGTACTACCGGTTCCGGGGCGCGCAGGGGACGATCGGGGTCGTCTCGGCCCTTTCGCAACCCTTCTGCGACCAGTGCAACCGGTTGCGGCTGACGGCCGACGGCAAGCTGCGAACCTGCCTCTTCTCGGACGATGAGATCGACGTTCGGCACGTGCTCCGTCACGGCACCGATGCCGGCCTGCCCTCGTTGTTGCGGGCTGCCCTGGCCCTGAAACCGGAATCGCACGACATGCGCGTCGGCACGCTCCGCGGCATGTCCCAGATCGGGGGCTAGGCGATGGCCAGGGGGCGACTTACTCACGTGAACGAGCAGGGCGCAGCGCGCATGGTCGACGTGTCGGGAAAGGCGAGCACCCACCGTCGAGCCGTCGCCGAAGCCGTGATCCATATGCATCGAGAGACGCTGGCGATGATCATGGAAGGGCGGGCAGCCAAGGGCGACGTCCTGGGGGTCGCCCGGGTGGCCGGCATCCTGGCGGCAAAGAAGACCGGCGATCTCATTCCCCTCTGCCACTCGCTGTCGCTGACGCAGGCGAGCGTTGAGTTCGAGCCAGTCGAGGACGGCGTCCTGGTCCGAGCCGAGGTCGAGACGGATGGCCCCACGGGCGTCGAGATGGAAGCCTTGACCGCCGCGAGCGTGGCTGCGCTGACCCTGTACGACATGTGCAAGGCCGTCGACCGCGGCATGACCATCGACGGCGTGCGGCTTCTGCTGAAAGAGGGTGGCAGGTCAGGTCGATGGAGCAGGGAACAGGAGCCGTAGTCGATGCAGCTGCCCGGCCCCGGATTCGTCGTCTCCGTCAACCTGAGCCAGCGCAAGACCGTGCGCAAGACGCGCGGGAACGGCGGCACCCTGATCTTCGATCGTGGGTTCCTGGGTGATGCCCATGCCGGAGACTGGCACCGCCAGGTGTCTCTGCTCGGCCAGGAGTCGATCGACAAGATGGTCGCGGAGGGGTTGAGCGTCGGTCCCGGCGACTTCGCCGAGAATATCACGACGTCGGGCGTCGACTTGCTCGCACTTCCGATAGGCAGCGTCATCAAGATCGGGACTTCAGCCGTCCTCGAGATCAGCCAGATAGGCAAGGTCTGCCATACGAAGTGCGCGATCTACTACCAGGCAGGCGACTGCGTCATGCCCCGCGAGGGCCTTTTCGCGGTCGTGCGAGCGGCCGGTGAGGTCCGCGTCGGAGACGCCATCGACGTTCTGGCGCTGGGTGACGGAGGGTGCGACCGGACGCCGCCATCGGCGATCGCCGAGTTCGAGGCGGAGAAGGCGGCCGAGGCCGCGGCGCGAGAGAACGGCAGCCTCCCGACGACACGAGGTCGAGGCCGGATGAGCCGCCCATCTAACGTCGGGGTCGAGCCGCCGCGGTAGGAGCTACGCCGAGTACCTCAGCCGATGCTCCGCAGGTCGAGAGCGCGGCCCCAGTGGAAAAGCCGCACCGCCACCAGCACGCCGAAGGCGGCTAGCACCAGGATGGCCGCCGCGGCAATCGAGGCATCGAGATCGCCGCCCTGGAACTCGCCGTAGACGACGAGCGGGAGTGTCTGGGTCCGCCCCTCGATGTTCCCGGCGAACATGATCGTTGCCCCGAACTCGCCGAGCGCCCGGGCCCAGCTCATGACGATTCCGCCCGCCAGAGCGGTGGCGGCGAGAGGGACGGTGATGTGGCGGAAGACGTCGATCTCCGATGCCCCGTCGATCCGCGCGGCGTCCTCGAAGTCGCGCTCGACACTCGCTATCCCGGCTCGCGCCGAGCGGACGAAGAAAGGCGCCGAGACGAACGTCTGGGCCAGGATGACGGCGAGGGTCGTGAACGGGATCTCCATTCCGACGGCGTCGAGGGCTCCCCCGAGGAGGCCGCGCCGGCCCAGCACGAGCAGCAGGGCGAGGCCGGCGACCGACGGCGGCAACACGAGCGGCAGATCGACGATGGCCTCGACCAGCCAGGATCCCCGGAGCCTGCGGCGTGCCAGGAGGTAGGCGAGAGGCAGGCCGAAGGCGACCGTCAGGACGAGGCTTACCGCGGTCGTCGTGAGGCTGAGAGCCAGGGCCGAGAGGACGACCTGCGCGGTGAGAGCGCGGGCGAGGGATCCGTCGATCACCGACCGCGCGACGAGGACCACGACGGGCAGCCCCAGGAACAGGGCCAGCAAGGCCGCGGGGACGTAGACGGTCCGGGCGCCCCAGCCGCTTCCGACCAGAGGGGCATAGACGGCCGGGCGCGATTGCCCGGGTGCCACTCCGCTCGGTCGATCCATGTCCCGGTTCGATCAGGGCACCGGCAGGAATCCGAACCCGCCGAGCACCGCCTGGCCACCGGGCCCGGCGAACCAGGTCAGGAAGGCCTGCGCCGCGACTGCGTTCGTCGATGCCTTGACGACTACTCCCGCATAGGTGGCGGGCACGTTCGCCGCGGCCGGCACAGCGATCGTCGCGACCTTCGTGGAGGTCTTGGCGTCGGTCACGTAGACGATGCCGGCGTCTCCTTCGCCGAGCTCGACCTGAGTCACGACGGCCGCGACGTTGTCCTGCTTGGAGACGATGTTCGCGGTGTACTTGGAAACGAAGTCCGCGGGGTAGCCGGGCTGCTTGGCCAGGTTCGCCACTAGCTGATTCGCATACTTCGTGATCGGCGCCGTGTCACCGGCGGCGATCACCTTGACGCCGCTCTTCGCGAGGTCCGCCGGCGTCTGGATGCCGGCTGGGTTGCTCGCCGGTACGATGACCGTTAGGAGGTTGCCCGCGAATCTGGCGAGGCTGCCGGCAGCGAGCCCTTTGTCGACCAGCTTCTGCGGGTTGGTCGTGTCCGCCGATAGGAAGACGTCCGCCGGAGCGCCCTGCTCGATCTTCGTTTCGAGCGCCGTCGACGAGTCGGTCGAGATCGTCAGAGTGGTGCCGGGGTTTGCCGCCTCGTACTTGGTCTTCACCTGCGCCATGGCCGCCTTGAGAGAAGCCGCGGCGTAGATCGTGAGGCTGGCCGGGGCTGCGGTCGCGGGTGCGCTGGTCGCCGGCGCGGCGGTCAGTGTGGCCTGGCTCGCGACTGGCGAGGCGCCGCTTGAACATCCTGCGAGTACCAGGGCGAGAGCGGTGAACGATGCCGACAGGCGGGATCTCATGCCCGGGTCTCCTTGGCTGACGGGATTTCCAGCATCACGCTTGTCGATTTCACGACACACACGACTTCGTCGCCGACCTTGAGCCCGAGCTCATTGACGGCCTCGGCGGTGACGAGGCTGACCAGCCGGTGGGGTCCGGCCATCACCTCGACGACGGCCGCGACGCGGTCAGCTTCGACTCGGGTCACGACCCCGGGGAGGCGGTTGCGCGCGGACTGGGCCACGATCGGGCGATCCGGCCTCGAGTGGCGGCGCTCTTCGAGGAGCCGGGATACCTCGGCGACTGCGACGACACGCTGTCCCCCTGCCGAGCGGTCCATTCGAATGGTCCCGTCGGCTTCCCATCGACGGATGGTTTCGATGGAAACGCCGAGCATCTCGGCGGCCTGACCGACGCGGAGGACCGCGTCCCGGTTTGAGGTCCTGGGTTCCATACATAGGTATTATAGCCAGACCGAGCTGGCATACATAGCTGTATCCATGCGGCCGACAGGGATCGGGCTGGACCGTCGACCTCAGGGCAGGTCGTTGCCGGGCGGCCGATCGCTCGATCGGCGATCATGATCGAAGGGCCCGGCGAGTGTCGCCAGGGCATGGTCGAGGATCGGCTCCAGCGCCGTCAGCGAATCGATGGCGCCCCTCGGGTTGCCCGGAACGTTGACGACGAGGCACCCGCGCAACACCCCGGCCACGGCCCGACTCAAGTACGCGTATCGGGTCAAGCGCCCGCCATCCGCCCGCATCAGCTCCGGCAGGCCCGGCACCTCGTACTCGAGGACCGCCTTCGTGGCCTGGGGCGTCACGTCGCGCGGCGTCAAGCCCGTCCCACCGGTGGTGAGGATGAGGACGTGGCGTTCCGCTCCGGAGCGCAGCAATCGCTCGATCTGATCCCGCGCGTCAGGCACCGTCGCACGATCGACGGCAAAGCCGAGCTCCCCCAGTCGATTGGCCAGCTCGTCGCCGCTGCGGTCCTGTCGCGTGCCCGCCGCGACGCCGTCACTGACCGTGATCACGAGGGCGTGTCGATCCCCGTCGCTCTGGGCGCCGGTGGTTCTCGGGGCATCGCCCGCGGTCGGGGTGGCGCGCCGGGCTTTGTCGGTCACCTTTGCAGCCATCTGATCTCCACCTCCGCGCCAGGGTCGAGTTGATGGACGGTTTCCGGGACGACTGCCAGTGCGTCGGCAACCGCCATCGCGCCAAGAACGTGGCTGCCCTGAAGGCCGCTGCGGCGCACCCGAAGTCGACCCGTGGCGTCGCGGACGGGGGAACCGCGTTCGTCTCGCACCACCGTGACCCGCAGGAAGCCGCGCCTCCCGGCCGCCTTCTGAAGCCGGTCCTCGGTGATCGCCAGGTCTGCATCCACCGGCGTCGACGTGAGGCCGGAGAGTCGGTCGAGGACCGGTCGTACGAAGAGGTAGAAGGTCACCAGGGCCGAGACGGGATTACCTGGGAGGCCGAACATCAGGACTCGCCGTCCGTCCGACTTCCGCGGCTCGGATCTGCCGAAGGCGAATGGCTTGCCGGGCTGGACGGCGACGCGCCAGAACTCGACCCTGCCGAGGGCCTCGAACGCCGATCGGACGACATCGTACGGCCCGACCGATACGCCACCGCTCACGATCAGGACGTCAACCTGCTCGATCGCGGGCCTGACGGCGTCGAGGACGGAATCGAGCGAGTCGCGCGCGATCCCCAGGTCGATGGCGCCGGCGCCCGCCGCTCGACACATGGCCAGCAGCCCGGGCCGGTTCGCGTCGGGGATGCCCGACTCGCCGAGTCGCTGCCCGGCGGAGCGCAGCTCGTCTCCGGTCGAAAGCACGGCCGCTACCGGTCGGCGATGCACGCGCAGCGATCCGACGCCCGCGGCCGCTGCGAGTGCTATCTGCGCAGGTGTGATCCGCTTGCCGGGCTCGAGCAGACTCGCCCCGGCGCGGACGTCCTCGCCCCGCCGTCGAACGAAAGCTCCCGGCTCGACGCCGGCGGTCACCAGGCACGCCTCCGGCAGTGGCTCACCGGCCTCGAACCCCATCTGGCGTGGCGACCCGGAGGGTGCATGGGCCGGCGCCGATCCTCCCCGGGCCTCCTCGATGATCGTGCTTTCGACGGGCACGACGGCATCCGCCGAGGCCGGGATCCTCGCTCCTGTCGCAATGCGAATTGCGCAACCTGGTGGCAGGTCCAGGTGGGGCGAACCGCCTGCCCGAACCTCACCTACAACCCGGAGGCGAACCGGCGACCCCTGGGCGGCGTCCGCGACGTCGGCGGCACGGACCGCGAATCCGTCCATGGCGCTGTTGTCCCACGGCGGCAGGTCCAGGACGCTGAGGATCGGCTCCGAGAGAACTCGGTCGAGCGCAGACTCCAGCGCCACGTCCTCGGCGGGCAGCGGGCCGCCCGTTGCAGCCAGCAGCCGATCCTGCGCCTCCTCGACGCTCAACATCGGCTCCGGTTTGCTTGTCACGGTCGCGCTCTCCTTATGCCTGGTGGTGCCCGCGGCGACGTCTCCTAGAGCGCAGCGAGCATGCCGCCGTCCACGTACAGCATCTGCCCGTTCACGTAGCTCGCGGCGTCTGACGAGAGGAATACGACGGCGCCCACGAGCTCCTTCACGTCGCCCCAGCGGTGGGCCGGCGTCCGGTTCTTGAGCCAGGCGTCGAACGTAGGATCGTCCGCGAGGGCCTGGGTCATCTCGGTGATGAAGTAGCCGGGGCCGATGCCGTTGGACTGGATGCCGTACTTGGCCCAGTCGGTGCACATGCCCTTCACCAGGTTCTTGACCGCACCCTTGGTGGCCGTGTAGGCCGCGATCGACGGCCGGGCTTGTTCGCCCTGGACCGAGCAGATCGAGACGATCTTGCCGTGGCCGCGCGGGATCATCCGGCGGGCAACCGCCTGACTCACCACGAAGACACCTGTCACGTTGACGGCCATCAGCTTGTTCCAGGATTCGATTGAGAACTCCTCGAGTGGAGCGCGGATCTGCAGGCCGGCGTTGTTGACCAGGATCTCGATGGGACCGACCATCTCCTCGACATCGGCGACGGCGGCCGCGACCTGATCGGGGTTGGTGACGTCGAACAGTGAAGCGTGGGCCTCGATCCCCTCGGCTCGGCAGTCGGCCAGGGCCTTGTCCAGGCGATCGGGCACTACGTCGTTGAGGACGATCGTGGCGCCGGCGGAGGCGAGGCCCCGAGCCAGGGTCAGTCCGATTCCGCGACCGGAACCGGTTACGAGCGCCACTCGATCGGTCAGGTCGAACAGGCTGATGGACACGTTAACTGCCCTCCGTGCGATCGGCCACGCCCTTCAAACTCCTCTCAGCGCCGCGGGTCAACGTGGATCTTGGGAGCGTCGCCCCAGCCGGGCAGGCGCTTCCCAGCAAGGACGTCGGCGACCTCGTCCAGGGTGACCGTGGTTCCGACCAGCGGTCGCGGGTCGACGGCGCCTGAGGCGTAGAGGTCGATGATGCCCTCGAGGCCCCCGGAGGCGCTGAGTACTCCAACCGCCGTGACGTCCTTCAACGCCACAGTGCGAGTGTCGATGAGGCTTGGTTGGCCGGCAAGGCCGATGTAGACCACCCGGCGCCCCGGTTCCACGACGTCCAGCGCCAGTGCGGGCAAGTCCGGCGCGTTGGATGCGTCGACTACTGCGTCCCACCGAAGTCCGGGCAGCGTTTGCCTCGTCCAGACGTTCTCGAACCCCAGCGTCCGGGCGAAGGCCCGGGATCTCTCGCTGCGGCCCATCAGGTGGACATCGATACCCTGCGCAGCAGCGATCTGGGCCACAAGCAGGCCGATTGCTCCCGCTCCCATCACGAGCAGTCGTTCTCCTGGCGCAAGCCCGGCGCCACGAACGGAGCGCAGCGCATTGCCGCCGGGTTCGACCAGGGCACCCAGCGACGGCCCGACCGTCTCCGGCAACGGCACCAGCGCCCGGACGGGCACCGGAAGCTGCTCGGCCAGGGCACCGGGCCAACCGTTGCGGATGCCGATCTCGTACCGGTCGGCACACAGGTGCTGGCGTCCATGCCTGCACCGCTCGCAGCCCCCGCAGCCCAGCATCGTGTCGCCCGTTACCCGGCGTCCAACCCAGGACGGATCGACACCCTCTCCGACGGAGGAGACCGCGCCGGCCCATTCGTGGCCGATGCGGATCGGGTACTCGGCCTGACCCGTGTGCAGGTAAGCCATCTCGCCGGTGTAGAACTCGACGTCGGTGCCGCAGACGCCCACCCGCTCGACGTCGACAACCACCTCGCCCGGTCGTGGTTCCGGGCGGGCGAGTTCGCGCACCTCCGCCCGGCGGGGTCCAGTGATGACGAACGCACGCATTGTCACTGCCACGTTCGAACCGGCATTGGTCAGCCCTCGAGGATCCTGGGTGTGCGACGGTGGGACCATCCGAGATTGTATTCTCGCTCCGTCGGCCGGTGCCGATCATCGCGGCGACGGCGCCGGCCGCGGTGAGTATGCCGTCGCCCACAGGCGGCGGTACGCGGCTTCCTCGGCGGCCCATCGGCCGTCGTCCCAGCCGAGCTCGGGCTGGGCGATCACCCGAATGCGTTCGAGGACTCCCGCCCCGCCCTCCGGAAGCTGGATTCCGAGGCGGACGCGCCGGAGGAGGAGGTCGTCGAGGTGGACGACCCCTTCCGCCCGGGCCGCCCAGCGGATGTCCAGCCACGGATCGCGAGTCCCCTCGATCGTTGCCGTCTCGCCGGGTCCGGCCGAGGCGACGGCGTCGGCCGCTTCGCGCCCATGGCGCCCGATCAGGCGCCGAATCGCCGCCGGCTCGAGGGCCGAATCAGTCGGCGCGGCGAGCGGGGCGAGGACGTCGAGCGGGTCGCCACCGCGGCTCGATCGACCGCCCAGCCGAGGACCTATCCTGCGGAGCGCGTCACGGGCGATGGCGTCGAAGGTGGTCAGCTTGCCTCCGGTGACGGTGACCAGGCCGTTCTCCTCCCACACGACGTGCTCGCGCGATTCGGCCGATGGATCGGCCTTGCCCGTCCCGATCACCGGGCGAACGCCCGCCATCGAGGCCACGGCGTCTCCCGCGGAGAGAGCCAGCGACGGGAAGGTTTCCGAAAGCCAGGCCTCCAGGTAGGCGGTCTCGCTTGCCGAGATCCGCGGCTCCGTCGCCTGATCGCCGAGCTCGTCCACGTCGGTCGTGCCGACGATCGTCACCCCCTCCCATGGGTACGCGAAGACCGGGCGCCCGTCGGCGGGATGGCCGCTGCCGACCGCATTCGCCAGCGGGAAGCGTTGCGCCGGGAAGAAGAGGTGCGAGCCCCGGAGCGGCCGGATGCGCGGGGCCCCGCCGATGCCTCCGCGCAGACGATCGGCGGCGGCGCCGGTCGCGTTCAGGACCACCGGCGCCGGAATCTCGGCCGTTCGCCCGCCGCCGTCGGGGCCGCCGTCCCTCAGCGCGATGCCGGCTACCCGGCCGGAGCCGTCGCGCAGGAGCTCGTCCACCCGCGCGTACGAGAGCGCGACCGCGCCTGCCGCGCGCGCGTCGGCGAGCACGCGCAGGACCAGCCGGGCATCGTCCGTCCAGGCGTCGCCGTACCGGAAGCCACCGGTCAGCCCGTCCATCTGGATTGACGGGACCAGCAGGTTCAACTCCCGGGCCGAGAGATGGCGGTGCGTCCGCCGCCCCGCGAGGAGGTCGTAGGCGAAGAGGCCGGCCGTGAGCATCGCCCGGCCCGGCGAGGCTCCACGGTACAGAGGCATCAGGAAGCCGAGCTCCTCCACGAGCCCCGGTGCGACGCGCAGCAGTGCCTCGCGGCCGGCGACGGAGTCGCGCACGACACGGAACTGCAGGTGGGCCAGGTAGCGGAGCCCGCCGTGCACGAGCTTGGACGACCGGCTCGAGGTTCCCCAGGCGAAATCGCGCTGCTCGACGAGAGCCGTCCGCAGGCCGGCCTGGGCCGCCCGGCGCGCGATTCCTGCGCCCGTGATTCCGCCACCGATGACCACCAGATCCCACGGGCCGCGAACCAGCGACTGCCAGGCCTCGTCGCGCCAGCCCGCGCGGAGCTCCGTCGTCATGCGGCAATTCTGCGCTCTCGCGACGTGCCTCGGGCGCCGCGGCTGCTCGATGGCGCGGCGACGGGCCGAGGCGAACCGGCTCGTTCAGTCCCCCGGGAGTTCCTCGAGGCTGATCCCGGGCAGGATGCGAGTCGCGTCCGCCGGGTCGAGCTCGCCCTGACCGGGCCGGAGGGCATTCGCGCCGGCGGCTGCACATCCGAGCCGGGCCGCCTCTGGAAGCGTCGTGCCGCGAGCGAGCGCCGCCGCTAGGCCCGCGAGAAGCGCGTCGCCGCTGCCTACCGCGTAGGGCCCGAGCTCCGGCGGCGGCCCGATCCGCCAGGATCCTCCGCGCTCGTCCCGGAGGATAGCCCCGGCAGTCCCTCGGGTGACGATCGCGACGGTCGCGCCCCGATCCGTCAGCCGCCGTGCCGCCTCGACGGCGCCGGCCTCGTCGGTGGCCGCGGGCGCCAGGGCATCGGCCGCCTCGCGGGCGTTGACCTTGACCAGCCAGGGCCCTGCCGGGAGGGCCCTGGCCAGGTGCGCTCCGCCGACGTCGACCGCCGCCCTGGCGCCCGCGGCCGCCGTGAGCGCCGCCAGCCGTCCGTATCCGTCCTCCGGCGCACCCGGCGGCAGGCTGCCCGCCACGACGACGAGCGCGCCGGTCGGATCCTCGGCGAGCTCGGCGGCAATCTCGGCTTCGACCGCGCTCCAGCCGTCGGCATCGAGGGCCAGACCGGCCTCGTAGAACTCCGTCAGCGCGCCCGTCGCGCGGTCGAGCACCGAGAGGCAGGTCCGTGTCTCGCCGGCGGCTCTGACCGTGCGCGTACGGATCCCCCGAGCTGCCAGCGCACCCTCCACCCAGTCGCCCGCGTGGCCGCCGAGCACCGCGATGACCGAGGCCTCGAGGCCGAGCGTCCGTGCGGCCCTGGCGACGTTGAGCGCCTTGCCGCCCGGCAGGACGGCGAGCATCTGCGGCCGGTGGATCTCCCCCGGCACGAGGTGCGGGACAACGGCGGTCTTGTCTATCGCGGCGTTTACCGAGACGCAGACCAGCCGCCGCGGCCACGGCGCCCCGGCATTCGCCTCGGGCCAAGTGAGGGTCACGGCAGCAGCCCCGCGGCCCGCGCGGCAGCCTCCGCTTCGGGCATCGTGGGCTGGGCGGCCGTGCCGCCGACGCCGCGGGTCGAGAGTGAGCCGCAGGCCACGCCAAGGGCCAGGCAGGCCTCGAGCGGACGGCCGGCCAGCCATCCGGACAGGAACCCCGCATCGAACGCGTCACCTGCGCCAGTCGTGTCGATCGGCTCAACATCCAGGGCCGGGCAGCGGACGATCCGGCCATCGGCCGCCGCGGCCAGAGCGCCGTCGGGGCCGAGCTTGACGGCTACGACCCGCGCGCCCAGGCCGACGAGGGCTCGGGCGGCGACCTCGACATCCGCCTCGCCGGCGATGCGGGTCGCTTCGGCCGCGTTCGGCAGAAAGACGTCGGTTTCGGCCAGAAGGGCGCGCAACCCGCCATCCCAGGCGTCTCGCGGGTCCCAGTTGGTGTCGAACGACGTGGTCGCCCCGCCCGCTCGCGCGGCCCGGAAGAGGTCCGGTAGCTCGGGCCTGGCGGCGTCGAGGAGGAATACGCTGCCGGCGTGGACGTGGCGCGCCCGCCGGACCAGGGACGGCGGCACATCGGCGACCCGGAGCAGCGGCGTCGTTCCTGGGGAGGTCAGGATCGCCCGGTCCGTGGCCGATGCCAGGATGACGCTCGCCCCGGTCGGTACCCGCGGGTCGACGCGGATCGCGGACGTGTCGAGACCCCGCTCGGCCATCGAGGCGAGCATGAACCTGCCGACGGGGTCGTCGCCGACGATGCCGGCCATCGCGATCCTCAGCCCCAGTCGAGCGGCGCCGCACGCGAAGATCACGGACGAGCTGCCGATGACTAGGTCCACGCCGTCCACCCAGCGCTCCACTTGGCCGAAGACCGGGCGAGGGTCGGCGGCCCGAACGATGATGTCCGCGTTGACCTCACCGATGACGAGCAAGTCGAGGTCGCGGTCGTCCGGAGGAGAGGTCGGGGTTGCCGGCGGCAGCGGGTCCATCGTCGCTCAGTAGTCCCGGTACCAGCCTTCGCCGGGCGACGATGCCTTCGCCACGGTGCCGGCGCGCGCGTCCCATGGCACCCCGGCCTCATCGACGAGGCAGGCGAGACGCTCGAGCCGCGATCGTCCCTCGGTCGCGAGCCACGCGTCCCGCTCGGCCGGCGGCAGCGTCGCGGCCGGAGCCCAGACGGAGCGCCCAGCGAGCACGCCGGATGCCCCGGCCCGGCAGGCGACCGCCGTCTGCCGGGCGAAGGTCGCGTCTTCGACGCCGGCGGAGAGGAGGACCCAGGGCACCGGGGACGCCGCGTCAAGCTCGGCGCAGGCGTCGACCCAGGCCGCCTGGTCGGTCACGCCCGGGTCGTACGGAAACTCCGCCTTCAGGATGTCGCCTCCGAGCGCCATCAGCCGCCGGGCGGTCTCGACGACACAGTGTCTGCGTGCCTCTCCGGCCAGCTTCCCGCCGGTAGCAGGAGAGAACGACAGCGGCTCCACGAAGAGCGCCAGGTCCGCCGCCCTGCAGTCTGCGGCCACCTGGGCCACGAGCCGCTCCTGGTCGGCCGCGTTCGCCGCATCCGGGTGGTAGTACACGAGGAGCTTCGCCGCCGACGCGCCCATCCGCTTGGCCTGCTCGACCGACCAGCCCGGGAGAATCCGGCTGATCCGGGCACCGGCCGGCCCCTCGTATCCGGTCGCCTCGATGGCCACGATGAGACCCGCGGAGGCCGGGAGTGAGCCATCGGCGATGCATTGGGCGGCGCCGATCTCCGGGTCGAGCAGGGTTCCGGTGGCGGTCGCCGCCAGCGCCCGGACGACGGCCCGCTTGAAGTCGACCATCTCGGCGTACGTCGTAGTCGCGGGATCCTCCGGATGGAGTTCCCGCCGCAGGTTCTGGCGGTGGTCGAGGGCGAGGATGGCGAATGTGCCGCGGACCGAGGCGCACGCCGCCAGGCCGCGGCGCGTCCCGAACAGATACGGCATGAAGAACCTCCTGCAAACTCGCGGCGATCATACGCCGCGTACTCGGCTCGAACAACGCAGAGTCTGCGCGATTCACGCAGAATCAACCTTGACACCGCGCAATAGGCGTCACAGCATGCGCACATGCCGCGCAACGACCGTCGAGGCTCGCTTGTTCTCCATCTCCGCGAGAACGGCCGGGCGAGCGTCGCGGCCCTGGCCCGGGATCTCGGCGTCACGCCCTCGACGATCCGGCGCGACCTCGCCCGGCTGGCAGTCGACGGCACCGTCGTCCGGACCTACGGCGGCGCGGCGCTCCCCGGGGCGATCGCGGCGCCGGGCAGCGATCGGGCCATCGAGGCGAAGAAGGCCATCGCGTCCGCGGCGGCGGCGCTCGTCGAGGACGGCCAGACGATCGCGATCTCGAGCGGTTCGACGACCCTGGAGCTGGCCCGCCGGCTGGTCGACCGCCGCCTGACCGTCATCACCAACGCCCTCGACGTGGCCGGTGTCCTCCTCGACCGCGATGGGATCGAACTCGTCGTTCTCGGCGGAGTCGTCCGGCCCCGCATGCACTCCATGCTGGGCCACCTGGCCGAGCTCGCCCTGGGGCAGCTGCGGGCCGACACGCTCTTCATGGGGATCGGGGCCATCGACCCTGAGCGCGGGCTCATGAACGATTCCATCCCGGAGATCCTCACGGACCGGGCGCTCCGCCACAGCTCCCGGAATTGCGTCGTGCTGGCCGACTCGTCCAAGTTCTGCCAGGTGGCGCCCGCCTTCGTCTTCGGGCTCGACGAGGTCGACACCGTTGTCACCGACTGGGAAGTAGACCAGGCCGATGTCGCGGCCCTTCAGGCCCACCAGGTCCGCGTGATCGTGGCTCGCTAGCGTCCACTCAGAGAGGAGTCAGGCCAACCCGATGATCGAAGGCATCGTTCCGGCCGAGATCGGCGCCGAGGGAGAGGCCATCCGGGCCACGCTGGCCGGAAGCCTGCCGGCGGCTCGGGCGGCCGCCGAGGCGCTCCGGGCCGGCGGGGTCCGTCGGATCCATGTGATCGGCAACGGCACCTCGTACCACTCGTCGATGGCGGCGGCGACTCTGTACCGCCGTCTTGCGGCCTCCGACGACCCGACGGTCATCGCGCTGAACGCCGGTGAGCTCCGCAACTACATGCCGCGACTCGACCAGCGCGATGCCGTGATCGGAATCTCGGCTTCGGGTGAGTTCCGCGATGTTTTGGCGGTTGTCGAAGAGCTGCGTGACCGCGTCCCGACGGTCGGTATCGTCCACGTGCCGGACAGCACGCTGGCCCGGACGGCGACCCACGCCGTTCTCTCGTACGGCGGCGCCAGTGGCGTCCCGGTCATGACGAAGACGTTCGTGGCCACGCTCGCTGCCACTCACCTGGTCCTCGGCGAGTTGCTCGGCGGCGCGCGCGCGCGGGTCGTCCGGGCCGCCCTCGCGGCCGCCGCCGGCGACGTTGAGGCGGCTGTGGCAGCGGCCTCGTCGCGTGTTGAGCGCCTGGCGGAGACGCTGGCCGCCGTCGAGCACATCTTCGTCGTGGGCAGCGGCAACGCGACCGTGGCCGCCTACGAGGCCGCCCTCAAGCTCAAGGAGATGGCGCTCGTCCACGCGGAGGGCGCCGAGTCCTGGGAGATGGCCACGGGGGCCGCCACGATCATCGGACCGGGCAGCGTCGTCGTCGCGCTCGCGCCGGCCGGGCCGGGTCGCGCGGCTACGCTCGACGTCGCTCGTCACGCCGCCCGATGGGGAGCGCGGATCGTCGAGGTCGGGCCGGGTGAGGCCCCGGCGATCGAAGGTGCGGACCACCTGCCCCTGCCCGCGACGGCAGCGGAGGACTACGCACCGCTCACCGCGGTCGGCCCGGTGGCGCTGCTCGCCTTCGTCCTCGCCCGGCGGCGCGGCTTCGACCCCGACCGGCCGGAGTGGGTGGATCGCTACCACAGCCAGGGCCTGCGCCACATCGTTGGCGTCGACACCACCGCGGAGGGCTGAAGATGCCACGTATCGTTCTCGTCGGAGCCGGCAGCGTCGAGTTCACGCGCAACCTGCTCGGCGACTTCCTCTCGTTGCCCGAGTTGCGGGAAGCGGAGATCGTCCTTCACGACATCGACGGCGACCGCCTGGCCACCGCCGATCGGATGGCGCGCTGGACCGCCGGCGCGCTCGGGGCGTCGCCCACGATTCGCGGCAGCCTCGACAGGCGTGAGGCGCTCGCCGGGGCTGATTTCGTCGTCAACGTGATCCAGGTCGGAGGCGCCCGCGCCACGCAGATCGACTTCGACGTACCGGCGCGCCATGGGCTTCGCTACACGATCAACGACACGATCAACGTCGGCGGCGTCCTGCGCGGCCTGCGCACGATCCCGGTGGTGCTCGGCATCGCCGATGATATGGCTCGCGTCTGTCCCGGGGCGCTCCTGCTCAACTACACCAACCCCATGGGCATGCTGGTAAAGGCGGTCGAGGAGGGAATCGGGTTCCCGGCCGTCGGCCTCTGCCACTCCGTCTACTGGACCGTCCACAGCCTGGCGGAATACGTGGGCGTCCCCTTCGAGGAGGTCGATGCTCTCTCCGGCGGCGTGAACCACCTGGCCTGGATCCTCCGCCTCGAACACCGCGGCACCGATCTCTACCCGGCCCTGCGTTCCTTCGTCGAATCGGGGCGGGTACCTGAAGACGATCTCGTGCGTGCGGATCTCTTCCGCCGTTTCGGCTACTACCCGACCGAGTCCTCGGAGCACCACGCCGAGTACAACCCGTGGTTCATCTCCAAGGGCCAGGTCGAGGCATTCCACATCCCCATCGGCGAGTATCTCTCGCGCGTCGCCAACAACCAGGCCGAGTACGAGAAGACCAAGCGCCGGCTTGACGCCGGCGAGCCCTTCGAGATCGAACTCAGCGGGGAGTACGCCCCGGTGATCGTTCGCGCCATGACGACCGGTCAGCCGGCCCGGATCGTCGCCAACATCATGAACCACGTCGATCCGGGCGGTTTCGGCGGCGGCGCGTTCATCTCGAACCTGGCCGCCGGCGCCTGCGTCGAAGTCCCGGCCCTCGTCGATGGCCTGGGCGTCCATCCCGTCGGCGTCGGGCCGCTGCCGCTGCAGTGCGCGGCGTACACGCGCCCGGCCGTCGACTGCCAGGAGCTCACGGTCGCGGCTGCTCTCCGGAAGGACCGCGACCTCGTCTACCACGCCGTGCTCACCGACCCGCAGGTCCAGGCCACGCTCTCGCTCGATGAGGCGTGGCGCCTGACCGACGAGCTCATCTCTGCCGAGACGGAGTGGCTGCCCGGCTGGCTCGGGGGAACCGCCCCGGATCCGATAGCCTGACCAAGGAGGATTAGCAATGCGCACGCTACGAGCCTCTCGCGGGCCACGGCGGCTGGCCGTGATCGCCATCGCGAGCCTATTGGTGGCGGGGTGTACCTCGACCGGCTCGACGCCCAGCCCGGCCCCAACCGCGGCCCCGACCCCGACGTCGCCTCCCGTCGCGACGACCTCGATCGTCCCGACCGGCTCCCCATCCCCCGCGGCCAACCCCGCGGCCAAGTGCGGCACCTACCAGGGGCCGGCGACGACGATCACGTACGCGATCTGGGGCGACACGACCGAGCTCGCCAACCAGCAGAAGATCGTCGACGCGTTCACGGCGAAGAACCCGTCCATCAAGGTGAAGGTCACCGTTGCCGACTGGGACACCTACTGGGACAAGCTTCAGACGTCCCTGGCCGGCGGCAATGCCCCCGACGTGTTCGTCATGGATGGCCCGCTCTTTCCGGACTACCAGACACGTGACCAGCTGCTCGACCTCAATCCGCTGATCGCCCGCGACGGCTTCGACACGGGCCAGCTGGCCGACCTCGGCGTGAAGGACTTCACTGCTCCCGACGGCCACCTGTATGGCCTGCCGCGGGATCTGAGCACCGTCGCCCTCTACTACAACAAGAAGATGTTCGACCAGGCCGGCATCCCGTACCCCGATGACTCGTGGACCTGGGACAAGCTCGTGGAAGTGGCCACGAAGCTGACGAAGACCTCCGGCGGCGCCACCCAGTGGGGCTTCTATACGGAGACGACCGACATGGAGAACTACTGGTCGTCCCTCGTCTGGCAGGCCGGCGGTGACATCCTCAGCCCCGACAAGAAGACCGTCGTGATCGATACCGACCAGGCGGCGGCCGGGCTGCAGTTCCTCCAGGACCTCATCTACAAGTACAAGGTGATGGCCCAGCCCGTGCCGGGTGGTGCGGCCGGGGATCTCTTCGAGAACGGCCAGGCCGCAATGGAGGCGAACGGCTCGTGGCTCGTGCCGACCCACGAGGCCGCCGGCATCGACTTCGGCGTGGCGCCGCTCCCGAGAGGACCGGCCGGCCAGGCGACCTCGGTCAACCCGAGTGGTGTGGTCGTCTACAAGGGGACGAAGTCGCCGGAGGCAGCCTGGGAATTCGTGAAGTGCTACACCGGGCCCGACATGCAGGCCATGGTGGCGAGCCTCAAGGCTTCCATGCCGGCGAACAAGCAGACCCTGGCCGACATCTACGCAACCTCGTTCGACGGCGGCAAGACCTTTGCCGGCGCTCTCGCTTACGCCCACCTCAAGCCGTCGTTCCGCGGCTACAACGAGTTCACGACCGCTCTCCAGGATGAGCTCGACTCGAACGTCTTCAACGACAACAAGCTGACCGCCAAGGCGGCCCTGGACGAGGTCACGCCCACGTTGAAGGGGCTCCTTGGCAAGTGACGCCCGGGGCCGCCCGCGCCCCGCTCGCTGCGCGGCCGCTTCATGACCACGCTCCCGGGCGTCCGGGCGGCACGGACGGCCTCGCCCGATCGACCGCGATCCCACCGCGGCCCGCGAACGGGCGAGGCCCGCTGGGCGCTCCTGTTCCTTGGCCCTACCCTGATCGGCCTGGCGCTTCTCTCCGCCGGGCCGATCCTGGCCACGCTCGGCATCAGCCTGACCAGCTGGGACATGCTGACCCCGCCGCAGTTCGTTGGCCTCGACAACTACGCTCAGCTGCTCGGCGACGGGCGATTCCTGACGGCCCTCCGGAACACCTTCTTCTACACCGCCGTCTCCGTGCCGCTCGGACTCGTCCTGGCCCTCGGCCTGGCGATGGCCGTCAACCAGCAGATCCGGGGCATCTCCTGGATCCGCACGATGTACTTCCTCCCACTGGTTACGTCCGCGACTGCCGTCGCCCTCGTCTGGCTTTGGATCTACAGCCCGACGGGCATCCTCAACCACGCCCTGGGCGTCTTCGGCGTCTCGCCCCAGCGCTGGGTCGCCGACCCCACGCTGGCGATGCCCTCGATCATCGCGATGAGTATCTGGCAGGGCCTGCCGGTCAACGTGATCATCTTCCTGGCCGGCCTCCAGGCCATCCCGTCTGAGTACTACGACGCCGTGAGTGTCGATGGGGCAGGTCGGTACGGCCGCTTCCGGTACATCACGGTCCCGCTTCTCACGCCCTCGATCTTCTTCACCGGCGTGCTGGCGCTCATCGGGGCCTTCCAGGTCTTCGACCAGATCTACGTCATGGCCAACCCGGGCAAGCCGGGCGGGGCGACGATAACCCTCGTCTACTTCATATACGAGAGCGGCTTCCGCAACTTCCACATGGGTCTTGCCAGCGCGGCCGCATGGATCCTGTTCCTGATCGTCGCCGTCTTCACGATCCTCTACTTCCGAACCCAGAATCGCTGGGTGCACTACCAGTGAGGCCCCGCCGATGAGCGCCAGCGTTGCTTCCACGCCGATCCATCACGCGCCCGCCGGCAGGCGGACCCGGCGCCGCGCGTGGAGGCTGCTTCGGAAGACCGCGCTCTACATCGCCCTCGTCGCCGGTGGGGTGGCGATGATGATCCCGTTCCTGTGGATGCTCTCGACGTCCCTCAAGACACGGGCCGAGGTCTTCTCCAGTGCCCCCTTCTCGTTCCCGACGGGCCTCCACTGGGAGAACTACTCGACGATGTGGTTTGCCCTGCCTGACGTGACCTTCGGGACCTTCTTCCAGAACTCGCTGGTCATCGCCTCGCTGGCTACCATCGGCCAGCTCGTCACCTGTTCGATGGCGGCTTACGCTTTCGCCGTCCTGGACTTCCCGGGAAAGCGGATCCTGTTCGCCTTGATCCTGGCGACCCTGATCATCCCCTTCCAGGTGGTCCTGGTCCCCAACTTCGTGCTCTACCGGTCCATACCGTGGCCGTTCAGCGACAGCGGGAACTGGATCGGCACGAACCTACCGCTATGGGTCTGGGCCTTCTTCGGCGGGGCCTTCGGGACGTTTCTGCTCCGCCAGTTCTTCCTGGCGATTCCGATCGATCTGGCCGATGCCGCTCGCGTGGACGGGGCCAACCCCTGGCAGATCTTCCGGCACATCTACCTCCCGCTCGCGCGGCCGGCTCTGGCAACCGTCGCGATCTTCCAGTTCATGTGGAGCTGGAATGACCTGCTCGACCCGCTGATCTATCTGCGCGACCTGTCCTCGTACACCACGACGGTCGGCCTCGCGTTCTTCCAGGGCGAGTACGTCGGCAACTGGCCGGTGATGATGGCCGGGGCACTCGTCAGCCTGCTGCCGATGATCATCCTGTTCCTGGTCGCCCAGAGGTACTTCGTCCGAGGGATCACGATCTCCGGACTCAAGGGCTAGTCGAAAGACCCGTGGCCGCGTCTCGTCCGCCACGACGCGCCGGCGACGACCTCCGGCTGGTCGACTACCGGCCGCGTTCGGAGTTGCGCGTCGGCCGGGCCGGCGCGCCCGCCCGCCCTGCGTTCGAAGCCATCGACGCCCACAACCACCTCGGTCCCACTCCGTTCTCCGGGGAGTGGGCGGGGCGTGACGCGGGTGCACTCGAGGCCGCCCTGGATGCGTCGGGGCTGGCGGCGATCGTCGACCTCGACGGCGGACAGGGTGAGGCACTCCGCCGCGAGGTGGAGCGGTGGTCCCCGCTCGGTTCGCGAGTGGCTGTCTTCGGCGGCCTGGACTACGCCATGTGGGCCGAGCGCCCGGACTTCGGCGAGGAGGAGGCACGCCGGCTCCGCGCCGCGGCCGGCGCCGGCGCCCGTGGGCTGAAGGTCTGGAAGCTCCTCGGGCTGCGGGCCCGCGACCCGGCCGGCCGCCTCGTCGCGGTCGACGACCCGCGTCTCGACCCGCTCTGGGCTGCGGCAGGCGAGATGGGCCTCCCGGTCACGATCCACGTAGCCGACCCGATCGCGTTCTTCCGGCCGCTCGATGCGACCAACGAGCGATGGGAGGAGTTGCACGAGCATCCGGACTGGCACTTCTGGCCCACGCGTCCGCCGGGTAGCTCGGGCGCCGAGGGCTTCCCGTCGTTCGACGAGCTGATCGATGGGCTCGAGGCCGTGGTGGCCCGCCATCCTGCGACAACCTTCATCGGGGCTCACGTCGGCTGCGCACCCGAGGATCTCGGCCGTGTCAGAGCGATGCTCGCGGCTTATCCGAACTGGCACGTCGACCTCGCGGCACGGATCGCGGAGCTTGGCCGGCAGCCCTATACCGCCCGGGATCTCATCGTCCGCTGGCCCGATCGAGTCCTCTTCGGGACGGACGCCGCCCCGGATCCGGCCGCGTGGTCGGTCGCCTTTCGGTTCCTCGAGACACGCGATGAAAACTTCCCCTACGACCCCGAGGGCGGGCCCGGGAGCCAGGGCCGCTGGGAGGTCCACGGCCTGGGATTGCCCCCGGAGGTGCTCCGGCTCGTCTATGCGGGTAACGCCCGACGGCTCATCTTCCGCGATCTGCCCGGTAACGCCGGCGGCCACGTGACCCTCCACGTTCTTCCGGCGCGGCGCTGGGAGGCCTGGCGGGCCGATGCGGACCCGGCGGCTCGCTACACGCCCGTCGGATTCGACAAGGCGGGGTTCGTCCATTGCACGGATGGGGACGGCGAGACGCTCGCGTTGGCGAACCGGCTCTATGCCGGCGATCCGGATGCCTTCGTCGTCGCCGATGTGGATCTCGCCCTCGCCGGCGCCCCGTGGCGCGACGACGTTCCGGGCAGCACCGGGCCTGACGTCTGCGGGCCGCTCCGGCGCGACGCCGTCCGCGGCGTCCGCCCCGTTCTCCGCGACGCTGCCGGCCGCTTCGCTGGCTTCGGGGAGCGCGCCACGCCGTGATGCTCGCGATGCCAGGCACTCGTAGCGTGTGGCATCCGGGTGCCGCTGCCGATCGGTGGCGCGGCAGCGCCCGGGCCCCCGTTCCAGCGAGATATGCTGTCGGCCGGGGCTAGGTACGCCGCAAGTCCGAAGTGAGGGCGCGATGGCCAACAGGGGCCCATTCCGACCGGCGTGGCGAGAGGACGTTCCCAGGCCGGGGACCTACCGGACCATCTTCAAGTACGGTCTGAACCAGTTCGAGCATCCGAGCGATGCCTGGGTGGAGATGTTCAAGGCGGAGTTCGACATGACCGATGCCGACTTCGCCAGGCCGGTAGCAGGCGGCGACGACATCGTCTCCCTCGATCGCCCGCCCCGCATGGACCCTCGCCATCGGGAAGCGCTGGCGAGGGTCGTCGGCCCCGACAACGTCGCCGACGACGACTACAGCCGGGTCAAGTACGGCCACGGCAAGTCGGTGGACGAAGACCTTGCCCTTCGACGTGGGTCCGCCCAGGATGTCCCGGACCTCGTGGTTCATCCCCGGCACAAGGCCGACGTCGTGGAGATCGTCCGCTACTGCAGTGCCAACAAGATCGCGGTCGTTCCGTACGGGGCCGGGTCCGGATGCGTGCTGGGTACGCGGGCCGATCGTGGCGGGATAAGCCTCGTCATGAAGACCCACATGAACCAGGTCCTGGCCGTCAACGAGGCCAACCAGACGGCGGTCGTGCAGCCGGGGATCCTGGGCCCGGACTACGAGGCGGCTCTCAACCGCGCCCAGGAGCTCTTCGGCACCAAGCGCGCCTACACGTGCGGCCATTTCCCTCAATCGTTCGAGCTTGCCTCGGTCGGCGGCTGGATCAACGCCCTCGGCTCGGGCCAGGCCTCCACCTACTACGGCGACGCCTACGACATCGTGCTCAGCCAGGAGTACGTGACGCCGGTCGGCGTGGTGAAGACGCTCGACTATCCCGGCACGGCGACCGGCCCCAAGGTCAACGACATCTTCAAGGGAACGGAGGGCGCCTTCGGAGTCCTGGTAGAGGCGACCCTGCGGATCTTCCGGTACATGCCGCAGAACCGTCGCTACTTCTCGTTCCTCTTCCGCGATTGGGACGGAGCGGTGGACGCGGCCCGCGAGATCTCGCAGGGCGAGTTCGGGCTGCCGGCAGTGCTGCGAATCTCGGACCCGGAGGAGACGGAGCGGGGGCTCAAGCTCAAGGGCTTCGACCAGGGCATCCTCAATTCGTACTTCAAGCTCCGCGGCTGTGAGCCCATGAAGCGCTGCCTGTGCGTGGGAATCGTCGAGGGCGAGAAGGGCTACGCGAAGCACGTCGCCGCCATGGCGTCGCGCGTCGCCCGGGCGCATGGGGGCACGACCCTGACCGGCTTCGCCGCACGCCAGTGGGAGCACGGACGCTACTCGGACATCCACATCCGTGAGGACCTGCTGGACTACGGCCTGGTGCTCGACACGCTGGAAACCGGCGTGACCTGGGAGAACCTGCACCGGGTGCACGAGGGCGTCCGCGAATTCGTCAAGAGCCGGCCCGGCACGATGTGCCTCACCCACGCATCCCACTTCTACCCCCAGGGGACGAACCTATATTTCATCCTGATCCTTCGTCCGAAGAGCGGCGAGGAGTTCCTCGAGTTCAGGAACGCGGTGGTGGACAAGATCGTCGAATGCGGCGGTTCCCTCAGCCATCACCACGGCGTCGGCCGGATGTTCGCGCCGTGGCTGGAGAAGCATCTCGGGCCGGAGCAGATGGCCGCTCTCCGGGCCCTGAAAGCGCACTTCGATCCCGACGACATCATGAATCCCGGCGGTACGCTCGGACTCGATTCGGGAGTTCGGACGAAGTAGCCGGCCGCTTTCCACAGACCCGCAGGAGGAGTCGCCATGGACCGTTCGGGACTTCCCAGGGACGGCGAGTTGATCCTGTCGATCGACGCCGGCACGCAGTCGATGCGGGCGGCGCTCGTCGATGCGGCCGGGACGATTCATCACCTGGTCAAGACGCCGATCGAGCCGTACTTCTCCGAGCGTCCGGGCCGGGCCGAGCAACGCCCCGACTACTACTGGGAGATGCTGTGTCGCACGACCCGGCAGCTGCTCACGGAGGACGCTCGAGCTAGGGATCGCGTCCGGGCGGTCACACTGGCGACCCAACGGCACACGTTCGTCAACGTGGACCGGGACGGCAACGCGCTCCGGCCCGCCATCGTCTGGCTGGACCAGCGCAAGGCGGATATGCGCAAGGTGCTGCCGGGCTGGGAGATAGCCCTGGCCCGGGCCATCGGCCAGTACGAGCTGTTTGAGTACGCCACCGAATCATGCCGCTCGAACTGGATTCGCCAGAACGAACCCGACATCTGGGACCGGACGCACAAGTACCTCTTTCTCTCCGGCTTCCTGACCCACCGCCTCACTGGGGAGTTCCGGGATTCGTCGGGCAACATGCTCGGGACCGTTCCGTTCGACGTGAGGAAGGGGGCCTGGGCCACCAGACGCGACCTCAAGCGAACCCTCTTCCCGATCGAGCCCGAGAAGCTGCCCGAGGTCGTGGCGCCGGCCGGACTGCTCGGCTCCCTCAGTGCCCGGGCAGCCGACGAAACCGGCATCAAGGCCGGCCTGCCGATGTTCGCTGCCTCGAACGACAAGGCGTGCGACATCATCGGGTCGGGCTGCCTGACCCCGGACCGGGCCTGCATCAGCTTCGGCACCACGGCCACCCTGAACACGCAGATCTCGCGGTACGTCGAGCTCCATCCCTTCCTGGCGCCGTACCCGGCTGCGGTACCCGGCCAGTTCTACACCGAGGCGTCCCTGTTCCGGGGCATGTGGCTGGTCTCCTGGTTCAAGGAGGAGTTCGGCCTCCAGGAGCGACAGCTCGCGGAGGGGACCGGCGTGACGCCCGAGGAGCTCCTCGAGAAGCTCATCCGGGACGTCCCGGCCGGCTCGATGGGCTTGGTCTGCCAGCCGTACTGGACCCCCGGACCGGATCTCGCGGCCTGCACGAAGGGAGCGATCTTCGGCTTCGGTGACGTCCACACCCGGGCCCACGTCTATCGAGCCATCCTCGAGGGCCTCGTATTCGCGCTGAAGGAGGGCGCGCAGCTCACGGAGAAGAAGAACAAGGTGCCGATCACCGAGCTCAGAGCGACCGGCGGCGGCTCCCGCAGCGACTCGATCGTGCAGATGACGGCCGACATCTTCGGCCTTCCGGTCCGGCGGCCTGGCACGCCGGAGACTTCGATCCTGGGCGCCGCCATGGATGCGGCGGTCGGCATGAAGCTCTATCCGGACGTTCCGGCGGCAGTGCGGGGTATGGCCCAGGAGGGCGATCTCTTCGTACCGAACCCGGAGACCGAGGGTATATACAGGGACCTGTATGAGCGCGTCTACCGCAAGACCTACGATCGGCTCCTGCCGCTGAACCGGGAGATCCAGAAGATCACCGGATACCCGCAGCTCTAGGTGCGCCGGGTGCGGTCGGTGCCGGAAGGCGTCGCCGACCGCGCGGCACGCGGCGGTGCTAGGTTGGGCGCCGCCAGGATCGGGATGGAGTCGACGTCGGATCCGAAGCGGTGACGCTGCGAACCTACCAACGACGTCGGGAAGAGGGGGTCCGCGAGGGGGTCGGCCGAGCGTAAAGCCGCTCTTGCCAGTGTCCGCTCCTCGTCTGCAATCACTAGGCGAGCGTAGTACGAGCCGGCCAACCTAGGTTATAGCAATATGGTCCCGCCGGCCGCGGGCGTTGGTTGGGATGACGGCTGGAGGGCCTTCCGTTGCCTCTTCTATCGGAGCCGGTGTCTCCATCCGCCGGTCAGACCCGGAAGCTTGCCCCGGCGTGGTGACGCTCGCGCCTCAGCCCGCGCCAGATCGTGACGCGGCCGCGGCCCTGGACCTGCCACGCGCCGTCCCTACCAACCGCGGCCGTATCCTCGTCTATCCCCACCACGACCGCGCCCTTTGGAGCGGCAAGGACGAGCGGTGCCACGAGCGTCTCCGGTATGGCGTCGTAATGGGGCACGATCACGAGACCTGGCACCAGGCCGAGCCCGTCCTGCCAGCCGAACGGCGGTTCGAGGAAGCGCCGGCCACCCGTCCCGAGCTGGTGCGCGCCCAGGACCATCGCCCCCGCCGAACAGCCCGCGATCACCGCTCCGCGCGCGTGCGCCTGTCGCAAGGCGGCGCCTGCCGCGCTATCTCGGAGAGCCGCCAGAAGGTGGCCCGGCTTGCCGCCGGAGAAGTAGACGAGGTCGGCCGCGGATATCTCCGCGGCGAGGGCCGCGTCGTCGGCCGACGCCCGATCCCGGATGAGGACCGGCACCGGGGCTGCCCCGAGGGCGGAGAAGTGGGCCTCGCCCTGGGCCGCCCAGCGCATGAAGACGGCCTCGCCGTCCGGCCACGAGGCTGTCGGCACGATCGCCACGCGCGGTCGGTCCCGGCCGGTTGCGGCTAGCAGCGATCGGTCCACCTCGGCCATCGCCGCCGTGAACTCGCCGGATCCGACGAGCGCGATCACCCCGTTCATGGCGGCTGAGTCTATCGGAGCCTGACCGCATGCCGCGCCGGACTCCGCCGCGTTGCGGTCGGCGACGTGACGCCGCGCCGGCGATCGTGGCATCTTACGAAACAATGCGTGACGAGCCGGCGGCTGCCATCGATCACTCGGTGGCGAAAGGAAGCCCGTCGCGGCGATCCCGCATGTCGTGCTACAGGTCTAGTGAGGAGCGCAAGGTGACCAGACGAACGGCTCCGGCGATGTTGCTGATCCTGCTCAGCCTGGCGGTTGGGGCCTGCGGTTCCGGCTCTGCGGCCACGCCCCAGTCTGCCGTCACGCCGGCGTCGTCGCTGGCTGCGGCCACGCCCACCGACACGGCTCCCCCGGCGGCGTCTTCGGCGGCGTCAAGCCTGCCGACGGCGCGCCCCAATTCCGGCGCCTTCAGCCCGACCGAATCGATGAAGGCCGCTCGCGAGAGCCACACCGCCACCCTGCTGGCGGACGGCCGGGTCCTGATCGCTGGAGGCGTGGATGACGTCGCAACACTCGCTTCGGCCGAGCTGTTCGACCCCAAGACCGGCGCGTTCACCCTGACCGGCTCGATGAAGACCGCCCGGGATGGCCACACTGCCACTCTGCTGGCGGACGGCCGCGTCCTCATCGCCGGAGGCTACGACAGCAAGACGCTACTGACGTTCGCTTCGGCCGAGCTGTTCGACTCCAAGACAGGCGCCTTCACGCCGACAGGCTCGATGGCGACCGCGCGGGCCGACGCCACCGCCACTCTGCTGGCGGACGGCCGAGTTCTCATCGCGGGTGGCTACGACACCAGGACCAGGCAGGTGTTCGCGTCGGCCGAGCTGTACGACCCCGAGACCGGCACCTTCACCGCCGCCGGCTCGATGGCGTCCAAGCGGTTCTTCCAGGGGGCCGTCGCCCTGCAGGACGGCCGCGTCCTCGTCGTGGGCGGCTATAGCGCCCCCTACTCATCGGGCTGCGCCAGTTGCACCGGCATCCTCGCCTCGGTCGAGCTGTTCGGCCCCAAGACCGGCACCTTCAGCCCTGCCGGGTCGACGGCCGACGGGCGTTACGGCGCGGCCGCGGCCCAGCTGCAGGACGGACGGGTGCTCGTGGTCGAAGGCTTCTCGCAGGGCAGCAACCTCACCACCACGGGTGAGCTGTATGACCCGAAGACCGGCGCCTACAGCACCACCCGCTCCATGGCGGATGGCCAGAACGGCCACATCGCAACGCTCCTGCAGGGCGGCCTCGTTCTGATCACCGGTGGTCACGACGCGTCGGGCGACTCCACGGCCTCGGCGGAGGTGTTCGACCCGGCGGCTGGTGCCTTTGGCCCTACCGGCGCCATGGCGACCGCCCGCAGCGGCTACACCGTGACCCTGCTGTCCGACGGGCGGGTCCTCGTCGCCGGGGGCATCGACAATGACCTCCACGCGCTCGCGTCGGCGGAGATCTACAAGCCCTGAGGATAGACAGCCCATCGGGGCGACGGGCTACGCCCGCGCCTGCTGTTGCTGCAGCCTGCCGGGCGGCACCGTGACGGTCAGCCGGCGATACGTGCCGCGGCGGTCGAAGATCGCGCGGCTGGCCTCCCGGCCCAGTTCGGCTCCGTTCACGTGTTCGACGCGTCCGTCCGACCGTTCCAGCTCGATCGAGGGTTCTTTGCCCAGGCGGTAGACGATCGGGACCTGGCAATAGGTGAAGGCGAGGCTCCCGGCCGGCAGATCGACCGCGGATTCGACGCCGTCCGCGCCGATCCAGCGGAATTCGGACGCCTCGCCGGCGAACTCGCCGAGATGGAGAAGGCGCGGCCGGAAACGGAGACGGCCGGCCACGACCTCGACGCCCAGCTCGCCGAGACGGGCCAGGATCTGCTCCTTCACCTGGCCGGTCATGCCCGGCTGCTGGGCGCCCCGGTGCCGCGGGGTATGGGAGTAGGGGTCGGTGGGGAATGCGCCGTACGCCTCGGCGGTCTTGCGGAAGTTGAGACCGTTCCGGATGTCGTCGTAGATCTCCGCCAGGGCCGCGGTCGCCGCCGGGCCGGTGGCGCGCCGGTGGGCGCCCTCTACCGCGAGGAGCAGCTTGGCGACCATGTGCCAGTAGATGCTGCCCAATCCCTCGAACGCGAAGAAGGTGCCGCTGCGCCCGGTGAACTGGTCGTGCGAGAAGGTCTCACGCCACAGCTTCCGGACGGCCTCGGCCTGGCCCGGGGAGGCGCCGGCCAGCTGGAGCCGGCGGTTGACGTCGCCCATCGTGCTCAGGTCCGCCTGGAAATGCCACGCCCCGGAGCGATCTGCGACGAACAGCCCGGGATCCGCGATCGGGGGCGCGCCCCTGAGCGTGTTGCGTTCGAGGAACGGCATGAGCGGCCGGTCGGGGTACAGGAGGTAGCTGTGCTGGTCGGCGCGATACAGGTCGCTAGCCCGCAGTGCCCGGAGCAGGGCGACGGCCTCATCGTCCCCGAGCAGGCCGGAGTCGAGCACGGCGACCTGGCCCTCGAGCATCGGGCCGAGACGATCCACGCAGGCTTTATCACCGTCGATCCGGAGGACGTTGTAGCTGTGGTACAGGCCGTCCGGGCGCCGGCTCGCGCGCAGGGTCTCCTCGACCACGGGGCCCGCGGCCGCAACGAGAGCCCGCACCGCCGAGGTGGGCGTCGGAACGCCGTCCCCGATCTCTCCGGCATAGACGGAATGGCGATGGGCCTCCCCTGCGCGGCCCAACTCGACAAGAACCGTGTACCGCCGCCCGTCGTCGAACGGTCCGCGCGCATCCTCGAGGATCGCCGTCACGCTCTCGAGGAGGCGCGCGACGGGCGCCGAGATCGCGATGTCGCGATCGGCCGAGACAAGGCCGCCCAGCAATGCCAGGTAGCGCGGGATCGCGCTCAGGGTGACGACCGAGAGGCCCCACCCGGCGAGGGCGTTGTTGGCGTCGTTCCACTCGGGCCGCTGGGTGTTCAGCCAGATGCCGCCGCCCGGAACCAGGTTCGTGAGCTTGACCAGGAGCGGGACGAGCAGCTTCTCGAGCAGGCTGACCAACCGGACCTCGCCCTCGTCGTCGCGGAGCAGCTTGCCGTCGGCGCCGAGGTCCTGGCTCGCGGCCAGGAGCGAGCGATGCAGAGCCTCGTCCACCTCGATCGTCGCGCGGGGGTTCGCAAGAATGGAATCGAAGCCGGCGATCCGGTAGGGCACGTTCGCGTACGCATAGATCCGCTCGCCGAGCGTCGCGGCGAGGGCGCCCGGCTCGTGCCGGTCGAAGCTCTCGAGGAGGCGGAGGAGGTAGACGATCTGGTGGTCGCCCCAGTAGCCGATGTTGCCCCAGGGATCGGTCGGATCCGCGATCTCCCACTCGATCCCGGATCGGGCGATGCGATAGGGGTTGTACCCGTCGGCGGTGGAGGCGTTCAGGAAGACGCCGATGAACTGCCCGAGGTAGCCCGGGAAGCTGGCGCCGAGCGCCTCCCAGTTCTGGAAGATGTCGCGCCAGTTGCCCTGGTAGCCGTAGATGGGCTTGCCCGACGCGTCCCGGACGCGGATCGAGAACTTGTTCCACGGCCGGCTCGGGTCGCCGTGCCGCCGGCTGAACGTCAGGGGAAGGTAGGCGCGGACGAGGCGGACGAGCTGCGGATCGCCCCGACCGGCAGCCTCGCGCCACAGCTCCTGAAGAGTCAGGCCGGCGGGCAGCCCCCCGACCCAGGCGCGGTGGCGGTCGAACAGGGTCCGGTTCTGATCTCGCAGGTACGACGCGAGATCCTCGGGGGAGACCTCGTATCCATGCTCGAATGCTCCGCCGCGCATGATGTTGAACAGGACGTTCGAGAAGTGATTCGCGGAGGCTGCCTCGTCGGCCGATTGCTGCAAGCCGTCCGCTGCGGCGACGCGACGCCGGATGCCGGCGGTGTTGGCGGCGAGGGCCTCTTCCAGCGCCGGCACGAGCCGCTCGGGCGCCGCGAGGAGATCCAGGAGATCGAGCATCGCCGGGTGGTCCAGCCCGGTGTCGGCGACCGTGTACCAGGCGTGCCGGCCCCCCGCCGGGAGGTCCACAACGTCGGCGGCCAGGTACGCGCCGATCTCGCCCCGGACTTCGTACTCCGGCCTGACGTCGCCGCCGGATCGGAAGGATTCCACCTGGCGGTCGCTCAGCAGGATGACCGGGTCCGGATGTCCGGCCGACCATGCCGCCGCGACGCGAAGCGACTCGGACGGCTCGGGCCGGTCTGTGATGACGGCGTTGAGCGAGTAGATCCCGAGCGGCGCCTCGGGCACGCGTTCGTGGCGCATGTAGGCGGCGGCAAGGTAGCTGTATCGCGAGTAGGTCTCCTGGTCCACGCCGTACGGGATCAGCTGATGCCAGCCGTCGAGGTAGCGGACGCGGGCCGGCTCACCGGCCGTTTCGTCGAGCTCGGCTCGCCGGATAAGCCCGAACCGGTCGCACGCCGAGACACTCCAGCGGAACCGCAAGCCCAGGTCGTGGTTGATCTCCTCGAACAGGACGGCAGTCCCGTCGATCCGCTTGTACAGATTCCGGGTGATGCGGTAGACGCGGGGGCCGTCGAGCCAGGGCTCCCAGAGCGACGTGCTCTCTCCGCGCGAAACCAGGAGGACGGTGCGCGCCCCGCTGGTCGTCGGAGAGCGGAGGATCTTGTCCACCGTCTGGTACGGGAACAGGGCGATGTCGGGACTTCGGCGGCCGGCCACGAACGGGCCGTTCGAGCCGATGAAGAGCCACGCGTCGCTGTCGCTCGCGATGCTCATCAGGAACGGCGCCATGCGATCGACGTTCTGGATGACCGCCCATCGTCCCCCGTCGATCGTCGCGAACCCGCTGGTCACGGCCTGATCGGGGGCCCGGCAGATCGCGGCTCCGAAGCGAATCGCGTTACCGGAGGTCGTCACCGGGCCGTCTCCTGAACTCGGGGTAACCACAGGACTGCAACTCTACCAGCGGGCATCCGGCCCGGCGCCGGCACGCGGCTGAGGTCGGGACACGGCCGCGTCGCCATCCGGACTGCTCGCCCGGCCCGGCCGAGCTATCCGGCCAGCATGATCAGCAGACTCTGCGGGCTCACGTAGGGGCCGATCTCAAGGCGCGGCGCGTCGAAACGACCCACGTCAGTCTCGCCTATCGCCCGATACTCGGTTACCGCGATCTCCATCCCCGGGCAGGCGGCCACAGCGGCCATCGCGGCGTTGTTGATACCGCCCATGGGATAGGCGAACGATTTCGGACGAACACCCGTCACCGCGGCGATCTGGTCCGACGCCGTGTTCACCTGGTATTTCATGTTGGCCACCGTCTGGTAGGGCAGCGAAACATGGCTGACCGAGTGGTTGCCAATCTCGTTGCCGGCGGCCCGGAGGGCCTGTATCTGACTCGCGCTCAGGAAGCCGGCGCCGCCGATACGACTCGAGATCACGAAGAAGGTCGCGACGTTGCCGTGCTTCTGCAGGATCGGGAGGGCGTAGTTGTAGCTGTCGTTCCAGCCGTCGTCGATGCTGATTACGAAGGAGCGACCCCCAGGCGACCGATGGGCTATCAGATCGTCGCCGAGCGTCCCGAGCGTAATGGTGTGCCACCCGGCCGCCTTGAGGGCGTCCAACTGGGCCGAGAAGTTTTCGGGCGGCATCACCAGACCGGGCAACGACCCGCCGGCCTCGCTGATCGGGATGATGCGGTGGTACTCGAGGATCGGCACGCACAGGGTGAAGGCCGGGGCCGCAGCAACACGAACGGGGGCCGCGCTCGACGGAGCGGCGAACGCCGGCAGAACCGCAGGCGGAGCCTCTGTTGCGGTCGTCGGGGTCGGGGCGGGTGTCGCGGTCGGCGCCGCAGTAGCTGCGGCCGTGGCCGTGGGCGTTTGCGTCGCCCCGGGCTCGGTCGACGTCGGTACCGGCGAGCCACCGGTTGGCGGTGTGTCCGAGGCGGCCGGCGGGGCCCCAACCGTCGGGGTGCATCTGATCCGAGTCGGGCGCGGAGCGGGCGATCCGGCCGTGGGCGACGGGGTCAAGTCCGGCGTCGGCGTGTCCGTCGGCGTGTCCGTCGGCGTGTCCGTCGGCGTGTCCGTCGGCGTGTCCGTCGGCGTGTCCGTCGGCGTCGTCGTCTCCGCCGCGGTCTGCGGGGACGCGGCTGCCACGAGGCTTGGGGCGGTCGACGGGCTCTTCGAAGCGCCCAGCTCGATGGCCACGGCCGTGCCGCCGAAGGCCAGCACCGTTGCCGCGACCATGGCAACCATGGTCATGCTCGAACGCCGGCTGCCCTGCGCGCCGGTCAGCCGGGCATTGATACGAGCAAAGATGGCCTTGGTCGGATTCATCCTCATCCCTGACGGCTGACGGTCAGCCCGAGTGGTGACGGCGCCTGCATGTCCCGAACCGCGGGAGTCGCCGCGATCGCCGAGGAATCCCGAAGCCTCACGCAAGTGCGAAGGGTAGGCCCTCGAATCGCTCACCGGGCCTGCGACGCCGACGCACGTCCGGCCGAGTCACTTCCTCTCGGAGCAGAGAGAGTTATAGCAGATCGAATCGCGCCGGAAGATCGGCGCCCGCACCCGCCGTCGCGCCATTCCCCACCTCAGCATGCGACCGTCGTGGAAACGGACCCCGTGCCGGCTTGCTCTCAGCCCGCGGCGGATTGGGAGAAGCGCGGCAGGTGGGAGCGGTTGGCCTCGAGCAGCGCGTCGAGCAACGGAACGGCGACATCCCACTCCCCGACGAGCGGGTTCGACAGGAGCGCCCGAAGCGCGATCGAGCGATCCCCGGAGATGGCGGCGTCGATCGTCAACCGCTCGTACGCCTTCACGTGCTGGACCAGCGCGCGCATCTCCGGCGCGAGCGGCTCGAGCGGGAGCGGGTGCGCTCCGTCCCGGTCGACGCGGGCCGGCACTTCCACCACATCGTCGGCCGGCAGGTCGGGCAGGGCCCCGGCATTCCGGACGTTGACCACCTGCACGTCGCCGGTGCCCGCATGGAGAGACGCCATCAGCTGTGCGGCGGCCTCGCTGTAGAAGGCACCCCCGCGCCGCTCCAGCAGCGCCGGCTTGACGTCCAGCGTTGGGTCTCGGTACAGCTCGAGGAGCCCCCGCTCGATCTCCATGACCTCCATCGCTCGCGTGTGGCCGGCCTTCTCCTCCGCCAGAACCTCGGACGTCCGGTAGAAGTAGCGCAGGTAGTAGGAGGGGAGAGAGTGCAGGACGCGGAGGAGTTCGACCGGGAACTCCAGCTCTTCGGCCATCGCCGCCGCCGCGGCCTCATCGGCGAGCATCTCCGGAAGGATGTCCAGGCCGTCGACGCGCACGGCTCGCTCCCAGGTCAGGTGGTTCAGCCCGACGTGCTCGAGCTCGACCCTGTCCGGCGCGACGCCTCGCGCCGCCGCGATCCGACGCTGCAGGGTGATGGCCACGTTGCACAGGCCGATGGCCCGGTAGCCGGCGTCGAGCAGCGCCTGCGTGACGATCCCCACCGGGTTCGTGAAGTCCAGGATCCAGGCTCCCGGGGCCGCCCGCCGCGAGGCCGTCTCCGCGATGTCGAGCACCACCGGCACCGTCCTCAGGGCCTTCGCGAACCCGCCCGGCCCGGTCGTCTCCTGGCCGATGCAGCCGAAACGGAGAGGCAGCGTCTCGTCCACAAGGCGCGCAGCCTGGCCGCCGACGCGCAATTGGATGACGACGAAGTCCGCTCCGTCGAGCGCCGCGTCGCGGTCGAGTGTCGGCGCCAGGCGGCCCGACCAGCCGCGTCTGCGCAGCATCCGGCCGGCGAGACCGGCCACGACCTCAAGGCGCGGCGCGTCGATGTCGAGCAGGGCGAGCTCGTCCACGGGCAGCCGGTCGGTGCGCGTCGCAAGTCCGTCGACAAGCTCGGGTGTGTAGGTCGACCCCGCGCCGACTACCGCTATCTTCACGCCCATCTCGGTTACTCCGTTCCTCGACCAGAACCAGCCCACGTCGGATTGACTATAACGTTATCATGATTGGCAACATGCCGCGACAGCTACTCCAGCCAGGTCCGATCCCGCTCCATCACCAGGTTTACCTCGATCTTCGGGCTGGGCTCGACTCCCGCGAGTGGGCGCCGGGCGAGCGGCTTCCGACGGAGCGGACGCTGGCCGCCGAGTACGGCTGCAGCCTCATTACCGTCCGCCGAGCATTGGACGAGCTCGTGCGAGAGGGACGCCTGGAGCGGACTCGCGGTCTGGGGACGTTCGCGAAACTGCCCCCACTTGTTCGTGACCTGGCGCAGCCCCTGGGTTTCACCGACGAGATGCGCCCCTTGGGTCTTCACCCGTACGCCGTCGTCGTGACGGCTCGGACCGAAGTCGCGACACCCGCCGTCGGCGCCAGTCTGCACCTCGGCCTCCGAGCCTCGGTCCATTTTCTGGAGAGAGTGCGCGGAGCGGACGGAGTGCCGTTCCTGCTGGAGCAGGCGTATCTGCCGGCGGAGCGGTTTCCCGGCCTGCTTGACGAGGATTACACGACGGCATCGCTGTACGAAGTGCTGGAGCGCCGATACCAGTGCCGGGTTACCTTGACCCGGGAGACGATCGCCGCATGCCTCCCGAGCGCGCGGGAGGCCCGGCTGCTGAACATGCCCCAATCGACCGCTTCGTTGTGGCTCCAGGGAATTGCCTACTCATCGGAGGTACCGGTGGAGTTCAGCCGGACGATCGTGTCGGGCGAGCGGGCGCGTTACTCGATCGAGACCGTCGGAGGTCGCTCACGCTCGGCCGAGCCGATCCCCGATTCGGCTGAAGGTTCGGCGCCCGGCCCGGAGGCGAATCGCCGATGAGACAGAACTACGTGTCCAGCCCAGTCCCGAGCCGGCCGGGCGACGGCTCGCCCGCCGCCGACCCTGGCCGTGTCGCCCTGACTTTCGACATCGAACACCCGGACCGGCCCCACTGGCTGCCGGACACCACCGGCCGGCTCCTGGACATCCTGACCGCCGCAGGCGTGCGCGCGACCTTCTTCATCCAGGGCAGGTGGGCGGAGGCCAATCCGGCGGCCGCTCGCCGGATCGCGGCCGAAGGCCACCTTGTGGGTAATCATTCGTTCTTCCACGCCAGCCTGCCGCTCCTGACCGACAAGGGCCTGGAGGAGGACGTGACCCGGGCGGCGGCCGCGATCCGCGACGCGACCGGCGCGGATCCCCATCCGTGGCTTCGCTTCCCATTCGGGCACGGCGTGGACGACCCGCGCGTCATGTCGGCCATCGAGGGGCTCGGCTACCGCCACGTCGGCTGGGACGTGGACCCACGGGACTGGGATCCGCCGAGTACCGCGAACCACATCGAATCGGAGATCGTCCGCGTCGCGATGTCGCGGCCCACGTGCGTCGTGCTGCTACACGGCTGGCCCTCCGGCACCGCCCCGGCAGTCGCCGCAGTGATCGAAGGGCTACGCGCACGAGGCGTCGAATTCGTGACGGTCGATCGCCTGACCGGGGCCGAGCTTCCGGTCGGCATACCGGCCGAGCCCGAGAGTCCGGCATGACGCCCGCGCCCTCCGCCGTTCTCGCCGTGGACGTCGGCAACTCCAAAACGGACCTTGCCCTGGTTGGCGCCGACGGCCGGCTGCTGGCAGCGGTGCGCGGACCGTCGGCATCGCACCAGGCAGTGGGCCTGGGCGCCGCGATGGCCAGGATGGCCGAGCTGTCGGCCGCCGCGGCGCGCAAGGCCGGTTTCGACGGGTCGTCGCGACCGCTGGCCGCCGTCGGCGTCTTCTGCGTCGCGGGCGCCGACTTCCCCGGGGACCTGAGGGTGCTGCGGCGCGGTCTGGCCGTGACCGGACTCGCGGGACCGGTGGTGGTCGAGAACGACACGGCCGCGGTCCTGCGCGCCGGGTCTCCCGTCGCCTGGGGGGTGGCGGTCGTCTGTGGGGCCGGCATCAACTGCAGCGGCCTGGCCCCGGATGGGCGGCGCGTGCGCTTCGCGGCCGTCGGTGAGATCTCGGGCGACTGGGGTGGCGGCCTCTCTGTTGGGATGGCTGCGCTCGGTGCGGCGATCCGAGGCCGGGACCTGCGGGGGCCGCACACGGCCCTCGAAACCCTGGTCCCGGCCTTCTTCGGACTGCGGACGCCCGACGCGGTCACGCGAGCGATCTACTTCGGGCGGATTCCCGAGGCCCGGATCCTCGAGCTGGCGCCGGTCGCCTTCGACGCATCTCGAGCCGGAGATGCCGTCGCGGCCGCCATCATCGATCGCCTGGCCGACGAGGTCGTCGCGATGGCCGGAGCCGCGATCCGGCGCCTGCGCCTCCAGCGCTCTCCGGTCCACGTGGCCCTGGGCGGTGGCATCTTCAGGGGCCGCGATTCGCGGCTGCTCGGACGGATCGAGTCGGGAGTGCTGGCGATCGCGCCCGGGGCGACGGTCAGGCCGATCGACGGTCCGCCGGTCCTGGGCTCCGCGTTGCTGGGCCTGGACCTGCTCGATGCGCCCGCGGAGGCTGCGGCGCGCGCGAGGGAGATGCTCACGCAGGATTCGATCGTCCGAGTCTGAATCGGCGGTAGCCGGGCGGGCGGGGCGGATCGGGGCCGCGGATTGGCCCGGCGGCCCCGATCCGGTTAGCTCGGAGAGTCTGCGGTCACCCCGGCCGCGGCGGCGGCTACGTGGCACGCCGCGCTGTGGGCCGGCGCCAGGACGGTCAGCCGTGGAGTCACGCGGCCGCAGATTTCGATCGCCAGCGGGCAGCGTTCGCGGAAGCGGCAGCCCTCACCGGGATTCACGACCTTGGGTGGCTCTCCGACGGCGGGCGAAGTCGACACCGAGATCGGCTCCCGTGGGTCCGGCACGGCCGACAGGAGCAGCTGGGTGTAGGGATGCCTGGGGTCGGACAGAACGGCCTCGGTCGGACCGGCTTCGACGATGTGACCGGCGTACATGACCATGATCCGGTCGGCGACATAGCGGGCGCTCGCGATGTCATGGGTGATGTAGAGGATGGACACGCCCTCACGCTCGCGCAGGTCGGTCATCAGGTTCAGGATGCCGGCCCGGATCGAGACGTCCAGCATTGAGACCGGCTCGTCGGCCAGGATCAGCTTTGGCCGCACGGCGACGGCCTGGGCGAAGCCGACGCGCTGGCGCTGGCCGCCGCTCATTTCATACGGGTACTTCCGGAGCATCTCCGCCGCGGGCGTCAAACCGACCAGCGTGAAGACCCTCTCGGCCTCCTCCCGGCGCTCGGACCGGCCGAGCTCGGGGCGGTGCAGCTTCAGGTTGCGCATGACCCCGTGCGAGACCCGAAATACCGGGTTCATCGAGCTGTAGGGGTCCTGGAAGACCATCTGCACCTGGCTCCGGTAGTGCAGCAGATCGCGGCGGGAGTGCAGGCTGTGAACGGACCGGCCCCGGTAGTGGATCTCCCCGGCCGTGGGCCGGTAGAGCATGGCCAGGAGGCGGGCGATCGTGCTCTTGCCGCTGCCGCTCTCTCCCACCAGCGACACCAGCTCGCGCTCTCCGATCGTCAGGTCCACGTCGTCCACGGCATGCAGGATCTGGCTCGAGAAGAGCCCGCCGAGCTTGAAATGGCGGGTCAGACCGACTGTCTGGAGGAGCGGTTCGTCTGAAGCCGGTGCCGCCGAGGCCGCCGCCGGGATCGCGTTGGTGCCGTTCGCGAAGTTCGCCATCTCAGACCGCGTCCTTCAGCGCTTCAGCGTGCAGGAGGCACCGAACGCGGATGCCCGCCACCTCGTACAGGTCCGGCTCGGTCGTAGAGCACTGAGCCATCGCGACGGGGCAGCGGGGATGGAAGCGGCAGCCGGACGGAGGCCGGGCCAGATCGGGCGGGCTGCCGGGGATCCCGGTCAGCGGCCGGCGGGGACCGCGGATCGACGGGAAGGCGTCCAGAAGACCCTTGGTGTACGGATGCAGCGGATCCTCGAAGAGCGCGCTCGTGTCGCCCAGCTCGGCGACCTGGCCCGCGTACATCACCAGCAGCCGGTCCGAGTAGTGGCGGACCAGGGACATGTCGTGGGTCACGAAGATCACGGCGAAGCCGAGGCGCTTCTGGAGTTCCTTGATCTGGCTCATCAGCGAGCGCTGGGCGACGACGTCGAGAGCCGATGTCGGCTCGTCCATGATCACGAGGTCCGGAGTGAACAGCAGGGCCATCGCGATCATCGCCCGCTGCCGCATCCCGCCGCTCAGCTGATGGGGGTAGCTCTTGAGGTGCACGGCGTCTATGCCGACCAGGTGGAGCACCTCGGCTGATCGCTCGCGGATGGCCTTGCGGGACATGTCGTCGTGGGCTTCGATCGTGTCCCGAAACTGGGCCTCGATGCTCTTCATCGGGTTAAGCGCGTTCATGGCGCTCTGCATGACCACCGAGTAGTCCCGCCAGCGGATGTGCCGCAGCTCGTCCTCGGTGAGGCGCACCATGTCCCGGCCCTTGAAGACGACCGTCCCGCCGGCAATCTCGGCGGGGGGCGAGAGCAGCTGGGCGATCGCGAAGAGCAAGGTGGACTTGCCGCAGCCGGACTCGCCGACGATCGCCAGGAACTCGCTCGGCTGCACGTCGATGTCTACCCTGTCGACGGCTCGAACGTCTCCGGCGTCGGTGATGTAGTCGACCGAGAGGTCGCTGACCTCAAGCAGCGGGCTTGACACGGCGCCTCCTCACCGGCCGCAGCGCCGGGTTGCCAATCTCGTCGAAGGCGTAGTTGAGCAGGGCGAAGCCCGTGCCGAGCAGGGCCACGGCGGCTCCCGGTGCGAGCATCCACAGCGCGTTGCCGCTCTCCAGGGCGCCGTTCTGCTGCGAGTAGTACAGCATCGTGCCCCAGGTTAGCTCGGTGCTGTTGCCGAGGCCCAGGAACTGCAGGCCGGCGGCGAAACCGACGACGAACACGGCCAGTCCGAGGAACGAGGCCACCAGCAGCGAGATCATGTTGGGCAGGATCTCCACGATGATGATGTAGGAGCGGCGCTCGCCGCGGACCTTGGCCGCCTCCAGGAAGTCGCGCGTGCGCAGCGACAATCCCTGGGCCCGAAGCTGCCGAGCCGCGAATGCCCAGCTCGTGGCGATCATGACCGCGGTGATGGTCAGGGAGCCGCTGGGCAGATACGCCGTCAGGACGATCAGGAGGGGCAGGGTCGGCAGAACCAGGAAGACGTCGGTCAGCAAGGACAGCGAGCGGTCCGCCATGCCGCCGACGTAGGCGGCCGTCACGCCGATCAAGATGGAGATGACGGTGGCCGCGAGGCTGACGATGACGGTGATGACCAGGGTTAGCCGCGTTCCCCAGATGACCTGGGCGAAGACGTCCTCGCCAACCTGGGTCGTGCCGAGGAGATGCTGGGCGGACGGCCCGACCTGCTGGTCGAAGATCGCGGCGTGTGGGTCTACGCTCGTGAGGAGCTCCGGGAAGGCGGCGATGAACGACATGGCCGCCAGGATCACGAGCCCGGCCGTGGCCTTGCGATTGCGGAAGATCGCCTGGGCGACGCGCCGGGAGGCAATCGACCCGCGGGCGGCGGGAACGGCCGCGGGGGCGCCGGCGTCGGGGGCGATTGAGGGGATCGTCACGGCACGGCCCTCAGGAATCCCGGGTCCTCGGGTCCAGCAGGGCGCTGGCGAAGTCGGCGAGCAGAACGCAGACGAGGATCGCCAGCGTGTACACGAGGAACAGGGCGGACTGCAGCGGCAGGTCGTGGTTGGTCGTGCCTGTGTAGAAGAGGTATCCGAGGCCCGGGTAGGAGAAGGTGTACTCGACCAGGATCGAGCCACCGAGAACGAAGCCGAGCTGCATCGCGAAGCCGGTGAGGTTCGGCAGGATGGCGTTCCGGGCGGCGTAGTCGATCATGATCTGCCAGCCCGGCAGCCCCTTGGCCCGAGCCATGCGGACGTAGTCCTCGGCCAGCGTGGTCACCATGTTGTTCCGCATGGTGTAGATCCAGGAGCCGGCGGTGACGACCACCAGCGTCGCTCCCGGCAGGATCGCGTGCGCGATCACGTCCGAGGCGAAACCGAGCGTGAGCGAGGGCGTCGATCCGAGTTCGTAGTTGGACGCGAGAGGGAGCCAGCCGAGCGTGACGGCGAAGACGTAGAGGAGAACGAGGGCCACGAAGAAGACGGGGAGCGTGGAGACGATGAAGAGGAGCGGCGGCAGGATGCTGTCCAGGCGGCCGCCGCGCCGCCAGGCGCTCACGATGCCGATCATCGTGCCGATCGCGAAGGCGATCACGGTCGTCACGCCGACCAGGGCGAGAGTCCAGGGCAGCTTGTCCATGATCTCGGTCATCACCGGGACCCTGGCCGAGGTGAGGCCGAACTGGCCGGTAAGGCAGTTGCCGAGGTACTGGAAGTACGAGACGACGACGTTCTGGTCGGTGCCAACTCCGAACTCGACCTGGAGCGCGTGGAGCGCAGCCGGGTTGACGCCCTTCAAACGAGACAGCACCGCCGTCGCCTCATTCCCCGGCATGAGCCGGGGAATGAGGAAGTTGACGGTCAGGGCCGCCCACAGGGTCAGGACGAAGAGTCCCATCCGGCGGGCGACATATCTCATAGTCGGGGCTCCCGGCTGCCCCTCACTCGACCTTTACGGGTGCAACGGGTAGAGATGAGTCAGCACGACCATATTGTCGGGTGTCGCCCAGACCGGCGGTTGGGCGTATGGATCGTCCGGGGTCGGCCAGCCGCCGAAGTCGGTGGTGTCGTACTGATACCAGTCGACGCCCTCGACGACCGGGATGACCGGGTACTCGGTGACCATGACCTGCTCGATCTGGTGAATGATGTTGACCTGGTCGGCCGCGCTGGCTGACGCGTAGTTGTTGAAGAGCGTGTCGACGGCCGTCGACTTGTACTGGGAGTAGTTGGTCTGCCCGATGTTGCTGCTGAGCAGCATCTGCCGGAGCTCGTAGTAGGGGAGCGGTCCGCCGGTCTCCTCGCCGTACGCGAGCTCGAAGTTGCCCTTCTGGAGATCGGGCGTATAGACGGTCGTGTCCTCGTCCTGGATCTTGACCGCGATGCCGGCGGCCTGCAGCTCCTGGGTGATCACGGACAGCGACGAATCCCAGTCCGTGTAGCCGCTGATGGTCTTGATCGTGAACGAGAGCTTCTTGCCTTTGGAGTCCGCGTAGATCCCGTCGGATCCCTTGGTGAACCCCGCGCCCTCGAGGGTCTTGGTGGCCATGGAAACGTCGAAGGCGGTCGTGTCCGACGCCTTGTCGTACCAGGCGTTGTATGTCGGCAGGACGATGCCGGTCTGGTTGGCCGGCGGCTCATAGCCGGACTCGCCTCGCTGGGAGACGTCGGCGCGGTTGATGGCGAAGCTTATGGCCTTGCGGACCGCGACGTTGGCCAGCAGCGTGTTCTTCAGGTTGGGGAACAGCGACACGTTGAGAGTCGCCGGGAACCAGTAGTGGCGATGGGCCGGGTCCTTGGCGACGTAGAAGGAATCGATGTTGGGGATGTACTGGGCTCCCCACTGGGCCTGGCCCTGGGCCAGCATGAGGTTGGCCGGGGTGTTGCTCAGGAACGAGGGGTAGTCCACCTCTGCGATCTGGGGCACCGGCTTGCTGGCCGTGCTCTGCCAGTAGTTGGGGTTGCGAAGGTACTTGACGTTGTTCTGGCTGCAGTCAGACATCAGGTAAGCGCCGGTGCCGATGGGGGCCGTGTTGGCCTCAGCGTCCAGCTTGGTCTGATCCAGCTTGGACCAGATGTGCTGCGGGATTATCGGGATCTGGTCCGCGACGTAGAAGAAGTAGGTCTGCGCCGGGCCGGAGAAGGTGAACACGACCTGGTCCGTGCCCTGAAGGGCGACGCTCGTGAGCGGCCCGCCGTCGGCCGACCAGATGGCGTTCAGGTCGAGGGCCGGGTCGCCTTTGATGGCCATGTACGTGTAGACGACGTCGGCCGCGCTGAAGTCCTGGCCGTCGCTCCACTTGACCCCGCTGCGGATCGTGAAGGTGAGGGTCTTGAAGTCCGGGCTCCAGGTGGATGCGGTCGCCAGCCACGGCGTGACCTTGTTGCTGCCGTCGGCGTTGGTCTGGAGCGCGTTGACGAATTCCAACGGCTCATAGACGAAGCCCACGGCCGTGCCACTCACAGCCGGGTTGAACGGGTTGAACTGGCAGGTCCACGTGCTGCCGCTTTCGTTGTCGATGACGAGCTTGCCACCGACGATCCCGGTGTTGACGGGCCCGCTCGGGCTGGCGGCAACGCTCGAGCCGGGCGTCGTGCTCACCGCAGCGGGCGTCGGCGCATTCGCGGTGGGCGTCGGCGCCGTGGTGGGCGTGGCGGCGGTGCTTCCGCAGCCGCCGGCGATCACGCTCGTGGCTACCAGAAGAGCGAATAGCTTGGAGCCTTTCATGGGGTGGTCTCCCTTCATTCTCAGCCGGTTCTGCACCGCCGGGTCATCTCTTCCTCCCGTGATTCTTCCATGCCTCACTGAGGCCCGACGTGCTATGATACAAAGGAAGGTTACCTGAATCTCCGCAGGAGTCAAGTGACTTCGGGCCGAGCCCGATGCCGCACCCTGTCGTCACGAGGCGGCGGGGGGCTTGGCGGCGCGCATGTCCGGGTGGTAAAGGTAGGTTTCCTTAGGATCAGGCAATCGGAGGACGGCGATGCGGGCAAGTGAGGCGGCACAGCCGAGTCTGCTCCGGGCCATCAATCTCCGGGCGACCTTCGACAAGGTGCAGGCTCGGGGACCGATCAACGTGTCCCAGGTCGTGCGCCAGACCGGTCTCTCCCGGCCGACCGTCGGCGACGTGATCGCCCAGCTCCTCGAGCTCGGGTTGATCCGAAGAGTCGGTCGAACCAAGGGCCATCCCGGACCGACCGCGCAGCTCTACGACGTCAATCCCAGGGCCGGCTGGATCCTGAGCCTCGACGTCGGGCGGCAGTGGGTGCGGGCCGCTCTGACCGACCTCACCGGCGCAGTGGTCGCCAGGACGGCGACTCGGACCTCGGCCTCGACCGCTCCCGCGGTGATCGCGCAGCTGCGCCAGGCGGCCGACAAGCTGGCCTTCGAAGCGGAGATCGACCCTGCCGAGATCCACCAGATCGTCGTGGGAACCCCCGGTGTCATCCGGCCCGGCGAGAACCACTTCTCGCTCGCTCCGAACCTGCCCGGCTGGGAGACCCCGGGAGTCATCAGCGACATCCGCCGGGCCCTGGTGGCCCCGGTCCTATTCGAGAACGACGTCAACCTCGCCGCCGTGGGCGAGCACGTCGAGGGCGTCGCCCGGGGTGTCGACGATTTCGTTCTGCTGTCCGTTGGGACCGGCGTCGGAATGGGAGTGGTTCTGAACGCCGAGCTTCACCGCGGCGCGACGGGCCTGGCCGGGGAGGTCGGCTACCTTGCCCTCGACATGGATTCCGCGCCGCCGGAGCACGGCGCGGCCTGGGGCGCGGGCCCCTTCGAGGCCCTGGTTTCATCTGCGGGCATTCTCCGTCTGGCCCATGCCATGGGCGTGTCGGCAGCCGGCTCGGCCGCCGACGTGTTCGCGGCCGCGCGATCAGGCGACCGTGCGGCGGCGGAAGTCGTGGCGATCGAGGCTCGCCGCCTCGCCCACTCCATCGCCGCCATCGCCGCGGTGCTGGACCCGCAGCTGGTGGTGCTCGGCGGCGGGATCGGCACAGGCGCGGGGGACTTGCTGCTTGGGCCGGTTGCCGACGCGCTGGCCGCCATCTCGCCGTTCTCGCCGCGGCTCGCCATCTCCGGCCTCGGCGCCGACGCGGTTGTTGCCGGAGCGGCGGCCACAGGACTCGGCCTGGCCCTGGACCGCATCTTCGAAGGGGCGGCGACCGGCGCGCCGGCCCTCGAGTTCGCCCGGCCCGGCCTGGACGCCGCCGCCGGCTGAGCGGCCGCGCGCCGGAGCGTCACTGGGTCCTGGTGACCTTCTGGATGTGGCGCGGATGGTCCGGGTCGAGATGCTTGGCCAGGGCCAGGTGGTAGGCGAAGAGCTGGCCGGGAATGATCGCGGAGAGCGGCGACAGCCACTCCGGAGCCTCCGGCAGGCGCAGCGGTATGTCCGCGTAGGCGAGCGCTTCGGAGGCGTTGGAAGCGACGACGAGCCGGGCACCGGCGTCGCGGAGCCGTCCCAGGACCGCCTCGATCTCGGGCAGGGTCGGGCCCGCCGCGACGATGGCGTGAACGACGAACCCGGGGTCGATCATCGCGATCGGCCCGTGCTCGAAGTCTGCCGTGGAGTAGGCGTCGGCGAGGACGTAGGTCATCTCTTTCAACTTCAGAGACCACTCCAGGGCGGTCGAGTAGTTGAAGCCCCGCCCCAGCACGACGGCGCGCTGCATGCCGGCCTGCTCTCGAGCGGCCGACGCGACGGCATCCTCCAGGTCGAGCGCCGCGGCGATGGCGTCCGGCACGTCCCGGAGCTGCCGCCGGGCGGTGGGGTCGTCGATGAGGGCGGTCGAGAGCATTGCGAGGGCCATGAGCTCCGCGACGTACGTCTTGGTGGCGGCGACGGCGCGCTCGGGGCCGGCGTTGATGTCGATGTTGAACTCGGCGGCGCGGCTCAAAGGCGATCGGGCGTTGTTCGTGACCGCGATCGTCGGCGCATTCTGGCGACGAGCCTCCTCGATCACTCCGACGACGTCGGGCGACTGGCCCGACTGCGAGACGCCGATAACTAGAGCGTTGCGCAGCCGCGGGACAACCCCATAGAGGGACTGGATCGACGGCGCTGCCAGGGCGACGGGAAGCTTGTTGCGGACCCCGAAGACGTACTGGGCGTAGATGGCGGCATGGTCGGAGGTGCCCCGGGCGGCGATGAGAACCATCTCCACGGGTCGTGAGCGCACCGCCTCGGCGACGGCGTCGATCACGTCGCGCTGCTTCTCGATCAGCGCTCGAGCGACCTTGGGAGCTTCTCCCAGCTCCAACCGCATGCTCATCCATTCACCTCCGGGCGTATCGCTCGTCTGCGGCGATCGACCGCCGCCAGTGTACCGGCGCCGGGGCGCCCGGCCGAGCTACGGCGCGGGCTGGAGAAGGACTCGCGCGGGCCAGTTCACCGTCTTGGGGTTCAGGCCCCCAGACAATCCGGCCCACCTGACCGTCTCCACGGCGACCGGTTGGGCGCCGAGGTAGTTGTAGAGCGTGACGGTTGTCGCACCGATGCTGCCGCGGTCGATCTCGATCGTGATCGTGGAGGTGGGTGTCAGGCCGGCCAGGAGCAGATCCCAGGTCATCGAGACCGCCTTCCCGGCCTGCGCGGCCTTGAGCGGCTGGTTCATCGAGAACTTGGTGCCGTCGTAGCTGGCATTCGATGTCGCGGCGGTCACGGAAACGCGAACGGATCGCGCGATGGTTATGGCGCTTGCCCATTCCAATCGGTTTCGCTGGTGCCCGGAACCGGCCACCAGGCCTCAGATCGTCATCGCGCTGAAGCCGCCGTCCACGTGAATGAGCGCCCCCGTCACGAAGCCGGAGGCGCGGTCGGAGGCGAGCCAGACAACGGTCCCGACCAGGTCGCCTGGCTCGCCGAGTCGGGCGGCCGGCGTGTGTCGAAGGATCGACTCGACCCGGCTCTCGTCGAGCAGCCGGCGGTTCTGTTCGGCCGGGAAGAAGCCGGGCACGATCGCGTTGACCCGGATTCGATGGGGCGCCAGCTCGCGGGCCAGGTAACGAGTCAGGTTGTTCACGCCCGCCTTCGAGACCGAGTAGGCGAGGACCCGAGAAAGCGGGATCTCCGCGGAGGAGGACGAGAGGTTGATGATCGTCCCGCCCCGGCCGCGGTCTGCCATCGCCCGACCGAAGACCTGGCAGGCAATGAGGACCGAGGTCAGGTTCGTATCCAGGACGCGGTGCCACTCGTCGAGCTCGATTTCGAAGAACGGCGTCCCGCTGTTGATGCCTGCGGCATTTACCAGGATGTCGACCGGACCGAGCCGCTCTTCTACGTCCAGACGTGCCTGCTCCACCGATACGCGATCCGAGGCGTCCACGATCACGGCCGCGGCCCGGATGCCCTTCGCCTCGAGCGCGGCCACGCGCGCCTCGGCCCGCTCACGCGAGCGGCCCATCACGGCGACTGCCGCGCCGGCCTCGCCGAGACCCTGGCTAATGGCTCCACCGAGGATTCCCGTGCCGCCGATCACCGCGGCCACACGACCCGAAAGGTCGAAAATCGCCGGACCTGCCGGGCCGACGCCGGGGTCGCTCGCTCGCGAGTCACCGCCGCTATCCGCCGGCGTCATGGCCGTGACTCCCCGACCCAGGCATGAGCCGGGTCGAAATAGGGGATCATCCGGCGGCCGACGCCGGCCATGACCCACAGGTAGTAGAGGGAGTAACCGGCGGCCGCCACGACCGGGTGGTAGCCGCTCCGGATGCGAGCGACGTCACCGTCGCGAACGATGAGGGCCTTCTCGCCGGCGTCGTCGTACAGCATCTGGATGCCGAAGCCACCGGCCGGGTCGACCTTGAAGAAGTAGACCTCCTGGAGCCGGACCTCGTGGGGCGGCGCCTCACGGTCGTGCTTGTGCGGCGGATACGACGACCAGTTGCCGGGCGGGTTGATCGTCTCGCCCAGCAGGAGACGGCCGGCCGCATGTTCGGGGCCGAGGATCGTCCTGACGGTACGGCTCCAGTTGTCGCTGCCCACCTCGGCGATGCGCTGGTCGGCGGGCTGGATGATGCGTGCTTTCGCGGGCGCGCCGGTCCCGGACGGCGCCGTCGCGATTGCGAGTTCCGCCGGTCCTCGTGCGCGCAGCCGGAGCGCCGTTCCGGGCGGCCCGTAGATGGCGTGGCCCGGACCTTCGAAGACCGACGATCGCCCTCCCGCCGATCCGAGCCGCTCGCCGTTCGCCTCGACCTCGACTATGCCGGCGAGCACGACGATCGCCGCCTCGAGCTGGCCACCGGCAGCGATGGACTCGCCGGCATCGAGCTCGGCGAGGGCCAATCCGATCAGATCGCCTTCGCGCTCGGGGCCGACGAGAGTTCGGATCATGACCGCCTCCAGTTCCTCCGTCGCCGGCCCGGTCACGCCGAGCTTGGAGCAACGCTGCCACGTATTGTCGGCGGTCGGCTCCATCCCCGCAGACGACCCTGCCCGTTCACGGGGGGGTTTCATGCGTTGGGCCGCGTTACTGGGGGGCCGACTCCTCGCCTCGACTCAGCGGCCCGCTGCCGATCGAGCGGCCCGGACCGCTTCCGCTGGACCTCGATTCCACGCCGGACCGTGCCCCGGCAGGACGAGCGAAGCCTCGATGCCTTCGATCCGCGACAGGTTCGCCAGGGCGAGCTCCGGATCGGCCGAGAAGGGAGCGATCTGAGGACCGCCCCGGCCGGTCGTCACGGCGTAGGTGCAGAGCGCGTCGCCGACCAGCAGCGCGTTGTGGCCGGCAAAGTGCAGGACCGCGCTGCCGGGCGTGTGGCCCGCAACGAGCGTGACCCGCGGCGAACCGGGCACGTCGAGCGTCGCTCCGTCGCCGTAGGTCGAGACCGCGCCAAGGTGGTGGACGCGTGCGCCGTGCCGTATGGACCACCACAGGAACCGGAGCAGCGGCAGCGGCCGCATCGGCCCGCCGCCCTTCGCCGGGTTCGGCACCTCGCCGCGCGCGAGCGCCACGTCCAGTTCGTGAACCCGGACCGGCCAGCCGCGTTCCCGCCGGCCCCGCTCGGCGAAGCCGATGTGGTCGCTGTGCCCGTGGGTCAGGACGATCGAGCGGACGTCGTCGAGCGTTCTGCCCATCGCCGCGAGCTCGGACGGCAGCGAGTTCCACAGCCCGGACAGCCCGGCATCCACGATCGTGACCTCGCCGCCGTCCTCGACAAGGTAGGAGTTCACGATGCTGTCGTCGCCGATGCGGCGGATCTGGGCTGCTATCTCCACTACTCGCCTCCGTGGGGAACGACCGACGGCGTCTCATCGCCGCCCCAACTAGTAGCACCTCGCGGGCGGTCGGGCCGGCGAGGGAACCGCCCTGCACACGGGTCGCAACCGTGGCATCGTGAAGGACCGGCTCGATACCCGAATGGCGCGCCCACCGGCGTTTGATATCGTGGCCGCGATGGATCGACTCACGCGGGTTCCCCCGCCCACCGCCGCTCGGCCGGCTCCGCCCCTCACTGCCTGGTGGCTCGGCCGGACGCGGTACCGCGATGCCTGGGACCTGCAGCACCGCCTCGTGGCGGCGCGGGCCGCCGGCCTCATCGGCGATCAGCTGCTGCTGCTCGAGCACGAGCCCGTCCTGACGCTCGGACGCCACAGCGATCCGTCGCACGTGACGGCAAGCACGGCCGAGTTGGCCGCCCGCCGCATAGAGCTGATCGAGACCGAGCGCGGGGGCGAGGTCACGTACCACGGCCCGGGCCAGCTGACCGCGTATCCGATCATCAAGCTCGCCGATCGCCGGCTTCTCGTTCGGCCGCTCGTGCGGGCCCTCGAGGCGGCCCTGACCGCGGCATGCGCGGACGCAGGCGTGGAGGCCGGCCCGCGGGAGGGCTACCCCGGCTGCTGGTGCGGTGGCGGTAGCCGGAAGATCGGGGCGATCGGCGTCCGCATCGAGCACGGCGTCAGCTACCACGGCATCGCCCTGAACGTGACGGTCAGGCTCTCCGACTTCGACCTGATCGACGCCTGCGGCATTCCGGGCGTCGAGTCCACCTCCATCGCCCGAGAGCTCGGCCTGGCCTCCGAGCCCTCGATCGAATCGGTCGCCCGATCGGCTGAAGCCTTCGCGCACGCCCTTGCGGCCTCGCTCGATGCCCCGCTCCTGGGGACCCTTCCGCCGGCGTCCAATCCGGAGGCCGCGCGAATACAGCTGGAAGCCGTGCTTGCCGAGCTCGCGACTCCCGTCGCGGCCGGGGAGGCTCGCTGATGGGCGCCGGGCTCTTCGAGCTACGCCGCGACGACATCACCGGCTGGTGGGTCGCCACCGTCGTGGATCGCGACTTCCAGCGCGGCCGCTTCGCCCTTGCCGCGGCGCCCGTGGACGACGGCGCCGAGTGCCAGAACTGCACTCAGCCGGCGGGCAACGGGGTCAGGGTCCGTACCCTCAAGGACTACGCCTTCAACGTCGTCGGAGCCCTGGGCGAGGCCCGCGAGATCGAACGCAGCCTGGCCCAGGTTGCCATGGCCCAGGCTCGAGCTTCCGGCAGTTGGCGCACCATCGTGGCCCCACCGGGTGAGCACCGGCCGATCCAGACCGTCGGCAGCGAGTTGCTGTGCGCCATGCTGGCATACGTCCGCGCGGCCTTCGTCGAGGCCCAGAAGCTCGGCCAGACTGCATATCTCCAGGTCGTCCAGAACTGGGGGGCTCAGGCGGGCGCTCGTACCAATCACCTGTGCCTGGACCTCTACGACCTGCCGCAGATTCCGCACCGGGTCGCGGAGGAGATCGGCGGCGCGGCCCGCTACCTTATCCGCGAGGGTGAGTGCCCGTACTGCCGGCTCGCCCGCGAGGAGCCCCGCGTCGGGACGCGAATGGTCTGGCAGGACGATGCCAGCGTCGCCTTCGCACCGTTCGCGTCGCGCTCGCCGTTCGAGGTGTGGATCGTTCCACGCCGCCATGCGGCCGATTTCGCCGGGGCGACCGACGCCGACATCGCTTCCACAGCCGAGGCGATTCGCCAGGTTCTCGGCCGGCTGGCCTGCCTTGACGGCCCGCCCCACAACCTCGTCCTGCACGCCGCTCCGCTGCGGGAGCGCGTCGACGCGACATACCATTGGCACTGGGAGGTTCACCCGCGCCTTCGCGAGATCGCCGGGCTGGAGGTGGGGACCGGCTTGCCGGTCAATCCCGTTTCGCCGGAGGAGGCCGTGGAAGAGCTCCTGCGCCACGGACCGATGAGGGGAGCCGCTGATCTGCTATGAGACGAGGGGGACCGGGACCGCTCCGTCACAGGGGTCCCGGCCGTACCGTCTCCAAATCCCGGCGCGCGGGGAAGCGCCTGTGGCTGTTGACCCGTAAGACAGCGGTGGCAAGCGAGTGTCTATCAGCGCGACAAGCTGGCGACTGGAGTGCGGCGTGAGCGCCGTATCGGAAGATGCCGCCGACAGGACCTTCATCGAGGAGTTGTTTGCCCTACACCATGCCGAGATCTACGCCTACATCTTCCGGATGGTCCGCGATGCCGATGTCGCCGCAGACTTCGCCCAGGACACATTCATCAAGGCCTACAAGGCCCAGGATTCGCTCGAGGATCGGGCCAAGGCGCGCGCCTGGCTGTATCAAATCGCCCACCGCGTCGTCCTGGACGAGATGCGCCGCCGGCGCATCGTTCGCTTCATGCCGTGGACCGGGGAGAGCCACGGCGCGGCCCCCTCGGCCGAGCACCTGGCCATGGAGATGCGGCTCTCGGGCCCCCTGGCTCGCGCCCTGGCTCGCATCCCCGAGCGCCAGCGGGCCGCTCTCCTGCTCGCCGAGGTGAACGATCTCTCCGGCCTGGAGCTTGCAGGCACGCTGGGCATCAGCCATGTTGCCGCGCGCGCTCTCCTGACCCGCGCCCGCGAGAGCCTGCGCGTCGCCCTCGCCGACGAGAAGCGCCTGGAGAAAGAGCACGAGGCCGCGATCGACGCCGAATACGCGGAGCGGGCACGCGGTGCGGAAGGGCATCGGCCCTCCGACGATTCGAGGCCGGAACGATGAGCCTGGAGACGAAGCGCCTGTTCGGCGCCGACGAGACGATCCACGACCGCGCCCGCATGCTTGCCGCGGAATCGGTCGACGGCTCGCTCGCACCCGGCGACGCCGAGTGGCTGGATGCGCACCTCGGCGCCTGCCCGGACTGCGCCGCCGTGGCCGAGGAGTACCGCGCCATCCACCTCGAGCTTGGGTCGCTGGCGACTCCGGAGCCCCCGCGGGACCTGTGGGCCCGAACCTCGGCAGCCCTGGACCAGATCGACGCGAAGGCGGCCCGCCGGTCTCCGGGCAAGACCGCGGCCGCGCGCCAGGGTAACCGGCCGCTCGTCGCCACGGCCGTCGCCGTCGGGTGCGTGGTCGTGGTGGCTGCGGCCTCGCTTCTCGCCCAGAGCCCTGTGATCACGCCCGTCACCTCTCCTGCCCGGAGCGACGTCGTCGCCCTTGCCACGCCATCGCCGGCGCAGTCGCCGGAGGCCCAGGGGGCGCCCCTGGCCGTGGTCAACGGCACCAGCTACTGGATCGACTCGGATGGCGGTGTCTATCAGATCAAGGGTGGTACGACGCAGTGCACCGCCGCCGACGGCAGTTGCACCGTGGCAAGCGGTGGTGGCAACACCCTGGGGTCCATCGCGAGCGACCAGGTGGTCTCGGCCGCGATTGCTCCGGATGCCAGCCGGGCCGCGGTCTGGACGACGGACAAGGTCGTCATCTTGCCTCTCGCCTCCATGCCGCAGACGGTCTCGATAGACCTGCTTACGCCCAAGCCCACGCTCGCGGCCACTCCAACTCCTCATGCCGCTACGGCTTCCGCCGGCGCTTCGGCGCTCGCCTCGGCCGTCTCACCGGCCGCTCCGAGCGCGAGCGCTTCGACGGGCACCGCCCAGACGCCCACGCCGACTCCGACGGCCACTCCCATTCCATCGTCTCCGGCCTCGCCTACACCTGCGCCCTCGGCCCCGGCCGCGACCCAGCCGATAGCGATCCTCTCCGGCTACGAGATCGTCGGCCGGGATCCCGAGTTCTCGGCGGACGGCAGCCTCGTCGCCTTCGCCGCCCGGCCCGTCGACCACAGCACGGGCCCCGATGTCTTCCTTTGGCGGTCGGGGCAGGAGCAGGCCACACGGATAACCTTCCGCCACACGGGCCTCTTCGCCGGCTGGTACGGCGGGCGGATCCTGATCAGCGAGATCTCAGCCGGCTCCACAGGCGGAGCGAATGCGGCCCGCTCGACTTCGTATATCTGGGAGCCGAGCACCGGCAAGACTCTCGCGATCGGTCGTCCGATGCTGCTCCCGGCGGTGGATCCCACCGGCAAGTATCTGGTCTACTGGTCCGGTACGGTCGAGTTGGACCCGGCCACCGGGCTGTGGGGTCCGGCCAGCGGCGACCTCTACTTCGACAGCTGGTCGAACCTGACCCTGACTCCGGCATCGTTCGCGCTCTCCGCGGCGCCGACTGCCTCGCCGAGCCCCTCGCCATCGCCCAGCCCGTCCCCCACGGCGGAGCCCACCCTTTCTCCGAGCCCGAGTCTCGAGCCGAGTTCGGCCGAATCGCCCACAGCGGCCCCGAGCGCGGCCACCGCCGCACCGTCGAGCGAGCCGTCCGCAGCCGCGAGTCTGCCGCAGCCGGCGATGCCCCAGATCCTCCCGGTGGCCGCGGCATCGAATATGGTCCACCGCTGGGTCGTGGCCTGGGACTCCGCCGGCGGGCACGTCGCGGTCTGGGTTGCCGATCCGGGCAGCTCCAGGATCGGCCGTCTGAGTCTCTTCTGGATTGATAGGGGGAGCGGCCGCGTGGCGACCAACGAGCCACTTCTGGCCGCTGACAAGGTGCTGGCGAACGTCGCGTTCGACGAGGACCATCTCGTCTACACCTCCGCCATCGACGGCAAGACGTACATGCAGGCCGTCCCGGCCGTCCCTCCGTCGACGGTTGCCACGCCAGCTCCGCCGACGCCCGGCCCGACGCCCAGCGGCTCACCGGTCCCGGGGTCGCCGTCGCCGTCCGCCCTTCCCACGGATCGCCCCGGCAACTGATCGCGATCGCCGCCAGCCGGCCGATCCCTTCGTTGCCGCGTGCGCTCCTCACTCACGCACCTTCAAGTGCGCTCGCTCCCGTGCTCGGCGGCGCCTCGGCCTCGAAGCCAGGTCCGCCTGGCTCCTCGTCGGGCGGCGATCGTCTTGGGAGGAAGCGCCAGCCGGCCGACGGCGAACTATCTCCGTCGCGGCGAGGTATCCTTTCGCACGACCCTTTAACGACCGGCACCGTGAGGCCGGGAAGGAGGACTGCGCCGTGCAGGGCAGCGAGAATCGATGACCGACCGGCAGATCATGACCGGGGACGAGATCCGGCGGGCCATCGTTCGGATCTCCCATGAGATCGTCGAGAAGCAGGCTGGCACGCAGGGCCTGGCCCTCGTCGGCATCCAGCGCCGCGGCGTTCCGCTGGCCAGGCGCATCGCCGACGCGATCGAGGAGCACGAGGGCGTGCGGCTCCCCGTCGGGGCGCTCGACATCACCTTCTACCGCGACGACCTGTCGCTCGTCGCCGAGCAGCCGATGGTCAAGGGCACGGACCTGCCCTTCGACCTGAACGGCGCCACGATCGTCCTCGTGGACGACGTGCTCTACACGGGCCGCACGATCCGGTGCGCCATGGACGCCCTGATCGATTTCGGGCGGCCGCGGGCAATCCGGCTGGCGGTGCTGATCGACCGCGGCCATCGCGAGCTGCCGATCCGGGCGGACCACGTCGGCAAGAACGTGCCGACCTCGCGCGAGGAGTTGGTCCACGTTCACGTCACCGAGACCGACGGGATCGACGAAGTCAGCATCGCCCGGCAGCTCCCGGCCTCCGACGAACCCGGGGCAGGCGGCCAATGACGACCGTGGTGCCGGCCGCGACCAACGCCCAGGCCGTGGCGTGGCATCACCGGCATCTCATCGACGTCGACGTCGTCACGTGGCCCGAGATCGAGCTGATCATGCGGACCACGGACGAGATGAGGGGCATCCTGGCCCGCCCGATCCGCAAGGTCCCGGCGCTCAACGGCCGCCGCGTCACCACTCTCTTCTACGAGGCCTCAACCAGAACCCGCGTCTCCTTTGAGACGGCGGCCCGCAACCTCTCGGCGGACGTGGTCAGCGTCTCGACCGCCACTTCCTCGGTAACGAAGGGCGAGTCGCTCGTGGACACGGTCCGGACCCTGGAAGCACTCGGGGCCGAGATCCTGGTGATGCGCCATGCGGTCTCCGGGGCGCCCTACCTCGCCGCCGAGGTCTTCGGCGGGCACGTCCTCAACGGTGGCGACGGCTGGCACGCCCACCCCACGCAGGCGCTCCTCGACCTCTACACGATGCGTGAGAACCTCCCCGGCGGCGACCTGCGCGGCCGAAAGGTCGCGATCGTCGGCGACATCCTCCACTCCCGTGTGGCCCGCTCGAACATCTGGACGCTGACCGCGGCCGGAGCGGATCTCTGGCTGTGCGGCCCGGCCACTCTCTTGCGGGGGATGGATCGCTGGGCGGCGGCGTGGGCCGGCGGAGCGATCCCGGGCCACGGCCGGTTCAACGTTACTAGCGATATCGCCGCCGCTCTCCGCGACGCGGACGTGGTCATGGGCTTGCGGATCCAGCGCGAGCGGATGCAGGGCGGCCTCCTGCCGTCGCTCCGCGAGTACGCGGCCCGGTTCCAGCTCAACGCCGAGCGGGTCTCGCTGGCGAAGCCCGACGCGATCGTCATGCATCCCGGACCGATGAACGAAGGCGTCGAGATCGCTCCCGACGTGGCCATCAGCGGCCGCTCAGTCATCACCGACCAGGTCGCCAACGGCGTCGCCGTCCGGATGGCGCTCCTGTACCTGCTGGCCGGCGCCCACGAAGCCGCCCGGGTACCCGCGCACGAAGCTGCCCGCGGCGGGCCGAGGGCCCGATGAGCTCGGGTCCGAAGGTCGGCGACACTGTCGAGCGGTTCGAGCTGGAGAAGGCCTGGCTTGTCGACCCCGTTTCCGGGCGCGAAGGACCCGGCGAGATCGTCGTGACCGACGGCATCCTCGAATCGGTGGTCTGGCTGGAGGGCGACGAGGCCGCCGGCGTATCGGACAAGGGCGTGATCGTGGCCCCGGGCTTCTTCGATCTGCATGCCCATTTCCGCGAGCCCGGCTTCGAGGACGCCGAGACCGTCGCCACCGGCTCCGCCGCGGCCGCCCACGGCGGCTTCACGACCGTCGCCCTCATGCCGAACACCTCCCCGGCCGTGGACGACCCCGGTGTGGTCGAGCGGATCCGCTCCGCGGCCCGGACCGGCGGCTCGCCCGTGGAGATCCTCGTCTACGGGGCGGTCTCAGCCGGACGGGGAGGGGAGCAGCTCTCGGCGATGGGCGAGCTGGCCGACGCCGGCGTCATGGGCTACTCGGACGACGGCGCGCCGGTCAAGACGCCGAAGCTCCTGCGAAGCGCCCTGTTGTACGGCGGCATGCTCGGCCTTCCGATCGTCGATCACGCCGAGGACTCGGAGCTGACCGCCGGCGCCGAAGCGCACGAGGGTTACGTCGCCTCGGTCATGGGCCTGGCGGGCTGGCCGACCGCGGGCGAGGTCAACGCCGTCTCGCGCGATCTGGCGGTCCTCGCCGATGCGCTCGGCGATCAGCCGTCCGCGCGGCTCCACCTCACGCACCTCTCCACGGCCGCGGCGCTGGACCTGGTCCGCCGCGCCCGGGCCGCCGGACTCCCCGTAACCTGCGACGTGACGCCGCACCACCTCGCCTTCACCGACGAGTGGGTCGCCGGCGCACGGCGCTGGGCCTGGGAGGCGATCGGCGCCGGCGGAGCCACGCGCGATCCTTGGGCGGACGGCGCCCTGACGGCCGGCCCGTACAACACCTCGCTGCGCGTCAATCCGCCGCTACGGACCCCCGCCGATGCCGCGGCCTGCCTGGCCGCCCTGCTCGACGGAACGGCCGATGCCGTGGCCACGGACCACGCCCCGCACACGGTCGTGGACAAGGAGGTGGAGTTCGGCAAGGCCGCGAACGGTATCAGCGGCATCGAGACGGCGTTGGGCGTCCTGCTGACGCTCGTCGATGCGGGCAAGCTGCCGCTGGCCCGCGCCATCGCCGCTCTTACCACCGGACCGGCGAGCGTCGCGGCCGCCTCGGCCGGGACCACGGCCACTCCCGCCGCCCGGCCACGCGGCCTGACGGAGGGCTCGCCGGCGGACCTGGTCGTCTTCGATCGGGCCGATCGCTGGCAGGTGACGCCAGAATCGCTGCTGTCGCGAGGCAAGAACTCGCCGCTGATCGGCCGCGAGCTGCCCGGTCGCGTGCTCCTGACGATCGCCGCCGGGCGCCTCGCGTACGAGGATCCGGAGGCCGGTTCCGACTAGGCGCCTGCGGGCGTGCGCCTGCGGGCGTGCGCCTGCCGGCTGCACCGGCTGCCACGGCCGGTGTACGCCGCGCCATTCGGTCACGCTTGCGCACCGCCCCGCAGTTGACGCTGTGGGCCAGGCCCCTCGGCGTGCGAGAATAGAAAGCCGTGGCGGCCCAGGCGACCGCCCGCTGCAAATTAGGAGACCGCGAAGCCCGTGCCAGTCCTTGCGACCTTCTTCTCGGTCCGCCGGGGGCGTGACCCGTTCTTCAAGTTCTTCATGCGCACCCTGTTCCCTGGCCAGATGAAGCAATACAACGAGAAGTTCGGGATCAAGTTCATCGGCTGGTACAACGTCGCCCACGGCTGGGACTTCGACAACGTGATCCTGCTGGACCTGCCTGACTACGCCACGCTCGACAAGCTCGAGCGGGACGAAGCCACGCGCGCCCTCGGCCATCGGGCCGGGGAGTGGATGTTCGAACGACACCATTCCATGTTCCTCCGGGAGCGCATCGGCCCGGATCTCGAGTTCAAGGGCTAGGAGGGCCACAGCGATGGATACGAGCCGCAACGACCAGCTCGGCGAACTCGCCGCGGACGCCTCGCTCGAGAGGTCCGATTTCCTGGTTGCCGCGTCGGTACAGCTCAGCAAGTTCCTCGAAGCCAACAGCGAACGCATCGTCGACCTGGGCGGCCTGGTCCTGATCGACGACGAGGTGGACTACCTGGCGATCGCGGAGGATCTCACCTTCCGGAGCCGCAGCCGCTACCTCGACGAAGCCACCGGCAAGTGGGTCAGCGAGACCGAGACCATCGACAGCCCCGCGGAGCTCATCGAGCTCTACAACCTGGCCGATGTATTCGCCGCCTTCGCCGAAGCCACCAAGACCGAGGCCGGGCTGGAAGAGGAGCCAACGGCAGTCGGCGACCTGCTCAAGTCGGCCGATATCGCGCCGTCGGAGACCGTCGCCCTGGGCGGCGAGAACCCGTACGCCGCGGCTGCCGACGACTGGGCCGCCCGCCCCGGGTACGAGGAGGCGCCCGAGAACGAGGAAGAGGCCGCCGAGCGGCTCTACGACCTCGCCCTCGCCTTCCAGGAGCGCAGCCAGCAGACCGAGGCCCATCTGCTCGAGCAGTTCGAGAGCGCCGCCTCCCAGCTCACCGGCGTGCTCGGAGACCTGATCATCGTCGACGACGAGGACGAGCGGCTGACGCTGCGGTCCAACGGATCGTTCGTGGCGGAGGTCGTGCCCGAGGCCGAGGCCGAGGCCGGCACCTGGCGCAAGCTCGACGGTCCGGACGATCTCGTCGAGTTCTACGATCCCACCGATATCTTCGGCGACCTGGCCGATACCCTGGCCGAAGCGTTCCCAGCCCTCGGCGAGCCCTCCGGTGCCGAAGATGAGGAAGGCGAGGAACGCGAAGAGGACGAGGAAGGCGCAGAGGAAGAGGCCGAGGAGGGCCCGGAGGGCGGGGAGGGCGACGACCGCCCGTGACGATGCGCCTCGTCGCGGCTGAGCTGGTCGATAGCCGGCAGATCCTGCCGGGGCAGTGGCTTCAGTCGTTCCATGCTCCGGAGCTAGCCACCGGTTCCCGGGCCGGTCAGTTCGTCCACGTTCGAACGGGCGACTACTCCGGCCTGGTCCTGCGCCGGCCCTTCTCGATCAACACGGCCGATCCCGCCACCGGCATCGTCACCCTCCACTTCAGGACGGTCGGTCGCGGGACGGAGTGGATGACCCGCGTCCGCGAAGGGGAGCGGCTCGACATGCTCGGCCCGCTCGGACGGCCGTTCGAGGTGGACCCGCGGAGCCGCCACCTGCTCCTGATTGCCGGGGGCCTGGGGATGGCCGGAGTCCGGATGCTGGCCGACGAGGCGGTCCGCGACGGCCGCAGCGTCACAATCCTCTTCGGTGCGCTGAGCGCAAGCCACGTCTATCCATCCAGCCTGCTGCCCGATGAAGTGGAGTACGTCGTGGCCACTGACGACGGGTCGCTGGGCCACCACGGCTTCGTGACGGAGCTGGTCCAGGATTACGAGGCATGGGCCGACCAGGCCTTCGCCTGCGGCCCGCACCCGATGCTCGCGCGGCTCGCCCAGCTCGCCGCCGGGCGCCGGGCCAGGCTGGGTGTGGCCAAGCTGGGACGCAAGAGGGGCGCCGGCAAGGCCGACCCGCTCGGCTCCACCTCGGCTCGCCGCAAGTCCTTCCTCCAGGTATCCATGGAGCAGACGATGGGTTGCGCGGTGGGCGCCTGCCTCGGCTGCATCGTCCCCGGCGTCGAGGGGCCGCAGCGCGTCTGCCGGGAAGGTCCCGTATTCGCATCCGAGGAGATCGCATGGCCCATGGGCGCGTGAGATCGGATCGATGAAGTCGAAGAAGGTAGTCGTCGCTTTCGGCGACATGCGACTCGGCAAAGACTCCGACAGGTCCAAGAGGACGCCGACGGTCCGCAAGATCAAGAGCGCAATCGTTCCCGTGGACCGGTTCAAGACCCCGCCGGTTGGCCGTACGGCCGTCGCCGAACTCGGCACTCCGGCGGCAGTCCAGCCGACGCTGGCGCAGCGCGAGGCCCTGGATCGGGTCGACCTCTCGGTGGACCTTGCGCCGGACCGCGGCCTGCTTCTGGCAAACCCGATCCTCGTGGCCTCCGGCACCTTCGGCTACGGCGTGGAATATGGCGAGGTGGTGGACGTCCAGCGCATCGGCGCAATCTGCTGCAAGGGCACCACGCTCAAGCCCCGAGCCGGCAACCCGCCGCCTCGCGTCACGGAAACGCCCGGCGGCATGCTCAACTCGATCGGGCTGCAGAACCCCGGCGTGGACGCCGTCATCGAGAAGTACGGCCCCATCTGGCAGGGCTGGAAGGTGCCGGTCATCGTCAACGTCGCCGGCGAGTCGATCGAGGACTACGTCGAGGTCGTCCGGAGGCTGGACGGCGTGCCCGGCGTCGCCGGCATCGAGCTGAACATCAGCTGCCCCAATGTCGGCAAGGGCGGGCTGCAGTTCGCTATCGATCGAGACGCCGCGCGCGCCGTCACCGCCGCGGTCCGGCGAGTGACGGAGCTGCCGCTCCTGGTGAAGCTCTCGCCGAACGTGTCGGACGTGCGGCCCATCGCGAAGGCGATCGAGGAGGCCGGCGCCGACGCCATCTCGGCGATCAACACTCTCTCGGGGCTGGCAGTCGCGCCGGATCGGACGCGGGCATTCCTCGGGAACACGTACGGCGGGCTCTCCGGCCCGGCCATCAAGCCCGTGGCTCTGCGCATCGTCTACGAGGTAGCGCAGGTCGTCTCGATCCCGATCGTGGCCATCGGCGGAGTCACGAACCTGGACGACGTGCTGGACTTCCTCGCCTGCGGCGCCGTGGCCGTCCAGGTGGGAACGGCCATCTTCGCCGACCCGGAGCTGCCGGTCCGGCTCGCCGACGAGCTGCGGGCCGAGTGCGTGCGCCGCGGCCTCGACTCGTACGGGCCGCTGGTCGGCACGGCCCTGCCGAAGCGAACGGGTGCATCCTCGGCCAAGGGCGCCGAGTACCGGCCGTGATTTCGAGCATACTGCCAGCCGGGAGACCCGCATGACGACGATTCGATCGGAAGCCCAGCTGGCCGCAGCCAGGGCCATCGCCGCCCGGACGGAGGACCTCTTCCGCCTCTCCGGCGCGCTCAAGGAAGGGCACTTCCTGCTCAAGAGCGGCAAGCACTCCGAGCGGTACCTGGAGAAGTTCCTGGTCCTGCAGGACCCGGCCGCCACGAGCGAGCTGTGCGGCTTCTGGGCGGCCCGCCATCGCAACCTGGACGGCTCGCCGATGGTCGACGTCGTCGCCGGGCCGACGACCGGCGGCGTCGTTCTCTCCTTCGAGACCGCTCGCCAGCTCGGGGTCCGCAGCATCTTCGCCGAAGAGGTGAAGGATCCGGATGGGACGACGCGGCGCGAGTTCCGGCGCGGTTTCACCATCGCCCCGGGCGAGCGGGTGCTGCTGGTGGACGACATCCTGACCACGGGCGGCTCGCTGCTGGCCATGCTGCCGGCCGTGGAGGAGTTCGGCGGCGAGATCATCACGTGCGCCGTCCTGGCCGATCGATCCGGCGGGCTCGCCACGCTCAGCTCGCCGAAAACGGGGCGGAGCTACCCGCTCCGGCCGCTGTGGCAGCTCCAGCTGCCCACGTACGATCCGGGTCCCGAAACCTGCCCGGCCTGCGCGGCCGGCCTCCCGCTCCACGCCCCCGGCAGCACGGGCACCGCCGCGGCGGGCTAGCTCGGACTAGGGCCCGATCGACACGTCAAGCGTTGCGATAGCCTGAATCGTGTCCGGCGTCATCCACTGCCAGACCAGTCTCTCGCCCGTCAACGGATCGTCCATCGCCGGCGTGTAGACCATGTCCAGGGAGATCGTCTGGTCAGGCAGGAGCATCGGGCCGATCGCGGCGCAGTTCAGCAGCCGGAGGGGTGCGGTCGAGTTGTCGATGCCGGTCAGATACATCCGGTACGTGGGGCACGGGCTCATCGGGATGAGGCTGGCAGTCGGGTTGGTGAGATCCAGCGTGAAGTGGCTGGGCGTGCCGCGGCTCCAGAGGTTGGCGTCCGTCCTGAGGCTCGCCCGTAGCAATATCGGCGGCTCGGGGCTGGACGACGCCGCGCCGGACTCCAGCGGCGACGGGGGCGCGGCGGTCGTGTCGACCCATGCGATTGGGGTCGGTTTGGGCAGTGTCGGCTCCGGCGTGGGGCTGCTCGAGAAGACCCCAAAGTGGGTCAACGTGGCGGCGCCAAGTGCAAGGACGAAGAGTGCGGCGAGGAGGGCCGGGAGCGGGTACGAGGGCCGCTCGCTGGAGGCCTCGAGAGGCTCGACCCGGACCGGCTCTATCGGTCCCTTGTCCAGCATCTCCTTGTCTGGGTCGAACCCGCGATCGAGCCAGCGTTTCACGCTTCTCCTCGGTGGTCGGTTCGGTGTTCGAGAGTGTGGTCGGAGTCCCTGAGGATCAGCTCGAGCTCTAGCTCGTCACGGAGCGGTATGCCGTGCTCGCCGGTGAGCGGTATCTCCGGCTTCAGGTTCCCGCGGGCTTCGGTCGTGGCGTCCACCCAGAGTCGAACCAGGCGCATCCCCCGGCGTTGGTAGAACCGGAGCGCGTCCAGGTTGTCATTCGTAGTGACGAGCCAGAGGCGCCGGCTGTTCGATCTGCGGGCAATCCCGGCCATCGCCTCCAGGAGCGCCGTGCCGATGCCGGCTTTCCTCTCGAAGGCCTCCAGCAGGACGAGCTCGCACTCGCCGCCCTCGAGCGTGTAAACGGCCACGCCCAGCCAGCGCTCGCCGTCCATCGCGACGAGGCACGGCAGCACCGAGGCATCGTGAGGGATCCCACGGCTCGCGATGATCGGCGAGCCCCAGTGGGTCCGGACCAGCCGTGCCAGCTCGCCGCGCTCGTCGTCACGGATCGGCCGGATCGACGGCCCTGCTGCGGCGGAAGCGGCCATGGCCCGGGTCAGTCGAGGATTACGTGCTGGTGCCAGTGCGGGGCCATGGTCGGCAGGCCCAGGGCCTCGATCTTGGGCTCGATGGCTTCCTGTGCGTCGGGATCGCCGTGGAGGATGAAGACCCGCCGCGGGACGCCGGGATCGCCGGCCTTCCGGCCGGAGATGAAGTTGCCAAGCCACGCCAGCAGACCGGGCTCGTCGGCGTGGGCGGAGAAGCCGCTGATGGATCTGACCGCGCAGCGGACCTGGTATTCCTGGCCGTCCACGCGAGCGGTCTTGACGCCGGCCTGGAGACGGGCGCCGAGAGTCCCCTCGCCCTGGTAGCCGACGAACAGGATCGTCGCCTTCGTGTCGCCGATCAGCGTTCGAAGGTGGTTCAGGACGCGCCCGCCGGTGAGCATGCCGTTGGAGGCGACTAGAACGTACGGCCGGCGCGAACGTTCGATCGCCTCCGACTGGGCGGCCAGGGGAGTTTCCTTGGCTTCGGGAAAGTCGATCGGACCCTCGCCCTTGTTGAGGAGCCCCAGTGTGTCCGCGTCGTAGTAGTCCGTGTGCTCACGGTAGATCGTCGAGGCCTTGGAGGCCATCGGTGAGTCCAGGAAGAGCTTGATCTTCGGAATCCGGCCGGCGTCGAGGAGGTGGCTCAGGGCCCACACGATTTCCTGGGTCCGGCCGATCGCGAACGATGGGACGAGTAGGACGCCCTGCTGGGCGACGATGTCGTTGACCGCCTGCTCCAGTTGGGTTAGGGAGTCCTCTTCGGACTCGTGGGTACGGCCGCCGTACGTTGACTCGACGAAGACGTAGTCCGCCTGGGAGACGATCGACGGGTCGCGCAGGATCGGCGCCCCGACCCGGCCCAGGTCGCCGGAGAAGATGAGCGTTCGAGCCGGTACATCCTTCTGGGCGTCGATGTGGAGCTCCACGATCGACGAGCCCAGGATGTGGCCGGCGTCGTGGTACGTGGCAGTGATGCCCGGTGCCACGACGAGTGGTTTCTCGTAGTCCGTCGGCCGGAAATGCGTCAGCGAGGTCTGGGCCTGGGCCTGGTCGTACAGCGGCTCTGAGAGAACCAGGTTCGGGCGGACAGGGCTGCCGGCCATCGCCGCGTCGTGATCCGGGTGCCCGACCGGCGGATAGCCCATCCGTGTTCCGACGCCCTGCTCGTCGTGGAGCGCCAGCTCGTCGATGCCGGAGGCGACCACGCGGCCGTCGGCCGTTATGTCGCCCGGGTGTAGTCCGACCGGGGCACCGGTTATCGCGTCGATCGCCACGGCTTCGTCGGCCTGTTCGGCGATCTCCTCCTGGGCCTCGATCGCGGCCTCGTCACGCTGCCCCTCGCTGGCGGCCTTGTCGGGATGTCTGACCGCCCAGTGGCGCTGGCGCTTGGCGAACTCTTCCTGGAGTTTGCCCGAGTCCAGCAGGACCAGTGAGGCCAGCTCGATCGTGCCGCGCGTGGCATAGATGGGGCCGCTGAAGCCTTCGGCCACGACGTGCGGGATAAGGCCGCAATGGTCGAGATGGGCGTGGGTCAGGATGATCGCGTCCAGCGTCGCCGGGTCGTAGGTCAGGGGAACGCGGTTGCGCACGATCTCATCTGGACCACCCTGGAACATGCCGCAGTCGATGAGCACCCGGGCTCGATCGGTGGTGAGGAGGAACTGGGATCCGGTAACGGTGTTGGCAGCGCCGAGGAAGTGGATTTCCATATGCGCATACTGCCACCCCGCCGGTTCGGGCGTGTGTTCGGTGGCGCCCGACGGGCGGCCGAGGACGCTGGTCCACTCCCGGGACCCCGCGCGTATATTGGATAGAGGCTTCGCGGGGGGCCGGGTACGTGAGGGCGAGCGATGGATGGCGATAAGCGGGTCGAGGCCGGTTCAGTGGAGATCTCGAGCGAGGTTCTCCAGCGCCTGCGCCCCAGTACCCGGTCGAGGGTCCGGTCGGGCGCCCTGCCGGTGCTGGTCGCGATCGCAATCGTCGCCGCCGTGTGCGCCGGGGTCCTGGGCTCCGGCCTGTTGCGCGGGCCGGCGGCCCGGCCTGGTGGATCGGCCGCCCAGCCGGGAAGCGTCGCCGACGGCTTCCAGCGGACGGGGCTGATCGGCTGCTTTGGGTCGGCTCCCGGGTTCGCCTCGGACCTCCTGTCTGCCGGACCACCCACCGCCGAGAAGGCGGCTGGCGCACCGGCCTCGGCCCTGAGGGCGTTTCTCGCCGCGAACCCGGACATGCCCGCTTCGGGGTGGACGATGGTCTCCGGATCCGGGCCGGCCTTGATGTACCTGGCTCCGGTCCCGAACGACCCGGTCAACAACTTCGTTGAGGTGACCTTCGAGCCCGGAACGCCCGGTCCCGGCGCGTTCGGGGCCGATGGTTGGCGGACTTCCGGATACGGGAGTTGCAGGCTGATGGCAGTGCCTCCGGCCCGGTATAGCCCCGCGACCTGGGCGCTCGATCCCGCGACTCCCTACTTGCCCGGCGCGACCGAGCTGCACGTCCTGGTCGACGAATGGGGCTGCCACGGCTTCCAGACCGCCGAGGGCCGGATCGCCCAGAACGTCGAGTATCAAGCGGATGCGGTGCTGGTAACCCTCGCGGTGTTGGCCCGCGAAGGGGCCCAGACCTGCCCCGGCACGCCGCCGACGCCCTACGTTCTGCATCTCACGCAGCCGGTAGGAACGCGGAACCTCGCGGACGGCACGCCGTGGCCGCCGACGCTGATCTCGACGGCCGGCCGGCCGTTCTACACCCCGAGTCCCACGCCGTATCCGAGCAACTGGCACATGCCGATGGACTGCACCGGCGAGGCGGACGGGCCGGGCAGTTTCAAGGCCGCCGCGATGATGGCGAAGTTCGAGGTCTTTTGCGCGGCGCTTCCGGCCGGCTGGCAGCGCACAGCGATGAGCGACTTCACCCAGGTCGTTACGTCGGTGACCGTTGCCTACCGTGGCCCGAACGGGGAGACCTTCGAGCTGATGGAGGGCGACTTCTGCACCGAAAGCGCGACCGCCTGCGCGCCCGGCACGGCCCTCGGCATTGCCCCGTTCGGTGAGTTCGAGGGACAGCTCGTGAGCGGGCCGCCGGGCGCCGACTTTGCGCTGTATGTCGCCCCCGGCATGTCCCCGTCGTGGAAGGCGACCGGGAAGGGTATGACGCTCGAGGCCTTCGAGGCGCTGACGGCCGCGCTGATCGTCGTTGGGAGCTGGTGAGGCCGGCCGTGACCTTCTTTCGGAGCTCCTTGGACTGAAGGCTGGGGCATGAGATTGCCTTCGCGGGGCGGCACCCGGGGCGGGTTCTCTGCCGTCCGGCGTGCCATCCTGTACCCTCGTCGCGGGGCGGGTCTCTCCGGCGAGCGGACCGGCCTCACTACTGGGATCATTCCCAGTGATGCAGAATCGACGCCTTACCGCGTTCCATACGATGGGCGGCGCCTCCGCGGCGAGGAGGAACGATGTTTCGAGACGATGAGACCGACCCGGAGCGAAAGTACGCCCCGGCTGAGGCGCGGATGCCGTCCGAGGACTCGGCCGATTCGAATAACGACCAGCTTTCGCAGCGGGTGCGCCCGGTGACACGGCCGATGCGTCCCGGGGGAATGACGCCGCTGAGTCCGCCGCAGCCGCTGCCGGTCAGCTCCGGGACCCGCCGCGGCCCGAGCTACCCGGCCTGGGAGAAGCCGCCGAGCCCCTACATCTATCCACGGCTCCGCGGCCAGGAAGTGCACCGGCCCATCAGGCCCCTCCTCTTCGTTGCCGTGGGCGTGGCCCTGATCGCGGGATTGATCCTTGCGTACTCCGCCCTGACGGGTCACTTCGGTGGTGTCGCCCGCGCGAGCACATCGCCGTCGCCCACAGCCAGCGGGTCGAGCACCGCCCTGATCGCCAGCGCTTCGGCCTCGGCGAGCGGGAACCTCGCTCCGTCGCCGTCGAGCACCCCCGGCACGCCCGCACCGCAGATCAGCTTCCGGCAGTACAAGGTCGTGGCCGGTGACACCGTGTCGAAGGTCGCGGGGAAGTTCGGCCTCAAGAACTGGGAACTCCTGGTGGCCAATCCGAAGGTCACGCCCCCCAACTACATCCTCAAAGTGGGCGCCTACATCAACATCCCGCTGCCGGGCCAGCTGACGCCGGCGCCTGCCGGGACACCGACTCCGACTCCCACGCCGACTCCGACTCCAGTCGCTCCCTAGCGGGCAGGGCGCCGGCGCCGCCTCAGTCCGCCAGGTCGATGTAGACCGGGGCGTGGTCGGAGGGCAGCTTGCCCTTGCGGGCGTCGCGGTCTATCTCTGCGGCCGTGCAGCGCTGGGCCACGGAGTGCGTCGCATACAGGTGGTCGATGCGCATGCCGAGGCCCTTGTGGAAGTTGCCGGCCCGGTAGTCCCACCACGAGAACTTGCCGGGCTCGGGGTGATGCAGGCGATACGCGTCCACCAGGCCCCAATCGCGGAGCGCGGCCACGGCGGCTCGCTCGGGCGCTGAGACGTGCGTGGCGCCGACATAGTCCGCCATGTCGTACACGTCCATGTCCTCGGGTGCGACGTTGAAGTCACCCCCGATGACGAGCGGCTCCTTCGGGTCCTGCGTCTCACGCAGCCAGCGCGCCAGCCTCTGGAACCAGGCCAGCTTGGCTCGATAGTACGGAGTGTCCAGGGCGCGCCCGTTCGGGGCGTAGATGCTGACGACGCGCACGCCGCCGCAGACGGCCGAGACCATGCGGGCCTCGTCGGCCGACGCCTCCGAAGCCTCCGCCTCCATCGCCTCGGCGATCGCCTCGGGGCCCGGCGAGCGGCGCACGGGTCCGTCGCCGAAGTTCGTGACCACGTCGCTGATCCCAACTCGGCTGGCTATCGCCACTCCGTTCCAGCGGCCCTCGCCGTGGTGGAGCAGGTCGTAGCCGGCCATGCTGAAAGGCATCACGGGCGCGGCCTCGTCGGCGAGCTTGGTCTCCTGCATCAGCAGGACGTCCGGCGATTTCGCGGCGAGCCACTCCTCGACTCGCTCCATGCGAGCCTTCAGCGAGTTGACGTTCCAGGTCGCGATGCGCACCTAGTAGCGCCGGCCCTTCTGGCGGGCGAAGTCGAACTTGGCGGTGTCCGCGATACCCATGACGGCCATCGTGCCGGCCTGGACGGGGTCGGTCACGACAAGGTCCGCCACATCCGGCACGCTGCCGACCATGTTCAACGAGACGACGGGGATGCCGACGGCCTGTAGCTCCTGGACCGCCCTGGTGATGTCGCCGCCCATGATCGAGCCGGCCAGCAGGAGGGCGCGGGCCCGATCCAGGTCGGCGACGGCGCGGACTGCCGCAGCAAGGTTTTCCTCGCCGACCAGCGGGATAGTGTCCACGCTGATCTTCTCGCCGCGCAGGTTGTGTCGGTCCGCCTCGCTCACCGCGCCCAGCACGGCCTGGGCGATCTGGGCCCCGCCGCCGATGACGATGAGGCGCTTGCCGAAGACCTTGTCCAGGGCCTTCGTGAGGCGGCAGCCTCGGAGGTCCGGCACGGCGTCGAGAATGCCGGTGACCTGGTCTTCGGGCAGGCCCTCGACCTCGAACTCGACCTCGACGAGCGCGCTGCCGGCCTCGTCGTTCCAGCGCCGAACCGTGCTCAGCGTTCGGAGCGTGCCACCAGCTTCCGACACCCTGGCGACGATCTCCGGGATCGCGCCGGGACGGTCGACGTAGTCGAGCCGGACGGCGACGGTTGGGGTGGTGTGCATGGAGTGCGGCATCAGCCGACGCCGAGGCCGCGGTCGGCCAGGCCCTGCGCGACGCGTGGGTGATCTTCGAGAGTGAAGCCTTCTTCTGCGTCGTGCTCCTCGAAGGCCAGCCCGAGAGCCTTGAATACGGACCTCGTGCCCTCGGCGTCGCTCGTGGCGAGCATCAGGGCGCCGTCCGTGTCCTCCGCGATGCCCACGATCGCGCCGATGTTGATGCCACGCTCGCCGAGAGCGGTTGCCATCTTCGCGAGGGACCCGGGCTTGTCGCTCAACTCAACGGTGAACCAGACCACGCCGCACCTCCTGCGTGGATGGTACCCGCCGCGGGCCGCGACGGGGAGGGGAGTGGCGCCGCGTCCTGGGCGGGGCGGCGAGAGTGGCGCCTGCCGCCGGCCCCGGGGCCGTTGGCGCAATCCGGCTGCGGCCGGTTCGCTACGCTAGGAGCATGCGGGCGCCGCAAGGTCCCACCGTCCAGATGTTCGGGCTCGTCGACTCGCGTCCGACGCAGGCGGCCCTGCGATTCTTCAAGGAGCGGCGAGTTAGCGTGACCTTCGTTGATCTGCGGCGCAAGCCGATCGCGTCCGGGGAGCTGCGCCGGTTCGTCGAGCGTCTCGGCGCGGCGGCGCTGATGGACACCGAGGGGCGCCTGTACAAGGACCTCGGCCTGGCCTACATGCGCCTCGACGACGACGAGATCGCGGCCCGGCTGCTCGCCAACAACGGCCTCCTTCGACTGCCGCTGGTGCGGTTGGGAAATGCACTCACCGCGGGCCCGGCGGACGCAATCTGGAAGGTCTGGCTGGCCGGCACTCCCAAGTAGAGTCACCACCGGCGCCGCCGAATGCTCGTCCGAGGCCGCGGGAGACGACGATCGCCCGCGACGGTCAAAATCTAGGGTGATTGCCGGCGACCTGCCTGCCGATGCCTATCGCGTCGCCCAAACAGCGGGATCTCCACCGTGGCATGCTCTGCGGGTACGACTAGGAGATCTCCAATGCCTAAATCGCAACCAAAGAGGGCCAAGAGCGGCGTCAAGCCGCCGGCTGCGAGCCGGGGCGCGACGCCCGAAGCACCAGTTCCGGCGGCCCCCGCCGATGAGGCTCGCGCCGGCCAGACCCCTCACAACGGCAACGGCAACGGTAGCCCAGAGAAGCGCCGCAGCGGCCGGGTGACCTACCGGCCGAAGGCGGCCGAGATGCTGACGATCCACGCCCGAACGGAAGACGAGCGGCTGCTCTCACCGCGACAGCGGCCGGCCTTCCTGGACTCCGATCCGTGGCGATCGCTGCGCATCCTGTCCGAGTTCGTGGAGGGTTTCGATGCCCTGGCGGCCGTCGAAAAGGCGGTCACGATCTTCGGCTCGGCCCGCGTCCACGAAGAGGATCCCTATTACGCCCAGGCCCGCCAGCTTGCCGGGCTGCTGGCCCAGGAGGGCTTTGCGGTCATCACCGGCGGCGGCCCCGGCATCATGGAGGCCGCCAACCGCGGCTGCCACGAAGCCGGTGGGCTCTCGATCGGCTGCAACATCGAGCTGCCGCACGAACAAGCCGTCAACCGGTACGTGGATCTCGCCGTCGAGTTCCGCTACTTCTTTGCCCGCAAGACGATGTTCGTCAAGTACGCGGACGGCTTCGCCATCTTCCCCGGCGGCTTCGGCACGTTCGACGAGCTGTTCGAGTCGCTGACGCTGATCCAGACCGGCAAGATCCAGCATTTCCCGGTCGTGCTGATCGGCAAGGCGTACTGGGCTGGTTTGCTGGAGTGGATCCGAACGGAGGCCGTTCCCCATGGCAACGTCTCGCACGAGGATCTCGACCTCATCCAGTGCACGGACGACATGCACGAGGCCTGCAGGCTACTGACCGAGGGCTTCTCCAGGCGCGAGGAGGCCGACCGGGTCGCCCAGGTGGCCGAAGGCAGATCGCGCCGCTCAACGGACCACGCGTAGCGCGATCGCGCCGAATCCCGCGCCGTGCCGGCTTCGCCCGCGAAGGGGCGGTCGAGTCCGGCCCGGCGCCGTTACTCCGGCAGGATCGGTAGCTGCGCCTCCAGCCGGCCGTCTCGGATTCGGGCCGGGTAGTAGCGGAGCCGGTTGACGCGGGTAAGCCGGCGCGCCTCGAGCTTCTTCGTCGGCGGCTCCGCCTTGAGCTCCGCGCCCGTCGGCGACCACGGCCGGTGGTAGTTGCCGTCCGCGTCGAGGCCGCCGGTCGTCGGCATCTGCACGGTCTCCCCGGTCACGAGGTCGAAGCGGCCCTCGTGCAGCGGGCAGGCCACCACGCAGCCCGCCAGGTCCCCGATGCTGAGTGGCGCCGCCATGTGCGGGCAGCGGTCGTCGGTCACGACGACCCGGTCCTCGGTCCAGGCGACCAGAAGGTCCAGGTCCGCCCGGGTGACGCGGCGCATCGTTCCGGGCGCCAGGTCGGCGACCGCGGCGATCTCCACGAACGGCGTCGCCCGCGTGCCCGGAGCGCGCAGCTCCCTGGGGAAGGCGGCGAAGGGCATACGAGCCGAACTCGCGGCGCCGACCGGGCCGGCGGCGCTCGCACTCGAAGGCGCCTCGCCCGCGGCTCCGGCCGTTACCGCATCGGCCAGGTCCTCGGGCGTCATCGAATACATGATTGCGTCGATCGGCCGGTCTTCCCGGTCCGATTCCCAGTTGCGGGCAAGCCCCTCAAAACGGAAGCCTGCCCGCTCGGCGACGACCTGCGAGCGAGCGTTGCCCGGCAGGGTCCACAGGGCCAGGCGCTCGATCCCAAGCTGCTCGAAGCCCCAGCGTGTCACCAGGCGGAGGGCCCGCACCGCCACGCCGCGGCTGCGTGCCTCCGGCGCGACCAGGTAGCCGATGGCGTGGCGGCGTGGGTTCGGACCGAGATGGATCCCGATCGAGCCGATGTAGCGGTCCGTCGCCGCGTCCGCGATGGCGAACTCGTAGCCGGTCCCATCGTGCCAGGCCTGGAGCGTCATGAGGATGAAGCGCCGGGCGTCGGCCTCGGCATAGGGCACGGGGATCATCGGGATCCAGCGCTGGATCTCGGGGTCCTGGCAGGCTGCCGTGATGGCCGGGGCGTCCTCCGCGCGAAACGGCCGGAGGGTGACGACGCCGTCGCTGAGGGGCGGATTGGGCGGGGTCAGCGTTTCGCGCATGGCCCAAGTATGCCCGGTGTCGCGAGTGCGGTCCCGTGCGGGCCTCAGGATTGGGCTCCATTCGGCCGGCTCGCGGCGGCCCCTTGCCGGCGCTCGGGGTCGCGGGAAGGAAGAAGGCGGGCCGGTGAGGGGGAGCCGGCCCGCCTGAAGATGATTTCGGGATCGCCCAGGAATCGCCCAAGATCGGGAGTCCCGATCGGCCCCTCGCTCGACGGAACGGCCGAAGTCTACCCGCGCCGCGGATTCTTTGCATGGTGAATTCGGCGCGCAGCACGACGATTCCCGGACGGTCCAGAATGTGCTCGAAGGGCCCATGAAACGGATCCCGTGGGAGGACAGAGATGCGCTTCGCGCTCATGACCGAACCCCAGCAGGGGCTCACCTACGCCGAACAGCTCGACCTGGCGCGTCTCGCCGAGCGCCTCGGTTTCGAGGCCTTCTTCAGGTCGGACCACTACCGCAGCTTCCCGGGCCCCGACGACCGGCCGACCACCGACGCGTGGACGGTCCTTGCCGGGATCGCCCGCGAGACGAAGACCATCCGTCTCGGGGCCCTGGTCTCGCCGGTCACGTTCCGCCATCCCGGGTCGTTCGTCAAGGTGGTGACCACCGTCGACGAGATGAGCGGCGGCCGCATCGAGGTCGGCGTCGGCGCCGGCTGGAACGAGCCCGAGCACAGCCAGCTCGGCCTGGACTTTCCCGAGATCACGCTGCGGGCCGACCTGATGGAGGATCAGCTGGCCATTCTCCATGGTCTCTGGGAGCAGCCCGACGGCTGGTCGTTCGAAGGCAAGCGGGTCCGAATAGAGTCGGCATCGTTCAACCCCAAGCCGGTCCAACGGCCCCATCCGCCGATAATCGTCGGCGGGGAGGGGAGCCCGCGATCGCTGCGCCTGGCCGCTCGCTACGCCGACGAGTACAACATGTCCAGCGCCGGCCCGGACACCTGCGGTCCGGTCTTCGCCCGGCTCGAGGACGAGTGCCGCAGGATCGGCCGCGATCCGGCGACCATGCGCCGCTCCGTCATGGCCGGCCTGCTTATGGGCTCGGACGAGGCGGAGTTCCAGGAGAGGGTCAAGGCCCAGGTGGCGATGGTTGGGGCCGACGGCTCGAACGCCGCCGCGTGGCTGGAGGCGCGCCGGCCTCGCTGGATCGCCGGCACTCCGGATCAGGCTCGGGCGATGGTCGCCCGCTTCGAGGCCGCGGGCATCGCGCGGATCATGCTCCAGGACCTGCTGCCTCGCGACCACGCCATGATCGAGCTGGCGGCCGCGGAGCTCATCGGCGGCGTCTGACCGCGGCGCCGGCCACTCGGCCAATCGGCCCGATCCGGCTCATCGGGCCGTAGCGGAACCAGGCGCGGCCCACGAGCGCGTCGAGGGGCACGGGACCGTAGCGGCGCGAGTCCAGCGAGACGGCCGCGTTGTCGCCGAGCAGCCAGGCGTCGTCCGGCATGAGGTGCAGCAGCCCGGCCGAGATGCGGACGCGGTCCCCGGGCCGGGCGGCCACGCGCTTGATCGCAAGGATGCCGCTGTCCGGCTCGCGGAAGACGACGATGCTCCCCCGGCGCGGCCAGCGGCGCGACGTGGGGTCCAGCAGAAGCCAGTCGCCGGGCGCCAGGGCGGGAGCCATGCTCTCTTCCTCGACGGCCACTCTCCAGGTTCCGTGACTGACCTTCTGCCACGCCTCGGAGAGCTTGGGTAATCCCTGTTGAAGGGAGCGGGGCGATCGACCGGGGGCGACCTCAGCCGGCCCGGAGGCCGCCGCCGGCTCGGCGAATGGGAACGCCGGAGGGCTGGCCTCCGGCGTCTCGTTCATCTCGAAGGCGTCCGCCGGGTCCGCTATTTCTTGGTGGACCAGAAGATGTCGGCGAACTCCTTGACCGCGGCCTCGAGCTCGGCTGCTGCCGCTGCGTCGATGGTCTGCTTGTTCTTCGACGCCAGCTTGAGGATCTTCCAGGTTCGGTCGTGGAGGTCCGGGTAGCGCTCGACGTGCTCGGGCTTGAAGTAGTCGCTCCAGATGACCTGGATCTCGTGCTTGACGATCTCGGCGTGCTGCTCCTTGACCGTGACGCAGCGCACGAACTTGAGGCGGTCGGCCTCGGTCGGGTTCTCCTTCGGCAGCTGGCCGATCAGCTCGACCATGCGGGCCACGGTTCGAGCCGCCAGCTCGGCCCCGTGCGGGTCGTAGATGCCGCACGGAACGTCGCAATGGGCGTGGACTGTAGTCGCGGGCGCCAGCCAGCGGGTCATTCGGGACATCGGTCTCCTCTCGACGCGGGACGTCAGGCGAGGCGATGACAAGCAAGCAGCTTCGCCGGCCTCGACCGTATGCAAGTGTTGGAGCGGCCCGCTCCCATGTCAAACTCTCCGCGCTCCAGGCCCGGCCGCCGAACCCGTGGCCGGGCGAGCGTATGCTGGTCGGTGACGCCCCGAGCGGCCGAGCGGCGCCATCCACCCCCCGGCCGAGCGGCCGTTTTCCTCCACGCGACCTCCACGGGAAGTACATATTGGCCCCACGCAGTCTTCAGCCTGACTGCAGGAAGCGGCCCGAGTATTCGGTGCGCGGTGGACGTCATTCCCCGCGTGGCGGCAACGCAGCAGCGTCGCCGGCTCCAAGAAATCGAGCAGCCAGACCGGGAGCCTCGACAACTCGATGGATGGAACCTACGTGAGTCGCAATACCGCCCGGCCGGCGGCGCCGGCCCGCAAGGCCCGCCGCGTGCCCGTTCCGAGGGCCTGGCCGGTCACCGCCAACGACTTCTACGCGATCCTCGGCGGCATCGCCCTCCTGATCGCTGGTATGTGGGTCCGTCACGGCGCGTTGCACGAGCTGAGCACCACGGCCGGTATCTTCACCGCCGCCGGGGAGATCAGCGCCCTCTACGGGACGTATCTCGTCCTCATCCAGCTCATCCTGATGTCCCGCAGCCCGTGGCTCGACCAGGTCTTCGGACAGGACCGCATCACGGACGCTCACCGCTGGGTCGGCTTCTCCGCGATCTGGCTTCTCGTCTTCCACGGCGTGCTGACCACGGTCGGCTATGCCATGAGCGTCGGCGCAAACCCCGTCAACGAATTCCTGACGCTGCTCGGGACGTATCCATACGTGCTCTGGTCGGCCGTAGCTCTCGGCCTGTTCATCGTCGTGGGCATCACCTCCGTCCGGGCCGTTCGCCGCAGGGCCTCGTACGAGACCTGGTACGCGATTCACCTGTACACGTACCTCGCCATCGCCCTCGGCTTCCTCCACCAGCTCTTCGTGGGCGTGGACTTCACGACCGATCTCATGGCCCGCATCTTCTGGATCGGGTTGTACGTCGCGGCCGTCGGGTCCCTCCTGGCCTTCCGCTTCGGCCAGCCGATCGCGATCTCGTGGCGTCACCGCTTCCACGTGGCCAACGTGGTCGAGGAGGGGCCCGGAGTCGCCTCTCTCTACCTGACCGGCCGCGATCTGGACGTGCTTCCCGTCCGGGCCGGCCAGTGGTTCCGGCTCCGTTTCCTGACGAAGGAGGGCTGGTTCCGAGCCCACCCCTTCTCCATCTCGGCCGCCCCCAACGGCAGGTTCCTGCGGTTCACGATCAAGGAGCTCGGCGACTACACCAAGACTTTGCAGCGGATCCCGGTTGGGACACCCGTCTTCGTCGAGGGTCCCTACGGCGCTCTGACCGGGGCCGTGCGGACCAAGGCGAGGGTCCTCCTGGTGGCCGGCGGAATCGGCATCACCCCGCTGCGGGCGCTACTCGAGGAGCTGCCCGCGGCACGCGGCAACCTGACGCTCATCTACCGCGCCAGCGGCCCGGAGGACGTCGTCTTCAAGCGCGAGATAGACGAGCTGGCCAGCCTGCGCGGCGCCACCGTTCACTACCTCGTCGGCCGGCGCGGGAGCAGCGAGATGCCGGCCGATCCGCTCGACCCGCGCGCCCTGCGCCGTCTCGTGCCGGACATAAACGACCGCGACATCTACGTCTGCGGCCCCACCGGCATGATGAGCCGCGTCCTCAGCAGCCTGCGCCGGCTCAGGATCCCCGACAAGCAGATCCACTACGAACGTTTCGCCTTCTGAGGACGAGGAAAGACGACGATGTCCAAACGACCCTTGATCGCGACGGTCCTCACCGTCGCAGCCCTTGCCCTGCTGCTCAGCTTCAAGACCCCGGACGCTGCCGGCCTGAGCCCCCTCGCCACCAGCGCAGGAGGTAGCCCCGGAGTCAAGAGCAACTACACGGGCCAGCTGACCGGCAATGCGATCCAGATCCCGTTCGGGACCGTCCAGGTTCAGGTCACGATGCAGAACGGGACGATCACCGACGTCCAGGCGCTGCAGCTGCCGAACGATCAAGGGCATTCCGCCGAGATCAGCGCATACGCGGGGCCGCAACTCCGCAGCGAGGCGCTGCAGGCCCAGAGCGCGCAGATCGACACGATCTCAGGCGCCACGTACACCAGCTATGGGTACCAGCAGTCGCTGCAGTCGGCCCTCGACCAGGCCCACTGATCGGCTGGCCCGGGCTCGCCGCCGGCGACCGCCCCCGTCGCGGGACTGAAAGATGCGGCTACGCGGCCCAGGGCTGCACGTCGATCGAACCCGAGTAGATCGACGGATCGCCAAGACACGGCGGCACGCCGCCCGTGTCCGATGACGACAGTGGCTTGGCCACGATCAGACCCGTTCCTCCCGGCATCATTAGGGCCACTCGAACCGGCGCGACGATCGCCGGGCCGTCGCAGAAGTTGCCGGTCTGGACATCCGCATGGACGGCCGCCCCCGGTCCGATGGTAAGGGTCGCCGACGTCCCCGGAGCGTGACCCAGGATCAGGATGGAGTCGTCGCCGTTGAGCAGCAGCGCCTGGGCCTTGGCCTTGATGGTGCAAGCCAATGCCCCGGTGTTCTTCAGCTGGAATGTCGCAAGTTCGTGGCCCGCGCCACCCTGCCAGTAGATGCCGCCCGAGCTCTGGATCGTCAACGCCAGGTACGTCGCGTTGCAGGGCCCCGGTGTCGGAACCGGCGTAGGGGCCGGTGTGTGGGTGGGCGTGGGAGTAGGCGCCGCTGTTGGGGTCGCAGTCGGCGCGAGCGTGACCTCGGGCGTCGGAGTGGCGATGGGCGTGGGCGCCGGCGTCGGGGTGATGTAGATGACCGGGGGCGTAGCGCTCGATCCCGAGCAGCCGACCACGGCGACGCTGAGCGCAATCCCTGCAAGAAGTGCCCTGGGCCCGCCGCGGCCGATCCGCCCCCGGCGCCCCGGCCGGTCAGAACGAACGAAGCCGGTCATGCCGTTCCTCCTCATCTGTGGATGGCCCGGGCTCGAGGCGAGGGCGGGACGAGTCTCTGCCCTTCGCATCGCCGGCGCGGCCCCGTGGCGCGCCTCGCAACAACCGGAGGGTCGGCCGCTCACGCGAGCTGATAGAGCGTTCCGTTCGAGGCCACCAGGTACAGCTCGCCGTTGACGTCCTCGCCCCAGCCGTCGATGTTCAATCCCGACGACAGCAGCAGCTGCGGTTGCTGCGTCAGCGGGCCGGCCGCGCCCACATCCCAGATGTGGCCGCTGCACTCGTCGCCGAAGAAATACCGCCCGTACAGCTCCGGGTGGGCGGTGCCCCGGTAGACATAGCCGCCGATGATCGCGCAGCCGATCGAGTCGCCGGCGCCGTGGGCGTATTCCGTGAGTGGCGGCGTAAGGCCGGCCGTGTCGCAGCCGGTCGCCGGCTTGTAGCAGTGATTGCCCTCCATCACGCTCCATCCGTAGTCGATGCCGGCGCCGCCGCCGGTCGATGCCGGGGCCCGATCGACCTCCTCCCAGAGGTTCTGCCCGACGTCGCCGATCCAGAGGTCTCCGGTGAGCCGATCGAAGCTGAAGCTGTACGGGTTGCGGAGGCCGTACGAGAAGATCTCACCGAGCGCGTCCGGTCGCCCGACGAATGGATTCGTGGACGGGATCGCATACGGCTTGCCGCCGGATGCGTGATCGACGTCGATCCGGAGCATCTTGCCGAGCAGCGTGGCGAGGCCCTGGCCGTGGTTGTTCGGGTCTCCGCCGCTGCCCCCGTCGCCCGTCCCGATGTATAGGTATCCGTCGGGCCCGAAGACGATCCGGCCCCCGTTGTGATTGGCGAAGGTCGGGTGCGGGATGGTCAGGAGGATCGTTTCGGACGCCGCGTCGGCCGCGTCGGGGTTCGAGCCGACGTGGAACTCGGAGATGCGCAGATCGCCGGCGGGATCGGTGTAGCGGACGAAGAACCGCCCGTTCGACGCGTACTGCGGGTGGAAAGCCAGCCCGAGCAGGCCCCGTTCGCCGCAGCAGGACATCCGGGCCGAGATATCCAGGAACGTGCCAGCGACCTTGCCGCCGCGGACGATGACGATCCGGCCGGCCTGGCCGATGACGAACAAGCGAGGGTCGCCGGGCGCGGTCGAGACGCCGATCGGGCTTGGGAGGCCGCCCACCACCGCTTCGAGGCTGATCGACACGGGCTTCAGAGTGGTCGGTTCGGCGACTGACGACGGAGTTCCGGCAGGCGTTGGGGCGATGGATGGGCCGGCCGTCGCCGATGCGGCGGCCGAGGCGGAGGAGTCGGCGAGCACGGCATTCGACGGCATTGCGGTAGCGGGAGACGCGATCGACGTGGTGCCGCTGGCCGCCGGCGCGGGCGTCGATGAGCTCGTTCCGCAGCCGCTTACCGCCAGGGCCAGCAGACCCGACGCGACCGTAGAAACGAATGGACGGCGGTCGAGTCTTCGGACTCCACCCATGGCCTCGAACCTCGCTCCTGTGCTCCGGCCGCAGGATTATCCGCCCGATCCATCGCCCTGGCGATCCCCGCCGGCGGCGACTCGCGAGGCGGTCCCGGCCTCCGGATGGCACAAGAACGACGGCCCCGGGTATCATCTGCAGCGTGATCGACGATCCGACGCCCACGTTCGATGGCGGCCCGAGCGCCTGCCCGTTCGTCGCGTTCGAGGATGACCGGGACCACCGCTCGAGCAGCCCCGACTATCGGCACCGCTGTTTCGCCGCGCCCGAACCGGAGCCTCGGGCCTTCCCGCACCAGGAGCGTTTCTGCCTTTCGGCCGATTTCGCTCGGTGCCCCATCTTCCTCGACTGGGCCCGACAGGAAGCGGCCGGAGTCAAGGTCGGGGGTGGCGAGGTGGCCGCGGCCCTGACCGCCGCGGCCGTCGCGGCCGAAGACGAAGCCGCTCCGGCCTTCCTTGCCGCTCGGCCGCGGACGACCGTCGTGACCGACACCGGCGCTTCGGCGAATCGCGCCGCGGACGTGAGCGCCGGCCTGTGGAGCTACGACGGCGACGTCAAGCGTGCGCCGGCCCCGAAGGCGCCACTGCCTCCGTCTTCGCTGGGTGAGCCTGCGGTAGCCATGGCACGCCGCGGCCCGAGCCACCCGGGCTGGGAGAATCCCCCTCGGCTCGAGAGCTTCCCGAGGCTTCGGAGTCGCGAGGACCGTCGCGCCAACCAGCCGCTCCTCTTCGTGGCCATCGGCATGGCCCTGGTCATGGCTTCCCTGGTCCTGTTCCCGATCATCATGAACGCCAAGGGTCCCGGATCGGGCGCGTCATCGTCGGGGGCGGCCCTTGTCCCGCTTGCCACCGATACGCCCTCGGCCGCACCCACTCCGACGCCGGCGCCGACCTTCCTCATCTACCTCGTCAAGAAGACGGACGTGCTCGGCCTGTCGGGGATCGCGGCCAAGTTCAATGTCACCCTGGATGATCTGATCGCCGCCAATCCGAAGCTCAAGCCTCCCTACTACATCTGGGAGAACATGCAGCTCAACGTCCCGCCGATCGGCTGGCACGCTCCGACACCGGGCCCTTCCTAGATCGGGCCCCCGGCCGCCCTACTTCGGCGTCAGGTTGATGGCCGTTATCTTTCCCGTCTCGACCCTGAAGCTTGCGTCGAGCTGCTGCGTCGGGGCGCCCGGCCTGATCACCAGCAGGTTCGCCTGGTAAGTGTTGCCCATGTCCCGTACGTCGCCCGGGATCATGCGGAAGCCGGGCTCGGCGCGCAGGAACCAGCCGCCGACTTCCCGCAAGCCCTTGAGCGTGCGGGCATTGCCGGCGATGTGGACGCGCAGCTCGGCGCGCTCGTCGAACAGCGCGACGGCGCCCTCGCGATTGCCGGCGTTCAGCAGGTCGAAGAACTGTTCCATCGTGTCGACTGCACCCATGCCCCGAGTTTAGCCGACCCACGCCGTCTCGTGGATCGGCCGGCCGGACATCGGGGTCGCTTGGCGCACACCGAGCTTCGCTCGCCCAGTGCGCCGCCGCTCTCCCGGCTGCCCGCCGGCTTCTACTTGGGGCGGGACCCGAGCGCGGGCCCCGCGAGACTCGGGTTGGGGCTAGAACAGGGAGATCATCTCGTGGAGATCCCTGGGCCAGCAGCCGGTCATCGAGACTTCGAGAGAGTTCGAGAGGATCCGCTCGACTTCTCGATCCAGGTGGAAGGATACCGCCCAGGCGACGTGTTCCCCGGGGTGCTCGCCCACGGCAGCGGCTTCCGCGCGACGACCTCGTTTATGGAGGACGACTGGGCGATCGTGGCCTTGAGCGTCCGTGCTGTAGACGCTAGAAGCCGCCTCCCGCACCACCACCGCCGCCGCCACCGCCGCCGCCGAAGCTGCCGCCGCTGAAGCTGCTGCTGCCGCCGGAGCTGCTTGAGGCAGGCTCCCAGGGATGGCTGATCGACCCGAGGGCAGCCATGATCGAGCCCGGATCGGGGATGGCCGACGCGGAGAAGAGGCCGCTCGCCGAAGACGCCGCGTGGCCGGACGTACCGAGCCCCGAATGCCCGCGGGAGGGCTCGCTGAGCCACCACTGCGGGTACCACCTGGTCGTGCCCGATTCGTCGGGCTCCTCCTCCGTGCCCATCGAGCCTGACAGGACGGCCTGGATCTCGTCGTTCAACCCCAAGGCCACGCCCCAGGCCATGACCTGGTCCGGGGTGGTCACCCACGGCAGGGCTCGAGCCTTGACGGCATCGGTCATGGTGTGAGCCTGAACCAGGGTGAGCTGAAGAGTCCTGCGATAGGCCCACAGCATCGACCACAGCATCGCGCCCTGGGGAGTCCGCGACGGCATGTATCGGGCGACGATCACGGTCACGATGCCGGCCAGCGTCAGCGAAACCGCAGCCGCCAGGAGGCTGCTCACCTGCGTCAGGAACCAGAGGAAGCCGATGACGATCGCGGCGGTCACCTCGAGGCCGCCGATCCAGCCCCAGTGATACGTTACCTCGCTCGGCTTCGCCGTGAGCCAGCCGCGCTTGACGGCCGCGGCCTCCAGATCGTTCCTCAGATCGTCGAAGCCGTTGATGAGCCTGTAGAGGGTGTGGGGGGTCAGGTAGTTGTCGTGCGTCAGGCTCTTCTTGGCGATGTCGTCGCGCAGCGACGCTTCAGGCGCGGGCAGGCCGGCCTCGCCTTCGCCAAGGTATCTGATCCCCGTCTCGGTGCCCCCGGTGGGCTTGGGGTCCGCCACGAATGCGATGCAGCCGCGGGCGGCCAGGTCCACGAGGCCGGCCGAAACGGTCCGGTCCGAGCTCTTGTCGTCCAGGAGGATCGTGGCCATGGCCGGGGTCAGATCGGCCGGCGGGGCCGGCATCAGGATCGAGTTGTCGTCGATGGCGATCGGATCGCGGCCGTGGCGCAGCCAGGACAGGAGCGCGTACAGGATCAGCACCAGGCCCAGGCCGGCCGCGCCGACGAAGATCAGCGCGTTGATCTGGCGTCCTCGCTCGAGTGTCGCCGCGTGCTCGGGAGTGGCGTTGGCGTCGATGTCCCGGAGCGCGATCATCAGGCCGCCGTCAAGGTCACCCTCCGAGAGGAGCGGCTTCATGTCGTTGTCGAACATCGCCTGCCGGTCCGAGTCGCTCAGGAACGCCGCCCGGTACCCGCTGCCTGCGTACAGCGATACCTGGCCGTGCCGCAGGTTGGCCTGCATGTCGAACAGGATGACGAGGCCGTCGTCGAAGCCCTTGCGGCCGACGCCCCACTGGTTCATCAGCGCCAGCGCGTCGGCATTGGCCAGGTCGAGGGTGTCGCTCTCGGGCTTCACCTGCGTGTAGACCGCGATCTGGGCGCCGGTGCGAGCCTCGATGCCCTCGATAAGGGACTGCGCTTGGGTCACGGTCGACTGCGAGAAGATGCCGGCGTAGTCGTAGACGCGCTGCCTGGTTACCGCGTCGGGATAGGGCGGTCCAGCGGGCGGTGTGGCAGACAGGGCCGGTCCGGCCAGCAGGAGCCAGGCACCGATCACCACGGCGCCGATGGTCGCGAGACGCTTCAACTCCAGACCTCCGCTAGCCAGGTTGGGGACTGCCTAGAAACCGCCTCCGGCGCCGCCGCCGCCACCACCGCCCCCGCCGCCGAAACTGCCGCCGCCCGCGCGGCCGCCGCTCGAACCGATCGAGCCGAGCGACGACATCATCGAGCCGATGTCCGGGATCGGGGTGCCGGAGTAGAGCCCGGGCGTGCCGCCCCCGAAGCCGCCGCCCCCGTAGCCGCCACCGTACGAAGGGCCCGCGAACCAGAGGGGATACCAGCCGACCTGGCGGCCCGACGCGACGCTGGCGCTGGCAGTGCGATTGAGGACCGCTTCGATGTCGGCGTTGAGGCCGAAGGCAACGCCCCATGCCATCGCCGCGTCCGGCGTCGTCACCCACGGCAGGGCTCGCCGCCCGACGACCTCGTCCATCGACGCGGACTGGGCCATCGTGTACTGGAGCGTACGCTTGTACGCGGCCAGCATCGCCCGCAGCATCGCCCCGAGCTTCGTGCGGCAGGGCATGAACCAGGCGATGACGCCGGTGATGACTGCGGCGATCAGCAGGGCCACTCCGCCGAGGAGCCCGCCGCTGGCGTCCAGGTTGAGTGTCCAGATGAAGAGCGGGATGGCGGCCATTCCCTCGACGACCGCGATTGCGACCCATGCGCCGATTACGCGCGTCGGCCTGCCGGTCAGCCAGCCCTTCTGGACGGACAACGTCTCGAGATCGCTCTTGACCTTGGAGATCGCCGGCGCGAGTTCTCGGCCCGACGTGTATGGGACGAAGCCGTCCGCCCCGACCAACCTGCTGATGGCCCCGTAGAGTCCGGCCTCCGGCGTAGTGGGCACCTGGCCCTGGCCGGTGATGCCGATCTCCGTCTTCTTGCCGAGGAACTGAGAATCCTGGCGGAAGCGCAGGAGGCCGCGGGCCGCAAGATCGATCATCGCCGCCGACACGGTGCGGGCCGTAATCCGGTCGTCCATCAGCAACGTCGCCATCGCCGGCGTAAGTCCGTCCGGCGGGGCCGGCATGAGGACGGAGTTGTCGTCCACGTAGATCGGGTCGCGGCCGTGGGTGTACCAGAGGTAGAAGGCGAATCCGACCAGAAGCACAGCCAGCAGCGCCGCGCCGAACCCCACCAGCGAGTTGAGGATTCGGGCCCGGCTCAGCTGGTCGGCATGCTCCGGCGTCGCCGCGGCGTTGACGTCGTCGAGGGCGATCTTCAGCGCGCCGTCGAAGTCCGGCGGGCTCTCCTTGAGGAGCGGCTTCATGTCGTTGTCGAACACGGCCTGGCGGTCGGCATTGGTCATGAAGGCGGCCTTGAAGCCGTAACCGGCATAGAGTGAGACCTGGCCGTGGACCAGGTTGCCCTGCATGTCGAAGAGGACCACGAGCCCATCGTCGAAGCCCTTGCGGCCCACGCCCCACTGGTTCAGGAGGGCCAGGGCGTCGTCGTTCGCCAGTTCGGGCGTGTCGCTTTCTGGCTTGACCTGGGTATAGACGGCGACCTGTGCGCCGGTCCGGACCTCGATCGCCTTGATCGTCGCCTCGGCCGACGAGATTGCGCCGGGCGAGAAGAGGCCGGCGTAGTCGTAGACGCGCTGGCCGGTGACGGCGTCGGGGTAGGGAGGCCCGGGAGGCGGCGCCGCCGCCGCGAGGGTCGCCGAGGTCAGAAGCAGGAGCCACGCCGCGGCTCCCACCAGGCCGGCTATTCGCAGACGCCGCGGACTCCTCATCTGGACTCTCCCCGTTGTGACTAGGTCTTCTTCCTTGCCGCCTCGCGTGCCCGCAGCCGCCGGACCAGCTCCGCGGCCAATTCATAGCGACCGAAGCTCGGCATCACGTACGTACCGGTTATTTGACCCTCGGATTCGGCCAGGAGGTTCATCGCCATCTCCAGGCCGACTTCGGCGCCGCGCTCTCCCGCGGCGTGCATCGCCGCTCGCTGCTCGTCCGGGATCGTGATGCCGGGCACCTCGTTGTGCAGGAACTCGGCGTGGCGGGCGCTGTGGAGCGGCAGGACGCCGAGCAGCACCGGTACCGGGAACCCGCCCGGACCGAAGCGCTTCCTGGCCTGGGCCAGCATCGAATCGACCTGTTCCTGCGAGTAGAGCGGCTGGGTCATGATCAGGTTCGCTCCGGCGGCCAGCTTGCGCTCCAGCCGGGACCACTCCTTGTCCGGGTCCGCGGCGGTAGGGTCGAGGGCGCAGGCGATGGTGAAGCCGGCGCTCTGGCCGATCGACAGTCCGGCCGCGTCCTCGCCCCTGTTCAAGCGGCTGATTATCTCGATGAGGCCGATCGCGTCCACGTCCCAGACTGCGGTGGTGGCGGGTCTGTCGGCCACCCGGGGCGGATCGCCCGTCAGGGCCAGGATGTTCCGCACGCCCATCGCGTGGGCGCCGAGCAGCTCGGCCTCGAGCGCCATCAAGTTCCGGTCGCGGGTCGTCAGATGGACAAGGCATTCCAGGCCGAGCTGTTGCTGGATGCCGAACGCGACGGCCATCGCCCCCATTCGGACGCGGCCGGTGGCGGAGTCGCTGACGTTGACGGCGTCGACGCCGGCCTCCTTGAGCAGGCGCGCGGCCTCGATGGTCCGGTCGATGCGGATCGACCGCGGCGGGTCGATCTCCACGAGGACCACGAACGAGCCGTCGGCGAGCTTCCGCGCCAGGCCCGACGGGGGAGTGGCTTCGCCCCCGCCCGAAGCCTCGATCCGGGGCGTTCGCGGCGCGGCCGCGGCCGCGAGGTCGGACTCGCCCGGGGTGGCCTTGCCGGTGCCACGGTTCCCGGCCGCGCCGCCGTCCGGCCCCGGCGCCGCGGCGACCCTGCCGGCGTGGGCGTCCGGCGCCGTAGCGTCGATCGCCGCCCGCATCGCCTTCGTATGTTCGGGCGTCGTGCCGCAGCAACCGCCCACGATCCGGGCCCCTGCCGCGAGCATCTGCGGGACCATCTCGCCGAAGTACTCGGGTCCGGCCGAATAGACGAAGGCGCCCTCCACGCGCCGCGGCAGGCCCGCGTTCGGGACGATGCAGCGGGCGACGGCGGCCGTCGGCGAGCCCATGCGGACGAGTGCCTCCAGGCAGACGAGCGGCCCGGCGCCGCAGTTGACGCCCACGGCGTCCACGCCGGCCTCGGTCAGGGCGGCTGCGGCCGCCTCGGGAGTCGTGCCGTCGTTGGCCGTCAGGTCCTCGCCGAATGTCATCTGGGCCATGACCGGCAGATCGCACGCCCGTCGCGCCTCCTCGACGGCCGAGAGCAGGAGCTCCAGCTGGTCGAAAGTCTCGAAGACGAAGACGTCCACCCCGCCCTCGAGGAGACCCTCGATCTGCTCGCGAAAGGCGGCCCGGGCGATCCCGGGATGGGGACGAGGCAGTCGTCCGGCCGGCCCGAGCGGACCTACCGAGCCCGCGATCAGGGCATCCTTTCCGGAGGTTTCCCTGGCCTGGCGGGCCAGTTGAGCGCCCTGGCGGCTGAACCGTCCCGCCAGCTTCTCCAGCCCGTACTCGGCCAGGCGGAACCGGTTCGCGCCGAACGTGTTGGTCTCGATGACGTCCGCGCCAGCCTCGATGTACTCGCGGTGGATCGTCGAGACGAGGTCCGGCCTGGTCAGGACCAGCTCGTCGAGGCAGGCTCGTTGGGGCACGCCGTGGGAGTACAGGAGAGTCCCCATCGCGCCGTCGACGAGCAGCGGCCGCCGCCGCAACCGGATCCGGAATCGCTCGCGCTCCGTCAGCGTGCCCGGCGCGGCCCGCTCCGCGCGGGTGACGCTCCCGGGTGCGGCAAACAGGCTCGCCAGGGATGACGTATCGGTCGACGGCATGGGAGCAAGCCTAACGTGTGGGCACGGCGGCGACACCCCGCCGTGCCCAAGCTTCGGCCCGGTCGGTCCGGAGATCGCCGGGCTAGAGGCCGATCACCTTGCGCGGCGCCAGGACCATGCTCAGGACGGTGCCTACCACGCTGATCACGATCGAGGCGATCACGGCGCAGCCAATCGCCGCGTAGCCCCAGTGGGCCGGATAGCCACCGATGGTGAAGCTGAAGCCGTTGGCGTTCACGAACTGGTTCACGCCCCAGGCGGTTCCCAGCAGCATCACCGCGTTGATGACGAAGGCCACCAGCCCCATCGTCAGAAAACCGATCGGGAGAGCGAGGGTCTTCACGATCGGCTTGATGTAACTGTTGACGATGGCGAAGACGAGGGCGATGACGGCGATCTTCAGCCAGTCCTCGGGCCGGTCGGTGTGAAAGACGAAGCGGAAATCTGGCACCAGGTTGGCCGCCGCGAGCAGTGCGACGGCGTTCACGGCGACCTTGACGAGGATGTCGAGCATTCGCGTTTCCTCCGAGGCCTGTGCGCCGTCATCGGCGGCGCCGCATGGTCGGATGCTAGCGCGGGTGTCGAGCCCATGCCGGAGTTTCGCGCTGGGTGAGTCCGGGCGTGCTCGCGGCCGGTGGGACTATCAGCCTGCGGTTGCTTGGGAACATCGGATGCCGGTGCGGCCGGAGGCACGTGCGCCGGCAACAGGATCCTCGCCTACAAGGCTGGAAACCGACGCCCGGTTCGCCGGGACGGCGGGTGGGCAAACACTGAGGTGACCCTCTCATGCATCGACTGCGCACGGTACCCCTCGCTCTGATAATCGTGATTCTTTCGGCGACCGCGGTCTTCGCGGCCGCACCGGCGCTCTCCTCCGGCATAGGTCGCGATCAGACTCCGGCGGCCGCCCACTCCCACACCCCGGATGGCAGCGCCGAGGCAAGCGAGAAGCCCGAATCCTCAGAGGCGCCGGAAGCCGACGGCAGCGCCGCGCCTGGTCACCCGGCCAACCACGGCAGTGACGTTTCGACCGCCGCCAAGTGCGCGACCCCCAGCGGCTTCAAGAACCACGGCCAGTTCGTGTCGTCGATCGCCAAGAAGAACCACGGCCACGACGCAGACCCGAGCGCCTCGCCGTTCGTGTGCCCGACGCCGTAATCGTCCCCGGCACCACCGTCTCACTCGAACGCGGCCGCGAGTCGGCCGCGTTCCACTTTCCGGCGACCGCCTGTCGTCCGCGTTCGCGGCCGACCGCGCTAAACTCGGCTGACTTGTAGCCGAGGGAAGCGATGTCGCAATTCGGCGGTCGCGTCGAAGAGTTCCTGGACGAGTTCTTCCACCTGTACCCCGTGGCTGCCACCGCGATGGGCATGCACGCCGTCGACGGCGAGTGGCCCGACCTGACCGAGGCCGGCCGGGCGGCCCGGCTCAATCTGGCCGACCGCTGGTCGAGGGAGTTGCGCGGCTTCGCGGACGCGGACCTGACCCAGGACGAGCGGCTGGACCGAGATCTGCTGATCTCGGAGTTGGCGGCACTGCTGTTCGACGAGACCGAGTTGCGCGAGGACGCGTGGGATCCGCTCGGCTACGTCTACCTGCTCGGTGGGGGCATCTTCCCGCTGCTGGCGCGCGACTTCGCCCCGTTGGCCACGCGGCTCGCTTCCGTGGCCGCGCGGTTGGAAGGGATGCCGGCGGTCTTCGCCGCTGCCCGAGCCGACCTGGGGAGCCTGGCCGGCCGGCCGCCGTCGCGGCTCCACACCGAAATGGCGATCAAGCAGCTGCCCGGCATCGTGGCCCTGGCCGAGGACGCGGTCGCCCAGGCCGGCGCCGCCGCCGATCAGCCCGGAGTGGCGGAGATCCTGCCGAGGCTGCGCGCGGCCGCCGAAACGGCCCGCGGCGCCGTCGCCGGCTTCGAGGCGTGGCTGGGGACCGATCTGCTGCCTCGGTCTGCGGGAGAGGGCCGGCTCGGGGCCGATCTCTTCACCCGCAAGCTGCGCCACACGTTCCGCTCGGAGCTGACCGCCGACCAGATCATGGCCCAGGCCCGCGTCGAGTACGAGGCCGTTCGGGGCGAGATGCTCCGGGTCGCCCGCTCGATCTGGAACCAGTGGGTGCCCGGCCAGCCGCTTCCCACCGCCGCGAGTGAGGGGACTCCGGAGGCCGCCGACTCGCGAATCGTCGCCGCCGTCACGGCCGCGATCGGACGGGCCCATCACCCGGCCGACCAGCTGGTCGAGTACTGCCGCGAGAGCTACCGCGGCATCGTCGAGTTCATTCGGTCGCGCGATCTGATCACGGTTCCGGACGACCCGCTCGAGATCGAGTGGACGCCGCCGTTCCTGCGTGAGTTCGCCGGGGCGATGCTCGACTCGCCGGGACCGCTCGACAAAGGCCAGAAGACCTTCTACTTTGTCACTCCGCCGCCCGAGGATTGGGGGCCGGAGCAGGTCGAGTCCTACCTTGCCGAGGAGAACGACCGCCAGATCGACCTCACGACGATCCACGAAGGTTCGCCCGGCCACTACCTCCAGCTCGTCTATTCGAACAGATGCCCGTCGCTGGCGCGCACGATCTTCGGCAGCGGCGTCTTCGTCGAGGGTTGGGCGGTCTACGTGACCCAGGTCATGATGGATGCAGGATTCAAGGCGGACGATCCCGCGCTGCTGCTCGTCCACTGGAAGTTCTACCTGCGGGCGATCACGAACGCGATGATCGACATCGGCATCCACGCCGGCTCCATGACAGAGGCCGAGGCGATGGAACTGATGGTCAGGGGCGGATTCCAGGAGGAATCGGAGGCCCGCAAGAAGTGGGACCGCGCCCGGCTCACGTCTACCCAGCTCTCCACCTATTTCGTCGGATCGATGGAGATGTGGAGCCTGGAGCGCGAGCGGCGCGTCCGCGCGGCCGTAGCCTCGGGCGATCCGCGGGGAGCTGCCGCCGTCCCGGCGCCGCGTGTCGTCGGTGGCTTCGGCGAGACGCCGGGCTTCTCCCACAAGGAGCATCTGGAGTCGGTCATCGCCTACGGCTCGCCGCCGATCCCGCTCATCCGCCGGATCCTCCTTGGGCCGTAGCCGATGAACCCGGCGAACCCGCATCCCGGCGCGCTCATCGTCATCGAGGGGATCGACGGCGCGGGGACGACGACCCAGACGGAGATGCTGCTCCAGTGGCTGGGGCGGATCGGAGTCCCGTCGCAGGGGACTCGCGAGCCATCCTCGGGGCCGATCGGCGCAGTGTTGCGGCTTCATCTGGCGAGGCAGGTGGAGTTGGGCGGCCCCGAGGCCGAGGCTCTGGCCTTCGCCGCCGACAGGATGGACCACGTCGTTTCGGAGGTCGTGCCCGCGCTGGCGCGAGGGGTTACGGTCGTCGCCGACCGGTACTACCTCTCGAGCCTGGCGTATCAGGCCCTGGCGTGCGATCTCGAGTGGCTTCGCGAGATCAACCGCTTCGCTTTGCAGCCGGATCTCACCGTCTTCCTGTCCGTGCCCGTTGACGTTGGAGTGGAGCGGTTCAGCGGCCGCGCCACTCGCGAGCGGTTCGAGGAGGACCGCGGGGAGTTGATTCGCATCGCCGAGCGGTACAACGCCGCGATCGCGGCGCTGCGGGCCGACGGCGAGGAGGTCAGGGTCATCGATGGCACGCGGTCGCCCGCCGACGTCCACGCCGAGATCGTCCGGCTTGCGGCCGCGGTCCTGGCGCCGCGGTATCCGGGCGTGGCGATGGACGTGGTTGCGCCGACGACTTGAGGGGCCCGGCCCGGGGCCGCGGCGCGTCGCCGGCCACCCCAGCACTGGCTGCCCGCGTCGGCGCGGGCCCTCAGGCGGCGGGCCGGCCGCGGGGGATCCTGGCAGCAATGGCCGTAGCCGGGCGGATTCGAGGGGCGCAATGTGCGCTGAGTCGGGTAAGCGGTATCTCGGCCGGACTCGGCGCAGCCGGTGCCGCGCGGTCAGCCCCTCGCCGCGGACTCGAGGTCGTCGAGCTGGTAGCCGCAGGCTTTGGCGGCTTTGGCCAGGGTCGCGGTCAGGCGCTCGGCGGCGCGGAGGCGTTGGGTGATGTCGGGCGCGACGCCGGGCGCCCTGGCGGCGGCTGCGGGCATCCTGGCGGCGCCTGCGGGCGCCTTGCCGGCGGCTTTGCGCCCCTTGCTGGCGGGGGCGGGCTTCCTGGCTGCCGCGACACGAGACGCCTTCCGAGCGGCCCCGGCCACGCCCCGGGCTCCGGCCTTCGCCGCGGCGGCCCTGGCCCCGGCCCCGACCGCTGCGGCTCCGGCGGCGTCGAGCGTATCCAGCGCGGCCATCCACCACAGGACCTGGTTGAACGACTCGCGGTTGAACCAGCTGACGCCTTCCCAGACGTTGACGCGGATGTAGGGCCGGACGGATTCGTCGGCGACCAGGGCGCGCACCAGCGCCGGCGCCCGTTCGGCGGCGGCGAGCTTGGCCACGGAAGACGGCACCGGGAGGCGACGCAGCATCCGGAGCAGCGCCACCAGCCGCCACGCCGCGCCCTCGTCCAACCCGAGGTCGCCGAAAATGCCGGCGATCACCCGGCCAAGCGCAAGGTCGTCGATCGCCTTGCCCGTGCCGCCATCGGGTTCCGCCACGGCAGAGAGCGCCCGGGAAACGAGCCGCCCGATGAGCGCGATCCACGTCCAGTCGTCGGCCAGGCCCGCGGTCAGCTGGTTCTCGCCCAGGCCCGGCAGGCGAAGGGCCGCCTCGAGGCCGGCCCGGAAGTCGGCCGTGGCTCTCTCTACGTTTCCGGCAGCGCCAGTCACCTCCACCAGTGCGTGAAGGGCGCGGCGGACGTAGCGCCCGGCGTCGTCCAGCAGCCCGACGAGCTCCTCGTCTGTGGCGCCTGGGGTCGGCCCGGCGGCGGGGCTTCCAACGGGCCTGAATTTGACCGCTCCACCCGCGCCTGGCCCGTGCAGGCCAAGGTCCACGGCCGCCGTGCCGGGGCAAGCCGCCGCCGCCCGCGCCGCCCCGATCTCCGCAATTCGCCGAAGAGAGCCGTTCTCCGTCAATCCGCGCACGGCGTCGTGGAGGGGCTGCAACCGCATCTCCTGCAAGGCCGCGGCAACGCTCGGAACACCGGCGCCGTTCAGCCGTCCGGCGAGCCGGCCCAGCTGCCCCGACGCGCCGTCTTCCATTTCGCGGACGTCGAGGAATACCTGGCAGCCGTAGGCGTGCAGCTCGACGTACAAACCGTCGCGGCACAGGTCCGAAGAGCGGCGCACGAACTCCAGCCCGGAACGCTGCTCGCGCAGGAGCGTGTACCACTCGCCGTCGGCGTGGAGCCCTAGCCCCTCGCCGAGCGACTTTCGGGTGAGCCGTCGCCCGCCGCCGTCCGGCACGGAATACGCCGCCGACTCCCGAACCCAGCCCTTGGCCTCGGCGAAGCGGTTGTGATAGACGACCAGGCCGCGTTCGTCGCCGTGGCGGTTCGAGTAGGCGAAGACGTCCTCGTTGACCCAACCGCCCGGGTCGTAGAAGTCGTACATCAAGAAGTCGGCGACATCGGCGAAGAGGTAGCGGCGATGGAAGAGCGGGAAGATCTCACGCTCGTGCCGCTCTATCAGCCAGCCGTCCGGCTGCTCGTCGTGGTAGGCCCGCCGGTACTCCATGCCGTACTTCTCTGAGAAGCCCTCCACCTGCCCGTGCCCGATCATCGGCAGGCCCGGCATCGTGGCCATGACCGTGGCCACGCCGAAGTACTTGTCGCCCTTGCCGAACTGGTCCACTGCCGTGCGCTCGTCGGGGTTGCTCATGAAGTTGACGAAGCGCTTGAGAACCTCGGGGTCGAATTCGATCGTGTCCTTGACGACCTGGCGGTAACTCGCGTTCTCCTCGTCGCGGAGCATGTTCATGAAGGCGCTGTTGTAGACGCGGTGCATGCCTAGCGTCCGGACGAAGTAGCCCTCCAGGAGCCAGAAAGCTTCGGCGAGGAGCAGGGTGTCCGGCACCTCGGCGGCGACGCGATCCACCACTTCCCGCCAGAACTCGGCCGGCATGCGCTCGTCGAAGACGGCCCGTGTCACGGCGTGCTCGGCGCGCGACGGGATCGCTCCGCCCTGGCCGGGCTCCGGGTACCACAGTCGCTGTATGTGGCGGCGGGCCAGGGTCATAGCCGCGTCGAACCGGATGATCGGGAACTGGCGGGCGACGTGGAGGATCGTCTGGATGACGGCCTCGCGGACCTCCGGCTTGAGGTAATCCAGCTGGGCCGTGTCGTTCCATGGCATGCTCGTGCCGTCGTTGCCGTGGTAGATGTAGCGGACGTCGCCGGTCCAGTTATCGGTCCGCTTGAAGACGACCGCCGCGTCCGTCGCGTCCCAGTAGTGGTCCTCGATCTGGATCGTGACCCTGTCGTCGTCCGACAGGTTGCCGCCCGTGAACGAGTAGGCGGGATACGGCGAGTCGGACAGCTGGAGGAACCAGTCGGGATGCTCGACGACCCAGCGCGAGTCGATGCCCATGTGGTTGGGCACCATGTCCGAGCTCAGCCGGATCCCGCGGGCCGAACAGCGCGCCCGCAGCTGGCCGAATGCGACCTCGCCGCCGAGGTCGTCGGCGATCCGGTAGTCCATCAGCGAATACGCCGAAGCGGCGGCTTCGGGGTTGCCGCGCCACTGCTTGATCTTCTGGCTGGCCCGGCTGCGCTCCCACAGGCCGATCAGCCACAGCGCGGTGAAGCCGCGGCGCGCCAGCGCTTCCAACTCCTCGTCCGGGATCTCGTCGAGCCGGCGGATCGGGCGGCCGTAGCGCTTCGAGAGCTGGTCGAGCCAGACGTAGGTGGTCTTGGCCATCAGGACTACGCGCGGCATCCAGTCTTTGTCCCGGCTGAACCTCTCGTACTCGTTCTCGAGACCGCCGAGACCGGGGCCGTGGGTTGCTGCGGCGGGGCCGGGCGTCGGATGCATCCGCATCCACAGCGCGACCTCCTCCTCGTGCAGGACGTCCAGGCTGACGATCAGCCGATCGAGGAAGCTGGTCAGGACAAGGCCCCAGCGAGATCTGATGTATCGAAGCTGCGCTGCCAGTGAATCCGGCGCGGCCAGCGCGGGCGCCCGAAGGAAGGCGATGAGCGACTCGCCGCCCGGTCCGAAGCCCGGCTGGTTCTCGAAGAAGCCCTGCAGCCCGTCGATCACCTCGTCGTATGCCGTGCGCTCGACGAGATCGGCGTCGTCGAAGAGCTCATCGAAGGTGGCGAAGGCCGGGTTGACGTTGGCCAGCCACAGCATCATCAGCTCTTCGAGGGCGATCTCGCGGTTGGGCCGGCCTTCGGTCACGCCGGCCAGGTATGTCGCAGGGTCCTGGCCGTCGCGGATCACCGCAAGCGGCGGGAACAGCTCGACGAAGTTGGCCAGGGCGCCGTCCAGCGCCTCGGGCCCAAGATCGGCAACGAGGGCGGCCACCGCGTCGGCCATTACCTTGGGGTTGACGGTCCGGCGGTAGATCTCGACGGCGTGGTGGAGGATCTCGTCGATCAACCCCATCGCGTTCAGCGCGGCGGCGTGGACTACGCGGCCGGGATAGCGTTCCGTGTCCGCCCGCTCGTTCATGCGCCTGGCGAAGGCGCGCGCGGCGGGGAAGTCCGGGACGATGACGTTGCCGCTCGTCTGGAAGAGCGCCCGATCGAACTCGTAGCGGACCCGAGCCGCCTTCGAGATATGGAACTCGAATGCCACGCGATGCGCTCCGAATGTGCTGCCGGGCGGTGCAAGCGAGGATGGGCCTGCGGCCGGCAGGGCCGAGTCTAGCAGGCGGACGGCGGCGATCCGAGTTCGACCCGCTGCAGCGTGCCCGCGCCCCCTCGGCCGGCCGGTCCGTGGCTGCGCTCAGTGGCGCTTGGTGTCCGGGACCGCGATCCGGATCCCCTCGCCGGGGGTCGCCGCCGCCGGCGGCCGGGCGACCTTGATCCTCAGGCGCTGCCGGTTCGCGCCGTCGATCGTGATCTCGATGGAGTGCCAGCCGTATTCCGTGGCGCTGGCCATCCGAAGGTCGAACGGCAGCGACACGACCCCGCTCTCGTCCCCCTCGAAGTCCGACGTGGAGGCGACCTGGAAGCCGCCGCCGATCGTCGCCAGCTCCGTCCCGGACGGCCCAGTCACTCGAACGGCGACCTCATGAGGGAAGGGCCGCTCCGCCGCCGCGACTTCCAGCTGGAGTGCCACGAAGACCGCCAGCGGAGACGGCAGCGAGTCGCGCCGAAGCCGGGTGATACCGGCCGAGACCAGGGTCAGGAGGTTCTCACGGACCTCGGCGTAGTCGCAGACGACGGCGAGCGACACTTTCATCGGATGCTGCCCCTTGACCGAGAGCCCCGGCCTCACTGGCCGTGTGCCGCCACGTTACCCGTTTCGGCCGGACGCGACCGCCGGCTGACCCGCCTCCGCCAGCGCTTCGGCGTAGATCGCCGCGCCGTCGATCCGGCGCGACGGGGAGACGAAGAGCGACAGGTCGCCGACCAGCCGTGCTTCGAGGTCGGTGCCGGCTAGACCGTCGACCGACCGGACGGCCCTCGCGGCACAGAGCAGCACCTGCTTGGTCTCCAGGCGAATCGGGTCACCCCAGAACCAGCCGTCGCTGGCGAACATGGCCAGGCGCCAGCGCTCCGCCTCCATCAGTGCGAGGAATCCCGCCCGCTGCTCGTCGGTCGCGATCGGCAGCCAGCGCTTCCCGAACTCGTCTGCCGGCTCGGCCCCGAAGATGACGTCCACGTACTCGTCGCGGGCCTGCCACAGCGCGGCCGGATCCATGAAGTCGGTGGCGAGCCCGCTCGCCACGGTGTCCACTGCCGAGGCCAGCCGCTCGAGGGCCGCGCGCAGCGGACCCTTCCAGCGTCCGTCGGAGGCGTCGGGGCACTCGCCGTACCAGCGCAGCACGCCGTGGTGGCAGCTCCACGATGTCCGCTCGGCGATCTGGGCGGCCGGGAAGACTCTGGCCGGCGTCCCGCCGACGACCCGCCCGACGGTCGTGATGTCGAAGCCCCGGTCCGGCACGTCCGGATCCGGGTTGACGAGTCGGGCCAGGAAGAGATCGCGGAACTTCTGGTGGTGGCCGTACAGCTCGCCGTCCGTGGCGATGACGGCCAGGCGCGGCGTCCCGTCCGCGAAGCTCGGACCGGAGAGGCGAGGCAGGATTCGCTCGCGGGCGAAGGCGTCGGCGTTCATGGTCGCATCGGACTCGAACGAGGCCGAGGCGGAGAGCGCGGCGTCGTAGAAGACGACCACGATCGACTTGCGATTGCCGAGCTCTACGCGGTACGGCCGGCGCGTGTCGAGGCGCGGGTCCATGGCCTGCCACGGCGCCAGGATGGTGTAGTGGATGCCCTCGGCGGCGAGGATCCGGAGCGTCGGCAGATCCACGGCCGTCTCGGGCAGCCAGATGCCGGTGGACCGCCGGTCGAACCTCAGCTCGAAGTCGCGCAGACCCCAGCGGATCTCGGTCCGCCGATCGGCGAGGGAAGCGAGCGGCAGGATGGCGTGGTGGTAGGCCTGGGCCATGGCGTTGCCGCAGTCCGGGCCGTCCGTCGCCGGCGTCACGTCCGAGTCGACGAAGCCCTTGTGCGTCGAAGCGTCGTGGGTAGCCAGCCAGCTCGCCAGCGTTGGCCCGAGGTCGTACGAGATGTGGCGGAGGTTGCCGCGCTCGGCGTTGGGCTTGTAGCACTCGGCGTCGATCCGCGCGTTCCAGTCCCGGTACGGGGCGGCTGCCGGCTGGGGCGCAATCTCGCCGCTGAATGGGTCGCGGCGCTCAGGCTGGTAGAAATGGCCGTGCACGGCCAGCTTGGGGCGGCTCACTCAGGGATGGTAACGGAGCCCCGGCGGCCCGACATACCCCGGGCGTGGGGGCCATTTGAGGCCATGACCTTTCGCCGCGAAATCTGGACGAGTGGGCCGCGGCGGGCGGCGCCGCGGGAGCGACGCCGAGCCTGCCACTTTTCGGGTCCTTTCGAGTCGTTGCCCTGATTCCGGGCTCCTCAGCCGAGTTCGGCCGTCGCGACGGCTTCGGCCGCGGCGTGGTCGATCGTCTGGGTGACGCCGAACCGGACCGCGAAGGTGCTCGGAGACGTCCTCGATGACCCAGCCGAAGTTGCCGACCGGCTGATGGTTGTGGATTACCAGAGCGAGCGAGACGCGGCCGCCCAATCCGACCTCAGCCCGCTTCGGTGGCCGCTCGGCGGCTCGACTGCTTCTTGACCGCGACCCTGGCCGCCGGCAGGTACATCTTCTCGACGTACTCGTGGAGCATCCGGATCGTCGAGAACCGCCAGATCGTACTGGCGATCGAGCGGCGCATCTCGGCCGTCCAGCCCTCCGGGACGTCGTCCTCGTTACGGCCGTAGTAGAGAGGTATGACCTCTTTCTCGAGCAGGCGATAGAGATCCTGCGAGTCGGCGTAGTCCTGCGCGCCGTCGTCCGGGTTGGTCTCGCGGCCGCCGATCGCCCAGCCGTTGTCGCCCTCCCAACCTTCGTCCCACCAGCCGTCGAGGACGGAGAGGTTCGCGACGCCGTTGGACGCGGCCTTCATGCCGCTGGTGCCGGACGCCTCCAGGGGGCGCCGCGGGTTGTTCAGCCAGACGTCCACGCCCTGGACCATGAACCGGGCCACGCGCATGTCGTAGTCCTCCAGGATGAAGACCCGGCCGCGGAGCTGGGGCGAGCGGGACCGGGCGAAGATCTCCTGGATGACGCCCTGACCGGGACGGTCTGCCGGGTGGGCCTTGCCGGCGAAGATGATCTGGACCGGCCGGTCCTTGTCCCACAGCAGGCGCGAGATCCGGTCCATGTCGGAGAAGAGCAGGCCGGCCCGCTTGTAGGTCGCGAAGCGGCGGGCGAAGCCGATCGTGAGCGTGCCGATGTCGAGGAGATCCTCGAGCTCCTCGAGAGTGCCCGGCGATTCGCCGTGACGGGCGAACTGGTGGCGGAGCCGGTTGCGGGCGAAGATCATCAGCTCGAGCTTCTGGCGCTGGTGCGCTTCCCACAGGTCGATGTCCGGGATCTGGTCCGTGCGCTCCCAGAAGCGGTCCGAGACGTTGCGGGCGTCGACGTTGTCCAGCTCGGCGCCGAGATAGCGCTCGTAGATGTCGCGCATCGGCTGCCCGACCCACGTCGGCATGTGGACGCCGTTGGTGACCGCCAGGATCTGCTTGTTGCCGAGGCCCTGCCACGTGTTGTTGGCCGTGACGCTGTGCAGCTTGCTGACGGCGTTGGCCGCGTTGGAGAGCCGCAGCGAGAGGGCCGTCATGTCCAGTTGGCGGCCGTCGCCGTCGGCGCCGCGAGCCAGATCCAGGACCCGATCCATCGGGACGCCGCCGGTGCCCTTGCGGCCGTCGCCGTCGTACAGCGGCCCGATCACGCGCCGCGCCAGATCCGCGTCGAAGCGCTCGTTGCCGGCGGACACGGGCGTGTGGATGGTGAAGACGCTGTTGGAGCGGACGCGCTCCAGGGCGTCGTCGAGCGCCACTCCCTGGGCCACCAAGGCGCGGGTGCGCTCTACGAGGAGCAAGGCCGAGTGGCCTTCGTTGAGGTGCCAGACCGCGGGCGTGATGCCGAGCGCCTTGAGCGCCCGGACGCCGCCGGCGCCCAGCACGAGCTCCTGGTGGAGGCGCATCTCGCGGCCTCGGACGTACAGGATGTGCGTGACCGGCCGGTCCGATTCGGCGTTGTCCGGGATGTCCGTGTCGAGAAGCAGGACAGGCACGCGGCCGGCCTGAACGAGCCATGCGGCGGCATAGAGCTCTCGCTCCGGCAGTTCGACGGAGATGGTCAGCGGCTCGCCGTCCTGGCCCAGGACGCGGAGGATCGGCAGCTTGGCCAGGTCGTAGTCCGGGTAGGCATGCTCCTGGTGACCATCCGCGTCGATCGTCTGGCGGAAGTAGCCGTGCTTGTACAGCAGGCCGACGCCGACGAACGGCATGGCCATGTCGCTGGCGGACTTGATGTGGTCGCCGGCCAGGACGCCGAGGCCGCCCGAATAGATGCCAAGGCTCTCGTGAAAGCCGTATTCGGCGCAGAAGTAGGCGATCGGGCCGGTGACGGCGGGGCCGTACTCGCGGTTGAACCAGTGCTCGCGGCCGCCGGCCATGTAGCGGTCGAACTCGGCCAGAACCTGCGTGTACTCGGCCATGAATGCCGGATCATCGAGCAACTCGGCCCATGCGATCGGCTGCGACAGGACCTCCACAGGGTTGCGATAGCGCGACCACGACAGGCCGTCGATCCGGCTGAAGAGCCCGCGGGCGTGAGGGTTCCAACTCCACCACATGTTGTAGGACAGGCGGCGGAAGCCTTCGAGCTGCGGAGGCAGCCGAAAGGAGGCGCCCGGGAGAGTAGGTACCTGGACCGGGTGTTCCATCTGGCATGCATCATAGCCGACGTCGTTCATGGTTTCGTTTGCAGTCGGCCGTTGGAACGGCCGACTGCCAAGCAGGCGGGCCTGGCTCCGCGTATGGTGGAGGCCGCCACCGCTACGCCTCGGCATCCACGAGATCGACTTGCCCGCCGGCGTCGCCGCCAGTGCCCGCCTCGCCCTGGAACGAATGATCGCGATCTCCTGAGGGGCCGCCGGCGCGCTGCCGTCCGCGCCGAGCCCGGCTAGATCGGGTGGCCGATCTCCAGCCCGACCGGCGTCTGCTCCTCAACCTGCTCCAGGCGCATGAAGACGTTGCCCTTCGACCGGTAGTGGGCGATCAGGCGGTCGTACTCGGCCGCGACCCAGGCGTAGTCCGGGTGGCCGGCCTGCCATGCCCGGCGGAAGATGACGCCTCGCAGCCTGACCTGCATCAGCTCCTTGAGGCAGTTGAAGCAGGGCTGCAGCGTCGTATAGAGCATTGCCCCGTCGATCGCCGTGCCGAACCGCGCGGCCGTGGCCATGGCGTTCTGCTCGGCGTGGACGCACAAGCAGATGTCGTAGAGCCTGCCCGAGATGCGGGCGTCCGGCTGTTCCGCTCGGAGGGCGCAGCGGCGGCAGCCGCGCTCCGCGTCGGTGCAGTTGGGGTATCCGGCCGGCGTGCCGTTGTAGCCGCTGCCGAGCACTCGGTCGTCGCGTACGATGACCGCCCCGACATGGGAGCCGAGGCATTTCGCGCCCGACTCGACCACCATCGCCAGGCGCATGTAGAAGTCATGGCGTTGCCATGTCGGATCGGAAAGCTCGATGACGTCCGGGGCCATGCGTCCCTCGCTGGTTTGAGTCCGGCGGCAGCGGCCTGCCGATCCGAACCCCGTGACGGTACACGAGCGGCGGCCTGTCCGTCGGGCCCCCATTGCATCGGCGTAACGGCCTCGGGGATCGCACCAGAATGCGGCCACGCGGAGAAGGGCAAGTGTGCGCGGGGTGATGCTCGTGAGCGCGGTCGTCCATCTTCTCGAATACCGGATCCGGCCGGCCACGACGCCGAGGTCACCGGCATCCTGCGCCACGAGTCGCTTGCCGGGCCGCTTCCGGATGGGCTGGTGGCGCGGTTCGCGGGACGGCGTCTGAGCGGGAAGAGGCGGCAGCACCTCGTCGCCACGATCTGGCGCGACTCGGCGGCTTTCGCGCGCGCCACCGATGACCAGGGGCTGCCTGCGTACCTGGCGGAGCGGGCCTCGCTTCTCAGCCACCTCGAGACGAGCCGGTACCGCCTGGCGGGATCCACCGGGCTCGGTCGCGAAGGCGCGAAGGTCGTCCGTCTCTGCCGGACCTCGATCGCGGCGGATGCCGTCGAGTCGTGGGAACGGCGGGCCGTCGAGACGGTCGGCCGGCTGGTCACGACGCGAGGTTTGCAGGCCGCGGAGGCCGGGGTCGAGGGCCGATGGAGAGGACGTAATCATGCGCGAGGGCGACGCTCGAATCGCCGTCCTCACGGCGTGGGCCGAATGGGACCTGTTGCTGGCCGCCACGGGCGGCCGTCTCGAGAGAGCGCTGCTGGACACCGAGCTAACGGACCTCGAACAGCCGGCGAGCGCCGACCACTTCCAGCTGCTGCACGGAGAGCCGGGGCCGGTGTAGCGGTCGCCCCCAACGCCGGGCCCGCCGCCTGGCACAGCGGGAAGCGCCATGATAGGCTCGCCGGGTAGCGGTTCCGGCGCCGGGCGGGAGTAGCTCAGTCGGTAGAGCGTCAGCCTTCCAAGCTGAATGTCGCGGGTTCGAGACCCGTCTCCCGCTCCAGTTCCCCTTTCACGCTCAGCACGACACTCAGCCTGTTCGGTGTAGGGCGCCCGAGGGCTGTTATGCGTCTGCTACAACGCTCAGCCATGCGTCTGGAGCCGATCGTCAGAATGGGCGCGCGGGTCCTCGCGCGGAAAAGCCGCGGTCGCGACGCGTCCCTGCGGGCCGCACAGGGAAGGAGTGGATGTTGAAGCCCAACGACCTCGAGGCGTCCGTTCCCCGCTCGGTGGACCCGCCCGAGTACGACGCCGGCACCACCAACAACTCGCGGGGCCCGGTCAAGGTCAAGTAGCTCGCGGCAGGGCCCCGCCCCGAACCTGCCTCAGGCGGCGAGCCCGGCCGCCAGGGTGAGCGCGCTTCGGGCTCGGTTCAGGATGTACAGGTGATAGCCCGGCGCTCCGGCGGCCAGGAGGTCGCGGATCTGGGCGAGCGCCCAATCGATGCCCACGGCTTCGATGATCTCGGGCTGGTCTCCCGCGGCCTCGATGCGTCTGATCAGCCGGTCCGGCAGCGAGGCGCCGCACAACCCCGTGATCCGAGTGACCTGTTTGAGCGAGAGCACCGGCATGATGCCCGGGACGATGGGGACGCCGATCCCGGCTGCGCGCGACCGATCCACGAAGCGGTAGTAGGCCTCGTTCTCGAAGAACAGCTGGGTCGTCACGAACGATGCCCCGGCGTCAACTTTGCGCCGCAGGTTGACCAGGTCGGCTTCGAACGATGGGGCCTCGGGGTGCTTCTCCGGATAGCCGGCTACGCCCAGGCATAGATCGGGGTGCAGTTCCTTGAGCAGGGCGACGACGTCGCCGCCAAAGCGCAAGCCGTCTCCGAACGCAGTCGCGGCCGGCAAGCCGTCGGGCAGGTCGCCCCGCAGGGCCATGATGTTGCGGATGCCCCGCGCGTAATGATCCTGGGCGACGGCCGCGACCTCGGCTCGGGTGTGGTTCACCGCTGTCAGATGCGGCATCACAGTGAAGCCGAATTCGTCCCGCAGGAGGGCCGACATCTGGGCGGTACGTTCCCTCGTGCTGCCCCCGGCGCCGTATGTCATCGACACGAAATCAGGTCCGATGCGCCGGAGCGCCGCGGCGGTCTGGCGCAGGGCCTCGACGCCCGAATTGTCCTTGGGCGGGAAGAACTCGAGCGAGCGCAGCGGACGTCCCTCCGCGAACAGCTCGGAGATGGGACGGTCTGGCTGCATCGACGTTGGGGCGGACACGAACTCGATGATACGTCCCTCCGCGACGGCGGAGGTCAACCCAACGACGGCCGAATTCCAGTCGTCGATACCGCACGGAAGCCAGCGACTGGGTCCGCGAGCACGCGGATTGGCACGCCCCTTGTCGTGGCGGAGACGAGAGACACCCGGCACGAGTACGGCTTCGTGCTAAGCGGTGGCTCATCCGACGTGAGTAAACAGAAGGTGGAGTTCCATGATCCGGCGATCGTTGACCGACACGACCGCGAATGAAACGACTCGACCCAGGATTAGGCGTGTGGCTCGGCTTCGTCGTTACCCTGGAGATCGGGGGCTCGCATGGGAGAGATCCCGGTCGATCCTGGAACGACGGTCGACCCTCGACGAAGCCGTGCTGGGGGCCGGTGGCCCGGCGCGGGACGGGCCTACCGCACCGTGATCGACAGCCGGCACGTCCGCTCGCCCTTGGTGTCGCCGCCCAGGGCTGGCTGTAGCTGGCTGAGACTGTCGTCTTGCCGGCCGCGACCGCGTGGAACGTCAGGATCTCGCCGCCGGCCGCCTGATACGTGCGATCGACCAGCCGGACCACGCCGGTGCGCCGTCGCTTTCGAGAATGTCCGGTCCGGCTGGCTACTGGCCTGCCGCAGGCACCTGCACCGACTCTCCGCCATCGTTGACCGCCGTGATCCACAGGCAGGTCTCGCCTCCACCCGTGGCAATCTCGGCGAAGAGCTGGGCACTTCTCGCCCCGGGCTTAGTCTCCAGCGCAACCACGGCGTCGCCTTGCACGTCGCCGCAGGTGGTGGGACCCTCGCCCGTCGATGCCTCGTAGATCATGAACCACGTCGACGCGTCGGCATTCGACTGCCACGCGAGGTCGGTCTGGGAGCAGTTGGCGTCGCCGTTGGGGCTTGGACACGGAACGGCGCCCTGGTGCAGCTTGGCGGTGAAGTTGGTGGGTACGGGCGGCAGCGGGGGTGCCGTCGACGTCTGACCGGCCGCGGCGACTCGCGCCGATTCCCCGGCACTGTTGACCGCCGTGATCCACAGGCAGGTCTCGCCCCCACCCGTGGCCAGCTCGGCGAAGAGTTGCGCGCTTCTCGCCCCGGGCTTGGTCTCCAGCGCCACCACGGCCTGGCCTTTCACGTCGGTGCAGGCGATGGGACCCTCGCCCGTACCCGCGTCGTAGATCCTGAACCACGTGGATGCGTCGGCATTCGACTGCCACGCGAGGTCGGTCTGCGAACAGCTGGCGTCCGCCGGGCTGGGGCAGGGAACGGTGCCCTGGCGCTGTTTCACGGTGAAGTTCGTGGGAGCAGGCGGGAGGGCGACCGCCGCCGACGGCGTGGGCGATGCCGCGACCGTTGCGGATGGCGCGGCGGTCTGGTTCGAGGTCGCAAGGGGAGCGGGCGAACTGACACTCGTGCTACATGCCGCGAACAGTAGGACGGCGGCGGCGAGCCCGGCCAGGGATTTCCGTGATTGCCTCATGTCCCATACCTCACGCTCGACGGCAGGCATGCCGCTCGCCCATCAGGCTCGCCCCGTCCATCCGCGGGGCCAAGTGCCGAAGGGCTGCCGTGAGTATGCGGGATGGCCTCGGGCCCGCGCAGGGCGCCAGATCGCCGACAGAGAAGAAACGGCACCCTTCCGGGTGCCGTTCAGTTTGGTCTCGAGTGAGGAGCGAGGTTAGCGGCGGGCGAGGCCGTAACGGCGCGTCGTCACGAAGGCTGCCGCGGCTGCGAAGGGGCTCCTTCGCTGTCCCGCCCGCCGGTCCCGCCCCGGCCGGGTGGCCGGCCTGCCGCAATGGTGGCAACATGGCGGGCATGGAGAACCCGCGATCGCAGTCGCAGTGCGCCTTCCCTGCCGTCATCCGTGCGCTGCTCCCGAGGCGATCCCGGCTGCGACCGGGCAGGGTGGCGATCATCCGCTTGTACGGGACGATCGGCGGCGGAGCGCGTTCGGCCGACTGGATCGAGATCGCCAAGGAGCTCGGTCGCCGCAAGAGCGTTCCCGCGGTCGTGCTCGACATCGACTCGCCGGGCGGCTCGGCCGCAGCCTCCGACTACCTTTACCTCGCCCTGAAGCGACTGGCCGAGAAGAAGCCGCTCGTGGCGCACATCCGCGGAACCGGCGCCTCGGGCTCGTATCTCGCCGCCATGGCCGCCCGCCGGATCGTCGTCGCCCCGTCGTCGATAGTCGGGTCCATCGGCGTCATCTCGGCCGGCCCGCGACTCCCGAAGCTGCTCGACCGCCTCGGCATCCGGGTCGAGGAGCACCGCGCCGGGCGCCTGAAGGGAATGGGTGCGCCCTGGCGAGACGAAACCGACGAAGAGGGAAGCCGCGAGCAGCGGCTGGTCGATGCGTTCTACGACCGGTTCGTGGATCGAGTCGTCGCCGGTCGCGGGCTGGAGCGCGCCCGCGTGCTCGAGCTGGCCACCGGCGAGGTCTGGCTCGGCAGCGAGGCGGTGGAGCTTGGGCTCGCGGATGCGATGGGCGACTTGGACGACGCGATCGCGGCTGCCGCCGAGCTGGCCGGCGTGCCGGCCGAAGCCGCGCCGGTTCGGCTTCGGCGTCCGCTGCTCACCCGTCTGGCCGATCGCTTCGCGACGCGGCTGGCAGGCTCGATAGCGGATGAGGTCGAAGCCCGCCTGATGCGGGACCGGTTCATGTAGCCGGCGGCCGAAG
>JBEKKR010000010.1:0-103484 GCA_050010635.1 Candidatus Limnocylindrales bacterium
CGCCCGAGTTTCGAGCGGCCGTCTTCCGGTACCTCGGCGCGCGTTTCGTCGACTGCGTCCAGGTTTCGGCCTGCCATCGGCTCCATCCCCTGGAAGCGAGAATGGCCCGCTGTCTTCTCACGACGCGAGACCGTATCGAGCGCGACGAGTTCCCGTGCACCCACGAGCTCCTGGCCGGGATGCTCGGCGCCTCGCGTCCAAAGGTATCGCTCGCCCTAGAGGCTCTCCAGCAAGCCGGCGCTTTGATCCACCGCCGCGGGACCATCAAGGTCTTGGACCCAGCCGGTCTCGAGGCGATGACCTGTGGCTGCTACCGGACCATTCGGAACGCGTTTCTGGCGGAGATGGCTCCGGCACACTGAGGGTCTGAATGCAAACGGGGCGTTTCCGAGACTAATAGCGAGGACAGCCTCTCTCGCCGACCGCGTGAATTCCAGACTCGTGGCGAGGAGGGTCTGCGATGAAGAAGGTTCTGCTGAGCACCTACGCCGCGGTCCTCGGGGCTGCAGATTCCGTTCGTCGGGCGGCCTGGCGCGCGGGAGGATTGATCCTGCTCGCCATGGGAGGCGCCTCCCTGGCAGTCGCCATCGGCGGCCTGATCTTTGCGGGCGGGGGAGTCATCTTCCTGCCACTCGCATTGCCTCCCCTCGCGGCGAGCTACATGGTCGTTCGAATGACGCCTGGTGCACGCAGCTTCGGCTTCTTGGTCGCTGCCCTGTACGGCGGTTCTGTGGCATACGCCGCCACCTATTCCATGCGTGGCCTGACCCCGCCGCCGGGCCAGAGCGACCCCCGCCAAATCGACATGGGTTCTGCGCTTGTTGCCTGTGCCTTTCTGGCGGCTGCGGTCCTTATCCTGATTGGCCGGGGTCGGCACGAGGCTGCTAGCCGCCGACCTGCACGCGCCTGAGCGGATAGCCGAACGCGGGGACACGAAGCCAGCCTCGGCTGGGCCTGAGCGCCAATGGACCGGCCTGGCTTGTTATGCAGCGGATTCATGGTGGCTGGCGGCAATCGCGTAGGCCTTCTGGCGGGCGCGTGACCCCGTCGCCGGCTGCTCGCTGCGGCGCGGTCATTAGCCTGGTCTCCTACTCTGTTACTTGCGCAATAATGCAAGTGCTGCTATCTTCGCACATGCCCGGCGGGACCGCCGGAGATGGCAATGAGGACATCCGTGAAAGACAAAGGCTATAGAGACCCGGAGCGGTATCGGCTCCACGCGGAAGTCTGCAGAGTGCTTACCGACCCCAAGAGGCTCATGCTCCTTGACGTCCTGCGCGAGGGAGAGCACTCGGTCGGTGACCTGGCCGAGGAACTCGGCTGCAACCTCGCCAACGCGAGCCAGCACCTGGCCGTCCTGCGGTCCGCCGGCCTTGTAGACACCCGCCGGTCCGGCACCACGATCCTCTACACCCTCGCCGAACCAGAACTGGTCGAAGCCTGCGATGTGATCCACCGGATTGTCGGTCGCCGACTTGCGAGCCGATCGGCCAGGGTCGTCGACGAAATCAAGCCGGTCGCGAGCGGCGCGAGGTGAGTAACAGGATGTCCGTCACCACTTCCTACACGTTCGGCGCGACTGTCCCCATGTCGGTTGTCGAGGCTCGCCCGATGGTCGAGGCCGCCCTCGCACGAACCGACCTCTCGTGAGGGCGTGATCATGGCAGCCGATCAGCGGAGACTCGACTGGGACGAACGGCACAAGGGCGGGGACTTCGAAGGTGATGGCCCGAACCCGACGCTAGTCGCGGGCGTGACCGGTCTTGTGCCCGGTTCGGCCCTCGAGCTGGCCTCAGGCAGCGGCACCAACGCAGTCTGGTTGGCGCAGCAAGGCTGGCGAACGACCGCGGTCGACTGGTCGCCGGTCGGTCTGGCTAACGGCAGGGCGAAAGCAGACGCCGCGGGCGTCGCAGTCGATTGGCTGGAGAGGGACCTCTTCGGGTGGACGCCTCCGGCGCGGGCGTTCGACCTCGTGGTCCTTGTTTATCTCCACCTACCGGTCGATGAGCGGGTGCCCGTCTACGCCGGCGCCGCCGCGGCCGTGGCGCCCGGTGGCCGACTCCTGATCGTCGGCCACGACCGCCTGCACGGTGCCGAGGGCCAGGGTGGGCCCGATCCAGCCCGCCTGTTCACCGCCCACGAGATCGCCGCCGCCCTGCAGGCCGCCGACCCCGAATTGACTGTGGAGCGCGCCGAGGTCGTGCGTCGGGTCCCGACATCCGGTGGCGGACCCATCGACGCCCTGCTCGTCCTCCGCCGACCCAAGACCTCCCAGGAGTAAGCCTCAGTGACCGTCAAGACAACAACCGCCCGTTACGACGGGTCCGGCCTCCGTTTCACCGCCCGGACAGGCTCCGGCCACGAAATCGTGCTCGACGATTCGGGCGGCAACGCCGGTCCGCGTCCCGTGGAGATGCTCCTGGTTGGTCAGGCCGGCTGCACGGGCATGGACGTCATGTCCATCCTGCAGAAGAAGCGCCAGGTCATTACGAGCTACGAAGTCGCAGTCTCCGCCGAGCAGCGAGACAGTCAGCCGGCCATATTCACCCGAGCCGACGTCGTGCATATCGTGGAGGGGCCGGCAGTGGACGAAGCGTCAGTTCGCCGCGCCATTGAGCTTTCGGCGACAAAATACTGCTCGGTCGCGGCGATGTTATCGGCCGGCACGGTGGAGATTCATCACCGCTACCGCATCGTCGGACCGGACGGCACAGCTCCGATCGAGGGCGAGGTCATGGTCAGCGGACCACACGCCGACCCGGATTCGACGGGGAAGCCGCAACCGGCCGGCATCACGGCGTAGTGGCTGCGTCGCGGCTTCCCGACCTCGGTCGTCGCGGGGAGGGTTGGTTCCTCCTGCAAGTCTTTCTCTTCGGAGCGATCGCCGTCTCGGGAGCGGTCGGGCCAGCCTGGGGCGGCTGGCCCAGACAGGCCGCGGTTGGCCTGGGCGTGGTGCTCATTGGCTGTGGCGGAGTCCTGTCGCTTCGCGGCGTGTTCGACCTTCGCGAGAACCTGACGCCATTCCCCAAGCCGCTCCCCGGCGCCCGACTTGTAGAGTCCGGATCCTACGGGCTGGTCCGCCATCCCATCTACGGCGGCCTGATACTCGGCGCCTTTGGATGGGGGCTGTTCACCGCCTCGCCGCTCGCGCTGCTGGGCGCGATGGCCCTGACCGTCTTCTTCGACCTCAAGTCAAGGCGTGAGGAGCTCTGGCTGACGGATCAGTTCGAAGACTACGGCGCCTACCGGGGCCGAACCCGACGACTGCTGCCCTGGATCTACTGACGATTCTTCTGGACCAGAGTCCTGCCCGATGATTGCCAGGCATTCATGCCGCCGTCGAGATTCCAGACGTTCGTGTAGCCCAGGTTCAGGAGAGTTTGGGCAGCCTGGGCGCTTTCGACGCCGCTTCGGCAGTAGACCAGGATCTTGGCCGTCTTGCCCGCCGGCAGCTGGCTGGCACGTGCCGAGATCTGGTCGTAGGGGATGTATAGGTCTGTGCCGTCGATCTCGCCGATGTAGGGCGTCTTAACGTTCACCAACGTGAAGTCCTTGTGCGTCAGCATCTCGGCCAGTCGGTCGGGGGTCACGTTGGTCCAGCGACCACCTTGACCCTGGAAAATGGTTTCGCCCGAAGGGAGGCTGGGCGCGGCCTTTGACCCCGAGCCGCCCAAAGCCACGAAGCCGATCGCGATCACGGCCAGCAGCGCCAGAGCACCACCGGCGATCGCCAGGTAGAGCTTGTTTCGGTTCGGGGCTACGGGGGCAGGCCTCGACCGACGGTTTGGCGAGCCCGACCTGTATCCCGCACCTTTGGGCGTCTTCTTTCGGGCCATGATCGACTCCCCTCCGCTCCTACTCAGTTGTCCTGATGGTGCCCGTCGCCGCCGCAGGAACCGGAGCCTGAGCAGCCGTTGTCCGCGCCCGCGATCAGCAGAGTGCGGCTTCGGAACGCTGCGACCGCGGAGGCCACGTCGGGGCCGTCGTGAACGTAGACGGGCACTCCCGCCTCAGCCATCCGATTGATTGCGCCGCGCCCGATCCCCTGGCACACCACGGCATCGAAGCTGTTGGGGCCGAGAATGTCGGCAGCCGGCACGCACTCGCCATGGCCGTGGGATACAGACGGGTTGGCCACGGTGACCACTGCCCCGGTCTCGGTGTCGGCTACTGCGTAGTAGGGGGCACGTCCGAAGTGGCCGGACATCTGGGCGCTGGCGCCGTTGGTGTCGGTGGTCGGGGTGAGCAGGCGCATTCGGTCTCCTGGACTGGTGATCCTTCGCCCGTGTTTTCCGGGCGAGTGGTGTATTGCGTCAGCAGAGCTTACGTCCCTGCCCGGTCAGAGCGATGGCTCTTGGAGCATGTCAGCCGCGCAGCCTGATGGCGAAGAGTGCGACAGGCCGGTAGAGCACGTGGGCGAACTTGCCGAACGGCGCCAGCAACACCAGGGCCATCGCGACGCCGACGTGGAGCAGGAACATCGGGTAGCCCCAGGCCGGGGCCTGCGGCAGGTAAAGCCCCAGCTCCAGGGCGAAGCCGCTTACGCCGGCGACCCACAGCATCGCCAGGAACGTCCAGTCCGAGGTTGTCGAGTGGAGGCTCGAACGGTCGCTCTTGCGGAGGCGCCGCACGATCAAGACCGTGGTTCCGTATATCAGGAGCGCCCCGGCCAGGGTGCCGAGCAGCCGAACCGGATACCAGATCGGCACGGCTGTGCCAACGGCCTTGATGCCGAGCAGTTCCAAGCCGTAGTCGGCCATCGTGGCGCCGAGCAGGCCGAGGAAGCCCCACATCGTGGCGAAGTGGATGAACCAGCGCTGCGAGTACCAGGGCCGGGGTTCGACGGCTTCGCCAGACGCCGACGCGTCGGCGCAGTCCTTGCGGAAGCGCGTCTGGGCCAGCGACTCCGTGCCCACGGCGTAGACCGCGGCTCCTGCCACTCGTCCGAGGGTCGTCTTCGCCGCAACTGCCTTGGGCCCGCGCAGAACGCGTCTGATCATTTCTATCAAGCCGACCAGCGCGGCCACTCCCATGACGGCCATGGCCACGATACCCATGTCGTGGACGACGTCGCTCGGGACGAAGTCGAAGTAGGCGAGAGTCGAGCCGTCGACCGGCTTGTGGACTGAGTACATGAACGCTGCCAGCAGGCCGACGAGGGCGACCACGAATACTCCGGCGAATACTCGAGATGTCGCCAGCATGTAGGCCAGGTGGGTTCGGTCGTAGCTCGCGACCGCGTAGCGCCGAGCAGCGGCCATGAACGAGGCCGGATCCGCCTGGGTCGGGCACGAGTCGGTGCACTCGGAGCAGCCGTAGCAGGACCACAACTCGGGGCTTGCGAGCATCTTCTCGCGCAGGCCGAGCTGAGCGTAGCGGGACATCCGCCGTGGGAACGAGGCTCCGTCCACGGAGAGCGGGCAGATTGCAGTGCAGACGCCGCAGTTGTAACAGGCGGAGATATCCGTCGCGCCGAAGCGCTGCAGCTCCGGGTAGAGGTTGTGATCGACGCGTGCGGTCATGCCCGTCCCTCCGCCGGTACGGCCAGGTACCGGAAGTAGCCCTCCGGAGTGACGTCCTTCAGCTCGCGGATCCAGCCGTAGCGGCGCATGCCCATGACCCAGAACATGGCCTCATGGCTGGGCCGGCCGATTTCCTGCGCGATTTCCGGGACCGTGTGCGCCTCCTCGGCGCAGAACTCGAGGATCTGGCTCCGCATGAACGGCTCCTCGCGGATGACCTCGCGGTTGTCGCGGTTCGTGTTCATGCGATCGCCTCCTCGAGCATGCCGTCGATCTCGGCGAGTATCTGGGCGTTCGTGTAGCCGCGGAGGTCGATCGCGCCCACCGGGCAGACCGGGACGCAGCCGCCGCAGCCCTTGCAGGCGGTCTCGCTGATGATCGCCACGTCGCGGCCGTTGAGCGACAGCTTTTCGATGGCCTCGTACGGGCAGGCGGCGATGCACTTGTCGCACCACTCGCACACGTCGGGATCGACGGTGGCAACGAGCGGGTCGAGTTCGGTGACGCCCTTCTTGAGGACCGAGGCGCTCTGGGTCACGGCCGCCAGGCCGGAGGCCACGCTCTCGGCCGAGCTCTTGGGCCCCTGGCAGGTGCCGGCGATCAGCAAGCCGTCGACCATCGTCTCGACCGGGCGGAGCTTCGGATGGATCTCGTTGAAGAACCCGTCGCGGCCGATGGGGAGCTTCAGGATAGAGACCATCTCCTCATTCTTGCGGGGGACCATTCCCGTGACCAGGACCACCAGGTCGACGGGGATCTCGAGATCCTCGCCGCCGGAGAGCAGGTCGCGGACGCTGATGAGCGGCAGGCCCGATGCCTCGGTCGTGACGACCGGGGGCGCGTCGTCGGGGTACTTGATGTAGATGGCACCCTGCTTGCGCGCCTCCGTGTACAGGAGTTCGAAAGTGCCGTAGGTCCGGATATCGCGATACAGGTGGTACTGGCGCAGTGTCGGATCGAGCTTGCTCACCGCGATCGAGACGTGCGCCGCGGATGTGCAGCAGAAGCGCGAGCAGTAGTCGTTGCCGCCCTGGCCGCGGCTGCCCACGCAGTAGACGTAGGCGAGGCTGCGGACCCGGCGCCCCTTGTACTCGACGGGGCCCGTGGCCGAGTCGACCATCTCCTTGAAGTCGGGCAGGGTGACGACAGCGTCGGTGCCGTAGCCGAACTCGCCCTCCTCGGGCTTGTAGCTGTCGAAGCCGGTCGCGACGATGATCGAGCCGATCTCGAGCGGAATGGTCTGGAGCTGGTCTCCGGACATGCGGACGTCCACGCGGTAATTGCCGAACGAGCCCGACTTGGCGACGATCTCGGCCTCGGTGAAGACGTTTATCGAGGGGCGCTTCTTCACGTCTGCCACCAGGGTCGCGATCAGCTCGCGACCGTTGCGGTCGTGCGGGAAGATCGGGCCGAAGCGGCCGATCCAGCCGCCCAGCTCCGCTTCGCGCTCGACGAGAAAGACGCCGAGCCCGACGTCCGCAAGGCCGATGGCGGCGCGCAGGCCAGCGATGCCGCCGCCGATCACCAGCGCCTTCTGGGTCGTCTCGACGACGATCGGTTCGAGCGGCGCGCTCTCGCGGGTTCGCCCGATCACGCCCCTCACCAGGCCGATGGCCTTGGCCGTGGCGCCCTCGTGGTCGTCGGTGTGGGTCCACGAGCACTGCTCGCGGATGTTGGCCTGGTTGTACTCGTAGGGGTTGAGGCCGGCCCGCTTCGCCACGCCGCGGAATGTCACGACGTGGAGCTTCGGCGAGCAAGAGGCGACGACGAGGCCGTCGAGGTTCTGCTCCACGATGTCGGCTTCCATCTCCGACTGGCTGGCGTCGGCGCAGGCGAAGATGGTCGTCTTTGCGACGACGACGCCCGGCTCGTTCCTGACCGCGTCGACCACGGCCTCGACGTCGACGTAGTCGCTGATGTTGCCGCCGCAATGGCAGACGTACACGCCGATGCGGCGCGCCTTGGGATCCGGCAGGGCGGCGTCGAGAACCGTCTTCGCGTCGCCCTCGTGGGCCGGTGCGCCGGGCTGGCAGCCTTCTCGGGGTCCTTCCAGGCGAACTCTGGCAGCTTGCCGCTCATGCCGGCACCTTCATTGTCTGCGTCTCGCGGGCTCTTGCGGCCGCGGACACGCTCTCGAGATGGGCGGCGACCTGGGCTACCGCGGCACCCGCATGGAGGATCGAGTCCGCGATGTCCTTGGCGCCCGACGCCGTGCCGGCGACGAACACGCCGGGGATGCTGGTCCGGCCCGGGTTCAGGTCCTCGTCCGGCTCGAGCACGTAGTTGTAGTCGCTGAGCTCGAGAGCCCCGTTGTCGAAGAGCATTTCGACCTCGCGGTTCGGCTGTACGCCTACGGCCAGGACGACCATGTCGTACTCGGCCTCGACGATCGCCCCGCCGTTCTCGATATCCTCGTAGCGCAGGATCAGGTTCCCGTCGGGCTTCTCGGTGATCTTCGCCACGCGTCCCTTGATGTAAATCGCGCCCATCGATTTCGCGCTCTCGTAGAACTCGTCGTAGCGCTTGCCCGGGGCCCGGATGTCCATGTAGTGGACCGTGACCTCGGCCAGGGGCAGGGCGCCCATGACGAGCTGGTTCTGCTTGATGGAGTACATGCAGCAGAACCGGGAGCAGAGCGGATTGTCGACGGTTTCGTCTCGCGACCCGGTGCAGAGGATGTAGGCGATCCTCTCGGGGACCTTGCCGTCGCCGGGGCGCAGGATCGTGTTGAACGGCCGAGTCGGCGCGAGCAGGCGGTCCATCTGCGTGCCGGTGATCACGTTCTTGTACCGGCCGAACCCGTACTCGGGCTTGGCGTCGGCCGTGAACAGCTTGTAGCCGGTGGCAACTACCACGGCCCCTGCCTCGATCTCCATGACCTTGTCGCGGGCTTGCAGATCGATGCAGCCGTCGACCGGGCAGACGTTGACGCACTCGTGGCAGCCGGAGCAGACGGCGCAGTCGACGCAGCGGACCGCGCCTGAGCGGGCCTCGTCCTCGGTGAGCGGCGCCTCCACCTCGCGGAAGTCCGTCGGGGCCGCCGCCAGCGACGTGCCGTTCGCAGTCGCCGGCCTCGGCTCATAGGCGGCCTGGCGGGCCAGGACCGCCTTCTTGTCGACTACCGGCAGGCGCAGGTCGAACCCTTCGAGCGGGAGGCCGTTGAGCCAGCGGTCGATCATGTGGGCGGAGCGCCGGCCCTCGCCGACGGCCCGCGTGATGTCGGTGGCGCCGTTCACGACGTCGCCGGCGGCGAAGATCCCCGGGACCTGAGTCTCGAGCGTCCCCTCGCGTGCCGTCAGGGTGCCGTTCCTGTTGCTCTCGAGCGTGCCGGCAAAGGCGCCGGCGTCGGCCGAGAGACCGATCGCGGAGATGATGATGTCGGCTGCGATCACGTATTCGCTGCCGGAAATCGGCTCCGGGCGGCGCCGGCCGGAGGCATCCGGTTCGCCGAGCCGCATCCTGGTGCATTTCAGGCCGCTGACCGCGCCGCTCGTGTCGCCGGTGACTTCCGCCGGGGCAACCAGGAAGGTGAAACCCACGCCCTCGCGCTCGGCGTCGTCCGCCTCGACGTGATGGGCGGGGAGCTCGGCACGGGTGCGCCGATAGGCGACCGTCACGCTGGCGGCGCCCAGGCGGCGCGAGACGCGGGCGGTGTCCATGGCGACGTTGCCGCCGCCGACCACCACGACGCGCTTGCCGCCGAAGTCGACCTTCTCGCCGAGCTTGACCTTGCGCAGGAAATCCGTGGCCCCGAGCACCCCCAGCCTATCCTCCCCGGGCACGCCCAGCGCAGACGAGCGCGGCGTGCCGGTGGCGACCAGGACCGCGTCGTAGCCATCGGCCTTGAGGGCGGCCACGTCTCGGACCGGCGTGTTGACGGCGATCTCGACGCCGATGTCCCGGACGTTCTGGATGTCCCGTTCCACGGTCTCGACCGGGAGGCGGTACGAGGGGATGGCCAGGCGGAGGAAGCCCCCTGGCTCGGGGGCGGCCTCGAAGATCTTCACGGCGTAGCCGAGGCGTGCCAGCTGCCAGGCCGCGGTCAGGCCCGTGGGCCCGCTGCCGACGATCGCCACCTTCTTGCCGTTCGGCGGGGCGACCTCGATCCCGAGCTCGTTGTCGGACGCGTTGTGCTGGTCGGAGATGAAGCGCTTGATCCGTCGGATCGGGAGCGTGCCTTCGAGCGAGCCGCGGGTGCACTCGCCCTCGCACGGAGCGTAGCAGGCGCGACCGAGGGTCCCGACGAGCGGCGTCGCATCCAGGACCAGGCGGTGGGCCTTCTCGTACTCGCCGCTGCGCACGAGCGAGACGTACCCGTGCGCCTCGATGCCCGCCGGGCACGCATAGGTGCAGGGCGACGAGCCCTCGCGCTCGATCACGGCCTTCTTCGGCACGGCCTGGGGGAATGCGATGTAGGCGGCTCGGCGGGCGACCAGGTCGTAGTTGAATTGGTCGGGCACGGCCACGGTGCAGGCCTTTTCGCAGAGCTGGCAGCCCGTACAGGTCACCTCGTCCACGAACCTGGCCTTCTGGCGGATGGTCGCCCTGATCACGCCATCTTCGCTGCGCGTGATCTTGTCCACCTCCGTGTACGTCATCGCGGTGACGTTGGGGTGGTGGATCGAGGCCGCCATCTTCGGGGTGGAGATGCAGCTCGCGCAGTCCAGCGTCGGGAAGACCTTGGACAGCAGGATCATCCGGCCGCCGACGCTCGCTTCCTTCTCGACGAGCAGGACGTTGTAGCCCATGTCGCCGAGCTTGATGGCCGACTCCATGCCGGCGATGCCGCTGCCTACCACGAGGGCGTCGTACTTGGTCATGACTTGGCTCCCGCCGAACGCATCGCGATGAGGGCTTCGGAGAACTGGTTCATGTGCTTGGCGAAGTTCTCGGCGCAGACCGAGCAGATCGCGGCCATCTTGATTCGCTGCGGCGACAGGCCCTCGGCCTTCAGGAGCGCCTGGGCCTCGGCCATGATCCGGGACGCTCGCTTGGCGCAGTCGGGCAGCAGGGCGCACTCGTCGCCGTCCGAGGCGACGAAGACGCCTTCGAAGCCTTGCTTGATGGCATGGAGGATCCACGACGGCCGGATGCCGCTCGTGCAAGGCATGCTGATGACGCGCACCCCCGTTGAGTAGTGGAGGTGGTTGCTCCCGGCCAGGTCGATGCCCGGGTCGGAGATGTTGTTGGTCGAGAAGACCAGGATTCGCGGCGCCGGGACCGGCGTCTTCTCCTCAACGGGTGCCATGAGCGCAGTCATCAGTTCAATGCTCCTGCGATGCCAATCCGGCCTGGGCGAGGGGGCCGGCCCGCCGATCGCGGTTCTCGCCGGCTGACGCCGGCGCCCCGCTACTTGCCGCGGCGGATGAAGACGCGGTCGTAGCCGTCGTCCTCGATCACGCCGAGAAACTCGTGTCCGACTTTGCCGGCCCAGGCGCCGATGTCGCTCTTGGTGACCGGATCGCTCGACCAGACCTCGATCACATCGCCGACGGCGACCTTGCCCATGCCCTTCTTAGCCTCCAGAAGCGGGCCGGGGCAGGCGGCGCCGCGGGCGTCGATGATCTCGGCGGCGGTGAGGGATCCGAGTTCTGCTACGTCCATGGCGCACATTGCTTTGTCTCCGGTCGGCTGGGGTTGCTCAGTAGGTAAGGGCGTTTGTCGCCGACGTCAGTTCGACCACGAACCTGGCCGCGGCGACGATCTCGGCGTTGTCCACGAGTTGGGTGGCGGGGTCGATCCCGCGACACTTGAGGCACATGCCGCAAACGAGGATCTTGCCTCCCAATTCCTTGTAGTCGTCCATGAGCTTGGAAAGCGGCGGGAACCCTTCTGAGGTGACCGTATCAGCGCGTCCCTTGGCGGCGATCTCGACTCCGTCGGCTTGCAGCCCGATGACCGCCTCGACGTCGGACGCCAGGGCGGCTATGGCCATCACAAACGGGATCGTCACGTGCTCCTCGTGATCCGGCGCGTGGGTGATCATGAAGAAGAGCTTCTCGGACACCGGGTTGACTCCCTGGGACGCCTGAAAGTCGCTATCGACCCGCTTGGAGGGCCGGCGCGGGTTCGAGCTCCTGGCTGGCGTAGGAGGCGGCCATATCGCCCAGTCGAGTCATTCGACGAATGAGCACTTGGCGCATCAGGCCACAAGCGGAGACGATTTCCGGGTCTGCCAGCTGATATCGAACCTCTCGACCGTCGCGAACCGAGTCGACTATTCCTACGCTGCGAAGGGCAGCAAGGTGCTGAGAGACCGCTGGCTGGGGAATGTCGAAATGCTCAGCCAGCTTCCAGACTTCGGTCGGCCCCGCCTCGCCCAGGTAGTGGATCAGTTCAAGGCGACGTGGGCTGGCCAGCGTCTTGAGCAGCGTCGCCTGCATCTCGTAGATGCTTTCGGACCCGCGCAACATCTATCGGTCCTCCTCGCGAACTGTGAATTCGAGCCCGGAACGGCCGATCGGTGATCGGCGACAAGGGCTCGACATGCTCATCCTCATAGAGTGTTGTATGCGCAGTTAGGAATAGATCACACGTGTGCACCTGCCTATGTGCCAAAGGTCACGATGCGACGGCCCTTTGACACGAACCCCAGGTTGAGCGTCGCGGGGCCTGCTCGACGTTGCTTCATACGGTGCGCGTCAAGCCGCCAGCGACCAGGCTCCCTCCCAGACTCCCGTAGAATCGGCCGATCATGATCGACTTCACGCCCAATCCGGTTGCCCTAGCCTTTGGCCCTCTCGAGATCCGCTGGTATGGCGTCGCGTACGTAGCCGCTATCGTCGCCGGCACCTGGCTCGCCTTCCGTCTGGCCCGCCAGCGCGGCGAGCGCACCGACATGCTCATCGACGGCCTGATCATCGTCGCGATCGCGGCCTTGATCGGCGGACGGGCTTACCACGTCATCGATCAATGGGCCTACTACCAGAACCACCTTGCCCAGATAGTGCTGCCGCCCTACAGCGGCCTGGGTATCTACGGCGGCCTCTTCACCGGCATGCTCGCGATCATCTGGTATGCCCGACGTAAGCATCTGTCGTTCTGGCGCTGGGCCGACATCATCGTGCCTTGTGTCCTGCTGGCTCAGGCCGTGGGCCGCTGGGGCAACTTCATGAACCAGGAGCTCTACGGCCCACCGACGAATCTGCCCTGGGGCATCGCCATCCAGTGCCAAAACCGTGTAGCCGAATTCGCTTGCCCGGCCGGTTCGAGCCCAACCGCGACTCTCGGTCAGCACTTCACCCCGCTCTTCTTCTACGAGTCCGTGCTCAGCCTGATCGGCGTTGGGGTGATGCTTTTCCTCTGGCGGCACTTCACGGCGCATCGCCGCCTACTCATCGCCGGTGATGTCGGCCTGATCTACTTCGTCTGGTATGGACTCGAGCGCAGCCTTCTCGAGACACTGCGTAGCGGCTGGAACTGGACGTTCTTCGGTCTTGCCACAGCGCAGGTCGTGGGCCTGAGCGCGGCCGCGGCAGCGATCGTCGCAGTCTTCATCCGCCATTGGTGGGTGCGCCGCCACCCCGAAAAGGCCTCCGGCGGTTCCGACGAGGCGATCAGTGCGCAGGGCTCACCGACGGAGCCCGTGCCCGCCACCTGACACCGGACGATCGATTTGGGCCGGTCGTCGGGTTGAAGACGACCCATTTGCAAGAGGACGAGCTTGGATTACCCGCAGGCGATCATTCTCGGTCTCATCCAAGGCGTTACCGAGTTGTTCCCCGTTTCGAGCCTGGGCCACTCGGTCATCCTGCCGCAACTGTTCGGCTGGACGAGCGTGGTTGCAGCCCAGTCCGCCCCGGAGTCGTTCTTCCTGGCCTTCCTGGTCGGTCTTCACGTCGCCACGGCATTGGCTCTCGCCTTCTTCTACCGGGATCAATGGATTCGGATCGTCCGGGGGTTGATCAAGTCGCTGCGCCACCGCGGGATCGAGACGGCGGACGAACGCCTGGGCTGGTTGCTCGTCGTCGCCACCATCCCTGCCGGCATCATCGGCCTTGTTTTCGAGCATCCGTTGAGGGTTCTGTTCGCGACACCGGTTGCGGCGGCCGGGTTTCTGATCGTCAACGGGTTCGTCCTTCTCGGCGGCGAGTGGATCCGCAGGCGCGCGCAGGTTCGGGCCGTTGTCGCTGCCCACGAGCAGACGGCAAGCGGTGATCGAAGGCTCGACACGCTGGAGTTCCGAGAGGCTGGCCTAGTGGGCGTGGCCCAGGTCTTTGCCCTCCTGGCCGGCATCAGCCGCTCGGGCATCACGATGGTGGCTGGCCTTGTCCGCGGCCTGGACCATGAGGATGCGGCGCGTTTCTCGTTCCTGCTGGCCACGCCGATCATCCTCGCGGCCGGGGTTTACAAGCTGCCGGACCTGCTCGGCCCCAACGGCGACGGCGTCCGCGGCCAGGTGCTGGCGGGAAGCATCGCGGCCGGAATCGCGGCTTACCTGTCAGTCCGCTTCCTGAGCCGCTACTTCACCCACCGCACACTCCTGCCGTTTGCGGTCTACTCGCTGTTGGCCGGCGCGCTCGCGCTTGTCCGGTTTGGCCTGTAGCCCGCGAGCGAGTCGAGTTCAGCAATCGGGGCCCGGGTGCGGTTCATGGATGCGTCCCGTGGTAACGCTCGTGGGTGTAGGTACAGCCTGTTCGGGCCCTATCGGGCTGCAGAGATTGGAGGATCTAGATGCCGTCTCGTGTGATGGACCATCCATTTTTGACCCTGCTCGCGGTGGTCTCCGCGATCCTCATCGTGGTCGGCCGGGTCAACCACGACCAGTGGTGGGGCAACTGGGTCTTTGTCGCCGGAATCGCGGTCCTCGTGGTCGCAGGCGCCCTCTTCCTCCTCCTGACAAAGCGGTGATCGAAACGACCTCGTTTCGGGTCGGGGGCAGAACGTCCGTAGCGACCGGAAATGATCGGCTGCCTTGAACGCTCCGAACGGCTACCATGTGGCGGTTCCGGGTTCCACGCAGATCGACTCTTCGCCGAATCAGATGCTCTACATGCTCTGTGCGTCGATGAGGCCCCGACAGGGTCGGATCAGATGCTCACCGAGTACCGTGTCCGGCCAACAAGACCCCAGGTCGCGGGATCAGATGCTCTAAACGAGCGTGGAACCTCTCGCAAACCGCGCGCCCGTAGCTCAGCGGACAGAGCTTCTGACTTCGGATTGCCCAGACGTATGCCCTATGCGTCACGAGGTGAATGGGCATGCAAAACGAGCAGGATCAGATGCTCTATGTGAGCACGCTCGCAGTATACGATCTGGTTTGCCCTTCTTGAGTCGGTAGGACGAGAGGCCCGATTATACGACTCGGCACCGACGCACTCGCCAGCCAGACCATCAGCCGATCGAGAGCGAGGGGCGACCGCGCAGCGACGCTCCGGTCGCCGGTTCCACTGGATTAGAGCCGACACACGGTCGCCATCTTTGCTGATCCCGGTCGCGAACATACCGAGCTACGTTGGTCGGGTTTGGAAGACGGCTTGAGGGGCGTTCTTCCAACCGCCCGTACAAGGTCGCGGCGGGCACGCGGCCTGATGCGACGCTGCAGCCCCTGATCGAGGGACCGCCGCCAAGGCGGCACGGCCAGGTCGCCTGATGGTCCGTGTTCGTCAATGCTGGCGCCCTTTCCTCTCGACGGCCATGATTGTTTCGAACTCGATGCAGATGCCCGCCGCATGGCTGTCGCGGCGGCCTGCGGCTCACCACGGGACCCCGCACCTCGAGCGACGTCGTGCCGCTACGGAAAGGGGACGACGATGCAGATCGGATTGGTCGGTCTAGGCCGGATGGGTGCCAACATGTCGCGGCGCTGGTTGCGAGATGGCCACACCGTGGTCGGCTACGCGCGACACGCCGAGACGGTGAACGGGCTGCTCGCCGAAAAGGCGATCTCGGCCGGTGCCACCTCTCTCAAGGATCTGGCGAACCAGCTTGCCACTCCGCGGGTCTTGTGGCTCATGGTGCCGGCCGCCTCCGTGGACGCCACGCTCGGCGAGATCGTGCCGCTGCTGTCACGAGGCGACGTGGTCGTGGATGGCGGCAATTCCTACTACGTCGACGACATTCGCCGCTCCAAGACCCTCGCCAAAGAGGGCATCCACTACCTCGATTGCGGGACTAGCGGCGGCGTGGCCGGTCTGCAGCGCGGCTACTGCCTGATGATCGGCGGCCCGGCCGAAGCGGTGAAGCGCCTCGATCCGATCTTCCGCGCCCTTGCCCCAGGCGTTGCCTCCGCGCCGCGTACTCCGGGCCGCACCGGCGAGCCGTCGGCGGCCGAGAACGGCTACCTGCACTGCGGCCCGAGCGGCGCAGGCCACTTCGTGAAGATGGTTCACAACGGCATCGAATACGGCCTGATGGCCGCCTACGCCGAAGGTCTCAACATCCTCAAGCACGCCAACGCCGGCGCGGCTCAGCGCGAGGTGAGCGCCGAGATCACGCCGCTGCGGGATCCGGACAACTACAAGTACGACCTCGATCTCACCGAAGTCGCCGAGGTCTGGCGGCGCGGCAGTGTCGTCGCCTCCTGGCTTCTGGACCTGACAGCCCAGGCGTTCATGGGCAACGGCGATCTCTCCAACTTTGAGGGTCGAGTGTCGGACTCCGGCGAGGGGCGATGGACGAGCATCGCAGCCATCGACGTGGGCGCGCCCGCTCCGATCCTAACGACGGCCCTGTACGAGCGGTTCATGTCGCGCGGTGAGGCCGACTTCGCCGATCGAGTCCTATCGGCCATGAGATATGGTTTCGGCGGCCACGAAGAGCAGAAGGGTTAGGGCCATGGCGGGCGCGCGACCCAAAGCCGGTTCGGCCGGCGGTTCGGGCGACCGCTCAGACGCCTTCGTCTTCTTCGGCGCCACGGGCGATCTGGCCTACAAGCAGATCTTCCCCGCGCTCGCGGACCTCATCCGCGACAAGGGCTTCGATCTTCCGATCATCGGCGTGGCTCGTTCCGGTGACCTCGACAGCCTCAAGGAGCGGGCTCGCCGGAGTCTGGCCGATCATGGGTTCACGGATGCGGCCGCGTCCCAGGCTCTGACCGACCACCTGCACTACGTCAAGGGTTCGGACGAAGACATCGAGACATTCCGCGCCCTTCGTCGGGAACTCGGCAAGGCCCGGCATCCGCTCCACTACCTGGCCGTTCCGCCGGCGCTATTCGGCGAGGTCGTAGGCTGCCTCCAGGTTTCCGGCTGTGCGGCCGGGGCGCGGATCATCGTGGAGAAGCCGTTCGGCCGCGATCTCGCCTCCGCGGTGGCACTCAACGAGACCATCCACGAAGTCTTCGCCGAACCTGACGTCTTCCGGATCGACCACTACTTGGGCAAGGAGCCGGTCCAGAACCTGGTCTACTTCCGCTTCGCCAACTCGTTCCTGGAGCCGCTCTGGAATCGCGATCAGGTGGCGAGCGTCCAGATCAACATGCCCGAGGCCGGCGACGTGGCCGATCGCGGGGCTTTCTACGACCAGGCCGGAGCCATTCGCGACGTGGTCCAGAACCATCTCCTCCAGGTGGTGAGCCTGCTGGCGATGGAACCGCCGTCCGGCCACACGCCGGAGGCCATCCGCAACGAGAAGTACAAGGTCCTCGACTCCATCCGCCCGCTTGTACCGGCCGACATAGTGCGCGGCCAATACCAGGGATACCGCGACACGAAAGGCGTCGCCGCCGATTCGTCCGTCGAGACTTTCGTGGCCTTGAGGCTTCACATCGACAGCTGGCGCTGGGCCGGAGTGCCGTTCTACATCCGAACCGGCAAGTGCCTGCCCGTCACTGCCACCGAGGTCCTGGTGGAGATGAAGCGCCCGCCTCAGTCGCTCTTCGGGGAGGCCCAGCCGCGGGACGCTGACTACTTTCGCTTCCGGCTCTCGCCAGACATGTCGATCTCGCTCGGCGCGCTCGCCAAGAAGCCCGGCGAAGCCATGGCCGGGGAACCTGTCGAGCTGCTCGCGTCCCATGAGAGCGGCAGTGAGCGACCGCCATACCAGCGATTGATCGGAGATGCCAGCCGAGGCGACCAGTCGCTGTTCACCGGCGAGGACTCGGTCGAAGCGGCCTGGCGCGTGGTCGATGGGGTGCTGGACGGCAAGACTCCATTGCACGTCTACGAGCCTGGGACGTGGGGTCCGCCCGAGGCGGTCGGCGTGCTAATGCACGGAGATCGTTGGCACGACCCGGTGGAGAAGCTCCACGTTCCGGCGACCGACGCGCCGCACGACTGAAGGAGAAGCGATGAGCAGCAAGATGCGCGCCGGCCACCCGATGTACGGCCTTCTGCCCACGGAGATCGAGGGCTTCGACTCGCTGGCTGAGCTGGCGCTCGATATGCGCTGGTCTTGGAACCACGCCACCGATGGCTTGTGGCGACAACTCGACCCCGAACTCTGGGAGGACACGCACAACCCGTGGGTGGTCCTGCAGACGGTCTCGCGCGAACGGATCGAGGGTCTGCTGGCCGATCCGGACTTCCACAAGAACGTCCAGGGCATGGTCCAGAGGCGACGTCGGGAGATGGATGCGCCCGCGTGGTTTCAGCGGAAACATCCGGACACGAAGCTGACCTGCGCTGCCTACTTCAGCATGGAGTTCATGCTGAGCGAGGCTTTGCCGATCTACTCGGGCGGACTCGGCAACGTGGCCGGCGACCAGCTCAAGGCCACGAGCGACCTCGGGGTGCCGGTGGTCGGCGTGGGACTGCTCTACCAGCAGGGCTACTTCCGCCAGATCATCGACAAGGACGGCGCCCAGGAGGCGCTGTACCCATACAACGATCCCGGACAGCTGCCGATCACGCCCGTTCGCGAATCGAACGGCGAGTGGCTGCGGCTGGAGATCGCACTGCCCGGCTACTCGGTCTGGCTCCGCGCCTGGCAGGTTCAGGTCGGCCGGGTGAAGCTGTACCTGCTCGACAGCAACGATCCGGCCAACACCCCGGCCAATCGCGGGATCACGAGCGAGCTGTATGGCGGCGGGCCGGAACTGCGCCTCAAGCAGGAACTTCTCCTGGGGATCGGCGGATGGCGGCTGCTTCGAGCACTCGGCCTGGAGCCGGAAGTCTGTCATCTGAACGAAGGACACGCGGCGTTTGCCGTGCTGGAACGCGCCCGAAGCTTCATGGACGAATCCGGGCAGCCGTTCGAAGTCGCGCTGGCAATCACGCGAGCCGGGAACCTGTTCACTACGCACACGGCGGTGGCCGCCGGGTTCGACCGCTTCGCCCCTGCCCTCATCGAGCAGTACCTCGGCGGCTACGCCAATCAGAAACTCGGGATCCCGCTCGCCGACCTGCTGGCGTTGGGCCGAGAGAACCCGAGCGACGATTCCGAGCCTTTCAACATGGCCTACCTGGCCATCCGCGGCAGCGGGGCCGTGAACGGCGTGAGCCGCCTGCACGGTCAGGTCAGCCGTCGCCTGTTCGAGCTTCTCTTCCCGAACTGGCCGGAGGGCGAGGTGCCGGTTGGACACGTGACCAACGGAGTCCACATGCCTACCTGGGACTCGGCTCCGGCGGATGACCTGTGGACCGAAGCCTGCGGCAAGGATCGCTGGCTCGGAACGACCGAAGCGATGGATCGCCATATCCACGGCGTTTCCGACGAGAAGCTCTGGGAACTCCGCACCGCTTCGACCGAGTCACTTGTCGAATACACCCGCGAGCGATTGTCGCGGCAACTGGCGGCGACCGGCGGCTCGGCGGAAGCGGTCGACGAAGCGAAGCATCTATTCGACCCAAAGGCCCTGACCCTGGGCTTCGCTCGACGGTTCGCGACCTACAAGAGGCCGAATCTACTTCTCCACGACCCTGATCGACTGCTGAGACTGCTGACGATCCCCGGGCGCCCGGTACAACTCGTCATCGCCGGCAAGGCTCATCCGGAGGATCAGGCGGGGCAGGCCCTGATTCATGAATGGATCAGCTTCATCCGCCAGCCGGCCACCCGCCCCCACATCGTCTTCCTCAGCGACTACGACATGCTGCTCTCGGAGCGTCTCGTGCAGGGCGTGGACGTCTGGACCAACACACCTCGGCGCCCCTGGGAAGCAAGCGGAACGAGCGGCATGAAGGTGCTCGTCAACGGGGGCATCAATCTCTCGGAGCTCGACGGCTGGTGGGCGGAGGCATACACGCCCGAAGTGGGGTGGGCTTTGGGAGACGGCCGGGAGCACGGTGACGATCCCGCCTGGGACGCGCTCGAAGCCGACGCGCTCTATGACCTGCTCGAACAGCAGGTGATCCCGGAGTTCTACGACCGAGATCCGCGTGGCATTCCCGTCGCATGGGTCAACCGAATGCGCGAGAGCATGGCCCGCTTGACGCCACGGTTCTCCGCAAGCCGCACCGTGCGCGAATACACGGAGGAGCATTACCTCCCGGCCGCCGCCGAGTACCGAGCGCGCGCTGCCGGCAAAGGCGCGGTCGGCAAACAGATCGTCGATTGGCAGCACAGCCTGGATGACAAGTGGGCGGCGCTCCACCTGGGCGAAGTCAAGGTTGAGACTCGCGGCGACAAGCTTGCCTTCGAGCTCGAGGTCTGGCTCGGCGACTTGGACCCGCACTCGGTGCGCATCGAGCTATATGCCGATGGCGTTGACGGCGGTGCTCCGATCCGGCACGAGATGAAGCGCGGTCGCGAGCCGGCGGGCACGGCTGGCAGCTTCGTCTACAGCGCGGCTGTGTCGGCGGGCCGATCGGCATCGGACTACACGCCCCGGCTGATTCCGCACCGCGCCGGCGTTTCGATCCCGCTGGAAGACTCGCGAATCAGCTGGCAGCGTTGATCGGCTGAGAAGGGGCCGAACCGGCGGAGGCATGGGAGGGTTCGGTCCGCCGTCGGGCGCGTATCCGTCACCAGGCCGGGACTTCGGGATTCCGACGCTGTGCTCGCGGAGAGGGCGACCCTCGACCTTGACCCGCTGCTGCTCGTCGGATGTGCCAGCTGGCGCTCAGTCTCGGGACGAACGGTCGGGCGAGGTGGCGCCCCCTTGCGCGCTGGCTTCTTCCGGCGTGCCCGGGACCGAGGTCTGGATCGGCCCCGGTCGCCACAGCCAGCCGAGCGTACCCTGTGCGGCCTTCGTCCCATAGAACCCGCCGCCCGGGCCGCGCAGGACGTAGGCGATGCCAGCGGCGACAACGGCCCCGGCGAGCGGCCCGACGAGGTAGACCCACCACGCAGTCGTATTCCCCAGCACCAGCGCTGGGCCCAGCGAGCGGGCCACGTTCATCGATGCGCCACTGACGGGTGCGCCGAACAGGCCGGCGAGCGCGATGTAGCTCGCCACCCCGATGGCGTTCATGGGGCCGATGTTCTGGGCCCCCGAGGACGTGCCGAGAATCGTGGTGACCAGTCCCACACTGAGCACAAGTTCCCAGGCCATGGCGGTTTGATCACTGATGCCAGAGCCGGGCAAGGTGAGGCCGGCGGCGCCCTGCCGGCCGAGCAGGGCCACCAGAAACGTCGTGGCGAGAGTGGCGCCGATGAACTGGGCCACGATGTAACCGGGCACTCGATGCCACTGGAAGTCGCCTCGGAGCGCGAAGGCGATGCTGACGCCCGGATTGAGATGAGCCCCCGAGACCGCGCCCATGGACAGGATGACCACACCGACCATCAGGCCCGGGGCGGTCACCTGGGCGGTCAGGGAGAGCAGGTTGCCGCCGAATCTGGCGTTGACCATGCCGCCGCCCACGGCAACGAGGACCAGGAAGAAGGTCCCGAGCACTTCCGCGAACAGGCGGCGCCACTCGAACCGCGCGTCTGTGAAGTCGAAGTGCCGTTCGTCGAGCCCCCGACCAGGCCCTGGCTGCCCGGCAACCTGGGCGGCTCCTCGCGGGTCCCGTGTGGGTGCCGGACCTTGGTCGTTGGTCCGTGACGCCTGGCGCATCTGGGTCCTCCAGTGGAGAAAAGGGCCGATCCCGGCGGCGGACCGGCGCCCTGGGACGAATGGTGGTTCACCGGGTAGAGAAACGTGGACGTGTTGCCGTCAGGTGCCTGGGGACGTCCACGATTGCAGCGTCTTCATGTAGTTGGCCCTCTCGAAGGCGGCGGGATCCACCCCGGTCGCCTGGCTTGCGCTGCCTCGAAGCTGAGCGACCGACTCGTACTCGCAGTCGGCCATCCAGGCCCGAAGCTCGGCTTCCACGGTGCGGACGTGGCCCGGACCATGGCGCAGCAGCGCGGAGGTCATCATCACGACGTCGGCGCCCACGATGAGCTCCTTGACAACGTCGGTTCCGGCATGGACTCCTGAGCTGGCTGCCAGGGACACGTCGGGTCCGAGCTGGGGTCGGAGGATCGCAATCCAGCGCAGCGGCAGCCGTATCTCGGCCGGCTGGCTCAGCTCGACTCGCGCTACTACGTCGAGGGTCTCGAGGTCGAAATCGGGCTGGTAGAAGCGGTTGAATAGGACCAGCCCGTCGGCCCCGCGGTCGATCACCCGGCCGGCGAAGTTGGCCAGGGCCGAGTAGTAGGGGCTGAGCTTGACAGCGAGAGGGATGTCGACCACAGCCCGGACGGTGGCGACCAGGTCGAGATCGGCCGCCTCGATGTCGCTCGCCGTTCTGTGCGGGTCGGCAGCGACGTGGTAGAGATTGAGCTCCAGGGCGTCGGCCCCGGCGTCCTCGATCAGCCTGGCATAACGGACCCACCCTCCGGTGGTGGCGGCGTTCAGACTGGCGATCACCGGAACGGAAGAGCGGCCCTTGATTCGTTCGAGGCGGGACAGGTAGCGCTCCCCCACGCTCGGGAGAGAGTCGATCGTCGGGAAGTACTCAAGGGCCTCCGGGAACTGCCCGGAACCGGCCTCGAGTGAGCGGTTGAGCTGGATCTCCTCGTTGAGGATCTCCTCTTCGAAGAGCGACGGCAGGACGATCGCCCCGACGCCCGCCTCGTCCAGGAGCCGGGCGGTCTCGGGCTCGCCGGTGGACGGCGAGGCTGAGGCGACGATCGGCGAGCGGAGTTCCAGACCGAGATAGCCTGTGCGCAGATCGATGGTCATCGCTCGTCCTCCTCGATGTCGCTGCCGCGGGCGGCCACCGTATCAACCGTGACGGCAACGAGGCCGGTCTCCCCGACATGCGGAACGCTCCGCCGTATTCCGGCCAGCTGCTCGTAGTATCGCCAGCGCTCGTCGGCGTCGGCCTGGGCCAGCACCGCAAGCTCGGCGGCCCGCTCCGGATGTGTCCGCTCCAGGATCGCGAAGCGGGTTTCCGTCGACACGAAGTCCCTGACGGGGATCGACGGAGCGCTCGAGTCGAGATGGAACGGTCGGCCCGCTTCCGCTTCGCTTGGCCGGAACCGATATAGCGGCCAGTAGCCACTCTTCACGGCGTCCTTCTGATGGGACATGGATTTCTCCATGTCAATGCCGTGAGCGATGCACGTGCTGTAGGCGATGACGAGCGACGGACCCGGCCACGCGTCCGCCTCGAGGAACGCCTTGATCGTGTGCGCGTCGTTGGCGCCTAGGGCGATCTGGGCTACGTAGACGTTGCCGTAGGCGCGGGCGCTGGCGCCGAGGTCCTTCTTTCCGGTGGCCTTCCCGGAGGCCGCGAACTTCGCCACCGCACCACGCTGTGTGGCCTTCGACGCCTGGCCGCCGGTGTTCGAGTACACCTCCGTGTCCAGGACCAGGAGGTTGACGTTTCGTCCCGAGCTTAGAACCTGATCCAGTCCTCCGAAGCCGATGTCGTAGGCCCAGCCGTCGCCCCCGACTATCCATATCCCCTGGCGCACGAGGTCGTCGGTCAGGGACAGCAGGTGCTGGGCGTCGGCGCGACGCGCACCGTCGACCCCCGCGAGCACCTCGCGCAACGTGACCACGCGACGGCGCTGGGCCGCGATCTCCGACTCGGTGTCCTGCTGGCTCTCGAGTAGCTCCCGCACGAGCTCGTCGCCGATCACCGGAGCGAGCCGGCTCAGGAGTCGCCTGGCGTGATCGGACTGGGCATCCAGTGCGAGACGCATTCCAAGCCCGAACTCCGCGTTGTCCTCGAACAGCGAGTTGTTCCAGGCCGGCCCACGGCCGGCGGCGTCTGCCGTCCAGGGCGTGGTCGGCAGGTTGGCGCCGTAGATCGAAGAGCACCCCGTGGCATTGGCCACGATGATCCGGTCGCCGAAGAGCTGACTAAGCAGCCGCAGGTACGGTGTCTCGCCGCAGCCTGCACACGCGCCAGAGAACTCGAACAGCGGTTCGAGGACCTGGGATCCCTTGACGGTGTCGTGCGGCAAGAGGCTTCGATCGAGTGGGGGGATCGACTGGAAGTAGTCCCAGCGTCGGCGTTCTACGTCGCGGTGCTTTTCTGCGGGCTCCATGTTGATCGACTTGTGGCGCACCTCCGTCTTGCTCTTGGCCGGGCACACGTCCACGCAGACGCCGCAGCCGGTGCAGTCGTCCGGCGCGACTTGAATGGTCAGCAGGTGGTCGGGCAGCTCCCTGGAGCGAAACTCCTTGGTCACGAAGTCGGCCGGGGCTCCCTCGACTGCCGCTTTCGGGAAGACCTTCATCCGGATCGTGGCGTGCGGGCAGACCATCGCACACTTGCCGCAGTCGATGCAGATCGTGGGATCCCAGATGGGGATCTCCTGGGCGATGGCTCGCTTCTCGTACCTGGCCGTCCCAGTTGGGAATGTCCCGTCGACCGGCAACGCGCTCACCGGCACTCGGTCCCCGTCGCCGGCCATCAGAACGGCGGTCACCCGCTTGACGAAGTCCGGCGCGTCGTCGGGGACCATGGACGCGATCGATAGGTTGCTCGTGACCTTGCCGAGCGGCACGTGGGCCAACCGACCGAGCGACAGGTCGATCGCGGCGAAGTTGCGCTCGATGACGGCCTGGCCCCGTCGGGCGTATGTCTTTTGAACGTACTCTTTGATGCGCGCGATGGCGTCGGCCGGTGGCAACACCCCGGCGAGGTGGAAGAAGCAGGGCTGCATCACCGTGTTGATGCGGCTGCCCATGCCGGTCTCTTCGGCGACCGCGAACGCGTCGATGACCCAGAAGTCGATCTCCTTGTCGACGAGCTGGCGCTGGACATTCCGGGGCAGCCGGCCCCAGACCTCGTTGGGCCCGTAGGGGGAGTTGAGCAGGAATGTCGCCCCGGGCTTGGCGTGTTCGACGATCTTCATCTTCTCGAGGAGACCGAACTGATGGCAAGCGACGAAGTCCGCCCGCTCGATGAGGTAGGCGGAGCGAATGGGCTCGGGCCCGAACCGCAAGTGCGAAACGGTGACCGACCCGGACTTCTTCGAATCGTAGACGAAGTAGCCTTGGGCGAAGAGGTCAGTGCCCTCGCCGATGATCTTTACAGACGATTTGTTGGCACTCACGGTGCCATCCGAGCCGAGCCCGAAGAACAGCGCCTGGACCTCACCGGCCGGCCGGGCGTGGCGGAACTCAGTCTCGATCGGCAGGCTCAGGTGCGTGACGTCGTCGTAGATGCCGACCGTAAAGTGCCGCTTGGGCCGGCCGGCAGCGAGCTCGTCGAATACCGGCTTGATCATCGAAGGTGTGACCTCCTTCGACGAGAGGCCGTACCGCCCGCCGATGATCCGGGGCGTCGTGGCGAACGCCGGTTCGTCGCGGTCCATCCCCTCGGCAACGGCGGCCACCACCTCGAGATACAGCGGTTCGCCAGCCGCGCCGGGCTCCTTGGTCCGGTCCAGGACCGCGATCGCGCGCACGGTGGCCGGCAGCGCGGCCAGTAGCTCGTCGGTTGGGAAAGGCTGAAATAGGCGAACCTTGAGCACGCCGACCCGCTCGCCCGCGGCTACCAGCGCGTCGACCGTTTCCTCTGCCGCGCCACCCGCCGAGCCCATCACGACGACGACGCGCTCCGCGTCGGGGGCACCGTGGTAATCGACAAGACCGTAACGCCGACCGGTCCGTTCGGCCAACTCGTCCATCACACCTTTGACGATCCCGGGCACGGCAAGGTAGTAGGGGTTCCTCGCCTCGCTGGACTGGAAGAACACGTCGGGGTTCTGGGCCGTGCCCCGCACAACCGGGGCCTCTGGCGTCAGGCCGCGGCGGCGGAAGGCGAGAACGTCGTCATCGCGCACGAGGGCCCGGATGTCGTCATCGTCGAGGACGACGATCTTGTTGACCTCGTGGGAGGTCCGGAAGCCCTCGAAGAAGTGGAGGAACGGGATGCGCGACCGGAGGGTCGCAGCGTGGGCCACCAGGGCGAAGTCGTGCGCCTCCTGGACCGAGCCGGCGGCAAGCATTGCCCAACCGGTCGGTCGCACGGCCATCACGTCGCTGTGGTCGCCAAAGATCGAGAGGGCATGGGTCGCGATCGTGCGGGACGCCACGTGGATGACGGCCGGCGTCAGCTCTCCGGCGATCTTGTACATGTTCGGGATCATCAGGAGGAGTCCCTGCGACGCCGTGAATGTCGTCGCCAGTGCCCCTGTCTGGAGGGCGCCGTGCAGCGTGCCCGCCGCACCCGCCTCCGACTGCATCTCGACCACTTCGGGCACTGTGCCCCACAGGTTTGGTCGACCGGCCGCCGCCCAGTCGTCGGCATGCTCCGCCATCGGCGACGCGGGCGTGATCGGGAAGATCGAGATGACTTCGCTCACGGCGTAGGCGACCCGGGCGGCCGCTTCGTTACCGTCGAGGCATTCCCACCGCTTGTTCATTACCCAGCCTCCTTGGGCCGTGCGCTCAGCTCGCGGGGCCACTCCGGCCCATCCGCACTCGCGCTGGCAACTTCACGTTGTCTGCCTGAGCGGAGGGAGACACCTTTCGCGTGCGCGCGAGGGGTTACGCGTCGTCGATCATATCGCCGCACAAGTCGCGGCACTCACGAGGTGCGCTCCTGACACGCCACAGGCGCCGTCATTGTTGCCATCGGATCAATCTCGGTGGGGCTTTGTCCCTGCTAGCGATTCATCGACCCAGTACCCGTCGCGGTCGTAGTGGCGATGGAGAGAGGCTTCGTAGTCTCTGGTGACCTGAGACTCATTCGAGTACTCTGGCGACTGCTCGATGGCTTGCCGGTCGAGTCCCACGGCGACGTGCCGACGGCGCCATGTGATGCGATTGATCCACGTGGGGGAGATCAGGATCCTCCTCCCCGGCAACCAGCGGTGGGTATCGACGATCAGGTATCGAATCGTCCAAGTCTCGTCGTCGATCAGGAAGTCTTCGACGCGGCCAATCTCACCATCTGTGGCCTCGACCTTGTAGCCAGTGACTGCATGGACGCTGCGCAGGTGTGGGTCTCCACGCTTCAGCCTCTTTCTGGCCGACTCTCTCTCGCGCTCGAACCAGTACATCGGCATGCCGAAATACGAGCAGAACTCGGTCTCGAATCGCCGTGACACGGGCTTGTCTCTGTTCAGAGACGGGCTGTGCTCTACCTGCTCCATGGTCAGGTCGACCAAGACGTGTTGCTCGGGTCGATTCACATTGCCAAGGGCACGTGGAGAGATGAGCACCTGCCTGGCGATCAGCCACTCACCGGTGTCGGCTACGAGGTAGCGAATCGTCCACTCCTGATCGTCGAAGTAGAAGTCCTTGACCTTTCCGAACTCCGCGTCGAGAGCCTTCAGCCTGTAGCCCGTTAGTGTTTTGGCCTTGTCCAGCATGGCGGGTCTCCTCGCGTACTCATGAGTTCTTTCCGGATTGCCTCCGGCCGCTCCAGGCCGGTGGACGACATCGGTCTCAGCGGCCGGCGGGATGCGTTGCCTCTCGGATGTGAGTGAAGAAGCTCAGGTGCCGCTCGCCCGCCGGGTCGAGGTGGTGGTACACCGCGATCTTCACCTGGTCGAGGATGACCATCCAAACGAGCGCTGCCGCTCGAGCAGCTGGCATACCTCAGCGAGCTTCATGGCATGACGGACTAGCTGCAGATGCGTCGCCCTTCGCGATCCAGGCGCGCAGATTGCCGGCCACCTGGGGCGGGTCCGCCAGGATGCGACGGAGCGTCAGAGGCGAGGTGTTGTACGCCTCGACGCGCGTGATCCCCTTCAGGATCGGGTCGACGTTCTGGACCGCGCCGGCGAGGGCTCCGGCGCGGGCGAGGACCTGGGCCCTGGTGGGCTCGAGGACGCAGTCCAGGCGGCGGAGCAGGACGAGCGGCAGGATGACACGGCCATATTCGGACTGCTTGTAGTCGCCGCGCAGCAGGTCGGCGATGGCCCAGATGAGGCCCGCGTGGTTGTTGATCGCCGCCCTCGCCTCAGTCACAGCCGTTCCTCTTTTGCGTCTCTCTGCCCGACCTTGAAGGATAGCGCCGCATCGTGGGCCCTTGCGCTCCAGGCTGCTCCTCCTGCCCCTGGACGGAAATCTCTAGAAACACGAACTTCTCTGAAAAACCATGGTTGGCGTTTGGCGCAATACGGCGCGGAATCAAGTCGCCAGAGCCCGCAAAGCCAGGCCAAGGTGCGCCCTCGCGGCGCCAACACCCCCAGTTCATTAGGTAGTCGCTCGTGGGAATGTGGCGCGAGTGTGGCGCGCCATGGCGTACTAATGCGCTGCGCCCCGCTTGGGCGTCAGCGCCAGAGCCTCGGAGCGCAGCCGTCAGATGTCCGAGTATCACCACTCCCACCCCCACCGGCACGGCCTGCGAGGCCTGCACGACCACCGCCACGGCCACCGCGGGACACCGCCGTCGCGCTGGCCAGATCCGGCTCCCTGGCCGCATCAGTTCGCCGAGCATGCACATATCCATCCAGACCCCCTCGACGAGGCCGAGCTTACGGCTCCGCCAGCGCCAGGACGGTGAGACGATGGCACTCTGCCGGCCCAATGCTGTGCATATCGAGAAGCGCGACGCCCGCAACGCGCTGGCAGCCTTGCCGCCACGTTCCTTCAGCGTCCTAGTCACAGACCCTCCCTACAGCACAGTGGCGCGGCGCGGGCATAGCGGCCACCTGCGGCGGTGGTTTGCCGCATCGCTGTCCTGGCGCGAGATAGGCGAGACGCTGGCCCTCGCAAGATCGCGGATGCGACCCGAGGGGATCGCCTTCGTGATGACCAATCCCGACGGCCTGCCCGAGGCCATCAAGGCGCTGGAGCGAGCCAGCCACGCCGGCCACACGTCGTCCCACGGCAGACGGTCTGCCGAGCGTTCGATGGGATGGGTTCCGGCGCTCGACCGGGTTCATGCCGGGAGACACCGCCTTGGGACTGCCGGCCATGATTGAGCCCGCCCTGCTCTCCGCGGATAACGCCGCCGCTTGGCTAGGGGTTAGCCGGTCGTCGGTGTTCCGGCTCGTCCGAGAGGGCCGCCTGATCGCGGTCCGTCCATTCCGCGAGCTGAGGTTCCGTCAAGCGGACCTGGAGGCTTTCGTGGCAGGTCTGGAGCCGGCCAATCCCCGGGCCGGCTCCGTTCCGGCAAACGCAGGCGCGTCAGACAGGGGTCCCTCCCGCGCCGCTATCGGCAAGCGCTCGACCATCTGTGACGGGTCCTAGAGTGCCATCAGGTCGGCGGTCGGACGCGACCCGGTACGAGCTCCGTAACTCAGATGGCGAACTGGTCGCAATCCACGAGCGGATAGATGAGCCGGATGGCGATAGGTGTGCGTGTCCCGGTAGTCCGTTGACGGTGCATCTACGATGTGCCTGCCTGGTAGAAGCAGGCCAATCGAATAGACTCCGTACGCCCGCTGTCAGTGCTTCTACCGCTGGCCGCGGGCGTTCTCTTTGGAGGCTCCGGCCATGAAGAAGCGAGCCAACGGCGAGGGCACCATCCGCAAGCGCCCGAGCGGCGGGTGGGAGGCCCGCTATTACGGACCAGACGGTCGGCAGCATTCCGTCACCCGGCCGACCCGAAACGCTGCCGTGGAGGCCCTAAGGGCTGGCCTGGAGGCATCCGCGGCCCAACTCCCGGCGCCCGACAGGACCGTCACTGTCTCAGGCTGGCTGGACGATTGGCTCGCCACGAACGTCCGGCCGCGCCTACGCCCGAGCACAGTCGCAAGCTACGAAGAGACCTGCGATCGGTACATACGGCCGGCGATCGGCGCGATCCAGCTTTCCAAACTCGGCCCGCCCGATATCGCTCGGATGCTGGCCTCGCTGACAGCCCGCGGTGACCTATCTCCGACCACCGTTCGCTATGCGTACGTGGTTCTCCGGATCGCTTTGGGGAGAGCCGTCAAGGCAGGCCGAGCCGTTCGGAATGTCGCCCTATACGTCGATCCACCGGCGAAGGCAAAGCACGACCTCCGTCCGCTCACGATTGAAGAGGTGGGCGTCCTCAGGTCGGCGATGGCTGGCCATCCGTTCGAGTCCTTGTTCCTAACCGCTCTCGGAACCGGCCTTCGGCAGGGCGAGCTGCTTGCCCTGAGATGGGACGATGTCGACCTCGAAGCCGGCCTACTCACGGTTCGCCATACGCTAGAACGCGAGTCGGGGGTCCTGGCAGAACCCAAGACCGAACGGTCTCGGCGAGTGCTGAGGCTGCCGCTCCCAGTAGCGGCCTCACTGCGCCGCCTGCGGTCTCGACAGGACGCCGAGCGGGCTGCGGCGCGGCTGTGGAGCAGCGCCGGCTTCGTCTTTACCAACGCGACTGGAGGCCCGTTGAACCCCTGGCACGTCACGCGTTCTCTCCATGTGGTCCTCGCTGGCGCAGGGATCCGTCAACAGAGGTTCCACGATCTGCGCCATGCCTTCGCCACGCTCCAGCTGGAGGCCGGCGCCGAACTGTTCGACGTGTCGCGGGCGCTGGGCCATACCGACATCGGGACGACGGCCAACGTGTACGGGCACTTCACCGAGGCGATGGCCGACCGAATGGCCGACCGAATGACGGGCATCCTCGGAGCGGCATCCTCGGAGCGGTGACGGTCGGTGTTTGTGGGAGACCTCAGCCTGACCGGCTGCCGGGAAGTGTCTCGCGAGCCGGCAAAGCAAACTCCGGTGTCGCCCGCCTGAACTCCTCCCTGATGTCCCGAATCTCGTAAGCAGAGTCGGGTGCCTGAGTAAGGACATGGCTGCGCTGAGCAGGCTTCGAAGCCCTCCCCGACGTTCGGGCACAGGCCCGGCTCCCGTCGTTCCTCCGTATGGGGCGGTAAGGGATGCGTAAGGGATGGAGCCCAAAACAAAGGCCCCCTGGAGTCGCCTCCGGGGGCCTGATTCGTGCTCAAAAGTTGGCTGGCGAGGAAGGATTCGAACCTTCAATCCCCTGATCCAGAGTCAGGTGCCTTACCGTTAGGCCACTCGCCAGCGGAGCGACGGACAGAATACCGGATTCCGGAGGGGAGCGGCGCTTCGCGAGCCTCCCCGGCCGGCCGGCCGGGGTCGGTGCTAGCGGCCGTTGATCAGGTCGCTGTCCCACGTCACGCGGTCGGTTGGCTGGGCGGGCCACGACTCGAGCTTCGGCTCGGCCAGGAGCGCATCGATCAGCCTGCCGGAGCCGCCGACGAACGTGGAATCGACGTCGACCTCGCTTGCCACGAACCAGGCTCGATCGGCCGGCCAGATGATGCCCGGAGGCTCCTGCACGCGCGAACCGTCGGGCAGCGTCCGGCCAATTCGCCCGACCTCCGCGATCGGCCCGCCGAAGATGAGGTGGGTGCGCTGCGGCAGGCGGAGTCGGAGAGCCGGCGACGCCGGGTCCAGCGACCCGTAGCCCTCCCAGACGCCCACGTAGCACTGGTCCGGGGTGCGCGTGTGGGCGGCAAGCAACTCACAAAGCGGTTCGAGGATGACCGGTGGGAGACCGCCCAGGTCGGGCTTCCGCTGGAAGGGGGCCGCACTCGCCACTTCGCCGGCCGGTCGCGACAGTGGAACGAACTGGGCCAGCGGATGACTCGTTCTGCCAGACCAGGCGGCGATGGCGTCCCAGCGGACCGGGACTCCGGGCGCAGCCCACGCGGGGTGAAGAACGCGGGCGAAGCGCTCGAACAGGACCGGCACGTGCGATCCGACGCTGTAGGCCTCGAACGGCATGACGCCGCCGATGATCCAGGACGTGTCCACGCCCTCGAGGATCGGTCGGAGGCTGCGATCGAACGTCATGAGCTCATCCTAGCGCCGGGACGGCGCCGTCCGGCCATCGGCCCGGGCAAACCACGGCCCTCGAACATTCGTTCGTCAGAACGCCACCGGCTGTGTTATGGTTGTTCCCGGTACCAATAGGTGCCAATTCAATAGCGGCACTACGACACTCCCTCTCATCGGTACTCGGCGAGAAAGTTCGCTGAGGCCGCACGAGAAGGAGTTTTCTCTTTGTACGGACAAGACAAGACGCTCACCTGCGCGGACTGCAATCAGGAGTTCACGTTCACCGCGAGCGAGCAGCAGTTCTACGCAGACCGGCAGTTCAGCGAGCCGCGTCGATGTGCACCGTGCCGCGCAGCCAAGAAGGCCGCGCGTGGCGACAGCGGCGGCGGCTACTCGAGCGGCCGCTCCGACGGCGGCTACTCAGGCGGCGGATCGGGCGGCTACTCCAGTGGCCCGCGCGAGATGTTCAGCGCCACCTGCTCCAGCTGCGGCCGCGAGGCCCAGGTTCCCTTCCGCCCCAGCGGCGCGAAGCCGGTCTACTGCAGCGACTGCTTCACCAGCCAGCGAGCCTCGAGCAACCGCTACTAACCCGACCCACAACCAAGAGGAGCCCGAGCAATCGGGCTCCTTTTTCGTTTCCCCGGAGCCGCGCGACTCGGCGCGGCGCGGCGCGGCCGCTCCCCTACTCCGCCCCCGCAGCCGCCTCCAGCTCGGCCAGCAGCTCTCGCTTGCGCTCGGCCGTGGCGAACGACCCGTTGATCGCATTGGCCGCCAGCCGGCGCAGATCGCCGGCCGTGAACGCGAGCGCCGCCGCGATCCTGCGGTAGTTCTCGCCGATGTACCCGCCGAAGTACGCCGGGTCGTCCGAGTTGATCGTGACCGCCACGCCGGCCTCCATGAGCGTCCGGATCGTGGACTGCTCCAGCGTCGGGATCACCTGGAGCCGGAGGTTCGAAATCGGGCAGGTCGTCAGGGTTACGCCCGATTCGGCCAGGCGGCGCATCACCGCCGGGTCGTCGGCCGCCCGGACGCCGTGGTCGATCCGCGACACTTCCAGGCAGTCGAGCGTTCGCGCGACGAGCGCCGCCTCTCCCTCTTCGCCGGCATGGGCGACGGCGCGCAGCCCGAGCCCGCGCGCCCGCACAAACACCCCCGCGAACGGCTCCGGCGGGAAGCCCACCTCGCTCGAGTCCAGGCCCACCGCCACGATCCGGTCCAGCCAGGGCTCAGCGGCCGTGAGGGTGGCCGAGGCCGCCTCGGCGGGGAGATGCCGCAGGAACGAGAGGATCAGGCCGCTCGTGATGCCGAACTCACGCTGGCCGTCGGCGAGGCCGTCGAGGATGCCGCCGATCACGTCGCCGATGGCAACGCCGCGGTCCGTGTGCGTCTGAGGGTCGAAGAACGGCTCGACGTGGCGAACGCGGTCGGCGTGGGCGCGCACCATGTACGCGCGGGTCAGGTCGCGGAAGTCGTCGCGGGTGACCAGCACGGAGCAGGCGGCGTAGTAGATGTCCAGGAACGCCTGCAGGTCGGCGAAGTCATAGGCGGCCCGCATCTCGTCGACCGAGCGGACCGGGAGCGCCACGCCGTTGCGGGCGGCCAGCCGGAAGGCCAGCTCGGGCTCGAGCGTGCCCTCCAGGTGGACGTGCAGTTCCACCTTTGGCAGCCGGTCGATCAGGTCCGAGAGGCCGGCATCGAGTGCGCGCGGGGTCTCCCAAGGAACGATCACGCACCTCCACTTCGGCTCGTCGTCCGACGCGGCTGCGCGGGCAACCACGGCCCCGTCGCAGCCGCGATTTGCCGGAAGTTTAGTCGCCCCAGGCGGAATCCTGCGAACAAATCGCACGGAGCCGGCAGCCGCCGCCGCGACCTGAAGCAGCGCGTGCAACGCTGGCGCGCTGTCGTATCAGGGCGGGACGATAGGACTTGAGGCCGAGATAGCATAGCGAGACAGCGTGGTCTTGACCTTCAAGTGGCTTGAGGGTGTAGCCTCCGAGCATGAGAGTCTCAGAGGTCTCCCGAAGAGCCGGCATAGCGCCCTCTGCGGTTCGCTTCTACGAGGAAGCCGGCGTGCTTCCGCGGGTGGCCCGGCGAGACAACGGCTACCGCGACTACGACGATGCGGACCTGGCGCGCCTGCGCCTGGTCGTGGCCCTGCGACGGCTTGGGCTCGGACCGCTCGATGCCGGACGACTCGCCCGGCTGTGCCTGGAACGAGGCGTCATCGACGCCGACCTCGGGCCGATCATCAGCTCGCAGCGCGCGGCAATCGGGCGGCGTCGGGCTGAACTCGACCGGCTCGACAACGAACTGACCGACCTCGAAAGCACCATCGCCGCGGCGGACCGCGGCCACAAGGAGCGTCCCATGTCCGCTGACCCAATCCGCGTCCTGTTTGTCTGCACAGGCAACTCCGCCCGAAGCCAGATCGGCGAAGCGATGCTTCGAGATCTCGGGGGCACCGATTTCGAAGCCTACTCGGCCGGCACGGAGCCGAAGGGCGTCAATCCGTATACCGTGCGCGTGCTCGCCGAGGTTGGCATCGACTGGTCGGGCGCCCGGAGCAAGTCGGCAACCGAGTTCCTCGGCCAGCCCTTCGACTACGTCATCACGGTCTGCGACCGCGCCCGTCAGACTTGCCCGGTCTTCCCGGGCGACCACAACACGCTCCACTGGGGGCTTGACGATCCGGCCGAGGTCGAGGGAACCGACGAGCAGAAGCTCCAAGCCTTCCGGCGGACCTTGACCGAGGTCAGCATGCGCATCCGCCCGTTCGTCGAACTTGCCCGTCGGGCTCGCCGAGAGGCGGTCGCCTCCTATTGACGCCGCTCAACCCGACTACTGAACCAAGGAGACCGATGACTGCCAGCCGCCTGCTCGCCAAGCTCGAAGATTTCCGCCTGCTGCCGTTCTTCGTCGCCTTCGCGATGGTGGTGGGCATCCTGGTCGGCAAGGCGCTGGCGATCTCCGACTTCACGCTCACCCCGCCGATCGACGCGATCAAGGCGATCGCCGGCGGCACATTCGTCCTCACGGTGCCAAACGCGCTCTCGCTCGGCGTTCCCCTCGGGCTGTTCGCGATGATGTACCCGGCGATGACGAATGTTCACCTCGGCGAGGTCGGCGACGCCTTCCGCTCGCCGCGCCAGCTTGGCGTCGTCATTGCCTTCAACTACCTCGTGGCACCTTTCGTCATGCTGGGGCTCGCGAACGTCTTCGTGTCGGATCCCGAGCTGCACACCGGGCTCGTCCTCTACGGCCTGGCTCCCTGCATCGCCATGGTGATCGTCTTCACGTACCTGGCCAAGGGGAACACCCCAATGGCCCTGGTCTTCGTCGCCCTCAACTCGGTCGCGCAGATGATTCTCATCCCGGTCTATGCCCGGCTGCTCATCGGCAATGTGAGCTTCGACGTGTGGGTCGTCGCCGAGAGCGTCGTCCTCTATCTGGGCCTGCCGCTCGTCGCGGGCATCCTGACCCGCCAGGCCGTGACCCGGCGCGGAGGAGAGGAGGCGATGGAGCGGCTCAAGCCGGGCCTCAGCGCGCTTTCGATCCTGGGCCTGTTGTTCACGCTGATCGTCATGTTCTCACTCAAAGGCGACCTGATCCTCCAACGACCCGGCATCGTCGTCGAGATGGCCATCCCGATGGCCCTGTTCTTCGGCCTGATGTTCTTCGTCGTCCTCTTCATCGGCTCCCGGCTGCGCTTCTCCTACCGTGATGGCGTAGCTGTCGCCTTCAACTCAACCGGACGCGACTTTGAGATCGCCATCGCCATTGCTATCACGGCCTTCTCGCCGACGGTCGCCCTTGCCACGGTCGTCGGGCCGCTGATCGAGGTGCCGGTGATGCTGGCCCTCGTCTGGGCCGCCATACGCCTCAAGGCGCGCTGGTTCGGCGAACCGGCGGTTACGACCGCCATCGACGCGGCAACCTTGTGATTGCCCCGCCCCGAGCCGGGCAGGCAGCCCGGCTGCAAGGCCGGCCCCAGAGCTGAACCAGGTCCCTCCGCTCGTGGGCCGACGGTCCGTGGCCATTGCCTTCGCCGTTCGCCCATACCAGCCTATGATCAACGGCACGGCTTCGTGTTGCCGAAAGGAAGGCCCCGTTGGCTACCAACGTTCGAGAGATGCCCGGGCAAGCGGCCGGCGCCGTGCAGAGACAGCGTGACCTGGAGTCGCTCGCCGGCGAGCGCTGGGACGTGCTGGTGGTCGGCGGCGGGATCACCGGGTGCGGCATTCTCCTGGACGCGGCGAGCCGCGGACTGCGGGCCGCCCTCGTCGAGAAGGACGACTTCGCGACCGGGACGAGCAGCCGGTCATCGCGACTGATCCACGGCGGCCTTCGATACCTCGAGCAGTTCCAGATCGGCCTCGTGCGCGAGGCCCTGCGCGAACGGGCCAGGCTGCTGCGGCTGGCCCCCCACCTCGTCAGGCTGGAGCCCTTCGTGTTCCCGGTATACGGGGGCCTCTGGGCGCCGCCGTTCTTCGGGGCCGGACTCACGATGTACGACCTGCTCGGAGCGTCCCGGGACGGCGGCTTCCACCGCTGGCTGTCCGCGCGCGATGCCGTCGAGGCAGTCCCCGGCCTGCGGCGCAAGGGCCTTCGAGGCGCGTTCATCTACCACGACGGCCAGGAGGACGACGCCCGCTACGTGGTCGCCGTCATGCGCACGGCGCAGGCAAAGGGCGGGGTCGCGGCATCACGGGTTCGGGCGCTCCAGGCCGTCGAGGCGGGCGGCCGCATCGAAGGATGCGTGGCCCGTGACGAGCTCACCGGCACCGACCTCGAGATCCGCGCCGGCCACGTGATCGACGCCACGGGCGTCTGGTCGGGGGCGGCCGACGGGCCGTTCCCGGCCTCCCAGGGCAGCGCGATCCAGCCCAGCCGGGGCACTCACATAGTCGTCAGGCGCGATCGGATCCCCAGCCGGTACGGCATGACGCTGCGCATCCCGCACCGCGTCTGCTTCCTGGTCCCGTGGCCGGACCGGTGGGTCATCGGCACGACGGACGTGGAGGACCATGGCTCCGTGGAGCGGCCGGCCCCCTCGCTCGCCGAGATCGACGAGATCCTCGACAACGTCAACCGCACCCTGGACGTGGGGCTGACCAGGGACGACATCCTGTCCGCCTACACCGGAATCCGGCCGCTTGCCGCGGATCCGGGAGGCGCGCCGGGCTCGACCGTCAAGGCCTCTCGGGAGCACCGCATCCGCACCGACGCCAACGGCCTCGTCCGGATCGGCGGCGGCAAGTTCACCACCTACAGGCTCATGGCCGCCCAGACCGTGGACGCGGCGCTGGGTCCCAACACGGCCAGGGCCAGGCCCTCGGTCACGACCCAGCTGCCCCTCGTGGGCGCGGCCGCTCCGTCCGAGCTGGAGACTCTCACGGCGACGATCGCGCAGCGACCCGGCCTGGACCGGGCCGGGGCCGAACACCTGGTCAGGCGGTACGGGACCGAGGCGCCGGACGTCGTGAGCCTCGGGACGGAGCTCGATCTACTGCGGCCGCTGTCGCCGGAGCTGCCCTACCTCGAGGCCGAGGTGGCCTGGGCTGTTCGCCGTGAGGCGGCGTTCGACGTCGAGGACGTCATGACGAGGCGGACGCGAGCGGCGCTCGATCTCGCGGACCGGGGAGCGGCGATGGCTCCGCGCGTCGCCGCAATCATGGCCGCCGAGCTGGGCTGGCCCAAGGGTGAGGCGGAGCGCCGAGTCGGGGCGTTCCTCACCTCGGCCCACAGGGAGTTCGACGTGCCCGGCGGGGCGTAGGCCCCAGGCACGGGGTGCCATCCGGTTCAGCAAGGAGCGGCGCCGGGCTACCCGTCGTGGCGGCCCTGGGCCTGTAGCTTCGCCCACGTGTCCTTCAGGGTGAGCGTGCGGTTGAAGACCGGGTGGTCCGGCGTCGAGTCCGTGTCCGGGCAGAAGTAGCCGAGGCGCTCGAACTGGACGGTCTCGCCGATCGGCAGGTCGGCCAGCGCCGGCTCCACCATGCAGCCCTGGAGCACCGTCTCCGAATTCGGATTGAGGTCGGCAAAGAGGTCGCCGTCGGCGCCCGGGTCGGGGCGTACGAAGAGGTGGTCGTACAGCCGAACCTCCGCGGGCATCGCGTGAGCCACGGAGATCCAGTGGAGCGTGGCCTTGGGCCGGCGGCCGTCGGGCGAGTCGCCGCCGCGCGTGGCGGGGTCGTACGTGCAGCGCAACTCCACTACGTTGCCCGCGGCGTCCTTCACGACGCTCGTGCAGGTAATGAAGTACGCGGACCGCAGCCGGACCTCGCGGCCGGGGGCCAGGCGGAAGAACTTCGCCGGCGGCTCCTCCATGAAGTCCTCGCGCTCGATCCACAGCTCGCGGCTGAACGGCACCTTGCGCGTGCCGGCGGACGGATCCTCGGGGTTGTTGACGGCGTCCATCTCCTCCACCCGGCCCTCGGGGTAGTTCTCGATGACTACCTTGAGCGGCGACAGGACGGCGAAGCGGCGGGCGGCCTTGCGGTTCAACACGTCGCGGACGGCGTGCTCCAGCTGGCCCACCTCTACGGTGCTGTCGCTCTTGGCGACGCCGATCTGGGCGGCGAAGTCGCGGATGCCCTCGGCCGGGAAGCCGCGGCGGCGCAGACCGGAGATGGTGGGCATGCGCGGGTCGTTCCAGCCACGCACATGCCCCTCGTTGACGAGTTTGAGCAGGACCCGCTTGGACAGGACGGTGTAGGTGATGTTCAGGCGGGCGAACTCGATCTGGCGCGGCTTCGACGGCACCGGCAGGTTGTCGATGAACCAGTCGTAGAGCGGCCGGTGGACCTCGAATTCGAGCGTGCAGATTGAATGCGTCACGCCTTCGATGGCATCCGACTGACCGTGCGCGAAGTCGTACATCGGGTAGATGCACCATTTGCCGCCGGTTCGCGGATGGTCTGCGTGCAGGATCCGGTACAGGGCCGGGTCCCGCAGATTGATGTTCGGGGCGGCCATGTCGATCCTGGCGCGCAGAACCCGGGCGCCGTTGGGGAACTCGCCGGCCCGCATCCGCTCGAATAGATCGAGGTTCTCGTCGATCGACCTATCGCGATACGGGCTGTTCTTGCCGGGCTCGGTCAGCGTGCCGCGGTACTCGCGGATCTCGTCGGCCGTGAGGTCGTCCACGTACGCCTTGCCGGCCCTGATCAGGTAGACGGCCCACTCGTACAGCTGGTGGAAGTAATCCGACGCGTGGAAGAGGTTCTCGCCCCAGTCGAAGCCGAGCCAGCGAACGTCGGCCTCGATGGCATCGATGTACTCCTGCTCTTCCTTGGTGGGGTTCGTGTCGTCGAAGCGCAGGTTGCAGTGGCCGCCGAACTCGTTGGCGATGCCGAAGTTGAGGCAGATGGACTTCGCGTGGCCGATGTGCAGGTAGCCGTTCGGCTCGGGCGGGAACCGCGTGACGACCGTCTGGTGTTTGCCGTCCCGCAGGTCGGCCGCGACGATCTCACGGATGAAATCGCCTCGCTCCGGCGCGATTGAAGGCTCGATGGTCACGTTGAAGCGGCTCCCGACTCGTGGCTGATTGACGTGTAGCTTACCGTTTGTGGCCAATGCGGAGCGTCCGCGCGGCCGCCTAGTCCCCCGCGGTGCGGCCGCGACCCCCTACCCGACGGCTCGGCCGACCAGGGCCCCCAGCCCGAACGTGATCGCCGCCGCAAAGAGCCCGAGCAGCACCTGCCGCCCGCCCGTCTTCAGAACGCTGGAGCCGGTGACGACGGTGATCGCCGCCCCGACGAGCATCAGGGCCGCCGCGCTGACGATGATCGAGGCCACTATCGCGGGCGTCCCCGAGGCGAAGAAGAAGGGCGAGAGCGGCACGATCGCACCGATGGCGAACAGGAAGAACGAGGTGATCGCGGCGACCCAGGCCGACCCGCCGAGCTCGTCGGGGTCGATGCCGAGCTCTTCGCGAGCGAGCGTGTCCACCGCCCGGCCGAGTTCGCCGCCCATCACCGACTGCGCCATCAGGCGGGCCTGTTCGGCCGTGAGGCCCTTCGCCTGGTAGATGAGCTTCAGCTCCTCTTCCTCTTCGTCCGGGACGCTGAGAAGCTCCTCGCGCTCGACCTTGACCTGGTGGGCGAACAGCTCGCGGGCGCTCTGGACCGAAAGCCACTCCCCGATGGCCATCGACAGGGCGCCGGCCAGCATGCCGGCCATGCCGGCGATCAGGACGGGATTGCCGCCGGCGGACGCGCTCTGGGCCGCGCCGGCCACGCCCATGGAGATGCTCAGGTTGGAGACGAGGCCGTCGTTCGCGCCGAGGACCGCGGCCCGGAGCTGATTGCCGCCGCTGCCGCGGTGGCGGCCCTCGATGCGGGCAATCGCGCCGCCCTCCACGCCCTGGCCGGCCGCCAGCTCACGGAAGAGGCGGGCGTGGGACCGCTCGTCGCCGGGCATCCGGGCGAGGGCCTCGGGCTGGTCGTCGTACATGGCCTGGTCCGAGGCTTCGCGCTCGGCGATGGTCGGCACCACCAGGCTCGGTCCGAAATGGCGGGCGATGAACATCAGGACACGCGTCCGCCAGGCCGCGCTCATCCGGCTCGTGTCTACGCCGGCGGCCGTGAGCTGCGTCCGCCACACGTCGGCGTGGATCGACTCGACCTCCACCATGCGGGTGTAGAAGTCCTTGACCGCGCCGCTCTTCTCCTCGTCCTGGAGCAGCGAGTAGAGGGCGATGGCGTCGATCTCGCCCTGGAGGTTCTCACGGTATCGGGCGATGTCGGCCTTCGTGACGGGCGTCGGCGGGCGTGCGGCCGGCGGCCCGGCAGGTTCGCGCCTGGTCGATTCGGTCGGGCGTTTCGGGCTTGGGCTCATGGCCGTAGTTTCGCCGGTCCGGCCGCGGATCACAATGCCGGGGCGGCTCGCGGCACCCAGGCCTTGAACCGCTCGCCCATCTTGGCGCGACGCTCCGCGGCCCAGACGAAGACGTCGGCGCCGCCGTCGTACGGGCAGAGGGCATCGCCGGTGGCGGGGCAGAAGACGGCGACTCGCCCGATCCATTCCCGCGTCACGGCCAGCCAGACGCGATCCAGGCAGCCGCGCTGCCAGCCCACGGTGGTGGCCATGAATTCCGCCCTGCTCGGATCCGGCAGGTAGCTCCCCAGCGCCTCGAGCCAGCTCTCCGGCGGAGAGATCGCCGTCGCCCCGAGATCCCGCAGGGCGTTCGTGTCTTCCTGGCCGGCGCCGAGCCGGATGGCCGCCACGAGGACGGTGGCTCCGGTGAAGAGCGAGCTCGCCACGGTGTCGAGCCGGGAGGCGATCAGCCGGTCGTCGCCGGCGCCCGGCCGGGCGTCGTCACGAGCGAATTGGAGACGCGTCCAGACCGACTCGTGGCTGAACCGCAGCATGAATCCGACCGGAGGCTGGCCGGAGTACTGTGATTGCCACGCGTCCACCCCTTCCAGAACGTTCATAGTCCCCTATTGCCGCGCTTGCGCAGGAAGCGGAGTTGAGAAGGATACCGTACCCGGTATTGGATCGTCAGCCCTGGACCAGGCTCCGCGGGCTCAGAGATCGAGGGCGACGGCAGCCGGCAGAGACCCGTCGGCCGTGGCCGCCAGTTCCTCGGCGGTGATCTCGGCGATGTCGTCGCTTTCGAGGACTTCGTAGTGCTGGACCTCAAAATGCTCGAAGAAGCTGGGCTCGCCGCGGTCCCGAATCGGCGTCTCCAGGAGGTCCGTCACGCCCAGCCAGCCGTAAATGGCGTCGAGGTCGCGCCACACGCTGACGAGGATGATCTCCTCGCCGCCGTCCGGATAGACCTGGCGCGCGAGCTCGGCGTGGACGCTCCCGTCGTGCTTACGGATATCCCGAAGGACCCACTGGGCGTGGGCACGGAAGGCGGCGATCTGTCCCGGATTGACTCGACCCTTGAGGATCCGGACTATCAAGTTCCCACCCCATAATGACGCGCCTGCCCCCGAACGCATTCTCCGGGCTGGCCGGAGGTTCGGCAATAACAGGGCCATATCAGGCGCACCCCGCGGGGGGTCAAGTACATCAACGCGGCGTCGGGATGCACCGCCGCCGGTCCATGACGGACCGCGTGCGCGCTACTTGGGGACGTCGGTGAGCGGGATGCCGAGCGCCTTCGCCACGCCGGCGCCGTACGCGGGGTCGGCCTTCAGGCAGTTGCCGATGTGGCGGATCTTGACCTCCCTTGGCGCGTCTCCCATGGCGCGGGCGGTGTTGTCGAAGAGCAACTGCTGCTTCCCGTCGGCGACGATGATCCGGAACAGCTTCCCGGGCTGAGAGTAGTAGTCGTCGTCCTCGCGATGGTTCCAGTGGTCGGCCGCTCCCTCTAGCGAGAGCGGCGGCTCCGAGAAGTCCGGCTGCTGCTGCCACTCGCCGTAGCTGTTGGGCTCGTAGCCGAGCGTGCCGCCGAAGTTGCCGTCGACCCGCATCTGGCCATCGCGGTGGTAGCTGTGGGCGGGAACATGCGGGGCGTTGACCGGGATCTGGGCGTGGTTCACGCCGAGCCGGTAGCGCTGCGCGTCACCGTAGGAGAAGAGACGCCCCTGGAGCATCTTGTCCGGAGAGAAGCCGATGCCGGGAACGATGTTGGCCGGGTTGAAGGCGGCCTGCTCGACGTCGGCGAAGTAGTTCTCGGGGTTGCGGTTGAGTTCGAAGAAACCGACTTCGATGAGCGGGTAATCCTTGTGGAACCAGACCTTGGTCAGATCGAAGGGGTTGTGGCCATACGTGGCGGCGTCCTTCTCGGGCATCACCTGGATGAACATCTTCCAGCGCGGGAAGTCGCCCTTCTCGATGCTTTCGTAGAGATCGCGTTGGTTGCTCTCGCGGTCCTTGCCGACGAGCGCCGCGGCCTCGGCGTCGCTGAGGGTCTTGATGCCCTGCTGGGTGAGGAAGTGGAACTTCACCCAGACGCGTTCGTTGGCGGCATTGATCATGCTGAAGGCATGGCTGCCGAACCCATGCATATGGCGGAACGAGTACGGAATCCCGCGGTCGCTCATGTCGATGGTGAGCTGATGCAGCGCTTCGGGCAACGAAGTCAGGAAGTCCCAGTTGTTGCGCACGCTGCGCATGTTGGTGCGCGGGTCGCGCTTCACCGCGTGGTTGAGATCCGGGAACTTGAGCGGGTCACGCAGGTAGAAGACCGGCGTGTCGTTGCCGACCAGGTCCCAGTTCCCCTCCTCGGTGTAGTACTTCATCGCGAAGCCGCGGATGTCGCGCTCGGCATCGGCCGCACCGCGCTCGCCGGCAACCGTCGAGAAGCGCACGAACATGTCGGTCTTCTTGCCCACAGCGGAGAAGATCCTGGCCTTCGTGTACTTCGTGATGTCGTGCGTGACCGTGAAGGCGCCGAACGCGCCCGAGCCCTTGGCATGCATGCGACGCTCGGGAATCACCTCGCGGTCGAAATGGCCCAGCTTCTCGAGGAACCAGACGTCCTGGAGCAGCATCGGGCCGCGAGGACCGGCCGTGATCACGTTCTGGTTGTCGGGAACGGGTGCGCCAGCGGCGGTGGTCAGCTTCTTCTTGTCGGCCATGACTTGCTCCTTCTTGTGTCTTGCGGCAGCTCTGGAGTAGGGGCGGTTCCGTCACGGACGCCCACGGCAGACGGCCGAGGCTGCACCATCGATGTTACGCGTCGCGCGCCATACCGTCCGCGATCCAGCCCGGCGCCACGATTCCATGGTGCCGGGCGTCCCCAAAGCGGCTCGAAATCCGCAGGCGATGGGCCGGCCGGCCTTACAGTCCTCTTACCTAAGGCGTGAACGAGTCGAGGGGGGCCCGGCCACCATTGCCAGCGTCGGCTCCAGATGAGCACGGCAAGGAGATCAACCAGGTGCATCGTCAAGCCAGTTCCGTCACCAGGCTCGCAGCGGTCGCGCTGCTCGTCGGCATCGCGGTCATCGGTTGCGCGAAGCACGACGGCGCCGCGACTCCGGCGGGTTCGACGCCCCTCGCACAGGCGAGCCAGGTCGATCAGACGACCCCAGCCCCAACCCCGGCCGCGTCCGATACCGCCGCTCCGACCGACTCGGCCTCGCCGAGCCCGTCGAGCGATGCGGCCGCCTCGGACGCCCCGGCCGCCACGCCCGATCCGCTCGTCAACGAGATCAACGCCCTCAACAACCTCATCAACGGCGTGAATAGCTCGCTCTCGGGCGGCAACGCCGGCACTTCGGGCGGCGAGTAGCCGCCGCCATGAGAAGGAGCAATCCCGTGAAGTCCCGACTAACCGCCCTGATCGCGGGTCTCGGCCTGGCCGGTTCCCTGCTCGTCGTCTCCACTGGGGCCGTCACCGCCGTCACCGCACCCGCCGGCCCGGCCGGCAAGGGCGTCTGCGCGACCGAAGCCACGGCCGCCCGGACCACCCCAATCACCGTTGCGGCGTTGCGCGCCTTCGGCGACTGCGAGATCAACCGCCGCTTCGCCACCCTCACTGACCTGTCGGCGAAGATCACCGCCTCCAAGGTGATGACCTCGGCCCACGCGGCGGCCCTGCAGAGTGAGATCTCATCGACGCGATCCGGCCTGACCAGCCTCAAGGCCTCGATCGACTCGGAGACGGTTCTCCCGGCCCTCAAGCTCGACATCGTCAAGATCGCGACCGACTACCGGGTCTACCTGCTGGTGGTCCCGCAGGTCAACCTGGTCAACGCGTCCGACGGAGTCGTCGCGACCCAGACCAAGTTCGCCGACGTCAACACCAAGCTCTCCGCCCGGATCGCCGCCGCCAAGGCGGCCGGCAAGAACACCGCGGCCGCGCAGGCCGACCTCGACGCAATGAACGTCGCGGTGACGAAGGCCGTCGGACTGGCCTCGCCGCTGCCCGCCGCGCTGCTGCCGCTCACCCCGGCCCAATACAACGGCGGAACGGCCGGCCCGATCCTGAGCAGCGCCAGGAGCGCCCTGGTCCAGGCTCGTGATCAGCTGAAGGCGGCCGTCGCCGACGCAGCCGCCTGCCGCGCCGCCCTCAACGCCCTCTAGGCACCGGGCCCCAAACCGGCCCTCCCAATCGCGCGGCTCCCGCCTCCCGGCGGGGGCCGCGTTTTCGTCTGCCCGGCGCCGGTCCCCTACCCCGCGTCGTCGATGACCGGCTGCAGCCGGAAACCGAACTCGGCGCCCGGGAGGTCGTCTCGGGGCCTGGCCCAGATCGTGCCCCCGATCGACTCCACCAGCCGGTGGGCCACGAAGAGCCCGATCCCCGATCCGGCCACGCGGGCGGCGCGCTTGACGGAGATGCCCACGACGGTAACGGCGCCGGCAAGGATGATCGCCAGGCGGCGCGGCTCGGACATCCTCAGCGAGGAGAGTCGGGCCCGCGGACCGACGGCAAGCCCGGCCGAGCCACGGGATTGGGACCCGATCGACGTGTAGCCGGAGTCAGTCACGTCCAGCCTCGCTGCTCGGTCGCCGGGCGGCGCCGACGCTCGTATCGGTCGACCCTCCGGCGCGGTCTCGGCGACTCGAATGGTACGGCGCTCGGCTGCACGTTGGTAGGAGCGCGCGCGGAGAAGAATCGGCGTGCACGGAGGCCTGCGGGCCCGTATCGTCAGCGTGACGGTTCGCGTGATACCGCCCCACGAAGCCGATGCGAAGTGAGGTCGTGATGGTCTGCCCGAGCTGCGGCGCCCAGATCGATGGCCATGGCAAGTTCTGCGCCGTTTGCGGCGCCCAACTGCCGGAGGCGGCGGCCCCGCCGCCGGCCTGGTCGCAGCCCGTCGCCCTACCCCCGGCCCCACCTCCCGCGGCATACAACGCACCGCAATACGCGCCGCCGCCGGCGCCATACGCCGCTCCCCAGTACGGAGCCCCGCCTCCACCGCCCTACGGCCCCCCCGGATACGGCGCTCCGCAGTACGGAGCCCCGGCGTATGGAGGGGGCACGTGGGGTGCCCCTTACGCGGCCTCGAGGCCGGGAGGGTCGGCTCCACTCGCGGGGCTGCTGGCCCTGGCGGGTGGTGCTGCGGCGGTCGCCTCGGCGTGGTTGCCTTGGGCGACGTTCATGGACACGTCGACGAAGCTCATCGATTCCACGGACACGTCCAGGCTGGAATGCGGCTACTACCTCGTGGCCGGCGGGGCAATCGCCGCCGTGTGCGGCCTGCTGCTCCTCATGCGCACCGGGAGCCTGCAGCTCTTCGGGCTCGGGGCGCTCGCCGGTGGCATCCTGGTCGTGGTCGTAGAAGTAATGACCTACAACCAGGTCAACCAGGTCAGCGATCTGGCGAATCTCTACGGCGGCTCGGCCGGCATCAGTTACGGCATCGGCTTCTATCTCGGGATCGGCGCGGGAGTCGTCGGTGCGCTGGGCGGCCTGGCCGGGCTGGTCAGCCGCCGCTGAGCCGGGGACGGCGGCCGGCTCTGCCGTCCGGAAGCCCCGCCGTCAAGGCCGCGGGGGCCGCGGCCGATGGGGCTTGCGGGGCGCCGCCGCCTCGATAGGGTGCGGCGGTATCCACTGGACACGGCATGCGGACGAGATCGTTTCGATCTAGCGAAGGACGCCCCACCCGTCGCAGGTAGGATGCGCGGTCCGATTCGGCGTGGCTATTCTGACGTCGGCGGGATGCCGGACGGCATCTCCGGACTACGGTTGACGGCCCGGATCAAGCTTCACTCGAGCGCCCGAGCTAAATGCAAGAGGTGGTGCAAATGAGAGTTGACCGCGGTCGGCTCAATTGGGGAGTCTTCTTCATCGTCCTCGGCGCAGTGCCGCTGGCCTACCACCAGGGCGCCGTGAGTTCCTCCGTCCTCGGCGAAGCCTGGCGCCTGTGGCCGCTCGTCCTGGTCGGCATCGGCCTCGCCTTCGTCCTGTCGCGCACGCCGGCCTTCTTCATCGGCGGCACGATCGTGGCGGTCTGCCTCGGCCTCGTCTTCGGCAGCGTCCTCGCCGTCGGGCCCAACATCGGCTGCGGCTTCGACAACAACAACCCGCGCACGGTGTCGCAGTCCGGCAACTTCGGCGGCGCCTCGTCGGTGGAGCTCAACCTGGATTGCGGATCCGCGACCGTCACGACATCGGCCGACGGCCAGTGGCACGTCGATGCCACCAACACCAGCGGCCAGGCCACCCAGGTCAGCTCGAGCGGCAGCCACCTGAGCGTCAGCTCGGCGGGGACGAACGGCTGGCAGTTCAACCGCGGCAAGGACGACTGGCGCATCGCCCTTCCGGCGGGCGCGCAGATCGACCTGACATCCACCCTCGACATGGGCGACGCGCACTTCAACCTGGGCCCGGCCAGCGTGGCCTCCGCCCGGTTCACCCTCAACCTCGGCTCGCTCCACGTAGACCTGACCGGCGCGCAGGTCGGGACTCTCAACGTCTCCACCAACCTCGGGTCGGCCTTCGTGATCCTCGACGGATCGTCAGACCTGACCGCCGACCTGAAGACCAACCTCGGATCGCTCGAAGTCTGCGTGCCGGCCAACCTGGGGGTCCGGGTGACGGCCAGCGACAGCCTGTCGTCGAGCGACTTCGGCGGCGCCGGCCTGGTTCGAGTGGGCGGAACCTGGCAGACCCCCGGCTACGACAACGCGACTCACAAAGCCAACCTAACCGTCGAGACGAGTCTCGGGAGCCTGAAGCTCCGCTCTGCAGGAGGCTGCAAGTGAACCCCCGACGCCTTTACCGCTCAGCCGACGACCGCATCCTTGCCGGCGTCGCCGGCGGCGTGGCCGCCTACTTCGACGTAGACCCGGTCATCGTCCGGATCATCTGGTTCCTGTCGATCTTCTTCACCGGGACGCTGACCTTCTGGGCCTACCTGATCATGATCATCGTCGTCCCTCTCGAGCCGAGCGAGTGGCCGTCGCAGTCGCCGTGGGCACCGGGTGGTGGCCCCGGCACATACCCGGCCGGCTACACGCCTCCCGTGACGACAACGGACGCCGGGGCCGGTCCCGCAGCGGCCGGCGAGCCGGGCGCTTCGGCCGGGTTCACCGGCGCCGGCACGGGCGCGTCCGCCGCGCCCGGCGTGGTACCTGGAACGCCCCCGGCGGGTGGTCCGGTTCCCGGCGGGTGGTGGGGCAACGATTGGCGGTCCCAGTGGCGCCAGGAGCGCTGGCAGGCGCGGGCCGATCGGTGGCAGCAGCGCGCCGAGCGACACGAGCATGCGTACGGTGGTCCGGGCCTGGTCTTCGGGCTGATGCTGATCCTGGTCGGCGGCATGCTGGCCTGGCATCAGTTCGACCCGAACTTCGACCTCAACGTGACCTGGCCTGTCGTGCTCATCGCCTTCGGCGGAATCCTGGTCGTCTCGTCGCTCCGCTTCCGCGATCGCTAGAGAACGGTCTCCCGGCGCCGGCGGCGCCTCGAAAGTAGCGCGAGGATCGCTGAGAGCACTCCCGCAAGGGAGCCCGCGAGGAGCGCGACAATTCGAGCGACCGCGGCCGGAGAGGACGCGTCGGATGGAGGCATCAGGTCGTTCTGCTGCAACCCCGCGGCTGCAGCCGTCGATGTCGTGGCCGTGGCGTCGGTAATGCGAAGCGCCTCGACGACCGCGGTCGGCGTCGGAGCGGCCGCGGATGGCGACGGGCTATTCGTTTGACCGGGCGTTGGTGAGACGGCGCCCCCGCCGCCGTAGACGTAGCCGCCGCCGCTGTAGCCGCCGGCCGTGGTCGGAGCTACCACCGCGGTCGGGGCACGCGTCCCAACGGGCGCCGGGGGCGGCGGGACGGGAGTCGGGAGGGCCATGCCGGGGAACGGCGAGCTCTTCGGCGCCCCGACCAGGCCGCTCGGCGACGGGCCGCCCTTGGCGAACTCACAGGCGTAGAAATAGGTGGAGCCGACGGCCCAACCGCCGCAGCCGACGCGGTCGTAGTTGCCCATCACGATCCCCCAGTGGGTACTGGAGGACGCCCAGCCGGCCATCATGTGGCCGGTCGTGGCGTAGGTCCACGTCTGGTAGGACTTGTACGTGTACAGGTAGGCGCCGGTGCCGTAGCCGCCGTTGAGCCCGAGGATCTCGCCGACGCTGCCGTAGCCCCAGGATTGCATCACCGACACGAAGGAAGTGCCCGAGACCGTGTAAGTGGCGGCGTCGCAGAGACGCAGGTTGTGATTCTCGGTGCCGTACGTGGCAAAGTCCTTTGTTCGGCCTGAGATCGTCTTGCTGGCGTCGTCGGGGCACGGGATCGCGCCGTCTGTGGCCTTCGATTCCAGGTAGACGTCGATCGCCAGCGGCACCTTGCCGGCGGCAGCCCGGGCGCCGTTGATCAGGCGGACGAGTTCCCGCGCCTGGCCATTGACCGACGCGGCGTGCACCGACGGCACCTGCCAGGTGAGCGACACGGCGAACAGGGAAGCGCCGAGCACTACCGCAGCGGGCACAGCGAGGATGCGCGTTCGAGTTGTCAACCGCACGAGTGTCTCCTCCGGACGGGTAAAGGTTCGTTGCGTCAGGACGAGGTGACGATCGCCCAGACCCTTACTTCATCCCTAGGGCCATGGGTCACAGTCTGTTTCCCCCTGCCAACCACCCGATCGGGCAGTATGGGCGTCTGGGACCCCGCTTTCGAGAGCGGATAGGGTGCGGTTAGGGCAGGTTGGCAAAGAAACCGCAACCCAGTGTGGAGTACTTCTTCACCTGCGGAGGGGGCGCCACGAGCCCGATCGGGGGACCCAGCACCGCGCGAGCGGCCGCCGGTGGGGCCCATCCGCGTCGAACCGCGGAGCCGCGTCGGTCCCCACCAGATGGGCGAGCCAGGCGTGGTTCAATCCCGCTTCAGGGAGCCCCCGTACGGTCCTGTAGAGTCCGTCGCCTGCGGACTCACCGGGCATGTCCCGCAACCGAGGTTCTTTCGATGAGCACCCCATCATCGGCCGGCCCGGATCCGGCCGCCAGCCGATCCCACCGCAACCGTAACCTACTGATCGTCGCCGTGGCGATCGTCGCCATCGCCGCGATCGCCGCCGGAGGCTACGGCCTGTGGTATATCCTGATCGGTCCGAGCAGCCCGACCGCGGTGGGCTCCGCTCCCCCGGCCCTTCCAACGGGCGCCGCCGTTGCCGCTCCCGCGTCGCTGGACGGAACCTGGAACGTGAATACCGGCCTCGGCTCGATCGACGATGGGACCGCCTCGTTCGGCGGCTATCGGGTTCAGGAGCAGCTCGTCGGCGTCGGCGGCCACACTGCCGTAGGGCGCACCACCAAGATCACCGGCTCCATGACCATGACCGGGGCCGTCGTCGAGAACGTCCAGGTGACGGCCGATCTGACCGCCCTGGTCAGCGACAACCCGTCGCGCGACGGTCAGCTGCGGCGCCAGGCAATCGAGACCGACACGTACCCCACGGCGATATTCAAGACGAATCAGCCGATCAACCTCGGCGCGCTGCCGGCCGACGGCACGTCGGTCAGCGTGAACGCCACCGGCGAGTTGACGCTCCACGGCGTGACGAAGACGGTCACGATAGCGCTGCAGGCCGTCCGGCAGGGCGGCGTGATCGCCGTGACCGGCTCGCTCCCGATCGTCTTCTCCGACTATTCGATCCAGAAGCCAAACAGCTTCTCGGTCCTCTCGGTTGACGACCACGGCACCATGGAGCTGCACCTGCTGTTCACTCACGCCTGAGTGCCATCCGTGGGCCCGACCCAGGGCCCCAGCGAACTCGAGGAGAGGCCGTGTCCTTCTTGCGCTTTCTAGGCGGACATCCCGGGGAGCCTGTGCAAACCGGCGGTCCTCGCCCCGCCGATCTGACCGGCGAGACCGCCGTGGTTCGCCACATCGTCGCCCGGCTGGAGGCCCTCCCTCCCGAGACGGCCAGGATGCTGGCTGCCATGGCCTATCTGCTCGCGCGAGCCGCTTATGCGGACCTCGACATCAGCGACGCCGAAACGGCGGTCATGGAGAAGGAGCTGACGGGCTCCGGGCTCGATCCCTCGCAGGCGGTCCTGGTCGCGGAGATGGCCAAGCTCCAGGAGAAGACGATCGGCGGTACGAGCGACTACCTGGTGACGCGCGAGTTCAAAGAGCATTCCACGATGGATCAGCGGATCACCCTCCTGCGGGCCTGCTACCGCGTGTCCGCGGCCGACGACGCTATCAGCGGTACGGAATCCGCCACGATGGACGAGATCGCCAGCGAGCTGGAGCTGTCACGTGAGGACGCGGCCGCGGTTCGAGCGGAGTTCGCCGGCAAGCTGTCGGCGCGCTTTGGGTTCGGAAAGCCTGCCTGAGGCGGCAGCCGGCTCGCACGTCCAGCTGATGCGCAACCGCGGCCTCTACGCAGAGCTGTACGAGCTGCAGGCCAGCGCCTACGAGTGAGCGGCTGGGCCCGCGGCCGGGGCCGAGTCGAGCGGTTGTTCTAGGCCGCGCGGCGCGGCAGGCCAGTGGATTCGGCCCCGAACCACGTGCCCGAGCTGCCCTTGACGATGGCGACGGCGTTCTCGAGGGCGCCGATGGCGGCGAATCGGCCCCCGCCGGCCACGAACTCCATGCAGGCGCGGACCTTCGGGGCCATCGAGCCGGAGGGCCAGGCCCCGGCGGCGAGCCCCTCCCTCGCCTCCTCAACCGAGAGGCGAAGGATCGGCTCCTGCCGCGGCGTGCCCCAGCGCCGGTAGACGGCATCAACGTCGCTCAGCAGTACCAGCCCGTCCGCGTCCACCGCCCGGGCCAAGACCACGGCCGCCAGGTCCTTGTCGATGACCGCCTCCACGCCCTCAAAGCGGCCGTCGGGCAGCTCCACGACCGGCACTCCCCCACCCCCGGACGCCACGACCAGAATGCCGGCGTCGACCAGGGATCGGATCGCGGCCGCTTCCACGATTCGGATCGGCGGCGGCGACGGAACCACCCGCCGCCAGTTCTTGCCGTCCTGGGCCACGCTCCAGCCGCGCGTTGCCGCGTGCTCTTTGGCCGTGGCCTCGTCGTAGATCGGTCCCACCGGCTTGGTCGGGTTGGCGAAGGCCGGGTCGTCGGCCGGGACGACCGTGCGGGTCACGACGACCGCCATCTGGCGTTTTCGGCCCCTCTCCAGGAACGCGTCGTTGAGGGCCTGGGCCAGGAGGTAGCCGATCTGGCCCTGCGTCTCGGCACCGAGCACGTCCAGGGGTGGCGCCGGCACCACGGACGAGGCCATCTCCGCCCCAATGGCGAGGAAGCCCACCTGGGGCCCGTTTCCGTGAGTGATGACGATCTCGGCCCGGCTGCCCTCGGCCAGCGTCACCAGGCCGCGCGCCGCCGCCACCAGGTTGCGGCGCTGCACCTCGGTAGAGCCCGGCTCACCCCGTCTTATCAGGGCGTTGCCGCCGAGGGCGATCGCCAGCCGGGTCATCCCAGGCGCTCCAGGCGTTCCTTGCCCGTGATGAGCGTGTAGAGCAAGGCCTGCTCGGTGTACCAGCGGTTCTCGGCCTCCGGCCAGACCCTCGACTGCGGGCCGTCCATAACCGCGTCGACCACTTCGTCGCCGCGGTGGGCCGGCAGGCAGTGCAGGAAGATGGCCCGAGGCGAGGCCAGGGCCATCAACTCGGGAGTGACGCAGTATCCGGCGAAGATTCGAGCTCGCTCTTCGCGCTCCTTCTCCTGGCCCATGCTGGCCCACACGTCGGTGTAGACGGCGTCCGCGCCGCGTACAGCGACCCGCGGGTCGTGACCGACCTCGATCGCCCCGCCGTTGATCTTGCAGTTGGCCCGGGCCGCCTCGACGATCTCGGCCTTCGGCTCATAGCCTTCCGGAGCCGAGATCGCCAGGGTGAAGCCGAGATAGCCAGCCGCCTGGATCAGCGAGTTGCAGACGTTGTTGCCGTCGCCGACGAACGCCACACGCAATCCCGCCAGCTCGCCGAACTCTTCCTGCAGGGTCATGACGTCGGCCAGGGCCTGGCAGGGATGGTGGTCGTCGGTCAGGGCGTTGATGATCGGGATAGTGGCGTGGCGGGCCAGCTCCTCGACCTTGGCCTGGTCGAAGGTCCGGATTGCCAGCGCCGTGAGGTACCGCGATAGGACGCGGGCCGTGTCGGCGATGCTCTCGCCCCGGCCGAGCTGCAGCTCGTCGGGCCGGAGGGCGATCGGCAGCATTCCCAGGCCCCAGGCCGCGGCCTCGAAGCTGACCCTCGTCCGAGTGGACGGCTTGTCGAATATCAGGCCCACCCGCCCGCCGGCAAGAACGTCGCGGGCCATCCCCTTGACGCTCTTGAGGTGGGTGGCCAGCTCGAGGTTGGCCAGAATCCCGTCGCGACCGAGGGAATCCAGAGTCAGCAGGTGGCGCGTCATGACGGTCTTCTCCGGCTAGGGTCGCGGTCCCGCCGACGCGCTGGCCCGTGCCCGCGCGACGATCGGGGCGAGGAGCTCTGTCAGGTTGGACTGCTCGTGCCCGGCCGCGTCGCCGGCGAGCTCTTCCAGCTCATAGCGTACACGCACGACCGGCTTGTCCAGCTTGAGAACCCGCGTCAGGTCGATCGGCGTGGCCGACAGCACGAGGTCCGCCGGCATCGCGTTCAGTGTCGTCTCGAGCTCGTGCATCTGGCCCTGGCCGTAGCCCATAGCCGGCAGCAGATGCTCCAGGCCCGGGTAGCGGCTCAGCGTCTCGGCGAGTTGACCGACGGCGTACGGCACAGGATCCACCAGCTCGGCCGCACGGAACCGGCGCGCCGCGACGACGCCGGCGCCGTAGGTCATGCCGCCGTGCGTGAGGGTCGGGCCGTCCTCGACCACGGCCACACGCTTGCCGGCGATCTCGCCGCCCTGGAGCGTGAGAACGGAGCGGGCCAGGATGACCCGCGCCACCGGGTTCATCGAGCTGACGTTGGCCCGAACCTCGGCGATCTGCGCCGGCGTAGCCGAGTCCACCTTGTTGATGACGACGACGTCGGCCATCCGGATGTTGGTCTCGCCGGGGTGGTAGTGGAGCTCGTGACCGGCCCGCAACGGGTCCGCGATCACGACGAAAAGGTCCGGCCGGTAGAACGGGAAGTCGTTGTTGCCGCCCTCCCACAGCACGACGTCGGCCTCCGCCTCCGCCTGGCGAAGAATCGCCTCGTAGTCCACGCCGGCGTAGAGCACCCGGCCGGCGTCGAGGTGCGGCTCGTATTCCTCGCGCTCCTCGATCGTGGTGTCGTAGCGGTCGAGATCGGCATACGTGGCGTAGCGCTGCACTCGCTGGGCCACGAGGTCGCCGTACGGCATGGGATGGCGGACCACGACGACGCGCAGGCCCTGTTTCTCGAGCAATTCCGCGAGGTAGCGAGTGGATTGGCTCTTGCCGGCGCCGGTTCGCGTGGCACCGGTGGCAACCACCGGCTTCGTGCTGGCCACCATCGTCCGGGCGGGCCCGAGCAGCTCGAAGTCGGCTCCGCCGGCGAGCACCCGGCTGGCCGTGTGCATGACGTGCTCGTGGGCCACGTCGCTGTAGGAGAACACGACCAGATCGATCCGCTCCGTGGCCAGGAGTCGCTCCAGGTCCGCCTCGGCGACGATCTGGATTCCGTCGGGATAGAGCGCCCCCGCGAGCTCCGGCGGATAGCGGCGCCCGGCGATGCCGGGAATCTGGGTCGCGGCCGTGAAGGCCACGACCTCGAAGGACGGGTCGTCGCGATAGACGACGTTGAAATTGTGGAAGTCGCGCCCAGCGGCCCCCATGATCACTACACGAGTGCGATCCATGGCGATCTCCGGCCCTTCCGCAGTCGCGCCGTAGGGCTTCCCCCGGCAGCGAACCTTGGGCTCACGAGCCGGTACCCGCCTCCGGTCCAGCGGTCGTTGAGCACCGGTAGTGTCGCCCAGATCGGGCCCCCAGCGCAAGTGCGACGCCACCACGCGGTGCCGCGCCCCGGACGTGCGCGGCGGGTCGCTCACCACACGGGGCGCGCGGTCAGGTGAGGTACTGGATCATGCCGAAGATGCCCGCGGCCAGGAGCGTGACAACGACGACCCACAGCAGGGCTGCCCTGGGGCGGGAGTTGGCCAGGTCGCCGAGCAGTCCGCGGTCGCTCGTCAGGCGAACGAGGAAGGCCAGAGGCAGGGCGAGGATGATCACGTTGAACACCATCGCCCCGACACACAGCCGGACCAGGTCCGCCGACATGAGCGCGATCGCCGCCGCCGGGACGACCTCGACGAAGTAGACGCCGTAGAAACGGCGGGCCTGGCTGAACTTGAGGTTGAGGCTGCGGGGCCAGCCCATCAGCTCGCCGATCCCCCATGCGGCCGAGAGCGAAACCACGACCAGGGCAAGCAGCCCCGATCCGACCAGGCCGAGGGCGATGAGCCAGCCTGCCCCGCCGTCGGCGAGTCTGGCCAACCCTTCGGGCAGTTCGGCCAGGTTCCTCGCCCCGGCCGACACCGGACCCGCGGACTGCATCGCCGCCGCCGCGGCGATCACGACGGCCGCCATCAGGGCCTGGCTGGCGAGCGCTCCGAGCAAGGTCTCCACGCGCGACCCGTGCAGGTCCTCGCGAGTGAGCTTCTTGTCCACGCTGGCGGATTGCTGGTAGAAGAGCATCCACGGCATGATCGAGGCCCCGATCATGGCGACGACGAGAGCGAAGTAGTCGTGGGGGACGTCGCTGGGGAGCGGGCTCAGGTCGGACACCAGGTGTCCGAGATCGGGGCGGCCGGCAACGGCCAGCACCACGAAGCTGAAGAGAGCAAGGGAGAGCACAAGGGCCAGTCGCTCGAACCTGGAGTAGCCGCCGCTCAGAACCATCGAGGCGTGGATCGCGAGCGCTCCTACGATCGCGACCGGGGCGGGTATGCCGACGATGGCGGCTCCGAGGGCAATGCCGGCGAACTCCGCCACGTACGCGACGAAGTTGATCACGGCCATGCCGATGACCGACACCGCCGCCCAGCGGCGTCCGTAACGAGCGTGCACGAGTTCGGCGTGTCCCATGCCGGTGGCGAGGGCCAATCGCGCCGTCATCTCCTGGACCAGGAAGAGCACAGGCACGACCGCAAAGACCGGCAGAAGAAGAGCGTACCCGGACTCGGTGCCGCCCTTGGCGGCCGTGATCACGCTCGGCGCGTCGACGTCCGCGAGCATCACTATCCAGGCCGGGCCCACGACGCGCAGCCAGCGGCCGAGGGCGGGGCCGCGCAGCCTCTCCACGATGGCCGGAACGCCGATCGAACTCATGGAGGGAACCATAACGGACTTCGTGAGCCATCCGGAGGGCCGAGTCGCACTCCGCCCGGTCCCGCTTGGCTCTCGAACATCGGCCGTCCAGCCCTCCGGCGATCAGGCGGGGCCTCGATCCGACCCGCGTTTCGGGTCCACAAACGACCATCAGTCCGCCCGAAGGCGGACTGATGGAGATGGAGCAGATCCGATTGGCCTCCCTGGAGACCGTTCGGTCTTCCGGGAAGCCCCGGCCGGGAGGCTGTCAGGCCACCCGGCTGGTCTTTTCGCTTTCGAGCTCGAAGCAGCCGACGTAGTGATCGTCCTCGATCTTCGCCATCGTCGGATCGTCCGCGGCTCGATCGGTTGTCCGGCCGGCCAGAGGGTAGGCCTCGTGGAAGAGGCAGCCGCCTCGACCGGCGATCGGCGCCGAGAGTTCGGCTTCGATCTGGGCCCACTTCTTGTGCAGCTGCGGCACCGAGGAGATGAGCATTCGGGTGTACGGGTGGGTGGGGTTGCCGAAGACCTTCTGCGTCGCGCCCATCTCGACGATGACGCCACGGCGAAGGATGACGGTCTTCTCGCTGATGTAGTTTCCCAGCGAGAGGTCGTGCGTGATGAACAGGATGCCCATGCCCCTGCTCTTCAGGTCGGCCAGGAGGTTCAGGACGTCGATACGCGTTGAGGCATCGAGCATGCTGATGATCTCGTCGGCCACGAGGATCTTGAGGTCCAGCAGCAGGGCCCGAGCGACCAGAAGTCGCTGGAGCTGGCCGCCGCTGAGCTGGTGCGGGTACTTGTTGAGAACCTGATCCGGCTCGAGGGTCACGGCCCTCAGGGCGGCATCGACCTTGTCGTCCCACTCCGAGCGAGCCATTTCGGGGAAGTACTCACTGCGGATCATGCTGAAGACGCGGTCCGCCTTGAAGATCGGGTTGTACGAGCTGAAGGGATCCTGGAAGACGCCCTGGACGTTGCGGTAGTACTTCTTTACGTCTGAGCCCCTGATACCTGCGACGTCGACGCCATCGAGGACGATGGAGCCGCGGGTGACGTCTATCAGCTTGAGGACCATCTTGCCGACGGTCGTCTTGCCGCTGCCACTCTCGCCGATGAGGGAGACAACCTCTCCCTCGTTGATATCGAAGCTGACGTCGCGAACCGCGACGAAGTCCTTGCCGCCGAAGGTGCCGATCTTGTAGGTCTTGGAAATCCTGTTGAGGCTAAGCATTGGGCCCAGCAACCTTCCAGCAGGCGACCGAGTGGTCGGGTTCGATCTCGACGAACGGCGGCTCCTCGGCGCACTTCGCGTACGCCAACGGGCAGCGGGCCCGGAAACGGCACCCCGTCGGTGGTACGAGGAGGGAGGGAGGGCTGCCGGGAATGCCGGCCAGCTTCTTGTCCGCATAGCGCACGCCGACTTCAGGCAGCGACGCAATGAGCATCTGCGTGTACGGATGCAGTGCCCGCTGGATGATGGTCGTCGTCGAAGCCTTCTCGGCAAGCTTGCCGGCGTACATGATGAGGATCGAGTCGGCGATCTGATACAGGATCGAGACGTCGTGCGTGATCACCATCATGCTCTTGACGAAGCCGTGATCGCGGAAGCTGACCAGCGTCTCCGCCACGGCCCTCTGAGTGGACACGTCCAGGGCGGACGTGATCTCGTCGGCGACCAGCAGCGACGGGTTGAGGAGGGTCGAGATGACCATGACCATGCGCTGCTTCTGGCCGCCGGAGAGCTCGATCGGGTAGCGCTTGAGAACGTCCTGATCCAGCCCGACGACGTCGATACGTCGTTCCAGCTCGACTTTGATCTCCTTGAATGCCAGCCCGCGGGACTCCACCAGTTCGCGAATCATGAGCCCGATCTTTCGGGTCGGGTTCATGGCGCTCATGGCGTATTGCGGCACGACGGAGACTTCGCGGAACCGGAACGGGATCATCGCCTGCGTGTCCCAGATCGGCACATCGGCTCCGTCCAGGTTGACGTTTCCGCCGACGTACTTCATCCGGCCGTCGAGCCGGATCAGGCTGTTGCCGAGAGTGGACTTGCCGCAGCCGGACTCGCCCGCGAGGCCCATGATTTCCCCATCGCTGATGGAGAAGGTTGCGCCGTCGAGGGCCCTGACGTCGCCTGCTAGCGTTCTGTAGTAGACCTTGAGGTCGGTAACCTGGAGGCTCACGGGTCACAGTTCCCTGAGTTTGGGGTTGAAGATCTCGTCGAGCCCCACGTTCATGACGTAGAGCGCCCCGACTGTGGCCATGATGCCGATGCCCGGTGGAATGAACCACCACCAGATCCCGAGGAGCAACGCGGCCCAGGTCACGGAATTGAACATCATCAAGCCGAGCGACATGCCACCCGTAGGCCCGAGCCCGATGAAATCGAGGCTGGCCGCGATCAGGATGGCGTTGCCGAAGAGCAGGATGAAGGTCAGCATCAGGTAGGAGCTCATGTTCGGCGCAATCTCGAAGACGATGACCTTGAGCCCCCTACGGCCGCTGAGTCTGGCGAGATCGATGAAGTCACGCGAACGGAGCGAGAAGGTCTGAGCCCGGATGGCTCGTGCCGCCCACGGCCAGGCCGTGAGGCCTACGAAGATCGCCTCGAACAGGACGCCTCGCTCGTGCAGGTAGGAGGTGATCACGAGCAGGACGGCCAGCGTCGGGATGACGAGGAAGACGTTCGTGACCATGTTCAGCAGCTCATCGGCCCAGCCGCCCATGTAGCCGGCGACGAAGCCGACCCCCATCCCGATTATCGAGGCAAGTCCGCCGCCGAGGAGCCCGACGAAGAACGTGGCTCGGAGGCCGTTTACGAACTGAGCGAAGACGTCCTCGCCGAAGGTCGTGGTGCCGAACCAGTAGCCGGGGTCCATCGACGGCGAGGTGTTGACGCTGAGGTTCTGCGCAACCGGATCGGTCGAGTCGATGAACGGGCCGAGGATGGCGAGGAGGACCATGAAGGTGAGCAGCGATGCCGAGAAGATGAACTTCTTGGATCGCAGCGCGAAGTACAGGAACTCGCCCTTCTTCTTTGCCGGGGCGGCTGCCGCTTCCGTATGGACCTCCGGGGCGGTAACCGTGTCGCCGGCGGAATCGCTCGGCAGATTGACGGAGGTCATGCCGTGCCACCTCGCATTGCGACGCGAGTCCGTGGATCGACGATCACGTAGACGATGTCTACGAGGAAGTTAGCCGCCAGGACTCCAATGATGATGAAGAGGAAGATCCCCTGGAGCAGGAAGTAGTCCTCGCTCTGGATGGCGTTGAAGACGAGCTGCCCTACGCCCGGGTACGAGAAGACGATCTCCGTGACCAGCGCGCCGGCTACGATCACGCCCAGCTGGAGAGCCAGGCCGGTGATCTGGGGGAGCATCGCATTCCGGAAGGCGTACTTGCGGACCAGGCGCTGCGGAGCGCCGAGCGCTTCCAGGTAGCGGCTGTAGTCCGACTCCAGCTCGTAGATGATCATGTTGCGCATCCCGATCGCCCAGCCGCCGAACATGACGAGGAAGAGCGAGATGAACGGCATGAACCAGTGGGCAATCAGGTCGCTGATGAACAGCCAGGTGAAAGTCGGCTCGAGGTTGAAGCCGTAGCCTCCAGCGATCGGGAACCACCGCAAGTTGATACCGAATATGAAGGCGATGACCAGCCCGAGCCACATGTACGGAGTTGCGGTCAGGACGTAGCCAACGGGCAGGATGGAGTTGTCAAGCCACTTGCGCCGCGCGGCAACCGCGCCGAAGGTGTTGCCGGCCCACCAGCTCAAGAGGATGGCCGGGATCAGGAGGCCCAGCGTGTAAGGCACCGCGGACATGATCGAATCCGTCACCGGACGGCCGTGGCCGAACACGCTGCGACCCAGGTCCCCCTGGACCAGCGAGGTCCAGAAGTTGATGTACTGCTGCCACATCGGGTGGTTGAGTCCGAACAGGTTGTTGTAGTAATCGACGAGGGCCTGAGCCGCCGCCGGGTTCTGATTGTTGATCGCACTCCGCGCGATGAGGCTGGCGACCGGATCGCCGGGCATGAAGCGGGGGATCAGCCAGTCGAGCGTCGCCGCGATGAAGAAGGTGAATCCATAGGTGAGAAGCTTTCGCCCGAAGTAGCGTCGCACGCGATCTCCTGGTCGGCGAGCCTTGCGCTCAGAGAATAGCCCCTCCCTCCGGGGTTGCCCAGAGGGAGGGGCGCCCTAGATCCGAGGTTACGGCTTGACGGACTTGATCTGGGTGAGCATCAAGATCCCGCCCATCTGCCAGTAGCCGTTCCATGTGGCCGGGAGGTTGTCGGCGGAGGGGTTGCCCTCGGCCGGCCAGTTGGTCCACACGGAGTTGTTGACCTGCGACCAGATGCCGTTATACCAAAGCGGGATAACCGGCATGTCGGTCAGCTGGATGGTCTGGAGCTTGGAGCACAGGGACTTCATCGTCGCCGTGTCCTCGACCGGGGTGTTGTCCAGTTGCTGGACGAGCGCCCAGGCCGCGTCGTTCTTGTAGCCTTCGTAGTTGCGGTTCTCGCCCGCGCCGTTCGGGAGCGGGAGGCGGAAGACGTAGTCGTACCACGTCCACGGGGTGTTGCCGATCTGAACGTCGTTGTTGATTTCCAGATCGAACTTCGGCGTGCCACCGCTGTCCGGCCGGTTGCGGTCGGCAACGTTGGTGGGCTGGTCAGGATTCTGCGGGTCGATGTTGATCCCTGCGAGCTTGGCGCTGGCAGCGATCGACTTCTCGGCCTGCTCCCAGTCGGACCAGCCGGTCGGAACCTCGAGCGTGAGCTTGAGGGCGGAGCCGTCCTTGTTGGTCACCATGCCGTCGCTGCCGGCCTTGTAGCCAGCGGCCGCGAGCATGGACTTGGCCTTAGCCGTGCTGAACGAGAAGCCGAGGCTCTTCGTCACATTGGTGTCGATGTACTTGCTGAAGTTCGGCAGGAGTCCGGTCGGATCGGACGCCTTGACGAGGTTGCTATAGACCTTGTTGATGATGTCGTCGGTGTTGATCGAGGTCGCGAGGGCCTTGCGGAACGCCGGGTCGTCAAGAGGCTTCTTCTGGGTGTTCGGGACGAGGACCGCCGTGTTGCCCGAGAGCATGTACGGGGCCTTCGGGTAGTAGGTGGTGATGTTGGAGTAGTTGAGGAGAAGCGAAGGGAGGCCGGGGACGAAGTTGTTGGAAAGGTCGATGTCGCCCTGCATAACGTGGGCGAGACCCACGTTGTTGGAGCCGTTGACGAGGTCAACGATGTACGTCGGGGCAACGGCGAGGTTCAGAGCCGCGGTGGCCCACCAGTTCGGGTTCTTGACCCAGACAGTGCGGTCGTCAGCGTGGGTCTTGTACGTGTAAGCGCCCGTGCCAACGCCGTTCTCGTTCGTGATCTTGAGGATGTTCTCGTCAGCCTTCGTGCTCCAGATGTGCTGGGGAACGATCGGGCTGTTGTACAGCCACTGCTGCCATTCCTGGTAGGCGGGCTTGCTGAACTTGACCACGACGGTCGTGGCGTCGGTCGCGGTCGCGTCGGAAACCATGGTCCACAGGTTGGAGCCCAGGGCCTTGATCTTGGCGAGGCCGATGGTGAAGGCAACGTCAGCGGCCGTGAAGTCCTGGCCGTCGCTCCACTTGACGCCGGTTCGCGTCTTGATCGTGTACGTCGTCTTGGCACTGTCCCACGAGCCGCTCAGCGCGAGCCACGGGATATAGGTGTCCTTGAACGTGTCGTACAGGAACAGCGTCTCGTACTGGAGGCCGACCACGCCCATCGCGGTGTTGGGATCGAGCGGGTTCCAGGTCGAGGGGGCGCCCCACTGCTTGCCAGTGGTGTACAGGGTCTGTGCGCGCGGATAGACCGTCGTGTCGATGTTCGGGGTCGGGGCAACCGACCCGGCGGGCGTCGTAGCCGGCGTTGCCGGGGCTACCGTCGCGGGCGCCTGCGTGCCGGGTGCCGCCGCGGTCGGCGTCGCCGCCGTGCTCGAGCACGCCGAGGCGACGATGCTCGCCACGGCGAGCAGAGCGAGAAGCCTGGATTTGCCTATTTGCATCCCTTTCCTCCTTCCCATGGGGAGCGCAGGATCAGCGCGTTGGGCCTGAGCACAATTCAGGGCACGCTGTGCGCACCGCATGGCTAAGCCAGAACGCCAACTCCGTGGGCTTGCCCCGCTGACGGGGGGCCGGACATTGGCAGATCGACAGTAGACCACGTCAACGGGCCTGTCAATCGAACGAGTCACTAAATCCTTTAGTTGGAGGACCTCCGGGTGCCCCAATCGGGCGGGCCGCGCCGAGTACCTTCTGCCCCAAGACAGCCATTTGTTCGAGATTCGCGGCACCCGCCGAGTTGCCCGACGGGGCCCTCGCTGATATCATTCACTAAACCTTCAGTAGGGCGAGGCGGCACCCGATGGCTAAGAGATTCGGGCCCAAACCACCGACCCTGGCGGACGTCGCCGCGGCCGTGGGTCTGTCTCCGGCCGCCGTCTCTCTCGCCCTGAGAGGCAGAATCGGCGTTTCCGAGGCGACTCGCGCACGCGTCGTAGAGGCCGCCGAGACCATCGGATACCGGCCCGTGACCGGGTTGGCGAGGCAGCACCACCGGCCTATGACAATCGGGCTGGTAATCAAGGCGGTTCACGGCGATGCCCCCGAAGCGAACCGTTTCTACGCCCCGGTCATGGCCGGCATCGAGGAGAGTTGCCGCCTCCACCGCATGGACCTGATGCTGGCGACGATGCCGGTGGACCAGCACTACTACCCCATCGAGGTCCCGCGCATCGTCACCAATCGAACCTGCGACGGCCTCATCGTCGTCGGGGCGCATCTCTCGCAGGCCACCGCCGATATCCTGCGGAGCGCGCCGCCGGCGGTCCTGGTGGACTCGTACGCAGAGGACGAAGCCTTCGACTCGGTCGCGACGGACAACGTCGGCGGGGCCCGAACCGCGGTCGAACACCTGCTCTCCAGGGGACACCGCAACATCGCCATCGTGGGCACCGAGCCGGGAGCCTTCCCGAGCATCCTCCAGAGGCGCCGGGGCTACGAGCAGGTCATGGCCGAGGCCGGGCTGACGCCCCGTTACGTCGATTGCCCCTACTGGCCGCCTGAGACCGCCGCCCTGGTCGGGGTCTCCTACGTCCAGGCCCATCCCGAAACGACCGCGATCTTCTGCGCCAACGACGCCGTGGCGGTCGCGCTCCTCCAGGCCGCCAGGCAGGCGGGCATAGCCGTGCCCGACCGGCTCTCGATCGTGGGCTTCGACGACATAGACCTTGCCGGGTTCGTCTCGCCCGGGCTGACGACCATGGCCGTCGACAAGGTCGGGATGGGGCGGATAGCCGTCACGCTTCTCGCCCACCGTCTCGAGCTCGGCAAGGAATGCGTCACGCAGACGCTCGTGCGGCCGACGCTGGTCCTGCGCGAGTCGACCAGGACCGTTGAATCGTCGGCGCGGCCGGAAGAGCCCGCGCCCGAGCTTCAGGTCGAGCCACTACCCGCATAGCGAAGGGGCCCCGATGGACTCAAAAGGAATGGCCAAGCCGACTGCGCCCTCGGGCGCCCTCCCCAACATCCCCTGGGAGGACCGCCCCGCCGATTCCAGCGCAGTGCTGTGGAGATCGAGCCGCAACCCGATCATCCCCCGGGACCTCATCGCGCGTTCGAATAGCATCTTCAACTCCGCCGTGGTGCCTTTCGGGAGCGCCTTCGCCGGCGTCTTCCGGGTCGACGACACGACGCGCGTCATGAACGTCCACGCCGGCTTCAGCGCGGACGGCGTGAACTGGAAGATCGAAGAGCCGACGATCGAGTGGGCGGCCACCGATGAGCGCGTGCCCGAGATCCAGGAGACCTTCGTCCATGCCTACGATCCACGGGTCACCTGGCTGGAAGATCGCTACTACGTGACCTGGTGCAACGGCTACCACGGCCCGACCATCGGCGTCGGCTACACGCACGACTTCAAGAGCTTCCACCAGCTCGACAACGCCTTCCTGCCCTTCAACCGCAACGGCGTGCTCTTCCCGCGCCGGGTGAAGGGCATGTACCTGATGCTGTCGCGGCCGAGCGACAACGGCCACACGCCATTCGGCGACATCTACCTGTCGGAGAGCCCGGACCTGGTGCACTGGGGCCGCCACCGCCGGGTCATGACGACCAAGCCGTACACCTGGGAGTCGACCAAGGTCGGGGCCGGGCCCACGCCGATCGAGACGCCCGGAGGCTGGCTGCTCATCTATCACGGCGTCCTGACGTCCTGCAACGGCTTCGTCTACTCGATGGGTGCCGCTGTGCTGGACCTGGACGAGCCGTGGAAAGTGATCGCCCGCAGCCGCGACTACCTCATCTCCCCGCAGAAGCCGTACGAGCAGATCGGCGACGTCCAGAACGTCACCTTCCCCTGCGCGGCGCTGCTCGATGCCCCCACTGGTCGCCTGACCGTCTACTACGGCGCCGCCGACACGGTCACGTGCCTGGCCCACGGCTACCTGAACGAGGTCATCGACTTCGTCAAGGAGCGAAGCTAGGGCGCGGGCCGCGGACCCCACGCTCACCGAAGATCGCCCGCCGGCCCATACCGGCGGGCGATTTCGATTCGGGGGCCGGGCCCGGCCGGCCGGAAACTGGGCCGGGGTCAGCCGCCGACGGCTTCGGGCTCGGGCCGGGCCGGCGAGGTCAGGTCGACGCCGAGGCGCTCGAGCGCGCTCAGGACCGCCTTCAGCGAGGCAGTCGTGATGTTCGGGTCCATGCCCACGCCCCACCGGATATCGCCGTGGGAGCGGACCTCGACGTAGGCCACGGCCGTCGCTTCCTCACCGGCCCCGAGGGCGTGCTCGGCATAGTCGAGCACGTCAACCTCGACGGCAAGGTTCCGGCGGAGGGCGTGGACGAGCGCCGAGATCGGGCCGTTGCCCTCACCCTCGATCGTGATCGTGGCGCCGGCACCGGCCAGTCGGGCCCTGACTCTGACGCCGCCGTCACCCGACGTCGTGTCGTAGCCGGCCAGCCGGGTCCGCGGCGCCGCCGGCAGATACTCGGCGGCAAACGCGTCCCACATCTCCTCGGCGGTGATCTCCGTGCCGCTGCCCTCGGTGATGACCTTGATGCAGCGGCTGAACTCGATCTGGAGCCGGCGCGGCAGATCCATGCCGTGCTCGGTCTTCATGATGTAGGCGACGCCACCCTTGCCGGACTGGCTGTTGACCCGGATGACCGCCTCGTAGCTGCGGCCGACGTGCTTGGGGTCGATCGGTAGGTAGGGCACTTCCCAGACCGGGTAGTCCTGCGGCAGGGCCTCCATCCCCTTCTTGATCGCGTCCTGGTGCGAACCCGAGAACGACGTGTAGACGAGATCGCCTACATAAGGATGACGCGGCTCGACCGGAAGCCGGTTGCAGTGCTCGGCGACGCGGCGCAGCGCGTCTATGTCGCTGATGTCCAGCATGGGGTCCACCCCCTGGCTGAACATGTTCATCGCCAGGTTGACCACGTCCACGTTGCCGGTCCGCTCGCCGTTGCCGAAGAGCGTGCCCTCGATTCGGTCCGCACCGGCCATCACGCCGAACTCGGCCGCCGCCACTGCCGTGCCGCGGTCGTTGTGAGGGTGGAGCGACAGGATCACCGCCTCGCGCCGGGGCACGTTGCGGTGGAACCATTCGATGGCGTCGCCGTAGATATTCGGCGTGTACATCTCAACTGTAGCGGGCAGGTTAAGAATGATCGGGCGCGCGAGGGTGGGCTGGATTACGTCCATGACGGCCGCGCATATCTCGAGGGCGTAGTCCAGCTCGGTCCCGCTGAAGCTCTCCGGCGAGTACTCGTAGCGGATCTCCGTGCCCGGTATAAGGGCCTCCTGCTCCAGGCAGATCTTCGCTGCGTCCACGGCGATCTTCGTCACACCCTCCTTGTCCAGGCGGAAGACGACGCGCCGCTGCAGGATCGAGGTGGAGTTGTAGAAGTGGACGATCGCCCGGCGGACGCCCCGCAGGCACTCGTAGGTGCGCTCGATCAGCTCTCGCCGGCATTGCGTCAGGACCTGGATCGTGACGTCGTCCGGGATCAGGTCCTGCTCGATCAGCTGCCGGATGAAGTCGAAGTCCGGCTGCGAGGCCGACGGGAAGCCGACCTCGATCTCCTTGAAGCCCATCGCCACCAGGGCCTTGAACATCTGGAGCTTGCGAGCCGGGTCCATCGGGTCGATGAGGGCCTGGTTGCCGTCGCGCAGATCGACCGAGCACCAAATCGGGGCGTGCTCGATCTCGCGGTTGGGCCACTCGCGCTCGGGGAGGCGGAGCGGCAGGGGGCGGAAGGGCACGTACTTCTCGACCGGCATCTTCTTGGGCTTGGCTGGTACGGGAGGCATTTCTGGGTTCCTTCTTGATCTCTGTCTGGCTCCGCGATCGTCGCCGTGGGTCTGGTGGGGTTTGTCGGGGAAACAAAAACCTCCTGCGCTGGCGCAGGAGGCAGTCGGCGAGCACCCGGATGGGGCTCGCCTCAGGTAAGGAGCAGGCTGGTGTCGCAGCGGTTCCTGTTCATGGTGGGCCGTAGTGTAACGGCTCCGGCCCAGTTGGGTAGCCCTCAAAAGGGCTACTCCGCACGGAGGAACTACCGGTCGCGGAGGGGCGGGCCTCCCATCCAGCCCCACGAGGCGCAACCCGGATGGGTAGCGGCCTTCATGTACCGGCGCGGCGGATAGATTGGCGCGAAAGCTGGCGAGCGATATCGACCGCGAGTGTTTGGTCGCGTTCAGCCACAACTCAACGAGGAGGCAACCGTGCGCCGGCGCTTCTTACTCCCAGTCATCGCCCTGGCTCTGCCGATGATGTTCGCTCCAACCGTTGCGGCGGTGACCGTCCAACCCCCCGACATGGTCGCCCAGTTGGTCGGCTGGAATGCCAGTTGGGTTCCGGACAACTTCGTCGCCCAGACCTTCATCACGCCGAACAAGGTCGAGCGCCTCGACTACGTCTCGGTCTTCTTCCACGCCACCGGCGCTGGTTCGACCGTCCATGCGTGGCTGCACGACGGCGCCCCGAGCACGTCCGGAATCATCGGCTCGAACGTAACAGCGAACGTAGTCCAGGGTGCCAACACCTGGACCGACCTCGTTCCGAGCACGTCGCTCATCCTCGCAGCGAACTCCCAGTACTCGCTGATGTTCCAGGTCACGGACGGCACCAACACGACCAGCTTTGCCGGCGAAGACGACGGCACGACCTATCCCAACGGCGCCGCGTATATGTTCAACGGCACGTCCTGGGTCACGCCGGTCACGAACAACATCCAGGACCTTGCCTTCAAGGTATTCATGTCGCCGCTGCCCGGCACGCTGGACCGGCAGCAGAACTTACACGACACCCCGGTCGGCTTCGCCGTCTCGGCCCAAACCTTCGTTGCCGGCGTAACCGGTAATCTCAATGCGGTCTCGCTGTGGAGCGACGGAGCCAACGGCGCCCAGGCGACCGTGGAGCTTTGCTCCGGCAGCACGGGCATCGATTGCGCAGGGACCGCTCCAGCGGTCGTCAAGCCGGCCGTCGACACCGGCGTCCTCGGCTCGTCCTCACTGGGGGTCCCGGGCGGGGCCGTCCAGTGGTTCAACTTCGTCTTCAGCAGCCCGATCCCGGTTGTCGCCGGGACTCACTACGCCATCGTGGTCATCGGCGATGCCGACTGGGCCGGTTCCTCCGGCAACTCCTACGGCAACGGCGCCGCCTACGGTTACGAGGGCTCGTGGGCCGCGATCGGCGGCGCGCCGGTAGAAGACCTGGCCTTCCAGACGTTCGTCACGCCGAGCGGCGGCGGTTCGACTCTTCCCCCCACGAGTTCGGCCGGGACCGGCCAGGGCTCGAACCAGGGCGGTTCCCTGCCGATGCCGCTCCTCCTGGGGCTCATGGCCGCAATGCCGGTCGTGGCCATGGCTCTCATGAAGCGGTCGGTGGTTCACGCCACTCGCTAGACCCGGTGGCAACACGAAACGGCGCTCGGCTCTTCGGACCGGGCGCCGTTTCGTTTCCGCGGCATCGGCGTGGAGTCCGGCGGAAGGCCCGCCGGGCGAACCGGCGGCGCCATGTCGGAGTCACACCGATGAGTGCCGATGCAAATCGCACAGCCGATAAACCCCCGGCGGAGTCACAATCAGTCGTGCCCGGCGCGTTTCGGGTCGTCCGGACCGATGGCAAAGGAGCACCATGTGAGCGAGTCCCTCAACATCGACGACGTGCCCATCAGCGCGAAGCCCGGCTCGACCCTGGCGGAAGCGGCGGAGACGGCTGCGCCCGTGGATGCCACGACCCTAACCCTGACGCCGCCCGCACCGGTCGGCGTCGTCGCGAATGACCGGGCCGCCGGCGCCGTCAAGCTGGATCCGGCGACGGAGGCCAAGCTCGACGGCATGGTCGGCAGCTACGTCGAGGGGCTCGCAAGGCTGGACCCGCACGATCCTGCCTTCGTGGCCAAGGTCAACGACATCTCGAAGCTGGGCGACGAGGACATCAAGGCCGCGGCCTCGGTCTCCTCGCGGATGCTGGGCAAGCCCGTCGCGGCCATGCAGAAGGGCGGCCTGACCGAGACCTCGACCGTCTCGCGCTCCCTGGTCGACCTCCGCCGCCAGGTCGAGGAACTGGACCCGGCCCACCAGGGCGACCTTCTCTCGCCGCGCAAGCTGCTCGGGATGCTGCCGTTCGGCAACAGGCTGCGGGACTACTTCAACAAGTACCAGTCCAGCCAGAGCCACATCAACGCGATAATCAACGCCCTGTACCACGGCCAGGACGAGCTCCAGAAGGACAACGCCGACATCGAACAGGAGAAGGCGAACCTGTGGGCGATCATGGAGCGCCTGCGCCAGTACATCTACATGGGTCAGAAGCTCGACGCGGCCCTATCCGCGAGGATCGCCGAGGTCGAGAAGACGGACCCGGAGCGGGCCAGGGTCCTGCGGGAGGACATGCTCTTCTCCGTCAGGCAGAAGGTGCAGGACCTCATGACCCAGCTGGCCGTCAGCGTCCAGGGCTACCTGGCCCTGGACGTCATCCGGAGGAACAACGTCGAGCTGGTCAGGGGCGTGGACCGCGCCACGACCACGACGGTCTCGGCGCTGCGGACCGCCGTCATCGTGGCCCAGGCCCTGGCCGATCAGAAGCTCGTGCTGGACCAGATCACGGCCCTCAACACCACGACGTCGAACCTGATCGAGAGCACCTCGGTGTTGCTGCGCCAGCAGTCCGGCGCCATCAACGAGCAGGCGGCTTCCTCGACGGTCGACATCGCCAAGCTCCAGACGGCGTTCGACAACATCTACGCCACCATGGACGAGATCGACGGCTTCAAGCTCGCCGCCCTCGACAGCATGGCCAAGACGGTCGACGCGCTGTCCGCCCAGGTTCGAAAGTCCCAGGCGTATGTCGATCGGGCCCGGGCGCAGGAGCAGCCCAAGCCCGACTGACCGCCCGGCCCTCTCGCGTCGGTCCGGGCGGCGCGGTTTGGGCCGAGTGCCGCCCGATCGGCGGATGTAAGGTTCGGGGACGACCGCACCGACTACGAGGTCCCATGCCCGAGTTGTCGCCCGCCTACACCGAGGCCCGCGCGGCCTTGCTCGCCACCTCGCCCGAGCCGGGCGGGATGGAGGCCACGGAGGATCTTCCGCACGTCTACGGCGTCATCGTGGACATCGGGTTCAGCCCGCTGTACACGGTTGCCGCCTTCGCCGACGGCACGACGAGCGCCTACGACGGCAACGGTGGCAGCGTTACCGGCCTCGGCGAGATCACTGGGACACTCGTGCTCGGCCGCGGAGTTCTCCGCGCCGTCGAGGCGAACCTGGCTGGGCTCCGGCCCGCCCGCTCGACGCCGCTGCCCGCCCCCGATCGGGTCGTCTTCACCGTCCTGACCTACGAGGGACGGCTGGGGGTCGAAGCCGATGGAGCGGCCCTGCTCAGGGGCCGGCATCCGCTCTCCACGGCCTTCAACGCGGTGATGGGAATCATGGAGCAGGCGCGCCACATGGTCCCCCGGCCGGACGCCGCCCCTCCCAACTAGGAGGCCCCCGTCCGACGACTTCGGAAAGGCGGCTCGAGCGCGGTTTGCGCAACGCTCGACGCGGCGTGGCAAAGTCGGGGGAAGTTGGCTCCGGCGGTAGGATTCGAACCTACGACCAAGCGGTTAACAGCCGCCCGCTCTACCACTGAGCTACGCCGGAGCGAGATGCGCGAGCCGATCGCCGAAGGCGATCCGTCAACGCCGCGCGACAGGATAGCACGGCATCGACCCGGCGTGCCGCGGCCGTGACGCCGCCCGGCAGGTCGGGCGCAAGCAGGAATCGAAGCTACGGCATAGGCCAATTCCAGCCAGGAGGAACGGTGACCAGTCAGTCTCTCAGCGGCGCGTGGCAGCTCCGGCAGACCGGTACCGACGAGTGGGTGGCCGCCCAGGTCCCCGGCGGAGTCCACACGGACCTCATGGACGCCGGGCGGATCTCGGACCCGTTCCTCGGCGACGAGGAGCTGCGGGTCCAGTGGGTCGCGGAGCGTGACTGGGAGTATCGGCGCACCTTCACCGTGGACGGCGCGGTCGCTGCCGAAGACCGCGTGGCCCTCGTCTTCGACGGCCTGGACACGCTGGCCGAGGTCAGGCTCAACGGCAAGCTGATCGGCAACGCCAGCAACATGTTCCGGACATGGCGCTGGGACGTGACCGGCCGGATGCTTGCCGGCGAGAACGAGATCAGCGTCGCCTTCGCTTCGGCCGTCCGCTACTGCGCCGAGCGGGAGGCGGTGCGGTACCTGGACAGGCCCACGGACACGAACACGCTCCCGGGGGGCCCGTACCTGCGCAAGGCGCCCTGCCATTTCGGCTGGGACTGGGGGCCCAAGCTGCCGAACATCGGCATGTGGCAGGAGGTGCGCCTGGAGGGTTGGAGCGTCGGGCGGCTGGCCGACGTCCGCCTGTCGCAGGCTATCGAGGGCGGCCGCGCTCGGATCGGGGCACGCGTTGAAGTCGAGCGGACGGCCGGTTCGGCGGCTCCCCTTACGGCGACGATGCGGGTCCATCATCCGGGCGGTCGGGTCGACGCCATCGAAGCCGCCATTCCTGCCGATCAGTCGGCCGCCGACCTAGCCATCGATGTCGCCGACCCCGAGCTGTGGTGGCCGAACGGGCTCGGTTCCCAGCCACTATATCGGGTCGAGGTCGAACTGACGGCCGGCGACCGAAAACTCGACCACAAGCCATACCAGGTCGGCCTGAGGACGCTCGAGCTGCGGCGCGAACCCGATGCCTGGGGTGAGTCGTTCACCTTCGTGGTCAACGGCGTGCCGGTCTTCGCCAAGGGCTCGAACTGGATCCCGGCCGACTCGTTTCCGGCCCGCGTGACCGCGACCCAGCTCGAGATTCTGCTCGGGGCGGCGGCCGCCGCCAACCACAACATGATCCGGGTCTGGGGCGGCGGCTACTACGAGACCGAGACCTTCTACGACCTGTGCGACCGCTACGGCATCCTGGTCTGGCAGGACTTCATGTTCGCCTGTTCGGTCTACCCGCTGACGGACCCGGAGTTCCTGGCCAACCTCGAGATCGAGACTCGCGAGCAGGTCCGGCGGCTGCGGCATCGCGCATGCCTGGCCCTCTGGTGCGGCAACAACGAGATGGAGCGGGGCTGGACGATCTGGGGCTGGGACCGGCCCGAGAACGCCGACCTCAAGGCCGCCTACCTGAAGTACTTCTCGGTCACCCTGGCGGAGTGGGTCGCGGCCGAAGACGCGGCGACTCCCTACTGGCCCAGCTCGCCGTCCTCGGGGCGGCCGCTAGAGGCGCCGATCGGCGGCAACAGCGGCGACGAGCACGAGTGGATCGTGTGGCACGCCCTGGCGCCGTTCTCGGCCTACGGCCACGAGACCTATCGGTTCGTCAGCGAGTTCGGCTTCGAATCGCTGCCGGCGATGGCGACGGTGGCGGCCTTCGCGCCCGACCCGGCCGACTGGAACCTGGGCTCGCCGATGCTCGACCATCACCAACGCTGCCCCGTCGGCAACGCCCGCATCCTCTATTACATGGCCCAGCAGTTCCGGCTGCCGAAGGACTTCGCCTCCTTCGTGTACCTGAGCCAGGTCCTGCATGCCGAGGCGATGCGGGTGGGCGTCGAACACTGGCGGCGGTTGCGCGACCGGTGCAGCGGCGCCCTCTACTGGCAGCTCAACGACTGCTGGCCGGTTTCGTCGTGGGCAAGCATCGACTACTACGGCCGGTGGAAGGCGCTTCAATACGCCACGCGCCGGTTCTACGCCCCGGTTCTCCTCTCCACCGAAGTGGAGAAGGACGGGGTATCCATCGCCGTCACCAACGACGGCGCCACGCCGTGGCGGGGAGAGGTCCGCTGGTCGTTGGAGCGGCTCGACGGCGAGGTCGCAGCCTCGGGGCGTGAGCCGGTTGACGCCGCGGCCGTGGCGACCACGCCGGTCCGTCTCGTGCCGGTGGCAAACCAGGCCGATCCGAACGTCCGGCGCGAGACGATCCTGGTCGCCGAACTCTGGGGGGACGGCGGGCTGGTGACTCGAACGGTGACCACGTTCGGCCCGGACAAGCAGCTGCTGCTGGGGCGGCCGAAGGTTGAGTGGTCGGTTGCGGCCGAGACCGGTGGCGGCTCGGTGGGCGGCGTCGCTGCCGGAGGCCGGCGCGTCGTGGCGCATCTGCGGTCGGAAACACTGGCCCGCTGGGTCGAGCTCGCCCTGGACGGCGCCGACGCGATGTTCGACGACAACTACGTCGATCTGCCGGCCGGCCGCGAGGCCGCCATCGGCTTCGAGCTGCCCGACGGCTGGACCCTCGACCGGGCTCGAGAGGCGCTCCGAATCCGATCCGTCATCGACACCTACGCGTAGCCGCCGTCCACCCCAACAGGGAGCTGCCTGCGGCGCGGGCGGTGAGGCGCAACCTCCCTACCGCTCCACGGGCAGATCGGGCCGGTTCCCCCACTCTTCCCAGGATTCGGCGTAGTTGCGGACCTCGGTCAGGCCGGCCAGCTCGTGGAGTGAGAACCAGACCAGCGCCGCCCGCACGCCGCCCTGGCAATACGTCGCGCGCAGTTCCGCCGGGTTGACGCCAGAGCCCTTGAGGGCCAGCAGGGCGTCCTCGGCCGGGCGCATTCGGCCGTCGGGCGCCACCCACTCGCTGAAGAGTCGGTGGCGGGCGCCGGGTATCCGGCCGCCCCGAGCCGCCATGACGTCCCGGCCGAGGAACTCGTCGATGCGCCGGACGTCGAGCAGCCGCGTCGGACCCCCGGCCGCGCTCGACTCCTGGCTCCAGGCCCTGACCTGCTCGGCCGTGGCTATGAGGGAGTGGTCTGGATCGCCGAGCGGCTCGGTGGTCTCGGTCGGCTGCGGGGTGGCAGGTTCGGATGTCGTAGGGCGGCCCTCTTCCATCCAGTAGCTGAGGCCGCCGTCCATCACGTGGAGCCGTTCGCGAGGGAACCGGTAGAGCCGCAGCACCCAGTACCCGCGAATGGCGTGGCGGTTCTGGCCGACGTCGTCGTAGAAGACGATGCGATCGCCGGGGTACACGCCCCAGCGGCGAAGCGACGCGGCGACTTCATCCCGGGTGGGCACGATGTATTGGCGCTTCGCCGCGCCGGTCTCGGGCCGCACGCCGGGCTTGGCGAGATCGACGTGGATGTCGGCGAAGATGGCGCCCGGAATGTGGGTTCGGTCGTACGTCTCACGCTCGACCGAAACGTGCAAGACCCTCAGGCCGGGCTCCCCCAGCTGAGCGGCCACCCACTCGGCCGACACCAGCGGTCGGGGTCCGGTTGCGACCATTCGATCCCTCCGGATTTGCATCGCAGGTAGCGTACTCGGGCGGTGGCGGCCATGGCGCGCGGCGACGGCGGCTCTCGCGTCGGGCGATGGAGCTCCCTCGCCATGCGTCAGGCCAAGACGACGCCGCTCCCGCGCGGGTCGTGCCCAGCAGCCAGCGCCGCCAGAAGGTTGGGTCCGTCGATCGGGAAGTCGGCCCGCAACGAGTCGCCGTGTTCCCTCAGCAGCTGGCGGTTGTAGCGCGTGTTCGCCAGCAGCAGCACTACGCCCGAGATGTCGGGGGCGTCGCGCCGCTTCAAAGCCACGCGCCGCTGCAGCGCCTGGACGTCTCGAGGCCGAGTCTCCGCTTCGACGCCGAACCGGACAGTCCCGATCACTAGTACGGCGTCCCAGGCCCGCCGATCCCCCGCTCGTTCGACTGGCACCTCGAATCGCCATGCGATCGTTGGCGCCACGCGAGAGCGCAACCGCCCGCGGAGCGCCTGGTGCGCCGCATCCCTGACGGGTGGCCCGGCAGGATATGCCCGGGCACTTAGTTCGAGGCCCACCACCGCCAGGAGGCGGGCGATATGGTGGATCGACAGGCGTTTCGACTGCGCCCGTTCGATACGGCTCACCTGGGAAGCCGAGACTCCGGCTGCTCGACCCACGACGGCCTGGCTCAGCCCATGTTGTTCGCGGGCTCGCCGAAGCTCGCCCGCAAGATCGGTCACGATCGACCGCGCTCTCTCGGTGCCATTGTCGACCGCCCGCTTCTTGCTGCCCATGGCTCGAGAATGCCAGAGGCCACTCTTCCGCCGCTTATCGCGCCTGGCACAGCCTGACGCGCTGCGGCTCGCCGAATGGGCCCGTATCGCCAGGCCCGCCGGCCCGTCCACGACACGACCGGGCGTTCGATGCCAGGGATCGACGCCGGGAACTCGGCCTCCGGGTCCGTCGTGCATCAGACACACACATGCGACGACATCGACCGACGGAGCGGTTGCGCTGAGTCGATTCGGTGCGCCAGATGCATGGAAGCGACAACAGGGGCTCATGCTGGTCGAGAACGTGCACCATCTGCATCGAACCGCCGCGATTCGCGGCTCGAGGGCACAACCCGCGTCAGATGTGTGTATCCGGTGCAATCCCGGACCGCCGGGCCCGGGCGCTCCGCCGCTCGCGGGCACTCGCCCAGACGCCCGCGCACGCCCCGATCCCCCCGCGGGGCAATCGACGGGCCCCGCTGGGTGGCGAGGACTCGTACCACTTACTCCAGGCTGTCCGCCCCGTGTCCGCTAACGTCCGCCGATAGCGGCTCCGATCTCCTGTGGTAGTTGGTGTCGAGGCCATCTTCAACCTGGGTACGCTCAGGCGGAACGACACCTCCGCCACCCCGATGTCGGACCTGTTCAGGGGTGGAATCCCCTAGGCCTTCGCCTTCTTCGAAGGTTTCGACTTGCCAAGACTGTTGAGGGCGACCGCCTGGCGAACGAGCGCCTTGAAGGCGGACTCGTCAACTTCTTCCCCTTCGTGGATGTCGATCGCGCGGCGTGCGTTTCCCTCGAGACTCGAGTTGAAGAGACCGGCCGGATCCGTCAGAGACGCGCCCTTGGAGAAGGTGAGCTTCACGACGTTCTTGTAGGACTCGCCAGTGCAGATGATGCCGTCGTGCGACCAAACCGGGGTGCCCGGGGACGAGGGCTTCACCCACTTCAACTCCTCAACGACGTCCGGGTCTGCTTCCTTGATGAGCTTGCGCATTCTGCAGAGGGTTTCCCCGCGCCAGTCCCCGAGTTCGGCGACTCTGTTCGAGATGAGTTCCGATGCCGACTGGCCTTGGCTCACGCCCGACTCTTTCATGTATTCATCCTAGTGTTCCAGATATATCTCATTTGCTAGCTGACAGCGTGCGTGGATCGCCCTACTCCAGGTAGTCCTTCAACTTGCGAGAGCGGGACGGGTGGCGCAGCTTGCGTAGAGCCTTCGCCTCGATCTGGCGGATGCGCTCGCGGGTGACGTTGAACTCCTTGCCCACCTCCTCGAGAGTGCGGGCGCGGCCGTCCTCGAGCCCGAAGCGGAGCTGCAGGACGCGCCGCTCGCGGCCGGTCAGCGAGTCGAGAACCGCCTCGACCTGCTCCTTGAGGAGCTGATGAGAAGCGGCCTCGGCCGGAGCCAGGGCGCCGCGGTCCTCGATGAAGTCGCCGAGGTGCGAGTCCTCCTCTTCGCCGATTGGCGTCTCGAGGCTGACGGGCTCCTGGGAGACCTTGATGATCTCGCGGACCTTCTCCGGAGTGACCACCTGCTCCTGGCCCTTGGACATCGCCTCGGCGATCTCCTCGACCGTGGGTTCGCGGCCCAGCTCCTGGAGCAGGGTTCGTGAGACGCGGATCAAGCGGTTGATCGTCTCCACCATGTGGACGGGGATGCGGATCGTGCGGGCCTGGTCCGCGATCGCTCGCGTGATGGCCTGCCTGATCCACCACGTCGCGTACGTGGAGAACTTGTAGCCCTTCTCGTAGTCGAACTTCTCGACCGCGCGGATGAGGCCGATGTTGCCCTCCTGGATCAGGTCCAGGAACGACATGCCCCGGCCGATGTACTTCTTCGCGATCGAGACGACGAGGCGGAGGTTGGCCGAGGTCAGCTGCTCGCGCGCGTCGCGGCCGATCCGAACCAGTTCGCCGCGCCGGTGGGCCAGCTTGGTGTTGGTCGGGACCTCCGGGTCCCAGCCCAGGCGCTTCAGCAGATCGGCGTCCTTGCCGCCGTCGATCCAGCGCTTCAGGGCCGGGTAGGCGACCGCCTCGCGGCTCCAGTCGTAGATGGCCCGCAGGCCGACGTTGTCGCGCGAGTCCAGGTCGCCGTTGTGGACGGCGAGGTAGGCCCAGTCGAGCAGCGTCAGGTACGACTCGGGCGTGAGCGAGTCGTTGTAGACCTGGACGTGGTGGCGGGCCTGCTTGAGCAGTTCCTTGGTGCCGTCGGTCGTGGCGTCCTTGCCGGCCTTGATCAGGTGGAAGTCGATGGTCGGGACGAGCAGGTCCACGGCCTCCTCCGCCGAGACTGCGTCGGCGACCATGCGGGCGGCTTCCGGCCCGAACGGCAGCCGGTAGTGCGGCTTGATGGTGCGGGTCTTGCGCTCGGTGTCGTGGTGGGTCCACTCGTGGAGCGAGACGATGCCCTTCCACGGCTCCTCGACCATCTGCTCGCCGAGCTCGATCGCCTTGGCCAGAACGACCTCTTCCTCGGCCGTCAGCAGGGCGACCTTGCCGATCTCCTTCAGGTACATCCGGACTGGGTCGTCGATCCCGATCATGTCGGCGGAAAGAGCCTCGAGCTCCTCCGGAGTGGGCTCCTCGAGGGCCTCGACGTCGAGTTTGGCCGGCGCTTCGCCGGGCACCCGCGCCTCGACCACGACGTCTTCCTCGACGACCTCGACGAGATCGACAGCGTCGTCGTCCAGCGCGTCCGGTGGGACTACCTCCTCTTCTTCGACCAGGAGATCCTCGTCGTCGAGCGCCTCTTCGTCGAGCGAGCGGCGGGTCCGGACGCCGGCGAGCTTCGCTTCCTCGAGGTCCGCCTTGCGGCGGCCGCCGCCAGAGAGCGCGACCTCAACTAGTGCCTTGTCAAGCGGGTCAGTCATCGGTGTCCTCCAGCGGAAGCGAGAAGGCTCGTGTCCTGCTTGCGTCGGTCAAGCGATCGTCGAGCCTCGTTGAGGTTGCGTTGCAGTTCGAGTAGTCGGGCGACTGCCTGTGAGTCGGCGGCGGCCTGCGCCTCCACCAGCTCCCCGGCGTTGAAACGGATCTCTTCTTCGAGCCTGTCCGCCTCGAGAGCGAGCAGGCATTGGTCCACTCCAATACGGACGCGATCGCCGGCCAGTTCGTTCGGATCGGGGCCGCGTTCCGCGTAGAGAGCTACAACCAGGCCGTGCAGTTCCGGATCGAGCGAATCGAGGTAGCGGCCTCGTTCGAACCGACCGGTGCCGCCGGCCTCCGTGTCGCGTTCGCGGTCGGCGATCATCGCCGCCAGCAGCTCGCGGGCCGGGGTGCTGGGGAGCTGCAGGTTCTGCGCCGCGAGCGTCTCGGCGACGCGTTCCTGCTGCTCGGGTACCAGGAGGAGGAGCCGGAGGAGCTTCCGCTCCTCCAGAGTGAGCGCCTTCAGCTCCGCCTTCGTGTCGATCGAATCCGGGGCCGAGATGATCGCGTCGGCGGAGAAGCGACCGGACGGACCTCGGCCGGTCGCTTGTCCGACTGGCTCCGGCGCGTGCAGCTGCTCCAGCAGTGCCCCGTAATCGGCCCCGGTCCGGCTGGCAAGCGTCTGGAGGTAGTTATCGCGGACGACAGAGTTGACCTGGCGCAATAGCGGCATCAGCGCATCGACGGCATGTCGCTTCCCCTCGGCCGTTCGGACGTTGAAGGCCCTTGCGTAGTAGTCGATCAGGAACTCGATGATCGGCTGGGCGGTCCGGATCGCCTCCCGCCAGAGATCGGGCGTCTCGCGAATGACCTCGTCCGGATCCTTGCCTTCCGGCAGCCGCGCCACCCGGACACGTGTGATCTCGACGCCGGTCTCTTCGGCCGCCAGGGCCCCGATCAGCCGGAACAGCTCCGCGCCGCCGATCGAGCCGGCGTGCTGGCCGGCCGGGTCGACGTCGTAAGCGAGGACGATCTCGCGGGCGTACCGGGCGATGAGCGCCACCTGCGCCGGTGTGAGCGCCGTGCCCAGGGAGGCGACCACGTTCTCGAAGCCGGCCTGGTGGGCCATCAGCGCGTCGGTGTAGCCCTCGACCAGGACCGCCTCGTCCTGCTTGCGGATCTCTCCGCGGGCGCGCTCGATCAGGTAGAGCGTCCGGCTCTTATCGAAGAGCACGGTGGCCGGCGAGTTGAGGTACTTGGGCGCGTCCGCGTTCGCCTGCGAACGCGCGGTGTCCGTGGCCGCGGCCGTGCCCGGCAGGACTCGCCCGCCGATGCCGACGGCCGCTCCGGAAGCGTCGCGGATCGGGAAGATGACGCGGCTTCGGAACTTGTCGTAGGCGCCGCGTCCGTTAGGCCTGACACTCGTCAGTCCCACCTCGGCCAGCTCGGCCACTTCGACGTTTCGGCGGGTCTTGAGCATCTTGATCATCTGGTCCCAGCCGTCCGGCGCCCAGCCCAGCTGGAACCGCTCGATCGTCGCGTCGGTGAAGCCGCGGCCGTGCAGGTATTCGAGCGCCGCCGCCCCCGTCTTCGATTGCGTGAGGACGGCGTGGTAGAAGGCGATCGCCTGCTCCAGGACCTCGCGCAACCGGGCCCTTCGGGCGTCTTCACGGCTCGTCCGCTCATCGATCTCGATGCCGGCCTTGGCCGCCAGACGCTTGAGCGCTTCCGGGAAGGTCAAGCCCTCGCGGCGCATGACGAAGCTGAAGATGTCGCCGCCCTCGCCGCAGCCGAAGCAATGCCAGCTCTCGCGCGCCGGGGTGACGACGAAGCTCGGCGTCTTCTCGCCGTGGAATGGGCACAGGCCCTTGAAGATGGTGCCGGCCTTGCGCAGCTGCACTTGCTCGCCGACGACGTCGACGATCGACAGCTTGCTCTTGACTTCAGCGGCTACACCAGACGCCAAATCAGTTCTCCTGCCAATCAGACGCTCGGCACGCCCGCGGCGTTCGCCCGTTGTCTCCGCCGGTTCGGGCCGCCCACCGGCTCCGACGGACCACCCTGACACACATAAGGGCCTGTCAAGTCTTGACAGGCCTTTGCTGGGTAGATTCTTACCACTTTTCGCCCGGTTTGTATACCCCTGGGGGGTATTGACATGTCAAGAGGGCCCGGAGGATGAGGCGCGCGAGGGGAGCGCCACAGTCGGGCCGCGGTCAGGTGAGAATATGCCGGTGCTCACCGAGTTCCTGGAGAGGAGACCGATCGCCGTGGCAACGCAGTTCGCCGGCTTCTCGCGCGATGCAATCCAGTTCCTCGTGGACCTCGCACTGCAGAACGAGCGGACGTGGTTCCAGCCACGCAAGGGCGATTACGAGCGCCTGCTCAAGGAGCCACTCGAGGCGCTGTGCGCGGCGCTCGGCGAGCGCTTCGAGGCACGCGGGATGCCGTTCCGGGCCGACCCTGCCCGGTCGCCGTTCCGGATCTACCGCGACGTCCGCTTCTCGGCCGACAAGACGCCCTACAAGACGCACGTCTCGGCGAGCTTCCCGTGGGCCGGCGAGGGTAGCGGCGGCGTGGGTGCCTACTTCCATTTCCAGCCGGGCGAGATGTTCGCGGGCGGCGGCATGTGGCACCCGGAACCGGCTCAACTGGCGGCCTGGCGGACCGCGGTAGACCGTGACCTCCAGACGGTCAAGGCTGCGATCGAGAACCGCGACTTCGTGTCGACCTTCGGGCACGTGGGCGGCGACACCCTCAAGCGCGTCCCGACCGGCTTCGCCCCCGATCATCCCGGCGCCGAGCTGCTCAAGCTCAAGGACGTGACGTTCGGACGGCCGCTTTCCGACGACGACGTTCTCAGCCCCAACCTTCCGGACGTGCTGGCGACGACCTTCGCGGCGGCGATCCCGGTGCTGCGGCTACTGGCGAGCCTCGGCCCCGGCGAGACTCGAGCGGGCTGGCTCCGCGGCGGCTGAGCCACATCCGGCAGCCCGAGAACGAAGCGGCGTCTGCCGGATCGACACGCCGCGGCAACGCAAACCTGCCGTCTGCTGCGCTGGGGCAGTACTTCTGCCGTGCCGACCAGACCGTTCTGCTCCGTACCGCCCCGCACTCATCGTGTCCACAATGGCAGGTGGCCGTCGACCGCGGAAGTCCGCGGTTTCGGCCGCAGGAAAGAAGGGGCCGATTCTCTCCTTTACCAGTCGGTCGGGCCGACCGACTCCTGCAATAGCCGCAGCACAGCGTCGAGAGTTCGGGCGCCTTGAGCGGCCAGGCGTTTGGCATACCGGAGCCGGGAATGGTCCCGGCTACCGGAGCGCCCAGCCGCACGATCGATGGAGATTGACACGTGGCCTTGGTGGTGGCTCAGACACTCAGCGCACAGGTCGCCAGGATCCCGTTCAAGGCGACCACGAAGATCCTTCTCGAGGTCGTCATGGCCGACGGCGCTCGCCGTCAGGCGTGGGTTCCGCCGCAGCGGGACGGCCGCGACATCGCCGAAGGCGACAGGATCCAGCTGCTGATCGACCCGACCGGAAGCATCCTGCTCGATCCGGGCGGCAACGCCATCGGCGTCATCTACCCGCCGTCCTGAGTCGGGCGCCGTCGCCCCTCGACTGACCGCCGCGGATCGATCGAGTTTGCGCCTCGCGCCGAACGCTCTACTGCATGCCCAGGAGCTTGCGCTTGGCCGCAGTGAACTCGTCGTCGGTCAGCTCGCCGCGGGTGTGCATCTCGGATAGCTCGCGAAGCCGCTCGACATCCGCCGGCGCCGGCCCGGCCGACCCGCTCCCGCCGCTGCCCGGGGAGACCACGGCCGCCACGAGCCAGATGACCAGCACGCCGACCAGGATGAACCCCAGCAATCCGAGGATTCCGAATCCTGGCGCGTAGCCCCAGCCCATGCCGTCGCCCCGGAACCCCATCCCGCGCATCCCGAAGAGCCCGGACGTGTGGCCGGTGCCCAGCGCGTACGCAACGAGCGCGACTGCCGCCAGGGCTGCGATGAAAACCACCAAAACGGCCAGCCGTCGAATTGCGGTCCTTCTCATCGATGCGAACCTTTCATGATTACGGCCCTCGAACATCCTCGACCTGCGCCAGATCATCGAGGCCGCGACTGAACCGAACCTGAACGACGGCGCTGGATCCGTGCGACCCCCGACCCGGGACTACCGTCTTCGGCACGGCCACGGTACACCCACGCCGACTTCAATCGCGGGACCGCGACACAAGGCCGGGCTCGCGTCCGTCGCCGGAAGTCTAAGATGGCTCCTCTTGAAGGCCATCGCGCGGCGCAGCAGACACGGAGGAATCGCGGGTGCCCTGGGTCGATAACACGCCGCGACGCCGCCCGCCCGGGAGAGTAAAAGCCGCCGAGACCGCCCTCTACGGCGACGAGACGCCGGGCGATCGCAGCGCGGTCGGGCGTGTCATCGCGGCCATCCGGTCGATGCTGCCGAAGGGCGCGGTCATTCTCGGCACGCTCTTCGTCGTCAACGCGGGTTCGGGCTTCCTCGCCAAGAAGGTTCTCGGCCACGTCTTCGGGGCCGGGGCGGAGACCGACGCACTCACCTCCGCCACGTACCTGGTCTCGTTCCCGGTGACGATCCTCGTCCTCGGCGGCGTCGTCGGGCCGTTCCTCCCGCTCTTCGTGGGTCTGAAGAACGAAGCGGAGGAGGCCGCGCGAGACTTCGCGCGAACCATCCTCACCGCGGCGTTGATCACGGTAGGCGTCGCGATCGCCGCCATGTTCGTCTTCGCCCCGGAGATCGCGTCCGTCGCCGTGCCGGGGTTCACCGGCAGCCAGCGTGACCTGTACGTGGACCTGGTACGCATCGTCTGCGCGGGCCAGATCGCGATAGCCGCTTCGCTGGTCCTGGGCGAGGTGCTCGTCGCCGAACGGCGCTGGTGGACCTACGGATTGGCCGAGTTCGCTTCGTACTCGGGGCTGGCCGCCGGGGCGCTGCTGCTGGGCGGTCCGATGGGAATCTACGGCGCGGCCGTTGGATCGCTGGCCGGAGGACTGGGCCACCTCGGGGTGCGTCTCGTAGGCATCTACCGAACCAGCTTCCGCCCGGGACTCTCGCTGTCGTTCCGGACGAAGGGCGTCGGCGAGTTCGCCTGGCTCATCCTGCCGAGAATGGTGAGCTCGGCGCTGATCTGGTTCTTCGCCGCCTACTTCACCAGGATCGCCTCGACGCTTGCGCCGGGCTCCACGACTTCGGTCGCGTACGCGCAGGACTTCCAGAGCACCGCCGAGAACGTCGTCGGAGTCGCCTTTGCGCTGGCCGCCTTCCCTGCCCTCTCGGCCGCCGCCGCCGCCGGAGACAGGAGCGGCTTCAAGCGGATCTTCCGGACCAACTTCCTGACCATCGCGCTCTTCTCGACCCTCGCCGCGGTGGCCCTCGCCGGCCTCGCCGGCTTCATCGCCGGGCTGTTCAAGGGCGGAGCCTTCGACGACACGGATGCCGCGAGATTGACGCTGGTGCTGGTGATCCTGGCTCTCTCGGTCCCGTTCGAGAGCCTGGTCGAGCTGCTGGCGCGGGCGATCATGGCCACGCACAACACCCTCGAGCCGACGCTGGCCGTCCTGGTCGGGTTCGTCGCCGGGGTCGTCGCGACCTCGACGCTGTCCGGCAGCCTTGGATTGGCCGCCTTGCCCATCGGCTACGTGACGTTCCAGGCCGTTCGGGTCGTCATCCTCGGCCTCTTCCTGCGGCCGCGCATGACCCGCATCGGGTCCACGTCGCCGTGGTCGTGGCGAGCCGCTCTCGGAGGCTGGGCGGGGGCGTTCGGCGGCGCGCGAAGGACGATTCCGGCCGGCCGGGTGGCCCTGCTGGCGGCCCTGGCGATCGCCCTCACCGCCGGAACGGTCTTCGCGAGCGTTCAAGCGTTGAGCGATGTTTCCATCGCCGGCGAGCCCCAGGTCACGCCGTGGGCGAGGGTCGGCGGCACCCGCCCGCCGGTGATTACGGCGGAACCGTCACAATCCGAGGCGCCGCCCTCGGCCACGCCGTCGCCCCTTCCGGACGTCACGCCGTCGGCGACGGCCCGCCCCACTCCGTCCGCCGTGCCGACCGGCACGCCCGGGCCGTTCTCGATGGATCTCTACCAGGACGGTGACTTCGTGAGCGAGATCCTGGATACGTGGTGCGTTCCCGCCGCCATGCAGACCTCCATGAACATCATGAGCTTGACGCCGGACACGTCGCGGGACACGCAGGCCAAACTCTTCGATCTGGCCGTGTCCCTCGGGGGTAGCAGCAGCGGCGGCGCGGATCCAATCGGTTGGGCGAAGGGCCTCGCGGCTCTTGGCTACGGCAACTACGAGGTCGGCGCCAAGTTGAAGATGGTGGACGCGGTCCACATCGTGGCCAAGCAGATACGGGTTACCCAGCGACCCGCCGGGTTGCTGGTGTGGAAGGGCTGGCACTCATGGGTCGTCTCGGGCTTCACTGCTACGGCCGATCCCGCAACCACCGACAAATTCACGGTTCTTTCTCTGCGGATCGAGGACGTCTGGTATCCGCGGGTATCCAAGCTCTGGCCGAAGTCCCGCCCGCCCGACGCGGACGTTCCGGTCAGTGCGCTGGGCACAGACTACGTGCCGTGGGTCCAGGGCAAGTACATCGCCGGCCGCGACGGGGACTACGTGTACGTGATGCCGGTAGATTGAGGACCGGCCGGCTTCCGGTCCGGGCCGGGAGGCGTGCAGCGGCTCGGAGCCACGTTTCATCCATGGCAGCGGTAGAGTGACGCCATCTTCATCGTCGTAAATGCCGCGAGGGCGCCATGGCCGGTGAGCTGGTCGAACCCATCGTCAGCGAGTCGCGTGACTTCGTCGTCTCCGAAATCGCCGTGCCCGACCACGAGCACGGCCACGCCGGCGTGGCGATCCTCCTCACGATCGCGGCCGTCGTCGCCGCCTTGATCGGCGTCGGCGCCGCCTTGACGTCCAGTTCGGCCTCCGAGTCGTGGCAGTCGGCCCTGCGGACCGAAGTCAAGCGCTCCGCCGGCGCGATGGAGGACGTCCGCTACCTGTACCAGGCGGAACTTCCGATCGCGATCCGGATCGTGGAGGCTCGCATTCTCGACGCGGAGCTTCTGGCCGCGTCCCAGGGCGAGAGCGGAGCGACGAAACAGGCCCTGCTCATGGAGGCCAGCGTCCAGGCCCAGGTTGCGTCCGCGCTCTCGTCGAGCTCGGATCTGGCCACCAAGTCCGACTACACGCTGGCCTCGGGCGGGCTGGATCTGGGCAAACGCCTGGCGGCCCTCCGAGCGAAGAGCCCCGCCCTGCTCGCCCTCGATCCCGACCGTCTCGAAGCCACCGGCGACAGGCTCGCCCACAAGGCCGAACTCCTGATGACAGCCCTCCTGCCGACGAGCGCCGCCGCCTTCCTTGGTGTGCTCGCGCAACCGTTCAGGCGCCGCCGTTTGATCCTCCTGCGATTGGGCTCGGTTGTGCTGGCGGGCGGCGCGATCATGGCCCTGGCCGTCTTCTTCGAGGTGCTGGCGTGATCGCGCCCGATGCCGCTGCCGCGCTTCGCGCCGAGCGGCGCTTCGATCTGGTCACGGCTGTGCTCATCGGATTGATCGCGGTCCTGGCGGCGATTCTGTCGGTCATCCAGATCGGTACCAGCCAGGCCGGAGAGCGCGCCGGCCTCCAGGCCGCCCGGCTGGCCGCCGATCTCTCGGCGCGGATCTCGGTCAGCGAGCAGGCCGCCGACTCGGCGCTGACCGCTCAGCAGACGGCCTTGATGCTGGGCATAGAGGCCACGTCCCGCGAGATATCCGGTCTTCAGAACAGCGATGACGCCTCGTTGGCCCTCGGGGCGGCCGAGCAGTCGGCCTACGAGAAACTCCAGGCGGCGCTGACGGCGACCTCCGCTACCACGGGCGGGAGCCCGGTCGATGCGTACACGGCGGGCCTGCTGAAGGCGGACGAAGCGCAGCTTCTGGCGGAGCTGGCCGAGCAGAACCGCCAGGTGGACCTTGCGAACGCGGCCAACGGGCGCGAGCAAAGGGCCGTCCTGGGGCTCTCCTTTCTGGCCCTATCCGGCGTCCTCACCGGCCTGGCCGCGGTCTTCCGGGAAGGGCGGAGCGGCCGCATCTCGCTCTCCGCGGCGTGCGCGATGGCGGCCTCGGCCGGCGTGCTCGCGATTCTGGCGATCCTGTAGCGAAGGCCCAGGTCGAGCCGACTGTTAGCCGACTCGACCTGCCGGCATCCCCGGAGTTGGCCCTTGCGCCGTCTCCGGGCTTTGCCCCAGGCTAGATACGACCCAGAGCGGCGGTAGCGAGGGCCTTCTCGGCGGCCTGCAGCTGGCTATCCGAGGCTCCCTTGAGCAGGACGGAGACCGAGAACGTGGTCACGCCCTGACGGACGTTGAGCACTTCATGCCCCGCGCCGATGCTCGATATGATTTCGCCGCGCAAGCTACGTCGTCGGGCTGGGTGAGTCTCGGAATCCCATCGCGGACGCCACTCGGGCATCGCTCTCGTGTTCCGGGAGCGCCGCCACCGCCGCCGGATCAGTGGCGGAACGAGGTCGCGAGCTCCTTCTCGATCGGCTCCGCCTGTCGTTCGAGCTCGGGCAGCAGGCGCTCGAGGTCGTTGATGAACAGGGCGGCCAGATCGTGCGAGAAGCCGTTCCGGACCACGATGCGCAGCACGGCCAGGTCCTGGCGGTTCGCCGGGAACGTGTAAGCCGGAACCTGCCAGCCACGCTCGCGGAGCCGCCGCGAGACGTCGAAGACCGTGAAGTTGTCGATCCCGGCCCTGACCCGGAAGGCGACCACGGGGAGGTGGCTGCCGTCCGTGATCAGCTCGAACGGCCCCATTTCGGCCAGCTTCGCTGCGAGGGCGCCGGCGACGTCGCGGCAGACGGCGTGGACCAGGCGATAGCCGTCGCGACCAAGCCGAAGGAACATGTAGTACTGGGCCACGATCTGGGCTCCCGGCCGCGAGAAGTTGAGGGCGAAGGTCGGCATGTCGCCGCCCAGATAGTTGACGTGGTAGATCAGCTCCTCGGGCAGGGACTGCTGATCGCGCCACAGGACCCAGCCCACGCCCGGGAAGACGAGGCCGTACTTGTGGCCCGAGGTGTTGATGCTGGCAACTCTCGGGATGCGGAAATCCCACGCCAGATCCTTGTCGAGGAAGGGCGCGACCATTGCCCCGGAGGCACCGTCGACGTGGATGGGCACGTTCAGGCCGGTCCGCTCCTGGAGGCGATCCAGGGCGGCCGCGATCTCGGCGATCGGCTCGTAGCTGCCGTCGAAGGTGGAGCCCAACACGGCGACGACGCCGATCGTGTTCTCGTCGACGAGCTTGACCGCCTCCTCGCCGGTCAGGTGGTAGCGGTCGCCTTCCATCGGCACCAGCCGCGGCTCGACCTCGAAGTAGTTGGCGAACTTCTCCCAGCAGACCTGGACGTTGATGCCCATGACGATGTTCGGCTTGTCGGACGGTTTGCCGGCGCCGCGGCGGGCCACCTGCCAGCGCCGCTTCATGGCCAGGCCGCCGAGCATGCAGGCCTCGGACGAGCCGACGGTCGAACAGCCGGGGGCCTGCGACGGATCGGGCGCGTTCCAGAGGTCCGCCAGCATCGAGACGCAGCGATGCTCCATCTCGGCCGTCTGGGGGTACTCGTCCTTGTTGATCATGTTCTTGGGCAGGCATTCCTCCATCAGCCGGGCCACCTCCGGCTCCATCCAGGTCGTCACGAACGTGGCCAGGTTCTGGCGGGCATTGCCGTCGAGCATCAGCTCGTCGTGGATGATCTGGTAGGCCGCCGCGGACGACATCTCACCCGCCGGCAGGCGCTTCGCCGGAATGGGCGCCATCACCGAACCCTGGGCGAAGAGCGGGTTGACCGACAGGTGCTCGGCCGAATGCCGGCGACGATGGCTCGAACCCAACATCCGACTGACCTCCCCTGGAATCCCGACGAAGGTGCGGACGGCCGAACGGCCGGCCGAGCCCAACTCTAGCGCGGTCCGGACGCCGCGCCACCTACCCGCTCCCGCTCGGACGCGCTCCGTCGTCCGCGAGCTTGGGTTCTCGGCCATGGAGACGACCACGGGCTGGCACGCCGCCATAGTCGCCCACCTCATGGCCCGGGCCGGATCGCGGTCGGGGCGGCTCCGGCGGAGGTGGCCACAGACAGCGCCGAGATCGTGACCGAGCTGCGCGCCAGGGGCTTCCCTGTTACCGAATCGGTGGAGCCGATCGACTGATCGGGGCGTGCCCCAACTCCGGCCGCCGAAGGCGCGCCGGATCGGTTCCAGGCCGACCTAAGGGGCTTGGTCAGCCCTGCCCTATAGCCGGAGGCGGCTGCAGGACTACCGAAGGAACGCCGGCCGGCAAAGGTCCGCGAAGACGTTGGCTGGAACGAGCTCGGTCTTGATCGGCCTGAGCGGGACCGTGGCGCCGCCGCCTGCATCGAGCGTGGCGGTAAAGGTCGTGGTCGCCATCCACTTGTTCCAAACCGCCCTGGTGACCGGGTCGTTCACATCCCCGACCATGGCGACGACGATACGGGTGCGCTGAGCGGGTCTGAAGGAGGTCACCATGCTGCACGTCGGGTGCCTCACGGTGCCCGAAGTTACGGCTTCAATGTGGTTGATCCGCAGCAGCGCCACGCCCGGGTAGGCGGGCGCGGCCGGGTCCACGTAGTACGATTCACCCAGGGGGGCGGGCTGGTCCGTGCTGTATGGGGTCGGCAAAGTCCAGCTCTCGTGGAGGGTAAAGAGAGGCTGGTCGGTGGGGACGTTGTGCGCCCAGTAGGTTCCCGGGAGCCAGGTACCCGCCCGCAAAGTCCTGGATGCAAAGTAGGTCACCCACTGCCCGGTCGGCTTCGGGACTGCGGCGGCCGCAGTGGAGGCCGAAGCCAGGGCCAGCAACATTGCCAGAGTAGCCGCCAGGCCAAGCCTCGCAAACCTCGCCCTCATAGGAGCACCTCCCTGTCGCGCTTCGTGTCGCGCATGCTCCGAGGGTCGGGTTCGTCAGTAGCTCAGCACGGTCCGAGACGGCCAAGATCATAGGCCGTGCGTCATCGCCACCCTCGCCGAGGCCAATCCTATTGGCCGTGCCCTCGCTACACAAGAGCACCAGACCGGACCAAACCACCCAGGAATCGACCCGGGCGTGAGGGCGGGAAGACGTAGCCTGTTTTACCCTCGACGAGCCCATCGCGCTTTCAGGACGCGACCAGCCGTCCCTGGCTCGAACCCAACATCCGACTGACCTCCCCTGGAATCCTGGCGAAAGGCGGCGACCGAACGGCCTGCGTGTCGAACTGTAAGCCGGCGCAGCCGCGGTGCGGCGGTCCAACCCGGCCGCCGAGACCGGGCGGACCGGTAACATGGCGCAATGCGCGAATCCCCCGAGTCCCTCCCAGAGGCAGAGCTCATATCGAACTTGGCCGTGGAGACAGTCGCCGGCGACGCCGAAGGAACGGCCGCGCGTCGCCCGTCACTATGGCACCACGCCGACTACCTGAAGGTCTGGTTCGCGTCGACGATCAGCCTCGCGGGATCGCAGGTCAGCCAGTTCGCAATACCCGTGATCGCGGCCCTGGTGCTCCGGGCGACGGTCTTCGAGGTTGCGCTCCTGGGCACCTTCGAGATGTTGCCCTTCATCCTCTTCACCCTCCCCGCCGGCGCATGGCTGGATCGAGTCCGGCGCCGTCCGGTCCTGATCGCCGGCGACTTCGGCCGGGCGGCCGCCCTCGTTTCGATTCCGATCGCCTACGCACTCGGCGTGCTGACGATCTGGCAACTCTACGCGGTCGGTCTGACGACCGGCTTCCTGACCGTTCTGTTCGATGTGGCGGACCAGTCCTACCTGCCCGTATTGCTCGACCCCGAGGACCTGGTCGAAGGCAATGCCAAGCTCCAGATTCCCGCCTCAGCCGCCCAGATAGTAGGGCCGGGTTTCGCGGGTGGACTGATCGGCATCGTCGCGGCGCCATTTGCCATTTTCATCGATGCCGCCAGCTTCGTGGCATCGGGCAGCCTGATATCGCTGATTCGCAAACAAGAGACCAAGCCCGAGCGAAAGCTTCGCAGCGACGGCACCCGGACCAGCCTCCGACAGGAGATCGCGGAAGGCCTGCGCTACGTCCTGGGAAGCCGATACCTCCGGATGATCGCCGGCTCCACCGGCACCTTCAACCTCGGCTCCAGCATGGCCTTCGCGGTCTTCCCGGTCTTCGCCTACGTCGAACTCGGCCTGTCGCCCGCGCTCGTCGGCACGGCCTTCAGCCTCGGCAGCCTCGGTGTGTTGCTGGGTGCCTTTCTGGCTGTTCCGGTGGCCAGGCACCTCGGCGTGGGACCGACGATCATCCTGTCTTCGGCGATCGACGGACCGGCCATGATCATCCTCGCCTTCCTTCCGAGTGATCCTCTCGGCGCGGGAGCGATCCTCGCGGCGTCGATGGGTTTGGGCGGCATCTGCGGCGTTATCTACAACGTCAACCAGGTCAGCTTCCGCCAGGCCATCACGCCTCTGGACATGCAGGGCCGGATGAACGCCACCATGCGGTTCATCGTCTGGGGAACGATGCCGATCGGGTCGGTCATGGGCGGCATCCTGGCGACTTTCCTGCCGCTGCGGACCACGATCCTGATCGCGGGAACGATTTCCGCTGTCTCCTTCCTGTGGGTGCTCCTCTCGCCCGTCCGCTCGCTCCGCACCATACCGAAGGCTGCGGGGACCGTGGCCGCGAGCGACTAGCCGGCCTTGGGGGCCCACGACGGGCCCTGCCCATGAGTCTCGGGTTTCTTGGGTAATCCTGAAACCCGGCTTCAGTCCCGGCCCGCAGACCGAGGCATCCCGGCAGGCCCGCAGGACGGGACCTTTTGCGCGAACGAGAACCAACCACGGCCATCCTCTCGTTCTTCTCACGCGGCCCTACGACGAACAGGGGCGTCCAAGACAGGATCCATAAGCAACATTCGGGAGACCACAGAATGCGTCCCAATTCACGTTGGCTTTCACTTGCCGGCCTCGCCGTCGGCGTAGCGCTCTTCGCGAGCGCATGTTCATCTGCCGCCGCCACTCCGGCGAGTACGATCGCGGGGGTGACGGAGGCGCCCGCCACCGCCGCACCCGCCGTGACGGCGGCGCCGGTGGTAACGGCCGCGCCTGCGGGCATCACGATCGGCTCGACCGCCGACGCGACCCTCGGTGCCTACCTGACAGGCCAGAACGGCATGACGCTCTACTTCTTCACGAAGGACACGGCCGACACGAGCAACTGCTCCGGCACCTGCGCCACCAACTGGCCGCCTCTGACGGTCCCGGCGGGAGCGGCGATCACGGGTCCCAGCGGAGCGACCATGGCCTTCGCCACGATCACTCGCGCCGACGGCACGATGCAGGTCACCTACAACCACATGCCCCTGTACTACTTCGCCGGCGACTCCAAGGCCGGCGATACCACGGGCCAGGGGAAGAGTGGAATCTGGTTCGTCGCGCCGTTGAGCGGAGTGCTGGCCCCGGCCGCAGCGTCCCCGGCCGCGGCAACCCCGGCCGCGAAGGCCACTGCCGCAAGCGGCTACTGAGCGGGCGGCGGCCCCACGCCGCCGCTGAACAGTCACAGAGCCCGCCGGTGCCCGACCGGCGGGCTCCTCTTCATCCGCAAAGGGATCCCCGACTCCATCAGCCGAGCAACTCGCGAGCGAACGCTTCGGCGATTGCCCGGTAGCCGCCGGCGTTGGCATGCAGGTCCGGACCGAGCGGGGGCGGCGTCGCTCCCCAGGTCCACTCGCAAGCCCGGGCGACGTTGATGGGCACCCTCCCCACCCCGGCCAGGTCGACCTCGGTCTCGAAATCGGTGGTAGCGAAGGCACCTTCGACATCGGCCAGGCGCAGGCCCGCGGCCCCGTAGATCTCGCGAAGGTGGGCATTCAGCGGGACGACTGCATCCCAGACCGAGCGGCTGGCTATCTCACGGCCCAGCGGTCCCTCCAGCCAGGCCGGCAAGAAGGCGTCGTAGATCGTCATTCCGACGACCGGGGTTTCCGGGCCGGCGGCCTCCCGGAGTGTCCCGAGGATGCCGGGCAGATTCCGGCCGATGCTGGCCATGCCGGCCGGGAGCGCCTCGAAGCCGTAGCTATCCAGGTCGTTGAAGCCGATGTCGATGGTCACGAAGGCAACCGACCCGCGGTGGCCCCGCAGGAACGCAACGGCCTCGTCGAGCTGGCTGCCGTGCGGATACGCGGTAAGGCCGCCTTCGATCATCGTCACGGTGGACTCGCCGGGGTAGCCGAGCTTGACCGTCCGGAGGCTCGGAAGACTCACGCGAGCGATCGAATCCAGCTGGTCCGCGTATCCGTCGTTCGTGCGGAACTGCCAGTCGGCGTCTCCGATCGGCTGGACCCCGGTGGCCAGGGAATCGCCGAGAGAGAGGTAGTAGATGGGGGCCTCGCCGTCACGGGTACCGGCGGATGGCGCGCCAACTCGTCGCGTATCCACGCCGCCAGCCTAGCAGCCGCGGGCCGCCGGACTGTGTCGCGTCGCTGACAGTCGGCGGCTATCCATCCGACCGACGATACTGGTCGGGACAACGTGGCAACCCGACCTTCAGACCCGGACGCGTGCAAGCGAGGCGGGCTGACCTGTTCGGGTGGATGGGAGGCGCTGGCCGGTGCTCGATGCCCTGAGGGGAACCGCAGCCGCTGCCGATGCCGCCCCGGGCGGGGGCCCGGGGGCCCCGGACGGGGACCCGGGCACCGCGAAACACGACGCGGACGGGCGTCCCACGATGCTGCTTCCAATCTCCCAGCTGATGCGAATCTCGCTCTACTGGCTGGGAATCTCGACGGTCTGGAGCGGCATCCTCGACATCGTCAACGGCCGGATTCAGTTCGCCGGCCTGGCTCCCAAGGGCTCCGAGGGGATCGGTGCCCTCCAGATCGCACTGGTCGGAACCGTGATCGCCATCGCCGTCCAGCCGACCATCGGCTCGATCAGCGACTACACGATGAGCCGTTGGGGCAGGCGCAAGCCGTACATCTTCATCGGGGCGACGCTGGACGTGTTGTTCCTCTACGGAATCGCGACCGCGAACGGCCTCTTCGCCATCGGCGCATTCGTGGCACTGCTGCAGTTCAGCTCCAACTTCGCCCAGGGGCCCTTCCAGGGCTACGTGCCTGACCTCGTCCCGGCGCGGCAGGTCGGAACCGCTTCCGGTCTGCTGGGGCTCTTCTCGGCGCTGGGAAACCTTCTGGGCTACGGAGCGGCCGCCCTGGCCGTCCGGCAGAGCGGCAGCGACCCCAACGCGTTCTTCTACGGAACGATGGCAATCGGCGTGATCGAGTTCATGGCCATGATGGGGGTCTTCGTCGGCGTCAACGAAGGCACCCGGGTCAAGTCGCGTCGCGGACGGTCGTGGTTCGCGATTGCCCTTGAGGCGTGGGGCACCGACATCCTTCGCGAGCGGAGCTTCCTGTGGCTCGTAAGCTCGCGGCTCTTCATCCTGACCGCTGCGTCGCTCTACCCCGTGCTCAGCACTTTCTACCTTGCGCAGGTCTTCGGCTTGAACGCAAGGGAGACCGGCGACACCAAGATCCTCCTGCTCGGTATCGTCGCCACCTGCCTGACCCTGGCCGTCGTCCCGGCCGCCAGGCTCTCCGACCGGATGGGGCGGAAGCGGATCATCTACTTCTCCTGCGCCGTGGGAGCGTCGGGCCTCGCTTTGGGAGCCGTTGCGCCGATTCTGCCCGTGGCGATGCTGGGAGCCGCGATGTTCGCACTCTCGGCCGGGGCATTCCTCGCCGTGGACTGGGCCCTCATGAGCGACATCGTCCCCAAGGCGTCGACCGGCCGCTACATGGGGATCTCCAACGTCGCGACCGCTTCGGCAGGAACGGTGGCCCTGGCTCTGGGTGGGGCCGGAGTTATGGATACCGTCAACCACTGGCTCGGCTACGGTACGGGCCCCAGGGCAGCTCTCGGGTTGGGCGTCCTCTGTTACGTCGTCGGCGCCCTGCTGCTCAAGCCCGTCATCGAGAAGCGCCGCGAGGACGAGCCCGCGCCGGTGGCCGCGGCCTAGCCGCAACTCCGGCTGCCAGCTCATCGCCGAGGGCATCGAGACCGAGACCTCCCTGTGCTGTTAGCCTGCGGTGACCGCCCGCGAACTCCCATCGGCCATCCAGACGCGAAGGCACCGTTCTTTGTTCAGGAGCCGATGTACCCTTCCCGATCGGAGGTTCCAGCCGCCTTGCCGACGTTCGACCAGCGCCTCTTCATGATCGAGCCGCAGTACCGCGAACGCGTCTGGGGTGGCCGGCAACTGAGCGCCGCGGACCCGCCGATCGGCGAGGCCTGGATCGCCTACGGCCCGAGTCGAGTCGCGAGCGGCGGACCAGCCGGCGCGACGATCGACGAGCTGATCGCCCTCCACGGCGCGAAGCTGGTCGGGGCGGCCGTCGCCGACGGTTACGGAACGCGTTTCCCGCTCCTGATCAAGCTCCTCGATTGCGCGGACTGGCTGTCGGTCCAGGTCCATCCCAACGACGCGCAGGCCCGCCGGTTGGTGGGTCCCGGTGAGTTCGGCAAGACGGAGGCCTGGTACTTCCTCGACGCGCACCCGGGAGCGCAGATCATGGTCGGGGTCAAGCCGGGCGTGAGCGGGGACGAGTTGGCCGCCAGGATCCGAGAGGGCGGCATTCTGGAGGTGGCGGACCGCGTCTCGGTCCACAACGGCGAGGCTCTACTGATCCCCGCCGGCACGCTCCATGCGCTGGGACCCGGACTGCTCCTGTACGAGATCCAGCAGGCCAGCGACACGACCTACCGCGTCTACGATTGGGATCGCCCGCAAACGGCCGGCAGGAAGCTCCACATCGAGGAGTCGGTCGAGGTCACGCTGCCCATCGGGCCGGCCGAGCTGAAGCGACCGCGGGTCGCCGGCGAGACGGGCTCGGCGACGGCCGTCGAGTGCCCGCTCTTCCGTCTCGAGCTGGTGCGGGTCTCGCCCGGCGGAGGGCCGCTCGAGTCGGACACCGCGGGCCGGAGCTTCCACCTGGTCACGGCGATCGACGGCGCGGCCGAGATAGTCTGCGGGAACGAGCGTGCCGGCTTGAAACGATTCGAGACCGCGCTTGTCGCCGGCTCGGCCGGCAGGTACCAGATCAGATGCAGCGGCGGCCCGGCGGCGATGCTGCGGGCGAGCGTCCCCGGGTAGGCTGAGGGTCCACCAGAAGGAGCGAGAGTTCGCACATGCAAGTAGGCGTTCTGATCCCGCAGGGCTGGAAGTACGAGTACAACGGCTGGGATCCCGCCGCGGCCTGGGCTCGAACCATGGAGCTGACCCGGGACGCCGAGGCCCTGGGCTTCGAGTCGGAGTGGGTCTTGGTCCTCGCGTCAGTGTATCGAACCGTCAACTTTTCCAAAAGTGGAAAGTTGACTGCGGATATCGATATCCGCAGTCGGCATAGGCCTTCGACCACTTCCACACGGTGCCGGACGTAACGGACGAGATCACCTTCGAGTCGTTCACGCTGCTGACCGCAATGGCGGTCGCGACGACCCGGGTTCGACTCGGCCACATGGTCGTGTGCAACGGCTTTAGGAACCCGGCCCTGGTCGCCAAGCTCGCCTCGACTATCGACGTCGCCAGCGGCGGCCGGTTCGAGCTTGGCATCGGCGCGGGCTGGAAACAGGATGAGTGGCTCGCCTACGGCTACGGCTTCCCTCCCACCTGGGACCGGCTCAAGGCTCTCCACGACGCCCTGGAGGTGATCACCCGCATGCTCGCCCCGGGTCGGGCGACGTATCACGGCCGCTTCGCCCGGTTGGTGGATGCGGTCAACGTGCCAAAGGGGATCCAGCAGCCCCACCCGCCGATCATCGTCGGCGGCAACGGCCGAGAAGTGACGTGGCGTCTGGCGGCCCGCTACGCGGACGAACTCAACGTGGTCTACCTCTCGCCCGAAGAGGTAGCCGCGGACATGCCGACGATCCGGTCGCGGTGCGAGGAGATCGGCCGGGATCCGGCCACTCTCAAGGTGTCGCTCTACTGCGCCGACGACGACGTGCGGGAACCGGGCCAGGCCCGAGTGGACTTCATCGGCCGGTGCGCCGAGATCGGCCTGAGCCGGCTCGTGGCCTTCCCCACTCGCTGGGGTCCCACGGTCGAGACGCAGGCGAACTTCGCCGCGGACTGCCGGGCCGCCGGGATCGAGCTGGCCGCGAGACCCGGCGGGGCCTCTATGCCGGCCTGACCGGCTCCGACCCGACTCCAAGCCGCTCTATGGCGGCGGCGATCTCGTCCAGATCCACCGGCGTGAGCGTGAGCGTCCCGGCCGGCAGCCAGCCATCGACCTGCTCGGCGGTGCGGGCGCTGACGATCGCGCCGCTGACGCCCGGCCAGGCGCCGGCGCCGAGCAAGCGCGTCTGAAGCGTCACGTCTCTGCCCTCCCCGACTGCGCCGCCTCGCCGGCCGTCGTGGCCTCCAACGGGGCGCGTCGCCCGTATTGTCGCAGCCGCGGCAGGGACGGCAGTCGCCCGACGGGCGCGCCGGGCCGCGAAACCGTACGCTTTGCGGGATGGCACGAACGAGCGCGGGTATCCTGCTCTACCGCCGCCGAGAGGGCGCGATCGAGGTCCTGCTCGTCCACCCCGGCGGACCCTTCTTCGGCCGCAAGGACCTCGGCAACTGGTCTATCCCGAAGGGCGAGGTGGACGAGGAGGACACGGACTACGAGCAGACGGCCCGGCGCGAGTTCCTCGAGGAGGTCGGCCATCCGGTTCCGCCCGGTCGGTTGATCGAGCTCGGCTCGATCCGGCAGAAGAGCGGCAAGATCGTCCATGCCTGGGCGATCGAGGGCGACATCGACCCGGCGACGATGACGAGCAACATGATTTCGTTCGACTGGCCGCCCTTCACCGGCAGGCGGACGAGCTTCCCCGAGATCGACAAATGGGTCTACTACGGACCCGAGCAGGCGCTCCTTCACATGAAGGAAACCCAGCTCCCACTCCTGGACCGCCTGTACGCGGCCCTATCGGCGATCGAGGCGCAACACGTGACCGGGCCCGATGAGGCCAAGGGTGCGAAGTGAGCTCCGGACTCGACGGCGAGGTGGTCGGCATCCACGGCGTCTCGGTAATACGCTCCGGCAACCGGCCACGCACGATCCCGCGACCCGCCGGGTTGGCCCCTCGTGCCTTCGGGGTGCCGATAGCCGCGCGGCCCCGGAACCGAGCGGGCATTGAAACCTGGTCGATACGGCCGACACTCGCCGGCCGCGCCATTGGAGCGAGACGGGAGCTGGCTATCGGGGGAAGTCGGTACCTCCTCCGCCCGCCAGCACTGATGCAAGAGGAACCAGGAACAGGATCGCCCCGAGGATCCAGGAAACGATGACTGCGCGGAAGCTGATTCGGCTGGAGAACAGTGGACGACTCCTTTGTGGGTCGCCCTCCCGGAGCCGGGGCCAGCGCGGCTTACAGCACCTCGATCGTAGGTGCCGACGCGGGAGCGGTCAAGTATTTATGAACTCCGCCGCGGGTCACGCAACTTGCGCTTTGACCCAGTCCGGCTACGTTGTACACTCAGGTCCATGGCCAGAGTCAGCCGAACCCGTCCTCGCGTCGACGATTCGCCGCTCGCCCGCCAGATAGGAGAACGACTCCGCGCCGCGCGGCTCGCTGCGGGATTGACACAGCAGCAACTTGCCGAAGGTCGCTACACAAAGGCCTACGTCAGTGCGCTCGAGAACGGCTTGAGCCGGCCGTCGATGGCCGCCCTCAACTACTTCTCGCATCGGCTCGGCATCGCTCCGAGCAAGCTCATCAACGACGAGCCGGCGGCATGGGCACGGATCGAAGCGGACCTAGCCCTGGCCTGCGGACGGTGGGACGATGCGATCGAGGCCTACGGCGAGTTGCTCCGAGGCGCGGGCGGGCGCTTGTCTCGAGCCGAGCTGCTCAGCGGAAAGGCCGAGGCCCTGGTGCGCCGCGGCCGAGGCCGTGAGGCGGCTGCCGCCGCGGCCGAGGCGGCGGAGCTCTTCCACGCCGCCAGCCGCGAACCAGAAGCTGCCATGGCCGAGTACTGGCTCGCCGCAGCCCAGTATCAGATGGAGAACTCGACGGAGTCCAAGGCGTTGCTGCACGCCGTCTTAGCCCGAGTTCGGGCGGGTCTGAAGGTCGAACCTGGATTCCAGCTGCGTCTGGTGATGGCCCTTTCGAGCAATGAATCGCGCGATGGCAATCATGCCGCCGCCCTCGCCTATCTCGAAGAGGTGCGCGGCCTAGAGGAGGCGCTGGACGATCGCCGCCGCGCCCAATACCTCTACGATCTCGCCTACAGCTACCGCGAGACGGGCGATTTCGAGGCGGCAGTCCGGGCCGGCCTGGCCAGCCTGGAGTTGTTCCGGAGGGTAAACGCCGAACGCCAGACGGCAAGTCTGCAGAACGACCTCGCGCTCTCCTATCTCGCCCTTGGCAACACGTCGCGAGCCGGCGAGATGATCGCGTCGGCTCGGACGACGCTGGAGCGACTCGGAGACGAGTGGTGGCTTGCTCACATCCTGGATACGCAAGCGCAGATAACCCTGGCCCGAGGGGACGCCGCCGAGGCGGCGTCTCAATCGGCGGGCGCGATCGAGATGGCCGAGCGCTCGCACAACACCAAGGCCACCGTAGACGCCCTTCTCACTCATGCCCGCGCCCTCTCGAGTCAGGGCGACGCGCCCGCGGCACTGGCCACCTTCGAACGCGCCGGAAGTGTCGCCAGGGAGACCGGCAGCGCCAGCCTCATCCGGAAAGCCCTTCGCGAATGGGCCGACGCCCTGGCCAGTGCCGGCCAGCACGAACAGGCCTTTGCCGTCATGCGAGAGGCGCTCGCAGTTTCCTGACGGCGAGGTGGCTGAGTTTCAGGGTTGCAGCGCCCGCGCGCCTGGTACAATGTCAGTTGACTCTGACAAGAAGGCCCGTCGGCATGCTTCCTCATTCTCCGCCTTCACCGTCGGCCACGATCCGCAGGATCGGGGTCATGCCCTGGGATCACGACGGCTTCCAGCGGCTGGAGATCTGGGCACGAGAAGAGGTGCCTACGTTCGACGACCCCATCCTGAGAGGCGCGCTGGGCCGGTGCGCCCATCTGAGCGAGAGCCTTGGAACGCTCGACCGGGCCCTGAACCGCGAGTTGTGGCCGCTCGGCTACGTCGCCCTCATCGAAACCGCGGCCACCGACGACTCCATAGCGCACGTCGTGATCGCCGGAGGCCGCTAGCGGCGGCGTCGGGCCGGCGCCTCCTTGGGGGGAATGCTCCGGCCCGACGCCCTCTCATTCGTAGGTCGAGGCCACGGCCCGTGCGGCGGCCGCAACCCGCTCGCGCAACTCGGGCGGCGCGACGACCTCGGCATCGGGCCCGAGCTGTAACAGGTTGGCCTCGGCGTGCCAGAGATCCTCGAGGCTGATGGAGGCCGTCACCCAGCCATCCTCGTCAGGCCCGACCGCCTCCGCCAGCGCCTGCCTGGCCTGCCCTTCGCCGATGATCAGGGCCAGTCGCTCGAGGCCGTCACCGGCCACGCGCGAGGAAACCAGCGATGCGTCCGTACGACATTCACGAGACCGAGTTGCTTCGGATCGCCCGAGCCAGGACGGAGGAACTGAGGAAGGACTAGCAGGCCGCCAACGCGAGGCGGTCCGGGCGCATTGGAACGGTGCGCAGGCCGAGAGCGGCCTTCTTGCGGGCGGCCAGGGAGGGCGCCGGCCGCGGCCTCATCGCCCTGGGCCGGCGAATGCTCCCGGTCGAGATCGAGCCCTGCAGCTGAGGTTGCCCGGGATGCCCGCCCGGTCTGGCGCCGGGCCGATGAATGCTGCACTCTGACGCAATGCCGCCTCTGCCATTCGATCCGCCGGTCGCACCGAACCCGCACGACCCCGGGGCGGAGACGGCCGGCGAGCGAGCCATCGCCGTCGAGAGCGCGGCAAGCCAGCCGATCGCCACTCCGCAGGGCGCCACGATCCGGATCGGCACGGCATCCTGGACGGACCCGACCATGACGGCCCCCGGCGTCTTCTATCCGCGCGGCGCGGATAGCGCCGAGGAACGGCTCACGTACTACGCCGCCACTTTCCCCATCGTCGAGATCGACGCGACCTACTACGCCCTGCCGTCGGCCCGGGTGGCCGCCACCTGGGTCGACCGCACGCCGCCCGACTTCGTCTTCGACGCGAAGGCCCACGCGCTGATGACCGGCCAGCCGACCGAAACCAAGCGGCTCCCGAAGGAGATGCGGGCCGCGCTCCCGGAGGAGCTCGCGGCGAAGCCCCGCCTGTACGCGCGCGACCTGCCGGCGGAGCTGCGCGACGAGGTCTGGCGCCTCTTCCTCGCCGGGCTGGAGCCGCTGCGGGCCGCCGGGCAGCTCGGCTCGATCCTGCTCCAGTTCCCGAAGTGGTTCTTCCCAACGAGCGAGAGCCGCGACCTGATCCTGGAGGCACGCGAACGGCTCGGCGAGATCAAGTCCGCGGTCGAGTTCCGGAGCGAAACCTGGTTCAACGACAAGAATCGGGACAGAACGCTCGCGTTCCTTGCCGACAACGCCATTCCGCTCGTCCTCGTCGACGGGCCGCAGGGACTCCGCAGCAGTATCCCGGCGTTGGCGGCGGTGACCTCTCCGGAGCTGGTGGTAGTCCGATTCCACGGCCGCCGGGTCGAAACGTGGGAGGCCTCGGGCATTCCGGTGGTCGAGCGGTTCCGCTACCTGTACAGCGAGGAGGAGCTCGCAGAGTGGGTGCCGCGCATCCGCGAGGCGGCCGAGGAGGCCGGCGAGGTGCACATCCTGATGAACAACTGCTACGCCAACTACGGCTCCACCAACGCCCGCGAGCTGGCGGCGATGCTCGAGGCCGAATTGACCGGCGATTCTACGAGCCCGCCCTCAGAGCCGGACGCCTAGCCGGCGCGACAGGCAAGGACCGGCATCAGGGGCCCGACCGGATGCCCGGCGGCGGCATCGCGCTTGGATATGGCAAACGGCCCGGGGAGGGGGGCCCGAGCCGTTTGCGAGGGGACGCGCCGTCACTCGCGCCCTGAGGAGATTGGCCAGATCGTAGGCCGGGCTCGCGGCCCCGTCGTCTCCTCGACGGCACGTCCCATCACGCGGTCCGACCCGATCAGGCGGCGGCGGCTCTCTCCCAGCGAACGCGAGACAGCAGAGCAGCCAGGCCCGCTGAGCCCTATCCAGCAGTAGGATGCTCATATATAAGGCCAGGTGCCGAAGGACCGCACATGCCCCGTCACACCGGCCGAGGGTTCGACCCCGGCGACCCAATCCACCGTCTACCCAGGTCTCAGCGATACGACGACGTGGAGCCGGACGACCGGCGGTACTGGTCTGGCGCGGACCAGCCGGCCGGGCGAGTCGTCGACATCGATCCGCTCGACGGTGACGGTCCGATAGCCCCCCGGCCGGCTGGCCGCGCGGGTTTCGCGCCGCGCGCCGCCGAACCCTCCGATCGCCTCGGCGTACCCGATGCGGACGACATCCAGCACATCGGCGGGCGGCGCAGGCTTCGACCGGAGATCGCCGTACTCGTCGTCGCGGCGATATTCATGGTCGGCGCCCTGGCCAAACCGTGGCCGAGCCAATCGCCGGCCGCGTCGGCGCTCGCGGCCGCTTCCCGGTCCCCGTCATCCTCGGCCGGACTTTCGGCATCGGCCGGGGCCGAGCCCACCGGAGAAATCGCCGCTGCGCCCTCGGCCGTGACCTATCCCGATATCCCGCCGTCCGACTACCGCTGGCCATTCTTCGGAAGCGCCCCTTCGGCGGCGGCGTCCGGGAGTCCGGCGGCGGAGACGGTTGCCCCGCTCCCGACATGGTCTACTGTCGACTGGAGCATCCTGACCACCGCCGATTCGCACTCCGGCTGGGGCTTTGCCGCGGCGGAGATGCCGGGAACCGGGTCCAACGCGGCGATTCCGCGGATCAGGTGGGTCGACGCCGGCTCCCCGCCCGTATACGCCAGCGTGCCGCTGGTGCAGGGGCTGAACGTCTACGCCGTCGCGGTGACCTGGCCCAGATCCATCCACGTCACGGCCGTGAAGTTCGTCTACCTGGGCCCGCCGCAGTCTCCGCCGTACCTTCCCCCGGCCGGCTTCCTGCCGAACGGCCAGGTGACACCAATGCCGGTCCTTCGAGTGGCCTCGCCGTCCCTGGATCCGGCGGCCAGCCCCACGATCCCACCCTGGGTGGACCCCGCAGCTGGTGGACCTCGATCCGGGGAGTTCCTGATCCCGCCATCGGACAGTCTGCACAACCCGATCTCGAGCGTGCTCACGAGCGCCTGGCAGGACAGCCCGTGGCCGTGGCCCTACGGGACCTACCAGATCACCGTGACGTCGGACAGCGGATACAGGAACATCATCCTCGACCTCCTGCTCAACTGACCCCGGCGGAAGGCTGCAGCGATTTGCCCGCCGCCGCCTTCGCCGCTCGCTAAGATCGCCTTTCGGACTCCGGCCGCTTGACTCTCCGGCCGCCTGAGGGTCCAGGCTCGACGGGTAACCGCCGAGCCGGGACCGGCCATCTGGCGGGCTTCGACGCCCAGGCGGAGGACGCCGACCGGATACGGACGCTCCGGTTCCTGGAGATGCCGCTGGCGGAGATCCGCGCGATCCTGGCGGGCGACCCGACCACGACCAGGGCGATGCTCGAGGCCCACCGCCGGCGGCTTGCGGAGGCCGCCGAGAAGCAGCGCCGCCCGCGCCACTCCCGGCGAATCAGAACGCCCGGCGGAGAACCCGCCGGGCGTTCGCGTTCTTGCGGGGAGCGGTTATTTGTCGCGCTCCGCGGCGCCCTTCAGGGCTGCCTGGGCGGCCGCGAGGCGCGCCACGGGAACCCGGAACGGTGAGCACGAAACGTAGTTGAGGCCGATGTCGTGGCAGAAGCCGATGGACATCGGGTCGCCGCCGTGCTCGCCGCAGATGCCGACCTTGAGGTCCGGGCGCGTGCTGCGGCCCTTCTGGACGGCCATCTTCATCTCTTCGACGATGACCGGGTCGAGCGACTGGAAGGGGTTGTACGGGAGGATCTTGTCCTCGACGTACTTGAGGAGGAACCCGCCCTCGGCGTCGTCGCGGCTGTAGCCGAACGTCATCTGGGTCAGGTCGTTTGTGCCGAAGCTGAAGAACTGGGCGTACTTGGCGATCTCGTCGGCGACCCAGCAGGCCCGCGGGATCTCGATCATGGTGCCGAACTTGTAGTCGATCTTGACGCCGCCCTTGGCGACGACCGCGGCGGCCTCGGCCTCGAGAAGCGTCTGCGTCGCGATGAGCTCGTTCACATGGCCCACGAGCGGGATCATGATCTCCGGCCGCGGGTCTTTGCCGGCCTTCTTCACCGCGACGGCCGCGTTGAGGATGGCGCGAGTCTGGATCTTGACGAAGTCGGGGATCATGAGGCCCAGGCGGCAGCCGCGCAGGCCGAGCATCGGGTTCTGCTCGTGCATCGACTTGATCGTCGCAAGTAGCTCGATGTCCTTGGTAGTGGCCTTCTTGCCGGCCTTGGTGACCTTGACCAGCTGATCCTCGAGGTTCGGGAGGAACTCGTGGAGCGGCGGGTCGATGAGGCGGATGACGACCGGAAGGCCCGACATCGCGGCGAGGATCCCCTCGAAGTCGCCCTGCTGGAGCGCCTCGAGCTTGGCCATCGCGGCGTCGAACTGCTTGACCGCCTTCTTCTCCTCGGCGGTGAGGGTCTGGCCGGCAGCGGTCTTGGCCTTGGCGCGAGTTGCGACGTTGGCCACGAGGATCGCGGCTCGCACGATCTGGAGGCGCGGGCCCTCGCGGAACATGTGCTCGGTGCGGCAGAGGCCGATGCCCTGAGCGCCCCAGGCACGAGCCTGGGCGGCCTCCTCCGGCTTGTCGGCGTTGGTCCAGATCTGGAGGCGGCGGACCTTGTCGGCCCAGCCGAGAACGGTCTGGAGATCCTTCTGATCCTCGTACCGGCCCCCAACCGTGGGCAGCGCGCCGACGAAGACCTCGCCGGTGGTGCCGTCGAGGCTGACCCAGTCGCCCTCCTTGACCGTCACACCGTTTGCGGACGCGGTCTTGGCGGCGTAATTGACTTCAAGCTCGGAGCAGCCGGCAACGCAGGGCTTGCCGATCTGGCGGGCGACGACTGCCGCGTGAGAGGTCGCGCCGCCCTTGGCGGTCAGAATGCCTTGCGCGACAGCCATGCCGTGGAAGTCGTCCGGAGAGGTCTCCTCGCGGATGAGGATGACCCTCTCGCCCTTGGCGGCCCAGGCGGCCGCGACGTCCGCGTGGAAGACCGCCTTACCGACGGCCGCGCCGGGGGAAGCGTTGAGGCCCTTGGCCATACGGGTCGCTTTTCTGATCGCGGCCGGATCGAAGGTGTTGCGGAGGAGCTGGTCCACCTGGGCCGGTTCGATGCGGGCGAGCGCCTCCTCCCGCGTGATCAGCTTCTCCTTGACCATGTCGATGGCGATCCGCACCGCGGCCGTCGCGGTCCGCTTGGCGCTGCGGGTCTGGAGCATGTAGAGGCGGCCGCGCTCGATCGTGAACTCGAGGTCCTG
>JBEKKR010000011.1:0-93100 GCA_050010635.1 Candidatus Limnocylindrales bacterium
GGCTGTTGATCGTGAACGTGTACAGCGGCAGGACGAAGAGGAAGTCGTAGGCGAGGAAGGCCGCCACGGATGTGGCCACGGCAGGGATAGTCCCCCAGCGCATGCCGATGGCAACGACGGCCAGCAGGTAGACAGGGGCCGCGTGGGTTACGCCCAGGTTCGCGAGCAGGGCAATCGCAGCGGAGGCCGCGGCGAGGGCGCCCGCGATCGACGCGATCACTCGGGTTGTACGAGCCATGTTAGGCAGCCGTCTGCCCGCCAGCGCAATTTGCATCGATTCGATACTAGTCCTGAGCGGCGTCCGCGCGCGCCACTCAGAGCCCACCCTGTTGAGCAGTTGTTGAGTCTCAGCCGCGCAAACGGCGGCGGCCGGGCGGGGCCGGATCGCGCATCGGCCGCCGATTCCTCGCCGCTCGCGACCCGGCCGGGCGCTAACCTGCTCTCATGTTCGAGTCGCGGCACGAGATCGCACCGGTGCAGGCCCGATGACCGCCCCAACGGCCCGCGCCCGCGCCGCTTCGCTCGAGTTCCGCGGCGTCACCAAGCGCTACGGCGACTCCACGGCGGCGCGCGGGGCCGTGAACGACCTGTCGTTCGCCGTTCCGGCCGGAGCCATCTGCGTTCTCGTGGGGCCGTCCGGTTGCGGCAAGACGACCAGCCTCAAGATGGTCAACCGCCTGATCGAGCCGACGGCCGGCGAGATCCTCCTCGACGGCTCCAACGTCATGACCGAGGACGTGACCGCCCTCCGCCGGCGGATCGGGTACGTGATCCAGCAGGTCGGGCTCTTCCCACACCTGACCGTGGGGCGGAACGTGGCCGTCATCCCGGCCCTGGTCGGCTGGGACGAGACGCGTCAGCGGGCCCGCGCCGATGAGCTGCTCTCGCTGGTCGGCCTGGACCCGGCGCAGTATCGCGGCCGATATCCCGCCCAGCTCTCGGGCGGCGAGCGGCAGCGCGTCGGGGTGGCCCGCGCCCTTGCCGCGGATCCGCCGCTTATGCTCATGGATGAGCCCTTCGCAGCCGTGGACCCGATCGTGCGCGAGCGGCTCCAGGACGAGTTCCTGCGCCTCCAGAGCGAGCTTGCCAAGACGATCCTCTTCGTCACCCACGACATCGACGAGGCGATCAAGATGGGGGACCTGATCGCGGTCATGGAGGAGGGCGGCCGCCTCGCCCAGTTCGGGCCGCCGGACCAGATCCTGGCCCACCCGGCGTCCGACTTCGTGGCCCGCTTCGTCGGCGCCGACCGCGGCCTCAAGCGCCTCTCGCTGGTCACGATCGGGGACCTCGATCTAGAGACGACCCAGGCCCGCCCTGGTCTGCCCACGTTCGCCCCGGCCACCAAGCTTCGCGACGCGCTTTCGGTCCTGCTGGTGGCGGACGCCCGCGGCGGCGTCGCTCTCGATGAGGCCGGCCAACCACGTGGTTTCGTGACGGTGGACGTCATAGCGAGTGCGCTGGCCGAGGACAGGCCCGGACGGCGCAACTCAGGCACCGCCGAAGGCGACGCCAAGACCACAGCCGTCGGCGGTGGTTCGTGAGTGGCGAGCCGCTGGTCCGCTGGGACTGGCTCTTCGCCCACCTCGGGCCGATCGCCGATCGGATGGGCCAGCACCTCTACCTGGCGGCGATCGCGGTAGGCCTCGGCTTCGCGTTCTCGTTCGCGCTGGCGGCCCTCTCGATCAGGCGGCGCAGGGTCTATCCGTTCGTGACGCTGCTGGCCACGGCCGCATACACGATCCCGAGCTTCGCCCTCTTCGCCGCGCTCGTCCCCGTGACCGGCCTCACGGTCCTGACCGCGGAGATCCCGCTCATCCTGTACACGTTCGTGCTGTTCGTGCCGAACATCGTGGCTGGCTTCGACGGCGTGCCGTGGGACGTGCTCGACGCCGCCGACGGCATGGGTTTCACGCGCGGCCAGCGGTGGTGGCGCGTGGAGCTGCCCCTGGCGGTTCCCCTGGTGGTGGCCGGCCTGCGCCTGGCAAGCGTCTCGACCATCGGCCTCGTGACCGTCTCGGCGATCCTCGGCGACAGCCTCGGCGGCCTGGGCTACTACATCCTCGACGGCTACCACCGCCACTTCACCACGGAGATCCTCGTCGGCGGCCTGCTCTCGATCGGGTTGGCCCTCGTCGCGGACCTGGGCTTCGTGCTGCTCCAGCGCGTCCTCACGCCGTGGGCCGCGCGGCGGACGGAGAAGGCGCGATGGACCTGATCGCGGCCACCGGCGGCTGGCTGGCGGACCCCGCGCACTGGCAGGGGCCCAACGGCATTCCCGTCCGGCTGTTCGAGCACGTGGGCCTGAGCGGCGTCTCGCTCGTGCTCTCGGCCCTGGTGGCGCTGCCGCTCGGGCTGTGGATCGGCCACTCCGGCCGCTTCTCGTGGTGGATCGTCGGATCGGCCAACGCATGGCGGGCGCTCCCGTCGTTCGCCGTGATCGGGTTGCTGGTGCCGTTCACCACCGTGCTCGACGCGAACCTCGGCTTCACGCTCTATCCCACCCTCGCCGCCATGGTCGTCCTGGCCGGGCCGCCGATCCTCGTGAACGCCTACCAGGGCGTGGCCGACGTCGACCGAGACCTCGTGGAGGCGGCCAGGGCGATGGGCATGAAGGAGCGCCAGATCCTGACCGGAGTGGAGATCCCCATCGCCCTGCCGGTGATCGCGACGGGGATACGGTCGGCGGCCGTCCAGGTGATCGCCACGGCCACGCTCGGCGCCGAGTTCGGGTTCGGCGGCCTGGGCCGGCTCATCGTGCTGGGCGACGCCAACCAGGACACCGGCGAGCTGTTCGGGGGAGTGGTGCTCGTGGCCGCGCTGGCTCTGACGACCCTCGGCCTGTTTGTCCTGCTCGAACGGCGCCTCACCTCGCCCGGCTTGTCGAGCCGTACCGCGGGCTGAGCCGATCCGCAACGCCCGAGTGCCGTCCGGCGCATCAGGCGAGCGCCAACTCGGAGGGCGGTACCCGCGGCCTTATAGTCGGTGGACGTCGCGACGGCCCGGGTTACGGGATGGCGCGGCGCTCACAGGAGGAGATACCCAATGCGGCCATTCCGCATGCTTGCCCTCGGGGCGTCGATGCTGGTGCTGTTGAGCGCCTGCTCGACGGGTGGGGGCAGCAAGCCAACCATCAAGATCGGTTCCGACGGGTTCTACGAATCCAAGCTCATGGCCGAGATCTACGGCCAGGCGCTGGAGGGCAACGGCTACACGGTCGATCGGACGGGCATCGGCATCGGGACCCGCAAGGTTTCCGCGCCGGCCCTCGAGAGCGGCCAGATCGATCTCAAGCCCGAATACATCGGCAGCGGCCTGGCCTACTACGACGCCACCAAGACGACCGGCGATCCGGGCGCCAACGCGGCCGCTCTCCAGTCGATCCTGAACGGCAAGGGCGGCGGCATCACGGTCCTCGACTACTCGCCGGCTGCCGACCAGAACGCCTTCGTCGTGACCAAGGCCACGGCCGACGGCAAGCACCTGGCCACCATGAGCGACCTGACCGCGGTGGCGACGACGCTCAAGTTCGGCGTCGCCACGGACTGCGCCACCAACCCGGTCTGTGCCGCGGCCATCAAGACCGCCTACGGGGTCGACCTCTCCGGCGCGCTGCCGCTCTCCGCCTGCGACCAGCCGATGGTCGACGCGCTGACTGCCGGCACGATCGACGTCGGCGAACTGTGCTCTACGCAGCCGGACATTGCCAAGAACGGCTGGGTCGTCCTGACCGACGACAAGCACACCCAGCCGGCCGACAACATCGCCCCGCTGGTCCGCAACGACTACCTGGCCAAAGTGGACAAGACGAGCTTCGACAAGATCCTCAATAACATCTCGGCCAAGATGAACACGGCCGACCTGACCAAGCTCAACGCCGAGTTCGTCTTCGACAAGAAGGACATCGCCACGATCGCGAAGGAATGGCTCACGGCCAACGGCTTCGTCTGATCCCCACCTGCGCAAATCGACCGCAATTCGAGCGGTGCCGTTGACTTGAATCTAGGCTGCGCCGGGTGGCGGTCGCGAGGATGAGAACCCGCCCGCTCGCGAGCCCCCATCCCGGCCTGCGGGCCGGCCGCCGCCGAATCGGCCGCATTCATGCGCGTTTCAGGATGATGGTCGAGGCTGTCGACGGCGGACTATCCGCCCACGGCTCGAACGCACCCTGATCGGGCCGACAGACCGACCGCCATTCGGGTTGGTTCATGACACTGCCCCAGGACACACCACCGCCGCCCGCGCGTCGGGCCCGTTCCCAGCGGCTCGCAGGCCTGCGGGCCAGGACGCGCTGGGCCGGGCCGTTCGCGATGGGGATTGGCGCCGCCCTGATCGCCGGCGTCCTGTACGGCGTCATGGTGCCCGGGCCGAAGCCGCTGTCGAACCAGGACGTAGTCAGGAGCGTTGCCTCGGCGATCGCCTCGATTACCCCCGGCCCCGCGTTCTCGCAACTCGCCTACCAGGCTGTGGCGCCATCCATCGTGCTCGTCGAGACGCAGGTGGCCGCCGCTTCCCCGGCGCCGAGCGGTTCGGCCGCCCCAGGTACATCCGCCGCCCCGGGCAGCTCGGCCGCGGCCGGCTCGCCGGCCCCCACCGCCCCCGCCCCCTCCAACTCTCCCACGCCGGGCGGCGTCGGCACGGCCGACGGCAACCTCGGCAGCGGCGTGATCGTCGACACCGCCGGAGACATCCTCACCTGCCTGCACGTGGTCGCCGACGCGACCGCCATCCAGGTCACGTTCGCCGACGGCACGAAATCGCCCGCCCTGATCCAGGGCTCCGACCCAACCACCGACATCGCCGTCCTGCGCGCGACCCAGCCCCCGGCCAAGATCCAGCCGGCCGTGCTCGGCAACCTCAGGAGCGTCCAGGTGGGCAGCGAGGCCTACGTTGTCGGCAACCCGTTCGGCCTCACCGGCTCGTTCACCTCCGGGGTCATCTCCGGCTTCAATCGTTCCTACCAGCTCCCCAACAACGGGCCCGCGCTGCAGGGCCTGATCCAGTTCGATGCCGCGGTGAACCCCGGCAACTCGGGCGGTCCCCTGGTCAATCGCTACGGCCAGGTGATCGGCATCGTGGACGCGCTCATCAATCCCACCAACCAGGACGTCTTCATCGGCATCGGCCTCGCCGTGCCGATCACCACGGCCGGCGGAGCCGCCGGCCTGCCGCCGGACTAGGCGCCGACACAGGAGGTACTCCCCAGTGACCACAAAGGTCGAGACGGTGCCCGCGGCGCCGACGGAACGACTCCTATACGAAGTCAAGAAGGTGATCGTCGGCCAGGACCACCTCCTTGAGAGGCTGGCCGTGGCGCTGCTCGCCAGGGGCCACCTGCTCGTCGAAGGCGTGCCGGGTCTGGCCAAGACGATGGCCATCAAGACCCTGGCCGAGGCGATCGGCGGCGAGTTCAGGCGCATCCAGTTCACGCCGGACCTCGTTCCCGCGGACCTGATCGGCACGCGGATCTACAACCAGAAGACCGGCGAGTTCAACACGTCGCTCGGCCCGGTCTTCACGAACCTGCTACTCGCGGACGAGATCAACCGGGCCCCGGCCAAGGTCCAGAGCGCGCTCCTGGAGGTAATGCAAGAGCGGCAGGTCACGATCGGCCACGAAACCCACAAGGTGCCGGACCCGTTCCTGGTCCTCGCAACGCAGAACCCGATCGAGACCGAAGGCACCTACGCCCTGCCGGAAGCCCAGGTGGACCGCTTCATGCTCAAGATCCTGATCGGCTATCCGAGCGCGACCGAGGAGTTCGTGATCGTCGAGCGGATGACCGGCAAGCTCGATCCCGTTCAGAAGGTTCTATCGACCGGCGACTTGCTCGACCTCCAGCAGCAGGCCGACCGCGTCTACGTCGACCCGGCGTTGATGGAGTACGCCGTGCGGCTGGCGACGGCGACCCGATCTCCGGGCACGCACGGCATGCCGGAGCTGGACAAGTACATCACCTACGGCGCGAGTCCCCGAGCGTCGATCAACCTGATCCTCACCGCCCGCGCCCTCGCCTTCGTCCGCGGACGCGACTACGCGCTGCCGCAGGACGTGCTCGACATGGCCCGCGACGTGATGCGCCACCGGCTCGTGCTCTCGTTCGAAGCCCTGTCGGACAACGTGACCGCCGACGACGTCCTCTCCACGGTCCTCAAGCGGGTTCCGGTGCCTGTGGTGCCGCTCCGGGAGCGTTCCCACGTCCGCGGAGCCTGAGGGCCTCGTCTGGTCCCCACAGCCGGACGCCGGCAGCGACGCCGGCGTCGATGCCGCGGCGCCGGCTATCCGGCGCGAGGAGCGTCCGCGCCCCGCGCGCAGCCTGAACCGGCCGGTCCGGCCGCTCTTCGTCCCGACCCAGCCCTTCGTGCCCCAGGGCGAGCCGATCGGGCCGAACGTGCCCCGGCCCACCGGGGTCGCCGCCCCGGCGAGGTCTCTTACCGCCCCTGAGAAGATCCTCCAGCGCCTCGACTGGAAGGTCATTCGCCGTCTCGACGGCGTCCTGCAGGGCGACTACCGGAGCCTCTTTCGCGGCAACGGTGTCGACCTGGTGGACCTGCGCGAGTACCAGCCCGGCGACGACGTGCGGTCGATCGACTGGAACGTCACCGCCCGGATGGACACACCGTACGTTCGCGAGTACGTGGAAGATCGCGAGGTCACGGCCTGGTTCCTGCTGGACCTGAGCCCATCGGTCGACTTCGGCAGCGTCGATTCCGAGCGCGCCAAGCGGACCGTCCTGATCGACTTCGTCGCCACGCTGGCCCGGCTCCTGACCCGGCGCGGCAACCGGGTCGGCGCGATCTTCTACGACACCAGGATCGAGCGGACCATCCCCGCCCGGGGCGGACGCGACCAGGTGCTCCGCATGATCGACGACCTGCTCCGCCAGCCGCGCCTCACGCACGCGCCCTTCACGGACCTGACCCCGTTGCTCCAGGCCGGACACCGGACCGTCAGGCGCCGCTCCCTGATCTTCATCATCTCGGACTTCATCAGCGTCCCGGGCTGGGAGCGGCAGCTGAGCCTGCTCAACCGCCGCCACGAGGTCGTGGCCGTCCGGCTGCTCGACCCGCGCGAGGTTGAGCTGCCCGACGTCGGCTCGCTGATTATGGAGGACGCCGAGACCGGCGAGCAGCTCTACGTCGACACCCACGACGCCGGCTTCCGGCGCCGCTTTCAGGCGGCGGCGGCCCGGCGCGAAGCCGAGGTTAATGGCGCCTTCAAGCGGGCCGGGGTCGAGGCGCTGTCGCTCTCCACGGAAGACGACCTCGTTCGCGCGATCGTGCGCATGGCCACGATCCGCCGCCGGCGCCGGAGGTAACCATGTCGTTCATCTGGCCGCCGATGCTCCTCACGCTGGCTCTCATCCCGCTCGGCCTCCTCCTCTACCGGTACCTGGACGTCAGGCGCCGCCGGCGGCTGGCCGCCTACGGCGGATCCGGGCTCGCGAGCGGCGTCACCCGACGGCGGGGCGGAGTCCGCGGCCGGGTCCCGGCCGTCCTGCTGCTCCTCGGGTTGGTGGTCATGTCGTTGGCGATGGCTCGACCGCAGGCGGTCGTGAGCCTGCCGAGGCAGGAAGGCACGGTGATCCTGGCCTTCGACGTCTCCGCCAGCATGGGGGCCACGGACCTGCAGCCGACGCGAATAGACGCCGCAAAGGCGGCCGCGAAGGACTTCGTGGCGCGCCAGCCCCGCAGCATCACCATCGGCGTCGTGGCATTCAGCGACTCCGGCATCTCGGTCCAGCAGCCGACGAACGATCAGGCGACCGTGATCGCCGCCATCGACCGCCTGACACCGGAGCGCGGCACATCGGTCGCCGAGGGCATCCTCGGCTCGCTCAAGGTCATCGCCATCGCGGAAGCGGGTCCCTACGCCAACGACTACTACACGAACGCGTCGCCCGCGCCGACGGCCACGCCCACTCCAACGCCGGTACCCGCCGGGACGCATGCGCCGGCCGCCATCGTCCTACTCAGCGACGGCGAGAACAACGAATCGCCCGATCCGATGGCCGCCGCCCAGGCGGCCGCGAACCAGGGGGTCCGGATCTATACGGTCGGCCTCGGCAGCGCCGCCGGCACGACCGTCACAGTGAACGGCTTCCAGCTCCACACGCAGCTCGACGCAGCCACGCTCCAGGGGATCTCGCAGCTCACCGACGGCACGTACTACGGCGCCACCGACGCGCAGCAGCTTCGCTCGATCTACGACAACCTCGACACGGGGCTGGTCCTCCAACCCCAGCTGACGGAGATCACCTCGCTCTTCGCGGGGACCAGCCTCCTGCTGCTGATCGCGGGCGCCTTGACCTCGCTCTTCTGGCTGGGTCGACTTCCATGAGGGCGAGCGACGCACTCGGCGGCGCCGGGCTCCTCGAAGGGCGGCGATAGATGGATTTCCTTTGGTTCGACTTCCTGGCCATGCTCCTGCTGCTGCCGGTGCTGGTCGCGATCTACATCCTGGCCCTGCGCCGCAGGCGCCCATCCGGTGTGCGCTACTCGAGCCTCGCCCTGATCCGGGACGCCGGCCCGGGATCGTCGCGGGTCAGGCGCCACCTGCCCTTCGCCCTCTTCATCGTCGCTCTCGGTGCGCTGGTGATGGCGATGGCGCGGCCCGTGGCCATCGTGGCCGTGCCTACCAACCAGACCACGATCGTGCTGACGATCGACGTGTCCGGCAGCATGTGCTCCTCCGACATCCCGCCCAGCCGGCTCGAGGCCGCCGAAGCCGCCGCGGCGTCGTTCATCAACAGCCAGTCATCCTCGACGCGGATCGGGATCGTGGCTTTCAGCAGCTACGCCGAAGTCGTCCAGGCCCCCACGAACGACAAGACAGCCCTGCTCGGTGCTCTCAAGAGCCTCGCTACCGGGCGGCGGACGGCGATCGGCGACGGCATCCTCGCCTCCATCGACACGATCTCGGAGATAGATCCGGGCGTCGCCAAGAGCCAGACCGACTCGTCGACCGGCACCGCTCCGCCGCCGGTCCCCAAGGGCGACTACGCGCCGGACATCGTCGTTCTACTCACCGACGGCGCCAGCAACACCGGAACGGATCCGCTCGACGCCGCCCAGCAGGCGGCCGATCGAGGCGTGCGGGTCTACACCATCGGCTTCGGCACGGCCGACGGCGGCTCCCTCAGCCCGACGTGCGCGCCCCAGTTCCAGGGTCGTGAGCCCGGCGGCGCAGGCGGTGGCGGCTTCGGCGGTGGCGGCTTCGGCGGCGGCGGCGGTGGCGGCGGCGGGGGCAACTTCCGCCGCGGCATCGACGAGGCCGCGCTGCAGAAGATCGCGGACATGACCGGCGCCAAATACTACCCAGCCGAGAGCGCGAGCCAGCTCAACACCGTCTTCCAGAGCCTGCCGGTCAACCTGATCGTGAAGCACGAAGCGGCCGAGGTCAGCGTGGTCTTCGTCGGCGCGGGGGCTTTGATCGCGGCCCTGGCATTCGTGCTGGGCAAGATCTGGCGGCCGTTGCCCTAGGGCCAATCGAGGCGGCTCGCCCGTCGCGCAGCGTCTGGTCCACCTGCGGCAACCCGCGGGTGAGCCACGAAGAAGTCCGCGATGACCCGCGAGTCGTCGGCGGTCCAGCAATGGCAGCCGCCGGCTTGGATCTCGGTTGAGACGGTGCTGCCGCCGGCGCATGACCAGACCGTGGTCGTCTCCCAGCCGTTGACGGAGACCTGAGAAGTGGCTCCGCAGCCGTCCAGCGATCGCCATTTGGCGATCACGTCGGCCATCGGCGAGTAGATGATGTCCACCTTGCCGCCCGCCATCGGGATCGTGCCGTCCGCGGTGCCGTGGATCGCAAGGACGGAGACCGGCGACGTGAGCGGGCAGGGCACATCGGCGCTGCCGCTCGCCGTGGCCATGTTCCCCGAAACCGGCGCAATCGCGGCGACGACCCCGGAGAACGCGCAGCCCAGCCGGTAGGCCATCATCCCGCCCCGGGAGTGGCCGGTGATGTAGACCCTATTCGGGTCGACGTTGTCGGTCGATTCGAAGTGCATGATCAGCTGGCTCATGAAAGAGATGTCGTCGGCTCCCGGATGCGAGCCCCACGTCGGCCCGCTGCCAAAGGCATCCCAGCCGTCCGCGACCCCGTCGGGGTAAACGGCGATCCAGCCGAGTCGGTCCGCCTGGGCGTCGAAGCCAGTGGTGTTCTCGATCTGGAGCCCGCCGCCGAACGAGCCGTGAAGGACGATCACCAGGCCGGGCCGCGTCAGCTCGTTCGCCGGCCGGTAGACCCGGTAGGTGCGGTCGACAAGGTCGGAGAACATCGTTTCGACCTTCGTCCTGCCGGTCAGCTGGGCGAATATCTCCGACCGGTACGTGTTCACGAACGAGCTCGAAGCGCCGACGACGCCGACGACCAGCAAGACAGCCAGCGCCACGGCCGACTTACGACCCGGCGACGAAAGCTCCACGGTTCGTGCGCCCGACCATAGGCGCTCGGGCCGGCCGAGCAGCCAGGCGCCGACGGCGGCGGACCAGCCGGCCGCCAGCCCGCACACGGGTTCAAGCGCCAGCAGTTGCGGCTGGCTCGCGCCGGATCGGGCCGCCCACGTCATCGCCCATAGAGCCGCCCAGACCATCGAGATCGCCACTCCGGCCGAGAACAGGGCCAGCCACGGGCTGCGGCGCCGCACGACGATCGCCATGAGCAGGATCGCCGGCGGGGTCAGGATGACGACGAGGTTCGAAGTGAGAGCGGCCACCCTCTCGACGGAGTAGCCGCCGGGTTGGCTCGGCAGCATCGCAGCCGTCGCCATACGGAACAGGAGCGCAAGCCCGAAAGCCAGGCCGGCCAGGCCGGCGAGCCGGGACCGGCCGGCGGCCTTGATCAGTGCTCGAGCGGCGACGACTTCGGCTGCAAGCGTCGCCCCGACGAGCAGCACCACCGGCCAATGCCAGGCCTCGTTGCTGAACAATCGTTCCGGCCGCGAAATGAGCGAATGGCCGATGTTGGACCCGGCGATCTCGAGTACGGCGGCCGCCCCCCAGAAGATCATCGCCAGGACCCCGGCGACCCCTCCGAACCTCGCCTGCCCGCGGTGTTCGGCTACGTTCGCCAGCCGTGATCCGGTCATGAGAGCCCCTCCGCTTCTTCGACCTGGGCATTGTGCACGGTCCGCGCCCTCCGCCGTCCAGGCGGAACGGCCTTCAGCCTGACCGCGTTGGGCCTTACGATGTGACGGCGCCACCACCGTGGACAGGAGGACCGTGACTCGATGAGCGACCAACCTCCGGAGGGATCCAACCCCCAAGGGCCCGCGGGAAGCCCCCGGCCGCCGGCCACCGTGCCGCACTGGGCGGTGCCGGCTGTACCGCCGGCGCCTGGGGTCGAGCCGCAAGGGGCCGCTCTCCCCGTTGACGCGGCGGCACCTGCCCCCGTCCAGGCCGAAGTGCCACCCTGGGCGAACGACCCCGCCCTCGCGAGGGTTCCGGGGCCGTGGGCCGGGCCGCAGGGCGGACCCACCGCACCGGCGTCCACTCCGCCCCCGGGCTGGTATGCGCCGGTCGCGTCGCCACCTCCGGGAACGCCGCCCCCGGGATGGTACCCGCCGATTGCGCCCGGCCCGGTCCCTGCGACGCGCGCCTTCCAGTTCGATCGGGCGCGGTGGCTGCCGACCTTCCTGGTGGCGGCGATCGTCGCCGGAGTCGTCCTCGGCGGGATCGGCATCGACGCGGCCATGGCCGCCCCGAGCGCCGGCACGGTCGCCATCGGCGGCTCGGCGTCCATGACCGCGGCTCCCGGCTGGGTGCTCGTCTCGCCCGCGGGCGACACTTCCCAGGGCATCGAGCTGCAGAAGGCCAACGCGATTCTCACGGCCCAGGTGCTCTCGTCGAGCTACAGCGGTGACTCGGCCTCGATAGTGTCCGTTGCCAAGCAGTCCCTCGGCGATTCTGCGCAGATCAGCTACGGCGACACGCATCACACGACGATCGGTGGCAACGACACCACCTACGTAGCCTTCGAAGCGGTCTTGTCCGGTCAGCACTCGGGCGTCATCGACGGCGAGCTCGTCTGCATGGTCGTCCAGACGGACGCGATCGTCATCGCCGCCGCCGCGCCGCAGGGCCATTTCGACCCCGTCGTCGACGACGTCTCGGCAATGCTCAAGAGCGTGAGGGTTGGACAATGACCGCCTCGGTCGCCCCGAGCTGGGGCAGGCAGGCCTCGATCATCCAGCCCCGCCAGCCGGCCTTCTGGCTCTACTGCGCCCTCCTGGCCATCGGCGGCTACCTCTTCGTCCAGGAGCAAGCGCTGATGAGCAGCCTGACGACGGCCTATCTGCTGTCGTGGGTCCTCGTCCTGGCCTACGCGGTTCCCGTTGCTCTGGCTATCTACTGGCTCGACCTCTTCGAGCGCGAGCCCAAGCTGTTGCTGGCGGCCGCGGTTATCTGGGGTGGCGTGATCGCCACGAGCCTGGCCGCCTACGCCAACGAGGCCTGGCTGTCGATCCTGGGCAAACTCGCCTCCCCGGATGTCTCGTCCCAGTGGGGCGCGGCGATCGTCGGTCCCGGGGTCGAGGAGACGCTCAAGCTGATGGGCGTCGTCACGCTCTTCCTGATCGCCTCGAGCGAGTTCGACGGCGTCATGGATGGGTTCGTTTACGGCGCGATGGTCGGCCTCGGCTTCACCGTCGTCGAGGACGTGTCGTACTTCATCAACGCCGTCGCCGCGGTGCCCGGATTGGTGGACCAGTCGGGGCCGGTTCTCGACACTTTCCTCATCAGGGTCGTGGGCGGCGGCCTTTACGGCCACGTCCTCTTCACGGGTCTCACCGGTACCGGGTTTGCCTACCTGGTCACTCGACGCGCGACTCCGATACAGAAGAGGTTGATGGGAGCGGGGCTCTGCGTCGTGGCCGGCGTCTCGGCTCACGTGGTCTGGAACTCGCCGTGGATGGAGTCGGTTCTCGAGACGACCGGAGGCGCCAACCCGAGCGTCGCCCAATGGGTCGAGTACGGAACTCTCAAGGGCCTGCCGTTTCTCATCCTGCTCGGCATCCTCGTGGTGCTGGCGACGCGAAGCGAAGAGGCCAACTTCCGACGCGTGGTCGCCGGCGAGCCCGATCCGACGGTCGTCACCGAGGACGAGGTCCGCGCGCTGCGAAGCCTGTGGTCGAGGCGAACTGCCCGAACCGCCGCGGGCCGCCTGCGCGGTCCGGCCGCCCGACGATTGACCGGCCGCTTGCAGGCCGCCCAGATCGAGTACGGGATGATCCGAAGCACGACCGACTCGCTGGCCGATCCGGTTCTGGAAGCCCAACGCGTCAGGATCCGGACCATCCGAGCCGAACTCGTCGCGGTCCCCTACCTGCCGGCCCCCGCCCAGGTTTCCGGTCCCGTGGCCGGATACGGTGGGCCGGGGCCGACGCCCGGCCCGGTGCCGGCGCCCGCCTACGTCGCCCCCGCCGAAACGCCGGCCGAGGCCGTCGTCCCGGCCGCGGAACCCGAAGCCGCCACGGGCCCCGACGCTGTAGCCGCCGCCGAGCCCAAAGCCGCTGTGGAACCCGAAGCCGTCGCCCCGCCCGAAGTCGCCCCCGTGCCTGCCCCCGCCGTCCTGCCGCCCGCGTGGACGCCGACCCATGTCGTCCCGGCCGGCGGCATGCCGGCCTGGGATTCGCCGGACCCATCCCGCCCGGCCGTTGCCAGGCTATCGGAACGGGTCGAGCTGGTCGTCGTTGCCCGAGCCGGGGCCTGGGCCCAGGTTCGAGGCGTGAACGGCTGGACGGGCTGGGTGGACGGCCGTCTCATCGTCGAGCGCAGCTGAGGGCCGGTGCGCCGAAGCGCCGAACCTTCGTCGGGCCGAATAGCGCCACCCCGGCGGGCCATGGCTGGCCTTTACGGATGGTCAATCCTGGAGGTGGCTACTTTGGGTTCGCATTGGGTCCCGCCAATGACTGCGACTTGATCCGGTACTCGGCCCTCAGAACCGTGCTGCCCGCCTTTGGGCCGATCGTGAAGCCGGCCTTTTCGGCGGCTCGGATCGCGCCGGTGTTCTCCGGCCGCACGTCTGCCCCGACCCAGTCCAGACCCTCGGCCTCGGCCACCGCGATGATCCGCCGCAGGAGCTCGGTTCCCAGGCCGATCTTCTGGCAGCAGTCCGCGACGACGATGGCGAATTCGCCGCCGTTCTCGGCGTGGTGCTTGGAGAGCCGAGCCACGGCCTCGATCTCGCGGTCGCCGCCCTCAGAAGTGTGCTCGGCGACCAGCGCGATCTCGCGGTCGTAGTCGTTGAAGCACACACGCACGAGCCGTTCGTGGGCGGTCCGCGCCTTTAGAGCCAGGTCTTCGAGGTAGCGCCCCTGGACGGTCCGATCGGACAGGCTCTTGTGGAACCCGACGATCATCGGCTCGTCCTCCGGCCGGATGGGCCGGATGTCGAACTCTCCGCCGTCGGCGGCCTTCCACGTCCCGGCGTACTGGAGCGGGTACGGCCGGATGGCCAGGCGCGGCAGGGCCGACTCGGGCGTCCCGGGGTCGTGGAGCACGACCCGCGCGTCGAGCGCGATCAGCCGCTCGGGCGAGGCCAGAAGCGGGTTGATGTCGATCTCTTTGATCCACGGCTGCTCGGCGACGAGCTGCCCGAATTGGACCAGGAGCTGTTCGAGCTGGCCCTGGTCGATCGGGGCGCGGCCGCGGATCCCCTTGAGCGCGCCGTAGATCTTGGTCTGCTCGATCATGCGGCGGGCGAGGGTTGTGGTGAGGGGCGGCAGGGCCAGGGCGCGGTCGCGGAATAGCTCCACGAGCTGGCCGCCCATGCCGAACAGGAGCACGGGCCCGAACTGCGGATCCATGCTGCTGCCGATGATGAGCTCGTAGCCGCTGTAGTTGATCATCGGCTGCACGGTCACGCCGTCGAAGTGGCCGGGTCCCTTGCGCTCGAGGACCGCGTTCTGGATCGACCGCCAGGCTTCCCGGACCGCGGCGGCGTCGCCCAGGTTGAGCTGGACGCCGCCGACGTCGGTCTTGTGAGTGATCGTGTTGGAGTGGAGCTTGACGACCACCGGGTAGCCGATCGCGTCGGCCGCGGCGACGGCGGCGTCCTCGGTCTCGGCGATCCGGGTGTCCGTGATGGGGATGCCGTATGCGGCGAGTACCTGCTTGGACTCGAATTCGGTGAGGAGCGAGCGTCCCTCCTCGCGGGCCTTCTCGACGATGTCGCAGGCGAGGGTCCGGTTGAGCTTGGCCTCGGCGTCGTCCGGCAGAGCGGGCGTCTCATACAGAGCCCGCAGGCTCTCGTCGTAGCGCCACAGGTAGTTGAACATGTGGGCCGCGGTGTCGGGGTAGGGGAACGTGGGAATACCGGCCTCGCGCAGCATGTTCGCCCCGGGCTCCACGTCCGCGCCGCCCATCCAGGAGGCTAGGACCGGCTTGCCGGTGGTGCGCGCAAACGGGGCGAGCATTTCCGCGGTCTTCGTCGGGTCGGTCATCGCCTGGGGCGTGAGGATGACCAGCATGCCGTCGGTGTTCGGGTCGTTGCCGGCCACTTCGAGGGCGGCAGCGTAGCGTTCGGGCGGGGCGTCGCCGATGATGTCGACCGGGTTGTTGTGGCTCCAGACCGACGGCAGGACGGCGTTGTAGGCCTCCGCGGCGCTCGCCGAGATATCGCTCAGCTGGCCCCCGCCGCCGATCAGCGCGTCCGTGGCGATGACGCCCGGCCCGCCGGCGTTGGTGACGATGGTCAGCTTCCGGCCGCGCGGCCGGGGCTGCTTGGCGAGGACCTCGGCCATGCCGAACATGTCCTCGATCGTGTCCACCCGCAGCACGCCGACGCGACGGAACGCGGCGTCGAGCACCTCGTCGCTGCCGGTGAGCGAGCCGGTGTGCGAGGCGGCCGCCTTCGCGGCCTGGGCCGTGCGCCCGGGCTTGATGACGATGATCGGCTTCGCCAGCGCAACCTCGCGCGCGGCCGACAGGAAGGCGCGGGCGTCGCCCACGGTCTCCATGTAGCAGACGATGCTCTCGGTCTTCGGGTCGTCGCCGAGGTGGTAGATGATGTCGCCCCAGCCCACGTCGAGCATCGAGCCGAGCGACACCACGGAGCTGAAGCCGACGTCCGCGTCGAGGCTCCAGTCGAGGATCGCGGTGAGCAGCGCACCGCTCTGGCTGACCAGGCCGACGGAGCCGCCCCGGGCCATGCCGGCGGCGAAGGTGGCGTTGAGGCCGCCGATCGGGTTCATCACGCCGAGGCAGTTGGGGCCGACGACGCGAATCCCGCCGCGGCGCGCCCGCTCGAGGACCTGCCGCTCCAGCTCCTCGCCCTCGGGCCCGATCTCCTTGAATCCGGCCGAGATGATGATCGCGCCCTTGACGCCGGAGGCCACGCACTCGTCGATGACGCCCGGAATGGAGGGCGACGGGGTGCAGATGACGGCCAGTTCGACCGGGTCCGGGACCGCGGCGAGGCTGGGATAGGCCTTCAGGCCCAGGATGTTCGAGCGCTTGGGATTGATGGGGAAGACCGTCCCGCCAAAGGGGCTGCTGATCAGGTTCCACAGGACCGTGCGCCCGACGCTGCCGACCTTCTCGGTGGCTCCCACGACGGCTACGGACTGCGGCGTGAAGATGTGATCCAGGGGCCGGCGCAGCACGCCGAGCACGTCCGAAACGGGCTCGGCTGGCCGCGATGTGTCACCAATGGGCGGGTTTGCCGTCATCATCTCTCCTTGCATGCCGCTGGGATGCGGGCCGCGAAGTCTGGTGGGTCGTCCGGCTCGGATTTCATGGTCACGCCGAAGCCGCTCTCGCGGAAGACCTCGAGCATTCGGCCGTTCTCGGCCACAACGTCCGCTTCGAACAGGGCCACGCCCTCGTCGTCCGACGCCTCGGCCAGGCGCTTGAGCAACAGGGTCCCGAGACCGCGCCCCTTGTCGCGCGGGGAGTAGGTCGCGCTCATGCGTCCGCCTTCGTTCGTGCTAGGGAGGGCCTGCGGCGACCCGGCGTCGGCGTGCAATCGGCACCGGGGCAGCGCAACGGTTGGCGTCAGAAAGTGCAGATGCGAGCTTCGATGATCGCCCTCCACCGGGAGTAGGGCCAATGGGCGCGCGATGCGGGCCGTATGTCCCGGGCCGGTTGGGCGCCTTCGACTTTGGATCACTCGAGACAATAGGTCCCGTGACCGGTTGTCAGCTGTCACCACCGCATCGTAGCGGTGTGCGCAGGCACCGCCCGAAGGGACCTGGCTCGGCTTGGGCCCATCGGACCGGGTTTCGATCCGAACGGTCGGAAAGGTGTGGTTGGGGGCCTTCCGGGTGCCTTGCGATGGACCTACAGGCGGCCGAAAGGAGTCTTCGAGCGGCCGCGCCGGCGCAAGGGTCCTGGGTGCCATGACCGCCGTACCATTGCCCACTCCCCCCGCCCGTCCCATTCTCGCCGACATGACGGGCGTTACTGTCTGGCGCCGAGGCAGACTTCCCATCAGCTTGCTGGTGGCGTCGCCGCTGGTGCTCCTGCTACTTGTCATCGCCGTTGGAACCGCAGCGGCCGCTACGACCGGCCGGCTGACGAGCGCGGCGATCTTGCCGAACCCGGCGGTCGTCGGCACGCCCGTCTCGTTCGGCGTGACCTACACTGACGCGACCGGCGCGGCCCCGACCTCGGTCGCGGTTCGCATCGACGGGACGTCGTTCCCCATGACAGGATCCGGGAGCGACTACGCCCACGGCGTGCGCTTTACGTACACGGCCACGCCGGCGGTCGGCACGCACGATATCTACTTCGTTGCCGTCGATGCGCACGGCACCAGGATATGGCTGCACGCCACGAGCCTCCAGGTTCAGCCCCGACCTGGCGGCAGCCCGACCCCGACCCCGACCCCGACCCCGACTCCGACTCCGAAGCCCAGCCCGACCCCGACCCCGACTCCGACTCCGACTCCGAAGCCCAGCCCGACCCCGACCCCGACACCGACCCCGACTCCGAAGCCCAGCCCGACCCCGACCCCGACCCCGACCCCGACACACACCCCAACCCCGACCGGCTCGCCCACTGGATCGCCGGGTGCGGGTTCCGGCGGCGGGTCGGGCGCCTACCCGACGCCTCAGCCCACGCCCGTAAGATCCGGAAGCGGCGCGGGCACGACGTCGGGTGGATCGACGCCGACTCATAGGCCGACTTCCGTGGCCAGGACCGACGGCTCCGGCGCCGGGGCGAGCCCCTCGGCGAGCGCCGCCACCGGCAGCGGCTCCGCCGTCGCCGGCGGCTCGTCCGGCACGGACGGCGCGGGCACGTCGATGAGTCCGATGGCCAAGATCCGCGGCGCGGATGCCTACCTCGGCACGCTGACCGGGTCCCAGAGTGCGCACGGAGTCAGCGGCGGAGGCGCGTCCCTGGGTCTGCCCTTCGCTCCGTACGGCGACCGCGGCCCGACCCCGAACCAGCTCCTGACCGCGCTGCTGCCGACCATCGCCACCGCCGCCGCCGGAGGCGCGGCCTGGGCGGCTTTCGCATTCTTCGGCAAGCGCCGCCGGGACGACGAAGAGATCGACCAGACCCTCCTCGCCACGGCCGCCGCCACTTCGTGCGAGGCCGAGGCCGCCCCAGGCCTGCGGGTCGTCGACGAGTCTGTCCTGCCGCGCTGGCGCAGGCCCTCGCTGCAAGAGGTCCGCCGTACGGATCCCCTGCGCGCCGCGGCCGACGCAACTCACCTCTCGTTCGATGCCGCGGGGGTCAGGCCGCTGGCCGACTGCGAACGCCGCAGCATCGGCTACCGGCTGGTCCGGCTGCTCGACTCGCCCGACGAGTACCGGTCCACCGAGATCGGCATCCTCGACCAGGGTGACGAGGTCCAGCTCCTCCGGCGCCAGGGTGTGTACTGGCTGGTCCTGTGCCCGGACGGCCGCCAGGGCTGGGTCCATCGGATGACCCTCGCGGAGCCGGTCCAGCCGGAGATCGACCCGCTCCGTCCGGAGCCGATGCCGCAGTACATGGACGACGACCCGGAGCCCTGGGTCGAAGATCAGGCAGGCGGGCCGACTGCCGGTGGTCTGCTCGAGGCCTACATGAAGGCGCGCGGCGAGATCACCTGACCGAAGTTGCGCGGGCGGCGCTCCTCTTCGCCTTCGCCTGGCGCCGCAGGATCAGGACGTGCTGGTGGGAGATGTTCGGGACGAAGGAGCGCGGGTAGCCGTAGGGTCGCAGCCGCGTCCCGGCCTGGTACCAGATGACGTCGCCCTTCACCGTGAATCCGGCCCGGGTCGCGCGATCCGCGAGGTCGGAACCCGTGAACAGGTAGCGCCCATCCTGATAGGCGTCGCGGACGATGACGGTCGCGTACCGCTGGGGTCGAAGCACGCGCAGCAGCTCGGCGAAGACGACCTCCATCCTGTCGAGGTACGTGGCGTAGTCGGCGCTGTTGGCCAGATCTCCGGCGTGATCGGTGATCATGGCGTAGTCGGTTCGCCGGTTGGTGTGCTGCTCCGCCAGCTTCCCGCCCGACATCGTGATGGGCAGCTGGATGTTGTACGGCGGATCGGTGGCGACGAAGTCGATGCTGTCGGAGGCGATCTCGGGCAGCAGCACCAGCGAGTCGCCGAGGCGCATCTCCAGGCCCGAAGGATCGAAGCCCCGCTCGCCGCCCCGATCTGACGGGCCGATGTCAGCGACCACGGGACCGCGGCCCCCGCGCTCGGCGGCCAGATCCCTGACCAGCGCGTGGAAGATGTCGACCCAGCGCGGCTCGATCTCGAGGCCGAGCGCCCGCCTTGGGCCGCGGGCGATCGCCGCCCCGAGCAGGGTTCCGCCGACCCCGGCGAACGGATCGAGGACCAGATCGCCCGTCATCGTGAAGAACTCGATCAGGCGCGCCATCAGTCGCGGCGGCTTGTTCGCGCCATGCTGCTTGCGCATGGCATGGCCCAGCTCCGACGGGTAGGCCGTTCCCCACACGGACTTGGTGAAGTAAAGCCACTCCTCGCCCGAGAGCTCGTTGAGCGTGTTGTCGGGGTGTCTGGGGCTCACCTGTCGAGCTTAGCCCACTTGCGTCGTGCGCCGTGGGCGTCCGGTCGGAGGACGGCCGGGTACGAAATGGTCGCCCGCGAGCGGGCGCCATTCGGGTTACCCTAGGTCTGGCTGAGGGTATGTCAGGGTGCTGCTCGGCGCGGTACCGGCTCTGGGACCTCTATCGATGATCACCACAAGCTACGACCGAAGCGGCGCGAGCCGCACTGTCGACGGACGATCGCCCCACAGGCGGCTCTGGAGCGACCGGTTCGTGGGTCGCGATCGCCAGCTGGAGCGCATTGCCGTCGGGCTGCAAAGCGCCGCCGACGGCCGTCCGACCGCGCTGCTTCTCTCCGGGACGGCGGGCCTGGGCTTGAGCCGGCTCCTGAGCGAGACGCGGCGTCGCATCGAGGCCCTGGCCGAGCCGTTCGCCGCCGTTCACGGCGTCGCCGTGCCTGCCACCTCTGGCGTCCCGTACGCGCCGGTCACGGCCGCGCTCGAGCACCTCCTGGCGCCGCTGCCCGACGACGAGCTCACGACGCTGGTCGGCCCGACCGGCGATGCCATCGCCCGGCTCGCGCCCAGGCTTCGCCCCCGCCTGGAAGGCCTGGAGTTGCTGCCGGAGAGGCCGCGCATCGCCGCGACCGAATGGCGCGAGGCCCGCATGTTCGAGGCCGTGCTGGGCCTGCTGGAGCGGCTCGGCGAGCGGCAGCCGGTTGCGCTGCTGCTGGAGGACCTTCACCACGCCGACGCCGCCACGCGCGGCCTGGCCACCTTTCTGGCTCGCGTCACGCGCGGCCAGCGGGTCATGCTCATCGTCACCTACCAGCCCGACCGGCTGCTCCGGTCCGATCCGCTGCGGGCCACCGTGTCGACGCTAGCCGGCACGCCGTCCGTCACGAGCATGGAGCTGGCGCCGCTGGAGCGCGCCGAGCTCGGCCAGCTGATCGAGGCGATCGAAGGCGAGCGTCCATCGTCGACGACCCTGCTGCTGGTGGCCGAGCGCGCAAAGGGCAACCCGCTCGTTGCCGAGGAGCTGCTTGCCGCTCGTCGAGAGCTCCAGGGAGTCTCACTGGCGGGCACGCTGGACCGGTTGGTTACGGCCCGCGCCGCGCTGAGATCGCCGGAATGCCGGCGCGTCCTGCGGCTCCTCTCTCTGGCTGGGTCCATGGTCTCGATGCCGATGCTCATCTCCATGGCCACCGAGTTCGAGTCCCGATCGCCGGCCCGGCCGCCCCGCTCCGCGGATGCCGCGAGGGGCGGCGACGTCCTGGAATCGGACATCGCCGCCGGCGTAGCCGAGGCGCTGGAACACGGTTTCCTGATCGAGACGTCCGACGGACCCGGGGGAGCGGCCGGCGGGGGAATTGGCGGCTGGGGCGGCGAAAGCGGGCCCGGAGCCTCACCTGGGGATCGCGAGACGCGCTACGGCCCGGGTCGTGAAGGCGGACGCGCGACCGTCGGCCGCGGGGCCGGCGCCGCCGGCGGACCCGGGAGGGCGAGCGTCAGCGGCGCCCACGAGCTTGGGCATGACCGCCGGGCCGTTGTTCGCTCGGACGCGGCGAAAGGATCGGGGCTTCCCTCCGCGGAGCGACGGATCGGCTTCCGGCACGAGCTCATCGCCGAGGCCATCGCGGCGGACCTCCTGCCGGCAACGCGCCGCCGCTACCACTCCGGTCTCGCCGCGGCCTTCGGCCAGGCTCCCGAGCCGCAGCCGGCCGCGGCGCTCGCCCATCACCTGGCCGCCGGCGAGCTGGTCGAGGCGGAGTTTGCCGCCCTCGAAGCCGCGGCCGTCGCCGAAGGCGTCGACGCCGGGGCCGACGCGCTGGCCCACTATGAAAGCGCCCTCGGCCTCTACGAGATAGTGCGCCCGGACGAGGCGGTGAGCCGCGCCTCCGATTTGTATGTCCGGGCCGCCGAGGCCGCCTTCGCCGCCGGAGACCCGGTTCGGGCCGTTTCCTACGCCGAGGCGGCCGCGGCAGGTCTGGACGACCCGCACGAGCGGCTCGCGCTCGGCCTGGTCATGGACCAGCTCGGCCGCTACAAACGCGCCTCCGGAGACCACGACGGATCGCTGGCGGCCCACCGCCGGGCCCTGGAGCTGGTACCGCCGGAGCCAACGCGGGCCCGGGCCCGCGTTCTCGCCTCGCTTGCCCACTTCCGGATGCTGGAGGGCGTCTTCTCCGAGGCCAAGCGCTACGCCCAGGAGGCGGTGGAGGTAGCCACCGCGGTCGGCGAAGACGCCCGCCAGGAGCTGCTGCACGCGACGTGCACCCTGGCCGTCGCCGATGCCTGGGGCGAAGATCCCGAGCCGGCCGTCTGGATGCTGCGCCAGACGCGCGACGAGGCCGCGGAGCTCGGCCATCTCGACGATCTCTTCCGCGTCTACGCGAACCTGACCACCGTCCTAGATCTGCTCGGCCGGCGCGACGAAGCCATCGCCATCGCCTTCGAAGGGATCGCCGAGGCCGAGCGAGCCGGCCAGGCCACGGTCTACGGCAATTTCCTGCGCGCAAACGCCGCCGATTCACTCTTCTTCCTGGGCCGTTGGCCGGAGTGCCGCAGGCTCTGCCTAGACGCCCTGAGCTGGAACCCGGTGGGGATCTGGTTCCTCTCGCCCCTCCTGACTCTGGCCACGCTCGAGGTGGCGATGAGCGCCGGCGAATCGGCAGGGCGGCTGCTCGGTCAGGTCCTGCTGGCCATCGAGACGGTCCAGGACCCGCAGTTCTCCGTGCCCGCCCACCAGGCCGCCGCGGCGTACGCGCTGTGGCAGGAGGACCTGGTGGATGCTCACCGGGCCGCCGACGGCGGCTGGCTGCGGGTCAGCGACACCGAAGACTGGCTGCTCATGGCCCGGATGGCCTCGACCTGCCTGGAGGTCGATGCGGAGGTCGCCCTGGACGCTCGCCGGCGGCGCGACCTGGCCGCTCTCGCGGCGGCGCGCGAGCGCAGCCTGCCGGTGCTGCTCCGAGCCGAGGCCGTGGTCCGGGCCTGTGGCGTCTCCCCGAAGACCGGCTCGCGGAGGCAGGCTGATCTCGCTATCAGGACGGCTCGGGCGTACCGGGCCAGGGTCGAAGGTCACGACGAACCCGAAACCTGGCATGGGCTCGCTCTCGACTGGGCCGAGCTCGGCGACCCATACGAGTCGGCTCGCGCGAGCTGGCGCGAGGCCGAGGCGCTGCTCGATCAGGCTCGCGGCCGTTCCACGCGAACGATAGCTCGGGATTCCCTCGTCGCAGCCGCCGAGGGGGCATCCAAGCTCGGGGCGCAGCCGCTCCTGCGAGCCGTCGCCGAACTATCGCGACGGGCGATGATCCCACTGCCCAAGCCGATCGAGGCGGCATTGGGGAGCCGCCAGGAACCCGCCCCGTCGCCGGCCAGGCCGGTCGGTCGCCTGGGCGTGCCGTTCCGGCCCTATGCCGGTCCGCCGACCGCCAGAGAGAGCCAGGGAGGTCCCGGAGCGCGGCACGAGCCCGGCCTCGTGGCCGACTTCGTCACTCCATCGAAGCCGGCCCAGCACGACTTCGGTCTCAGCAAGCGCGAGATCGAGGTCCTTGCCCTGATCGCCGAGGGCCGCAGCAACCCCGAGATCGGCCGGCGGCTTTTCATCACGCGCAAGACCGTGGCCGTCCACGTCAGCAACATCCTGACGAAGCTGGGAGTCTCCGGTCGAGTGGAGGCCGCGGCGGCCGCAATCCGGCTGGGCCTTACCGAACGCGACTAGGACCCTGCGGGGCGAGGTCGGCGGCCCCGAAGGGCCCGGAATCGAAGAAACCCGGACGTCCGATCCGGGTTTCTTACCAAGACTCCGGTCTAGAACCAGCGCTTGCCAAGGATGGTGATGACGAGCGCCAGGCCGAGCGGAGCCAGTTCGTGGATGTCCACTGCCGACTCCTTGATCTGAATGGCCGCCGATGCTGAAGCACTCCCCGAATGCGGCCCCGCCAAGTTAGGTCCGGGCGTCCGCCCCCCACAATCGCCATTACGTACGGGGGGGTACTAGGATACCGCTGGGGGGTGCCTGGGCCAATTTCGCCCAACGAACTATGCCCTGCGGCGCTTATCCGTCGATAAACCACGCCCGTCGCTGGCTACTACGCTGCGACGAACCGGCGGGGTCGGCCGCGCCCGCGCCCCCCGTCTTTCGAGGTGCAAGTCGTGTCGACGGACATCGCGTTCCAGTTCGACATCATGGTCAGGCTGGTTGCCGCCGCCCTTCTCGGCGCCGGCCTGGGGTTGGAGCGCGAGATCCACGGTCATCAGGCCGGCATGCGGACACACATGCTGGTGTCGCTGGGATCGGCGATCTTCACGGTCCTCTCCATCTATGGCTTCTCTGCCACGACTGGTGGAGCGGCCCCCGACCCGACCCGGATCTCCGCCCAGATCGTCACGGGCATCGGCTTTCTCGGCGCCGGGGCGATCATCAAGTACGGCACCAACATTCGCGGCCTGACCACCGCGGCCAGTCTGTGGGTGGTGGCCTCGATCGGGCTGGCGGCGGGCGCGGGAGCCTACTTCCTGGCGACGGCCGGCACGCTGATCGCGCTGCTGGCCCTGTGGCCGCTCACGTCCTCGTCGGCAAGCTCAATCTGCGAGGCGGACGGGCCATCCATCTCGAGCTGGACCTCAAGAAGCTCGACGCGTTCGCCGGCGTGACGAAGGTGCTGCTGGACCACCACGTCGAGACGATCAGCGTCGCCAGCGAGAAGTCCAAGGTCGGCCACCGAATGGAGCTGGAGTTGCGGCTGCCGAATCGGGGCGAGACCCAGGGCGTTCTGGCGGATCTCGAGGCCCTGCCCGGCGTGGACGTCAAGACCGTGAGTGCGGCCGAGGAGGCCTGACCGGTCCGCCGGAACAGCGCCCCCGAGCGGTCAGACCGCCGGCGCTCGCGTCATCGCCTCGTCAACGGCGGTCAGGAGGGCCTCGGCGGTGAACGGCTTGCCGAGGAACTCGATGCCCGGTTCCAGCACGCCGTCGTGGACCGGTGCCCTTCTCGGTGTGGCCGGACATGTAGATGACCCGCAGCCCGGGGTCTGGCGCGGCTCCGGCCCACCCAGGTCCTCCGTGTGCTAGTGCGAACAGGGTATGGATAGGCCGCATCTGCGAATGAGAAGATCAGGGTCTGCCGTCTGCGATGAGCGCGTCCGGATCGCACGGGCCATGCTCAAGCTGTCCGCGGCGGTCAGGCCACGCGGCCGGGAGCGAGATTGAGCGAGGCGTTGACCGGCGAGCCCGAGCAGTTGACCGCGGCGTGAGGCGACTCGCCAGCCGTGTCCTCGAGACGGCCGGCTACAACGTCCTGACCGCGGCCAACGGCGCCGAGGCTGTGGAGCTGTCCGGCGACGTCGTGCCCGGAGCGGTCCTGCGGCCGAGGCCGCGGCGGGTCGCCCGGCTAGAGCGCCTTGACGGCCGCCACCAGCTCCTGGAGGCCCTTCTTCGCGTCGGCGAAGTACATACCCGTCTTGGGGTTGACGTACAGCGGGTTGTCGATGCCGGCGTAGCCCCGGCCCATCGAGCGCTTCATGACGATGATCGACCGGGCCTTGTCCACGTCGAGGATCGGCATCCCGTAGATGGGGCTGGAGCGGTCCGACCTGGCCGCCGGGTTCGTCACGTCGTTGGCGCCGACGACCAGCGCGACGTCCGTCCGCTCGAACTCGGGGTTGATCTCGTCCATCTCCTTGAGCTGCGGGTACGGCACGTTGGCCTCCGCCAGCAGCACGTTCATGTGGCCCGGCATTCGCCCGGCCACAGGGTGGATCGCGTAAGAGACTTCGATGCCGCGAGCCTCGAGCAGGTCCGCCAGCTCGCGGACGCCGTGCTGCGCCTGGGCAACCGCCAGGCCGTAGCCCGGAACGATCACGACCTTGCTGGCGTAGGCGAGCTGGATGGCGGCGTCGTCGACCGAGACCTCGCGAACGGAGCCGCCGGCCGTGGTCAGCGCCGACTGCGTGCCTTCCTCGGCCCCGAAACCGCCGACGAGGATGTTGCCGATCGACCGGTTCATGGCGCTGGCCATGAGCCTGGTCAGGATGGCGCCCGATGCGCCGACCAGGGCACCGGCCACGACCAGCATGACGTTGCCCACGACGAAGCCGGCCATCGAGACGGCCGTTCCCGTGAACGCGTTCAGGAGCGAGATGACCACGGGCATGTCGGCGCCGCCGATCGGCAGCACCATCAGCAGGCCGAAGATGAGGGCGCACGTCAGGGCAACGGCCAGCAGGAAGTACAGGACGTCCGGCTCGTATGTGACGGCGCCCGTGCCGGCCAGGATGAGCACGATCGATACGCTCAGGCCGGCGACCACGGTGAACCAGGACAGGATCCGGCCGCCGGGTAGCACGATGGGCTGTCCTCGGATGAGGCCCATCAGCTTGCCCGAGGCGATTAGCGAGCCGGTGAAGGTCACCGAGCCGACCAGGACGTCGGCGAGGATGAACAGCGTCCGCCAGCCGTCGAGGCCGGGCGCGCCGCCGGCCAGGACGCGGTGGCCGTCGAGGGTCAGGAAGTCGTTGAGAGCCAGCAGGGCCGCCGCTCCGCCGCCCACGGCGTTGAAGAGAGAGACGAGCTGGGGCATGGAGGTCATGGCGACCGTCCGCGCCATCCTCAGGCCGAGGCCGCCGCCGAGAGCCAGGCCGCCCAGGATGATGGCCCAGTTCCAGAGGCCGATGTTGGTGGGCGTCACCAGCGTGACGAACATGACCTCCGCCGTGACGGCGATGACCATGCCGGCGGCAGACAGGCGGTTGCCCGTTCTTGCGGTGGCCGGCGAGTTCATCAGGTGGAGGCCGATCACGAAGAGGGCCGCCCCGACGATGAAGGCGAGACGTACCAGGTATTCGATGTTGGTGGCGTTCATCGCGATCCCCCCGTCACTTCGCGGCCTTGTCGGTCGTGGGGACCGGGCGTCGTTTGAACATCTGCAGCATGCGGTCCGTGACCCAGTAGCCGCCGACGACGTTTGCGCCGGCGAAGGCCATGGCCACGAATGCGAGCACTCCGGCAGGCACGTTGTCCGCCGTTGCCGCCAGCCCGATTGCGCCGACCAGCACGATGCCGTGGATCGAGTTCGTGCCCGACATCAACGGCGTGTGGAGCGTGGCCGGGACCTTGCTGATGACTTCGAAGCCGAGCAGGATCGCCAGGACGAAGACCGTCAGGTAGTCGAGTAGGGATCCGACGTTCATGCCTTGGCGCCTCCCCGCGATGCGGGCTGCAGGAGCTTCCTGGTGGCCTCCTGGACCACCTTGCCTCCGTAGGTGATGACGGTAGCGGCCGTGACCTCGTCCTCGAAGTCGAACCGGAGTTCGCCGGACGTCACGAAGTTGAGAAACAGGTTGAGGATGTTGCGGGAATAGAAGGCGCTCGCCCCCGTGGGCATCGACGCCGGCAGGTTGAGCGGGGCGTGGATGGCCACGCCGTTCGGCGTGATCGTCACCTTGCCGGGCTTCGACAGCTCGCAGTTGCCTCCGAGATCGCTGGCGGCCATGTCGACGATGATCGACCCCGCCTTCATGCACTCGACGGCGGTGGCGGTCACGAGCACGGGCGGTCGCCGGCCGGGGACCTGGGCGGTCGTGATGACGATGTCGTGCGACGCGATTATGTCGTTGAGCTCGTCCTGCTGGGCGGCCTGCTCCTGGGGCGTGAGGGCTCGGGCGTAGCCGCCCTGGCCCGCGCCGTCGATGGCGGACCTCAGCGTGATGAACTGGGCGCCCAGCGACTCGGCCTGTTCGCGGGTCTCGGGCCGGACGTCGTAGGCTTTGATCTGGGCGCCGAGCCTGCGGGCCGTGGCGATGGCCTGGAGCCCGGCCACGCCGACGCCGAGCACGAGAACGTTGGCCGGCCTGGCCGTCCCGGCCGGCGTCGTGAGCAGCGGGAAGTAGCGTCCGAAGGCCTCCGCCGCGACCAGGACTGCCTTGTAGCCGGCCACGTTGGCCTGCGACGAAAGCGCGTCCATGCCCTGGGAGCGGGAGAGCGTCCGAGGTATCGCGTCCAGGCTGATGGCCACTACTCCCATGCCGGCCAAAGCCGCCATCGCCGCCGGGTCCAGCAGCGGCGCAAGCATGCCGACGACCACCTGGTTCTGGTGGAGCAGCTTCAGCTCCGCCGGCGACGGTCGATGGATCTTCAATATCACGTCGGACTGCGAGTACAGGGCGGAGGCGGTGACGATCTTTGCCCCGGCCTCGGCATAATCGATATCCGGAAACCAGGCTTCGGCGCCAGCGCCGCGCTCGACGAGCACGCTTACATCGGCGGCTCGCAGCTTCTCGACAGCCTCGGGCACCAGCGCGACGCGGCGCTCTCCCGGTGCGGTCTCCTTGGCGACGCCAACTCTCATTGCGATATCACCTGCTGCACGCATCAATGGATCGGCCCCGTTCAGGGCGAGAGCGTCCAGCAACGACGCCTGGCTCCCGGGGGACGCGAGGCGCCCGCTAAGTAGAGGACGCTTGCGCAGTCTAGCCGGGCGGGGCCCGGCTTGTCGTGGCGGACGGCCCCTGGGTGCGGGCCCGGCCCACCCGGATGGGTCGTGGATCGCACGGCGCAACCCGTTTCGCCTCGCCCCGCCCGGCTCGGCGTCCCGGTCGGACCCGGCGCCGTCATCCGAACCACCCGATCCGGCCGCGCGCAGGACGAGGCACGGACCTGTGTCTTCTGTGCATCCGGGGCTGCGGTCCGCGACGTCGCGCCCATACTTCCGCGATCCCTCAGGAGATCTCCCGCAAACTAGACACCTAGCCACGCCACACCAAAGGCGTATAGTCGATGCGTTATCGCCCATGGTCGGGCGACCCAAGACGGTTCCGGTCCTAGGCTGGGAGAGAGGAACGAGATGGTCACAGTTCGGAAGGCCGACCCGGCGCTTATGGACAAAGGAAGTCAGCGGCCACGTGAGCTGAGTCCCGCGGCTCGCGAACGTGAGCAGCAGCAGCGTCAATTCAAGAGGCTCATTGGTCAACTCAAAGGACCGGAGCAGGTATTCGAAGTCCGGCTCGATCCCTCAGAGAAGCCGATCACCATCCGACAACGCCTCCTGCGTGTAGCGGCCGAAGCCAACGTCGAGATCGCGGTTCGCAAGCACGGCGAGGGATTCCTGGTCGGCTTGCTCACACCTGAACGCCGCACCAATCGCGGTCGGCGGCAGGGGACCGGCGCCACCGGAGCCTGAATCGAGGCCTGGGGAATCTGCCTCGGCCGGCGCGGCCTTGCTCGAACGCACGCGCTTGTTTCGGCGCGCTCCGCACGGTGGCGGTCGCATCGGTCCGACCCTGCCGGATGAGATTGAATCCGGTAGCGAGAGGTTCGGATGAGCGAGGAATCCGCGGCCGCCGGCGCGACGCCGCAGGAGCAAGAACCGGGCGACAGTCGAGAGCGACTCGTCGACATTCGGTGCGGGTTCGCGGAGATGGCCCAGCGTGAAGCGGACGCGGCCGCCGCGCGCCTGGCCGAGGCCCGGCGGCTCTACGAACAGCAGGCCGTGGCCCTGATCAGGGCTCAATCCCAGGTCGATCCGGGCGTCACGCAGACCGCCAAGGTGGCGGCCCGCGCGTCGTTCCGGGCCGCGGTGGCGTCCGCTCGATCCCGTGGCCAGGTAGAGGCCGCCGCGGTCGCCTGGCTTGCCGACATCAACGGCATCAACGCGGAGAGCCGCGCCGCACTCGTCCGGATCGAGCGCGGGCACGCCGCCGTCATTGCCCTCGAGGCACAGCTGGTGGGGCTCTACGACGCGGCCGAGGCAGAAGCGGCGATGGCCGCTGCCGCCATGGATGCCTGTCGCGCGGCCCGGGCGGCCGCTGTACCGGCCGACGGCGCCTGGACCCCCCAGGTCGCGGAACTCGCCGCGAAGGCGGCAGCGCGCGCAGCCGAGGCTGGGACTTCGGCCGCAGCCCCGGCGCCGCCTGCGGCGACGCCACTAGCCCCGGCAGACTCCGCGGCCACGCCGGTCGCGCCGGTCGCGCCGGTCGCGTGCGTCGCATCCACCGTGGCGGAGGATCGGTCATCGCCGGAGTCGCTGGTCATCGACCTGAACGCCCCGCGCCCCCAGGTCATTGTCCGCCTGGTGCGCCGCGACGGCAGGACGATGAGGGCGCTGGTCGACCACCTCGCCGGGGCCGATCAGGCGGCTCGATACGGCTGGCAGCTGAGCCTCTCCAACTTCGTGGATGCGATCATGGCTGCCGCGATCGACGACGCCTGCTTCGAGTTCAGCCGAGGCAATCCGTTCTGGGACCAGTTCTCCGCGACGGAATCCCGCGAGATCGCTCGCGGCCTTGCGGCGCTCGGTTACCGCTACGACGGATTCGAGGGCTTCGTGGACGGCCGCGTGCCGGCCCAGCGAGACCTGGCCCTGGCCCTCGGCCAGGTCGGCCTGCTGCCGGTTAGGGTCCGCTACTGGCCGTCGGCTGAGGAGGCCGCTCAGCTATTCCGGGGCGTCGCCGTCTCCGGAGACAGGTTCATCGCCGTTCGGGCACCGGCCCTCACGCTCGGTGAGCTCGTCAAGCTGCTGGGACGCCGGGCCGAGCTCCTGGCCGATCTGTGGAACGACTGGCCGCGGTGCCGCGCGCTGCTCTTGTCGGCCGGTCTCTGAGGGAGCCGTGGCCCGGAGCTATCGCTTGCGCTGCTCGGCGGTGAGAGCCTCGCCTACGTCGGCGCTCTCCACCGGATCCTGTTCGAGGATGACCAGCCGGTAGCCCTCGGCCGCGGGGACGCCGATGCGCTCGCCCTGCTCGGCCAGCCGCACTCGGACCCGCGTGAAGACGGCCTCCGGGTCGTGGAGCTGGCTGGCGTGAGACCGCAGGGCCTCGATCTTGCGGTCGGCGGTTGCCGTGACGTCGATCCACACGTCGGGCTGGTTGGACCACATCAGGTAAAGCCGCCGGACCCGGTGGGCCGGGAGGCCGTTCCGGGCCAGCCACGGGAACGCCATCGGGTTGCGGGCCGCGGGATATACGGCGTCCACGGCCGCCATCGCCGCCGCGCGATGATCGGTGTGGTTGATGCCGCCTCCGCCGTGGACGACGACCTCCGGATCGCCGCAGAAGACGGCGTCGGGCTTGAAGGTCCGAATCTCTCGCACGAGCATCTCGCGCAGTGGCAGATCGTTGACCAGGTTGCCGTCGGGCTGGTGGAGGAAGCTCACGCCGGCGTAGCCGACGACCGCGGCCGCCCGCCGCTGCTCCTCCTCGCGCGCCCGAGCCAGCTCGAGGGGGTCCAGGGCGGGGTCCTCGCCCCCGGCATCGCCGGAGGTGCAGCAGACCAACCAGCCTTCGGCGCCGCCGTCGATCCAGGCCGCGGCCGCCCCCGCCGGCCCGAAGTCGGCGTCGTCGGGATGGCCCACGATGACCATGAATCGGTTCGGTCGCCAGGAGTGAGCCGCCGGTTTCTCTTCCGTCATCTCCCCGCCTTGATCCTCCCGCCGGAAACCTCGTTGTCGGCCCGCACCGAAAACCGGAGCTCCCTCATGGGGTCCTCAGAAATAGCACTTCTCAACTTGCTGAGCCGAGTTATCATGCCGGCCGAGGCTTCGCTCGTCTCCCCCCACGGGCGAGGCCTCTCTCTTTGCCCGCGACTGTACACGCAGGCGGCGGGCGAGGTCGAAGACGGGGCCGAACCCGCTCCGGACCTCTCGTGTGGGCGCGGGCAGCGCGCCCGAGACCGATCAGGACGGAGTCGAACGGGCTTCACGCAGGGCTGCCAGAACTTCGACCGCGTGGTCCTCCGGCGTGACCTTGGGCCAGACGTGGTCCACTCGCCCGTCCGGTCCGACGAGGAAGCTCGACCGGATGATGCCCCAGTAGGTCTTGCCGTAGTTCGTCTTCTCGCCCCAGGCGCCGTAGGCGTCGGCGACGGCATGGTCCTCGTCGGCAAGGAGCGTGAACGGCAGGCCGTACTTGGCCCTGAACGCCGCCTTGCTGGCCGGGCCCTGCGGGCTCAGGCCCCAGACCTCCGCGTCCGCCTCCTTGAAGGCGGCGTTGTTGTCTCGGAACGAGCAGGCTTCCTTGGTGCAGCCCGGCGTGTCGTCGGCCGGGTAGAAGTAGACGACTGTGTTGTGGCCGCGCCGGTCGGAGAGGTGATGAGCCTTTCCTTCGTCGTCGCGGAGCTCGAAATCGGGGGCGAGCTCGCCCACCTTCGGCATTGCGCTCATGGCTACAGGCTAGCAGCGGATGGTCACGCTGTGGGGCCGAGGCTCGGGCTTTCCCGCAGCGCGGAATGCCTCTCAGCGCGGCAGGGCCACCGCGGCTACGGCAACGGCGACGGCCACCGCGATCGTCAGCCAATCGCGCCAGGTGACCCGCAGCTCGCGGAAGTGGCTGCGCCGGATGCCGCTGTCGAAGCCGCGCGCATCCATGGCCAGGGCCAGCCGCTCGGCTCGCCGGATCGCGGCCACGAGCATGACCAGCAGCCGATCGCCGGCGTCGCGGATCCGCCCGGCCACTCCCCGCGCCCGGATGCCGCGGAGGCGGCGGGCGGCGGCGATGACCGTCCAGTCGTCGGCCATGAACGGGGCGACACGCAGCGCCCCGAGAGTGCCGTAGGCGAAGCGATCTGGGAGCCGCCACTGCTGGACCAGCGAGTCGGCCATGCGGGTGGGGTCCGAAGGGCCGAACACGAGGAGAGTGGTGAGGCCGATGACGACGACGCGCAGCCCGATCGCGAGCCCGGCCGAAACCGCCGGTGCCGTGATCCGGACCGGCCCGAACTCCGCGAGCGCGGTCAGCGATCGGTCGGCGTTGGCGCCGGCCAGCAGGATCGAGAAGACGGTCAGGCTCAGGATGGCGAAGCCGAGCGGTGCCAGGCGGCCCGGGATGCGCCGAAGCGGCAGCCCGGACCAGAGAGCCAGGGCGACGACCGCGGCCAGGGTCAGGCGAATCGGCACGATCGGGTCCAGCGTGACGATGGATGCGATCAGCCACGTCATGCCGGCCGCGAGCCTGGCCGCCGGGGTCACGCGCGTCAGGAAGTCCGGCCGCACGGGCGCGAGAGGAGCGGCGCCGAAGCTCATCGGATCGCCTCTGCCGCCACGGTCGGCTCGGCCGGGATCGCGCCGTCGCGCCACGGATCGGCCGGCGAGTAGGGCGGATCCGCCGTAAATGCCTCGGGCGGTCCGTCGAAGACGATGCGGCCCCGATCAAGGGCCACGACCCGATCGCAATGCGGCAGCAGGCGCGGGTCGTGCGTCGCCAGCAGCTGGGCCTGGCCCGTCCGCCGCAGCTCGTCCAGCAAGTCCATCACGGCTTCGGTTCCGCGCCGGTCGAGCCCGAACGTCGGCTCGTCGAGGAGCAGGACGGCCGGCGGTCGAAGGACGAGCGCGGCCAGGCTGAGCCGGCGCTGCTCCCCCTGGCTGAGCCGGAACGGATCCTGGTCGGCCAGGCCTGCGAGGCCGAACCGTTTCAGGACGCCGTCCGCGTCGGCGGGCGGGGTTGCGCCGCCGCGGCCTCGGGATCGGACCGCCTGGTCCGTCGCGGCGACCTCGTCGCGGGCGCTCCTGGCCACGAAGCCCAGCTCGGGGTCCTGGAAGACGAGCCCGATCCGGGAGGCGATCTCCTCGGGCCCGAGCCGCGATGGGTCCCGCAGGTCCTCCGAATCTTCGCCGCCGCTGGCGATCGCCCGCAGCCCCACGGTTCCGCGACTCGGCCGCCGCAGCCCGGCGAGCACGAAGAGAAGCGTCGATTTCCCGGCTCCGTTGGGCCCGACGATCGCGATCCGCTCGCCCGAGTGAGCCTCCAGCGAGACGCTGACCAGGGCGCGACGCTCCCCGCTCAGATCGGCCGGGTAGGAGAGGCTCACGTCGGTCGCCCGCAGCAGGAGCTGCCCGGAGGGAGCGGGGCCGTTCCCGGCCGTGGCGGTGTGGGCGGTGTGGGTGGCGTTGGCGGCGCCCGCGGCCATGCCCGCGGCCTCGCCCGGCGCCGAAACCTGCCACGCCCGCGGCACCCACGCGCCACTTGCCTCGAGCATCGCCGCGGTCTCGCGGCCGATGGACCCCACCGGCGCGAAGGCCAGCTGCCGCCCCACGCCGTCAAGAAGCAGCACGTCGTCGGCCAGCGGCAGCGCCGCCTCGAGCCGATGCTCAACGAGCACGATGGTGTGCTCCCGGCGACGAGCCAGCTCGGCGATCCGCGCGAGAGTCTCGTACATGCCGGGCGGATCCAGGTTGGCCGTCGGCTCGTCGAAGACCAGCAGGGAGGGTCGGGCGACAAGGACGTCGGCGATCGCGAGGCGCTGCTTCTCGCCGCCTGAAAGCGTGCCGGTGGCGCGCAGCTCGAACCCGGCCAGACCGACCTCGCGGAGCGCCTGCGGCACGCGCACCTGCATCTCCGGCCGCGGCCGGCCGCGGTTCTCCAGCCCGAAGGCGACTTCGTCGTCCACGCGGGCCATGACCAGCTGGCAATCCGGATCCTGGAAGACGAGCCCGACCCGCTCGCCCAGGAAGCGGGCCGGGGTCGTCTCGATCTCCAGGTCGCCGACGCACAGGCTGCCCTGCCAGTCGCCGGCCAGGGTGTGCGGCACGAGTCCCGCGAGGGCCCGGGCCAGGGTGCTCTTGCCCGAGCCGGACGGTCCCAGGACGAGAAGCACCCGCCCCGGTTCGAGCCTGAAGGTCAAATCCCGCAGCGCCGGACCCGGCCGGCCGGCATACGTCCAGCCGAGTCCGACAGCCTCGACAGACGGCGGGCGGGCTGCTCCGACCTCCGCCGGGTCGATCTCGTGCGACGTCACTCGCGTGACGGGAACGCCTGCAGTGCGCCGGTCCGCCGCAGCGAACGTACGAGCAGCCAGCCGCCGATCCCCGCGATCACCGCGCCCGAGAGGATCTCGAGCGCCGCGATGCCGATCTGGAGGTTGGCGCTGTAGGTCGCGAAATAGACGGGGATGTCGTGGAGAGCCTCGCCCATGCCGGCGCCGGCCCCGGCGATGAAGGCCACGATCACGCCGAAGTTGCGATACATCACGAAGCCGAAGACCAGCTCCGCTCCGGCGCCCTGGACGGAACCGGAGAGGAGAGTGTCCAGGCCCCACTGGCTGCCGAGCAGGACCGAGACGATGGCGGCCACCAACTCGGCGAACAGGGCGGCACCGGGCTTGCGGACGATCAGCGGCGCGACGACGGCGGGCATCAGCCACATGCCGCTGATGACGTACTCCCATGGCTCGCCGAGCGGCTTGAGCCACACCCAGACATACGCGTTCCAGGCGTAGAAGACGACACCGAAGGCCACGGCCAGGATGGCCACGACCACGATGTCCACGGTCCGCCAGCGGCTCGACTCCGAGGTCCCGCGGGTGGCGATAGCTGTACTCACCTTATGACTCCTCCGGTGCCGACACATTGCCTCGCATTTCGATTACCAGCAGGCTGCCCTGGCGGAGCGTCACGCTCGCGTCGGCAGCAATCCGAACATTCGATAGGCCGCGCGCGGGACCGGGCGGCAGGGTCTCGCCTCGGAGCGGGTAGAGCAGGCCATCGGTCGTGATGCCGAAGGCGGGAACGCCGAGCGGCAGGAGCGAGACGAGATCGCCGATCCCACCGGACAGGCCGCACATCGCCGGACCGCCCTCCGCAGCCGGAGCGCGGAGCAGGCGGACCCTGGTGGTGCCGTCCAGCAGCTCCACGTCGGCCTCGCCCGGATCGGGCAGGCCCAGCAGACCTACGTTCGCCATGGCATGGTCGAAGCGCTTCCCGCCGAGGGCTCCGAGCACCGTCACATGCGTCGCGCCTTGGCGGAGGGCTGCGAGAATCGCCAGCTCAGCATCGGATTCGTCCTTCGCGACCGGCGAACGCTCGATCGAGACGCCGGCGGCGGCCAGCTCGGCGAAACGCTCCTCCGACAGCGAGTCGGCGTCGCCGACCAGCAGGTCCGGCAGAAGGCCGATCGCCGTCGCCTTCTCCCAGCCGCCGTCCGCGGCAATGACCACGGCCACCTCGTCGGCCCAGCCGGGCCAGGCCGCGTCGAGCACGGCCCGGCGGGGGACGTCGCCGTCGGCGACGACCAGCGCCCCTCTCGCGGAGCCTGCCCGACCAACCAAAAAGCACCTCCATCTACTCGACAGAGGTGCACCGGGAATGGACTCCCTGCGCCGGCATGACCCGGATCAGGTTCCAAGGGTCTGCGGATCGGGTCCGCACTCTCAGCGCCACGGCGGCGCTCCCCTGTCCGTCTTCTGTTGTCAATCGACTGTACACCCTCACGACTGCATCCCGCCAGCCCGGCCCTGATCCCGAGCTAGATGGGGGCGCGATTCGACCGGGGCCGGGCCGCGATTCGCAGGGTTGGGCCACGCGACGCAACGCCGTCGCGGCCCGCTAAAATGGCATGGCGGCGATGCATCCAAAGGGCCAGATTCGTCGAATATAGAGTAGGGATTGGAACCATAGGCAACCGGTGGTCATCTACTTGAGGGACCGCGAACTACCACTGTTGCATGGGGCAGGCGGGCCGATAACCTCAGCAAGCCGTAGGTCGAACGGATGGTAGGTTTTCAGACGTGGCTGATCTCTCGCATCCAGGGATCAAGAGGGTCGTCGAAGCCGCCTCGCGCAAGGGCGTGACGCTCGACATTCGATTCATGCCCGAGTCCACGCACACCGCCGAGGAAGCTGCCGCAGCCGTCGAAGCGGACCTCGGCCAGATCGTGAAGTCCCTGGTCTTCGTGGCGCCGCGTCCCGAGGGCCGACTTGCCATGCTCATCTGCCTGGTGTCGGGGCGGAACCAGGTTGACCTGAGCCTGCTCAACGCGGTCACGGGCGAGGTCGCCATCCGCCCGGCCACGGCCCGCGAGGCGCGCGAGCTCACCGGCTACTCCATCGGCGGCATTCCGCCGTTCGGACACCATCGCGACGTTCGAATCCTGATGGACGAGGATCTGGGCCAGTACGAGTGGGTCTGGGCCGCGGCCGGAAGGGACCAGGCCGTCTTCAGGGTGGACCCGAAAACTCTCCAGATGCTCTCCAACGCGGTGGTGGCCCCGGTTGCCCAGGCGGCATGGTCGCGAGCCACCGCCGCCTCCGCCATCGAGCCGCGGCTCCAGTTCGAGGCCGGCGCGGGCGCCTAGCTCCCGCCCGGCGCGGCCCTCGAGCTCTCCGATATCCCGCTTCGGCATCACCGTCGGCCGCTCGCGCCCGAGTCTTGGGGTTGTCCCCACAGGTGGACGGGCGGTGGACAAGTCGGCCGTGGATCTGCCAACTAGGTGGAAAACCCGATTGCCCGGACGCCGGCGTTCCTCTAGCGTGAGCGATGCGCCTGAAGGGGCTGAGCGTCTGCTAGTGGCTGAGATGACATCAAGGCTCACGCAGCGAGTAGGTTCCTTCGGGCGCATCTCTATGTCTGCCGCGCCCAAACCGCCCCGCGGCCCCCGTGTCGCCCCGCCTGCCGGCCCCTAGCGGCCGCGGCCCGGGCCGGGTACACCATCGCGTACGCCCCCTTCCCCGCTAGACTGCAGGGCGTGCGTGTCCGCCAATTCGAGGTGCGGCTTCTCGCAGTCGCCCTGACCGTTCTCTGGGCCGCGGGCGGCGGAGTCGTTCTGCTGGCCTACCGGCCGGGCGGCCCCGTCGATCTGCTGGTCGGGATCGCCGCTTCCCTTCCGTTGCTGGTCTCGGTGGCCGCGATCGTGTGGCCGCCGCTCGTTCTCAGCGATCGAGGATCCGCCGGGGTCTTCTGGCTGGGCCTGGCCGCGGGCCTGCTGCTGCTGCCGTCGATCGCCGCGGTCGCCGCCCAGGTTCTGCAGGGCGGCTCGCAGCCGCTGCTGCCCTCGCTCGAGGTCGTCTATCCCTGGGCCCTGGCCTTGCTGGCCACGAGCCTCTTCGCCGGGCTCGGGATCAGCCGCCAGCTCATCCCCGAAGTCGGCATCGGCAGGCGCCGCCTGGCGGTGTCTATCGCCTTCGCCCTCGCGGCAACGACGATCATCGGCGGCATCTTCGCCGGCGTGAGCCTGGCCGACGATTCGGCTCTGCGTAACATGCCGGCCGCCCATTCGAGATTCGGACCGACGGATCCCAACCTGACGCCGCCGGAATGCAACCGGACTCTCGTGACTGCGACCAGCGGGCACGTCGACTTCGACCTGTCGGCCAACGTGGACACGCGGGCCGTCGGGACGGTCGGCCTCATCGGCAGCCGCTCCGGCTCGGATGTCTCGTGGACGGCCCAGGTGGTCAGGAGCGATCTCTTCGGCCAGTACGGCGCGGTCAGGATCGGGAACTCGGCCTGGACGGAATCGCCCGGCAAGAGCTGGACCGCCACGGGGCCGCAGGCGATCGACACGCAGATGCTCGACCTGACCGTTCTGGCCGGCGCGCTTTCGCCGCAGAACCGGGCCACGGCCGAGAACCGCGGCCTGGAGTACGTGGAGGGCGCGCGGGCTCAGCGATGCCGCGTGGCCGTCGACGGCCCCACCTTCCTGGCTTCGTTCCCACAAGTGACCTGGCTCGTCGGCTCCGTCGATCTCGACACGTGGCGAGGCGAGATCGACTTCTGGGTATTCGGCGACGGCGAGGTCGGCATGGTCACGGGCACCCTCAACGGCAACGCCCAGGGGATCCTTCCCCACGGTCTGCTCGCAACGGCCTGGGTCCACATGACGGCCACAGATCGGGACACCCAGATCTCGATCTCGCCGCCGCGGACCTGATCGAGCCGCGATGACGCCCACGCCGGACGCGCCCGACACCGCCAAACGCGATCGGCTGGCGCGTTTCTACCGCGTCCTCCGATACCTGGAGGCCCATCCCGATGGCGCGACGGTCGACGCGATCGCCGGTTTCGTGGCCATGTCGCGCCGGACCGTCTACCGCGATCTGCAGGCCCTCGAGGGCGAGATCGGCGTCCCGATGTGGAGCGAGGGCGGCAAGTGGGGGATCGTCGAGGGCGGCTTCCTGCCGCCGCTGCGCCTGACGCTGGACGAAGCCGTGGCCTTCTTTCTGGCCGCGCGGCTGACCGTTCAATTCGCCGACCGCTACGACCCGGACACCGGCGCCGCCTTCCAAAAGCTGGCCGAGATCCTGCCGCCGGCCGTGGCCCGGCACCTGGAGCGGACGATCGACGTCCTGGCCAGCCGCCCGCTCGACGAGCGGATGACCCGCCACCTGCGGCTGCTCGCCCGCGCCTGGGCCGAGCGTCGCGTCGTGGAGCTCACATACGACGCCGCCACGTACAGCCCCGGCCGCCCGCCGCGCAAGTCGCGCGTCCATCCCTACCTGCTCGAGGCGTCTGCCACCACGCGCGCGCTCTACCTGATCGGCTTCGACGAGACGCGCGGCGCCGTCCGGACCTTCAAGCTGCAGCGCATCCTGGAGCTGTCGCTGGCGCCGGAAACGTTCGAGCCGCCCGATCCGGCCGTCGTCCAGGAGGGGCTCGGCCGCGCTTGGGGCGTAATCGCGGACCAGGAGGAAGTGGAGGTGGAGCTGCGCTTCGACGCCGCCATCGCCGGCCTGGTAACCGAGACCACGTGGCATCCCACGGAGCGCGTGACCCACGAGCCCGACGGCTCCGTCATCTGGCGGGCCCGCGTTCCGGGCACTCTCGAGATCCGGCGCTGGATCCTGCAATGGGGCGCACAGGTCGAGGTCATCGCCCCGCTGGAGCTGCGGGACGAAGTTGCCGCCACTTACCGCAAGGCGGCGGCGCGGTACGGAGCGGTGGCGACGCGACGGAGGGAGATGTCGTGATTCTCAAGTGCATCGCCAATCGCGGGAGTTCAGTGAAGGGCGTCATCGAAGGAACCCTGATCAGTGAGCACACGAAGCTCGATGACTTCACCGTCGGGCGACGGTATCGACCACACGCCATGGCGATCTTCATGAATCGGCTCACCGTGCTTGTGTGCGACGACTATGACTACCCCGTGTGGCTGCCAATTGAGTTGTTCGCGGTCGAGGAGGCGCGCCTCTCCGCCCGATGGGAATTCGCCTGGTACTCCGACGAGGTCGCAGGTACTCCCGGCCGGCGCGGTCGGCAGGCCATCTGGGGATACCGCGACATCGTGCAGTCGGAGTCCCACTTCGAGCGACTGATCGACGGGGATCCCGAGGCACGTCGCGCTTTTGCTGTTGCCCGCCAACTCATGGACGACGAGGAAGGGTTGTAGTCAGGCGCGGTTGGTACCAACCCCAACCGGGGCAGGCCACCCACCTACTCGGGCCGTGTCTCGGATAGTCTTGGAGCATGCACGACGAAATGGCCGCGTCCCTGGCGAACGGTGATGAGGCTTCGCCGGAGGGCGGCGCCGCGGATGCCCAGACGCACCCGCAGATGTGGGCCGTCAACCTGGTCAGCGACCCGATCCACGGCTACATCGAGCTGACGAAACGGCTGACCGCCGAGCACGCCCGAAAGCTCGGGCTGCCGGCGGAGGAGGCGGCCGAGGGCGACCTGCTCGACTCGGCCTGGCTGCAGCGGATGCGGCGGATCAGCCAGCTCCAGAGCGCGCGATGGGTCTTCCCCACGGCCGAGCACAGCCGCTTCACCCACAGCCTGGGGGTGATGCACGAGGCCGGACTGTGGGCCCGCCACCTCTACCCGAGCCTTCGCGCTGCGCTCGCGGCCGCCGAGCCTGCTACGCCCGCGCCCTCCGAGGGGCTGGTCGTCGAAACGCTGCGGCTGGCCGGGCTCCTCCACGACGTGGGCCACGGGCCGTTCGCGCACTTCTTCGACGAGCACGTGCTGTGCCATTTCCCGGCGCCCGTGGACCCGCGCCGGACCGGCAAGAGCCTCACCCACGAGGACCTCTCGCAGCTGATCATCGAGCGCGAACTGGGCGGGCTCATCCGTGCGATCCGGCGGGCGCCCGGGGTCGTGCCCGAGCGCGATGCCCTGCGCCCGGACGAGTCGGTCGATCCCCGCTGGCTCTCCTTCCTGATCTCGAAGCCGGCGCTGGCGGACGGGTCGATGCCGCTCTGGCTGCGCTGGCTTCAGCCGCTGCTGTCGGGCGTCTTCACCGTGGACAACCTCGACTACGTGCGCCGCGACGCGTACCTGATCGGCGTCTCGACCGGGCCGGTGGACGTGGAGCGGCTCCGCCGCTACGCTTTCGTGGGGCCGCGCGGGTTGTCGCTGTACGAGCCCGGCCTCGGGGCGCTGGAGATGTTCCTGACGGCGCGGCTCTTCATGTACCAGCAGATCTACTACCACCGCGCCGTCCGGGCGATCGACCTCGACCTGTCGGCGGTCTTCCGGCCGAGCATCCAGGCGATCTTCGGCGAGGGTTCGCCGGGGGACGACCTGGGCCACTACGCCGACCTGGACGAGTACGCGCTGCTCCACCAGGCGGCGCTCTGGTCGCGCGGCGAGGCGCTATCCGACCGACCTACGCCGGGCGACATGACGGTCACGCCGGATGTGGGGCGCGCCTGGTTGGGGATCCTGCTGCGCCGGCCGAACTGGCACCCGGAGGCCGAGCTGCGGCGGAGCTACGAGGCCGGGGGACGGTCCGCGGCGCTTGCCGCGGTTCGGAAGGAGCTCGGGCCGGAGGCGGATGGCGAGGTGATCGTGGACCTGGCCGAGATCGACGCGCGCCCGGCCGAGGGAAACGCCACGGATTCGTTGCTGGCGGTCGTCGGGCGGGACGGGGCGCCGGCGGCGCCGCTCAGCGCGGCCCTGGCGCGATTGCCCGCGTACTCGCTCGTGGCCCGCCGGTACCGCCGCTCGGGCTAGAGCTGCGGCGACGGCTTCGGGGTTTGGGCCGCCTTCCCCGATGGTTGTGCAGTCGGGAGGACCGGGCACGGCGACGCCAGATCCGGCCGCAGGGTCCGCATCTCCTCGATTTCGCAGCGGAAGGGCAGGGCGAGCAGCGGGTCTATCCGGGCGATCTCGTAGCGCGGCATCAGGTCCTTGGCGACGATGGCCGGGTCGAGCTCGAAGGTCGCCGTCTGGCTCGGGCTGAAGAGGCCGAAATGGACGTGGCAGCCGCTGGCGTTGCCCGTCGCTCCTTCGTAGCCGATCACCTGGCCGGCCTTGACGTGCTGGCCCGGCTTCACGGTCACCTGGTATTCGTGGGCGTAGATGCTCCGGTAGCCGTCGCCGTCGTCGATGACGATCACGATCGGCAGGCTCGGCCACCAGTTCTTCTTGTTGACCAGGGCGATGTACGGGGCGATGTCGCCGACCCAGCCCATGTAGGCGTCGTACTCGCGGCTGGCGGCCAGAACGACACCGTCGTGAGCGGCGTGGACGAAGTCCCCGCACTTGGTGGCCATGTCCACGCCGTCGTGGATGCGCTTGCCGTCCAGGAAGAACTCGCCCCAGTCGGAGGGCCCGAACGGGAGTGTGACGACGACGGAACCCTGGAGCGGCCACACGTAGCCGGTCAGGTTGGGAACCCAGCTCGTGCTGTAGGTCGGAGGGGCCGGGGACGGGCTCAGGGTCGGCGACGAGCTGGGAGCCGTCGATCCCGTGGCGGATGCACTTGCCGATGCGCCGGCGGTCGCGAAGGTCACCCCGCTGACGACCGAGCCGCTGGCGGGCGCCTCCGGGTCCACGCCGGTCGCCAATCCCCTCATCGACACCGTAGCGAGCGCGATGACCATCAGCACCACGCCCAGGATGAATACCGGCGGAATCCCGGTCTTGGGCTCCCGGCCGCGAACCTGCTGCTCGCTGCCGGACTGACCGTCGGGGCTTGTCACGCTCAGGTTGTAGCACGTCTTGACGCTGGGCGAGTCGCGGCGCCGCAGCAGGGCCGCGGTCCGGCCGGGCACGTCTCCGTTCCGAGCGGCGCCACAAACCCGGTGGCCTGTCTTCCCGTGACAACGAGTCACATAATGTTGTGCCGGGGAGGGCCGTCCACGCGGCCGCCGTCAATTCGTGGCCATTTCAGGAACCGCTGCCGTCGACCGCCAGATCGGCGGGAATACACCGCTGAGCGAGGAGAGTGCCCGTGGACGTCGTCCAGCTGGATCGCCTTCAGTTCGCCCTGACGATCAGCTTCCACTTCGTGTTCCCGGCCGTCACGATCGGCCTCGCCGGGCTGATTGCCATCGTCGAGACGCTTCGCTGGTGGACCAAACGCGACGTCTACGACCGCTTGTCGGTCTTCATGGCCAAGCTCTTCGCCGTCACCTTCGTCATCGGCGTGGTGAGCGGCATCGTCATGGAGTTCCAGTTCGGCACGAACTGGTCCCGCTTCTCGGGCTTCGTGGGCGACATCTTCGGTGCGCCGCTGGCTGCCGAGGGCATCTCCGCCTTCTTCCTCGAGTCGGCCTTCGTCGGGATCGTGCTGTTCGGGCGTCACCGGGTGGGCTCGACCCTGCGCTGGATCTCCGGCCTGCTGGTGGCTTTCGGGACGACCCTGTCGGCCTTCTGGATCCTGGTCGCCAACTCGTGGATGCAGACCCCGGCCGGGTTCAAGATCGTCACCGACGCGAACGGCGTGCAGAAGGCTCAGCTGACCGACTTCTTGCAGGCCATGTTCAACCCCTCGACGCTGCCGCGGTTCTTCCATACCGTCACGGCCTGCTACGTCGTCGGCGCGTTCTTCCTGATGGGCATCTGCGCCTGGTACGTCCTCCGCGGGCGCGGCTCCGACGTGACGGCCTTCGCGCTGCGGCTGAGCGTCGTGGTCGCCTTCCTGGGGGCCGGCGGCATGTTCGCCACCGGCGATCTCCAGACGCGCGAGGTCCAGGCTAATCAGCCGCTCAAGTTCGCGGCCATGGAGGGCGTCTGCCAGACCGCCAACGGCGTCCCGCTCGACATCATCGCCGTGCCTCCGAGCCAGGACTGCTCGAGCGGCACCGGCCTCGGGATCGCCGTCCCGTACGGTCTGAGCGCGATGTCCGACCTGGATCCGAACGGCCAGATCAAGGGCCTGGATCAGCAGCCCGACCAGTCGCTATGGCCGCCCGTGGCCGCGACCTTCCTGAGTTTCCACCTCATGGTTGGGCTCGGCATGGTGATGATGCTGCTCATGCTGATCGGCGCCTTCTTCCTGCTGCGCGGTTCGATCGAGAAGCACCGCTGGTGGCTATGGCTCGCCGTGCTGGCGATACCAGCGCCGATCCTCGCCACGGAGCTGGGCTGGATGACGACAGAGGTCGGGCGTCAACCGTGGATCGTCCAGGGGTTGATGATGGTTTCGAACGGTACGTCGCCCTCGGTCTCGGCGGGGGATGTGTCGATTTCGATCGTGGCCATCGTGCTCCTTTACGCCCTCCTCTTCTTCCTGTGGCTCTACGGCCTGACCCGGGAGATACGTTACGGCCCTGAACTCGGTGCGGAGGTCGCGCCGGCCGCGCCGACAGTAGCGACGCCGCCCGCCCCTGCGGCCACCCCGGCCGCGGGAGAGGGAGGACGCTGAGATGCAGCTTTCCACCGTGTGGTTCCTCCTCATCGGCTTCCTTCTCACCGGCTACGCCATCCTCGACGGCTTCGACCTCGGCGTGGGCGCGCTGCACATGATCGTGGCCCGGACCGACTCGGAACGGCGCCAGGTGCTCAATTCCATCGGGCCCGTCTGGGACGGCAACGAGGTCTGGCTGATCACCGGCGGCGGCGCCCTCTTCGCTGCCTTCCCGAACGCCTACGCCACGGTCTTCTCCGGGTTCTACCTGGCCATGGTGCTGCTGCTTGGGGCGTTGATCCTGCGGGCGACCTCGATCGAGTTTCGCAGCATGGAGACGAACCGGTTCTGGCGGCTCGGCTGGGACTTCGGCTTCTCGCTCGGGTCGGTGGTCGCCGCCATTCTTTTCGGCGTCGCCCTCGGGAACGTCCTGCGCGGCATCCCGATCGACGCCGACGGCGGCTACCGTGGCGGGCTCGTTGGGCTGCTCAATCCATTCGCGCTGTCGATCGGCGTTATGACCCTGGGTCTGGCGCTCCTGCAGGGTTCGGCCTGGCTGGTCATGAAGACCGAAGGCGCGATCCAGACTCGGGCTCGCCGAACCGGCATCGCCGCGCTGGTGCTGATCGTCCTAGCCTGGATCGGGGCGACCGGTCTGGCTCTCGGCGACGCCAAGCGTGTCTTCGACAACTTCGGCAACGTCCTGACCTGGGTCGTGCCGTTCCTGACGGCCAACGCCCTGCTGCTCCTCGTGCTTGCCTGGAGGGCGCGCCAGGATGGCCGGGCCTTCCTGTTCTCGAGCCTTGCCGTCGTCGGCATGGCGGTCACGGCCGGCATCGCGTTGTATCCGGACCTCGTTCCGGCAGTTGACGCGGTCCGGAGCGTGACGATCGACAACGCCCACTCCTCGGACACGGCCCTGACCATCATGCTGATGGTGGCCCTGATCGGCATGCCGATCGTCATCGGCTACACGAGCTTCATCTACTGGAAGTTCAAGGGCAAAGTCCGCCTGGACGAAGCCAGCTACTGAGCTGGCCGGCATGCCGTCTTCCCGCGAACGTGCTCGGTGCGATCTAGAGTATCGGACGGAGCTGGGTGCTCGTGACCCAGAAGTAGAGAATCGCCGCCAATACCAACACGACAAGCGCCGCGACAACAGCGATCGCCACGGTTGCTCGTCGCGCGCGAGGCACGGTCAGCCGGGTTCGCGACGTGCTACGTCCTCCGAGATGCGGTCTAGTTCAAATGTACCCCGCCACTCAGGACAAAGACGACGGCACCGTCACCAGTCCGGGTTCAGCTGGCGATCGAGCAGTTCGACCGGCGCGACGCGCGGCCGGATCAGCTGGGCTCGGCCGCTCTTCACCGCAACCTCCGCGGCCGAGGGGTGCGATAGGAAGAACGGCATCGATTCGGTGAAGCCGTAGGCGCCCGCGTCCAGGACGGCCACGAGGTCGCCGACGCGCGGGCGCGGCAGCATCGCCTCTGTCGTGAAGACGTCCAGACCCGTGCACAGCGGACCGGCGATGGTCGTGCGCACCAGAGCGCGGACAGGGTCGGTGCTGAGGACGGCCAGGCGGTGCTCGCTCCGAACCAGGGCCGGGCGGACGAGGTGATTGACGCCGCCGTCGAGGATCGCCACGGGCGCAGAGTCGGGCCCCTTGACGTCCACGACCCGGGCCACGTACGCGCCGGCGGGCCCGACGAGGAACCGACCCGGCTCCAGGACGACCTCCATCTCGCTCAGGCCGTCGGCATCCCAGCGCTCGCGCAGTTCCGTAAGGCGCCGGCCGAGGCGCGCCAGGTCGAGCGGCCGCTCGCCGTCCGCATACGGGATGCCGAGGCCGCCGCCCGCGTCCACCACGCGCAGGGGAATGCCCGTCTCCGAGGCAACCTGCCGCCCGACCTCGACGAGCTCCGCCACGTGGCCGGCGAGCTGTTCAGCGTCGCGCAGGTTCGATGCGCCGAAGGCGTGGACGCCCAGCAGCTCGACGTTCGGGGATGAGGCCGCCGCGCGGGCCGTCTCCAGGAGGGTCTCGACAGGCATCCCGAATTTGCCCCCGGCGCCACCGATCAGGCGGACGGTTTCCAGGCGGGCGTCCTCTGAGACGGCCAGGCGGAGGAGGATCGGCTGTCGCCGGCCCGCCGTGGCCGCGACGGCCTCCAGGCGGCGCAGTTCGCCCGGCGATTCGACCGTGAGGACGCCGATGCCCGCGGCCACCGCGGCTGCCAGCTCCTCGTCACGCTTGCCCGGTCCGGTCATGGCGATGACGGCCGGATCGAAGCCGGCGCGCAGGACCGTCTCCAGCTCCCCGCCGGAGGCGACGTCGGCGCCGACTCCGCAGCGCCGCAGGTGGGCGACGACCGCCAGAGAGGGGTTCGCCTTGACCGCGAAGGCGACCCGGAAGCCGCGCGGCAGAACCTCGCGCAGCGCATCGACGCGCCGGCCGATCAGGTCCAGGTCGTAGACGTAGAAGGGCGTCCCGAAGCTCTCGGCCAGCGCCGCCGGCGAGAGACCCGCCAGCCGGCCGGCCTCCAGGATGCCGTCGACCCCGCCGGTCGATCGGGCCGTGCCGGTGGAGCGCGTGGCCGTCACCGGAGCGCCTCCTCGAGGGCGACGCGAGCGTCGGTGCGCTCGTCGCGGTACTTCACGATGACCGCGGTCGAGAGGGCGATGCCGTTCGCCGCCGCGAACTCGCCGCTGACCTGCCGGACGCCGGGAACGACGACCGCGCCGGAGGGAACGACGAGCGGCTCGTCCAGCGTGCCGAAGATGACGCGTTCGCGGACCAGGTCGTAGAGCCGGCTCGTGCCGGTCAGGACGACGCCCGCGGCGATGACGGCGCCGTGCTTGATGAGCACGCCCTCCAGCAGCGCGCACTGGGCGCCGACGAAGACCCCGTCCTCGACGATCACGGGGCGTCGGCCGGGCGGCTCGAGCACGCCGCCGATCTGGACCCCGGCGGACAGATGGACCCGCGCGCCGATCTGGGCGCACGAGCCGACGAGGACGTGCGAGTCGATCATCGCGCCTTCGCCGACCCACGCCCCGACGTTTATGAACGAGGGCGGGACGATGGTCACGCCGGGCGCGAGGTAGGCGCCGGCGCGAACCGAGGTACCGCCCGGGACAACTCGCCATGGCTTGCCGGCCGCGAGGGCGGCTCGCGCCTCAACGGAGTCGAGCAAGTCCTTGACCGGCAGGCCGACGCGGTCGCGGAATTGCAGGACTTCGTCCAGGTTCCAGGTCCGAGTCTCGCGGTTGGCGAAGAGCCCCAGGATGGCCTGCTGTACGGCCGAATCCACGCGCCAGCCGCCGGGGGCGGCCGCGTCGGGGTAGGCGACGCGAACTCGCCCCGCGTCCAAGTCGGCGATGATGCCCGCCGGCGAGTCCGAGGTGCTCACGCTACGCGCGCGCCTGCCCGCGTGGCCGACACGGCCGACGCGGCGTCCTCTTCCTCCGCAAGGAGCCCGAGCGCCGCGAGCAGCATCCGCATCCGGCTCCGGTGTGGCTCGTCGAGCGGCATGAGCGGCATTCGCAGCGTGTCCGAGCACAGCCCCATGATCGACATAGCCGCCTTCACCGGGACCGGATTCGGACCGCCGACGAAGTTCGCCTTCATGAGCGGCAGCCAGCGCTCGTGGATCAGGCGAGCCTGCTCCCAGTCGCCGGCGAACGCCGCGTCGCACAGCTCGACCATCTCGCCCGGGATCTCGTTCGCGCACGTGCAGATGACCCCGTCGCCGCCGAGCGCGAGCATCGGCATCGTCCAGGTGTCGTCGCCTGCCAGGACCGAGAAGTCGGCGGGTCGATCGACCAGGATCGTCGCGATCTGGTCCATGTTCGCCGATGCTTCCTTCACCCCCACGATCCGGGGATGCTCGGCGAGACGAAGGAGAGTCGCCGCCTCGACGTTCACGCCGGTCCGGCCCGGGACGTTATAGACGATGATCGGGAGATCGCCCTCGTCCGCGACGGCGCGGAAGTGCGATTCGAGCATTCGCTGATCGGGCTTGTTGTAGTACGGCGCGACGACCAGGGCGGCGTCCACGCCGAGCTTCGCGGCGCGGCGCGTCGAGTTGATCGCGGTCGCGGTGCTGTTCGAGCCGGTTCCGGCGATGACGCGGACACGGGCCCGGCTCGGCCGCTCGGAGGCGACCTCGAGGGTTGTGCCGATGACCCACTCGTCTTCTTCGTGGCTCAGCGTGGGTGTCTCACCCGTCGTTCCGCAGGCGACGAGGCCGTGGATGCCGGCATCGATCTGGCGGCGGACGAGGCTGCGGAAGGTCTCCTCGTCGATTGCCCCGGATTGCGTGAATGGGGTCACGAGGGCGGTGAAGGCTCCTCGGATCTGGCGAGTGGCTGGCACCTGGGTTGCTCCTTGGAAAGTCGAGTGGGCGTTTGGCTCGGTTGGGAGGCCGGAACGCCGGAGGCCGGCACGCCGGCCGGCGGCCGGTGCGCGACCGGCGCCGGTCAGCGTGGAGCGGTCGGGGCGGCTGCGCCTCCGACCGACTGTTTGGCGATGATCGAGTCGACGACGGCGTCGAAGCTGTGGAAGCCGGGCGACCGAGGCTGGGCCAGTAGCCATTCGGCGGCGGTTATTGCGCCGGCGGCGTAGGCCGATCGATCGCGGGCGGTGAGCCGCATCTCCAGGCTCTCGCCCGGGGCGTCGAAGCCGACGAGGTGCATGCCCGGGGCGGCGCCGGCCCGGATGCTGGCGATGTCGAGTTCCTCAGGCATGGGCGAGCCGGAGGCCATCGGCCGGGCCACGCGGGTCTTACGGGGATGCGCGGCGATGAGGCGACGCGACAGTTCCAGCGCCGTGCCCGAGGGCCGGTCCGCCTTCGTGCGGCGATGCCACTCGACCAGATACGGGTCGTATTCGGCGAACGGCCCGAAGAGCCGCGCCGCGTCCTCGACGAGGCGGGCGAAGAGCATCACGCCCAGGCTGAAGCTGGCCGAGGCGACGGCCGCGGCGCGGCTCTGGAGAAGCGCGGCCTCGACCGTGTCGCGGTCGCTCGCCCAGTTGGTCGTGCCGATGACGAAGCTGCGGACGCCGCCGGAGGTCGCGGCCTTGACGTTCTGGAGGACCGCGTCGCCGGCCGTGAAGTCGAAGACGATTTCAGCACCGGAGAAGGCCTCGGGCGAGTGGCCGGCGGGGGAGTCGGGCATGCCCAGGATTGCCAGAGGCGGAGTGCCGCGGCCGGCGAGCGCAGCCGCGACCGCCCGACCCATGGCTCCGTCGCCGGCGACGATGCTGTGCATTCCGACTACCTCCGTGATCCCCTTGAAAACAGAAAAGCCGCGGCACCGCCTTTCGGTGTCGCGGCCCCCGGGAGCCTCCTGCCCCTCGGCTCCGCGGTTCTTCTCGAACGCCGCCGAGCCCTAGGGCCGTGCCTCCCGGCAGGGCCGCCAGCGCTTCGACTTGGGCTTGGCAAGCGTTTGGACGAACATCAGGCCGGGAGTATGCATGATCTCTCGGATATGCGCAAGTGTTGCGGGGAAATATGCACGATGCATATTCACGTTATGCACCAGCCGATGCATGGCGGCATCGGCGGGCTAACCGCGCTCCGCCGTGCCCCGCCCGCGCCCGGCGCCTACTTCAGCGCTTCGGCCAGGATCGTCGTGAGCTGGTCCCACTCGACGAGGAAGGCGTCGTGGCCCTTCGTCGAGAGGATCTCCCGGTAGGCCGCGTCCATGCCGGCCTCCTTGGCGGCCTCGACCATGGCCTGGACCTGGTTCGTGCCGTAGAGGATGTCGCCCTCGATGCCGACGCCCGTCAGCCTCGTCCCGTACGCGGCCAGCCTCTGCAGAGCCGCGACCGGGCCGCCGCGGTCGCGGCCGATGTCGTGCGTGTCCATCGCGCGAACGAGAGCCCGGTACGTGTCCGCGTCGAATCGCTCGAGCAGCTTGTGGCCCTGGTGGCGCAGGTAGTTGACGACCGCGGGCGTGCCCTCGGCCTCGACCCGGCCGGCGAAGCGCTGCTCGAAGTCCACCTCGCTGCGGTAGGTCGTCATGGCCAGCTGGCGGGCAAGGTCGAGCCCTTCGGCGCCCAGGCGGTCGATCATCTCGAGCTGGATGTGGTCCCAGCCGACGGCGAGCTGGCCGATCCGAGCCGGCGCGGCTATCGGCACGACCCGGCTGATCTCGCCGGGCCGCTCCAGCGCGACTTCCAGCGCGACCATGCCGCCGAGCGACCCGCCGACCGCCAGAGCGAGCTTGCCGATGCCAAGGGCGTCGAGGAGGCGCCATTGCGCCCGGGCCTGGTCTCGCACGGTGACGCGCGGGAAGGCCCGGCCGTACGGCTTGCCGCTGACCGGGTTCCGCGAAGTGGGACCGCTGGTGCCGTAGCGGCTGCCCAGCAGGTTCATGCAGATGACCCCGAACTTCTCGGTGTCCAGGATCTGGCCGGGCCCGATCAGCGGCGCCCACCAGTCGCCGGCGGCGTCGGCCGAGCCGGTCAGGGCGTGAACGACCAGGATCTGGCGGCCCTCGCCGATCGCGACACCGTCGTGGCGGTACGCGACCACCAGGTCCGGCAGGACCGCGCCCGACTCCAGGGCGAAGCGCCCGAGCCAGCGCGAGACGATCTTCCCGGCTTGCGGATCCGCGGTCTTGTCCACGCCGTTCAGGCTACGAAAACCAAAGTCGTCGCGCGCGGTCGAAACGCCGGGGTCGTCGACGACGAACGCGCCTGCCGCCTTCGAGTTGGGCGCGGCGGCGCTCGGGGCGGCGGCCACCGGCTCGGCCGGCACGGTGTCGGCTGCCGCGAACGGCTGCGCGCCGAGCCCCGTGAGGGACCCGGCGCGCGAGGTTGCGAGAGGTCTCTGGGAGTCGGCGCGGGATTCGGGGCGCGCGTCTTCAGCGCTCCCCGAAGCCCTACCCCCCGCCGACGTCCAGCGCATGTGTAGGGCCGCCTACCTGGCCGCGCCCACCGGAGCCGCCGAGCGAATGCCGGTAGCTGCGGCGATGGCCTGATCAAGGTCGGCGATGATGTCGTCGATGTGCTCGATCCCGACCGAAATGCGGACAAGTTCGGGAGTCACCCCGCTGGCGACCTGATCGGCAGCCGAGAGCTGCTGGTGCGTGGTCGAGGCCGGGTGGATGATCAGGCTCTTGGCGTCGCCGACGTTGGCCAGCAGGCTGAACAGCTTGACCGAGTCGATGAGCCTGCGGCCCGCCTCCACGCCGCCCTTGAGGCCGAAGGTGACGATGCCGCCGAACCCGCCCGACAGATACCGGGTCGCGAACTTGTGGGCCGGGTGCGACGCCAGGCCGGGGTAACTGACCCACTCGATGGCCGGGTGGCGCTCGAGCCAGCGGGCGACCGCCAGCGCGTTGGTGCTGTGGCGCTCGATGCGCAGCGGCAGGGTCTCGAGGCCCTGTAGGAAGAGGAAGGAGTTGAACGGGCTGAGAGCCGGCCCGAGGTCGCGGAGCAGCTGGACCCGCAGCTTGAGGATGAAGGCCAGGTTGCCGAAGGCCGCGGTGTAGCTGACGCCGTGGTACGACTCGTCGGGATCAACGAAATCGGCCTTGAAGCGGGGCGACCTGGCCCAGTCGAACTTGCCGCTGTCCACGACGACGCCGCCGATCGCGGTGCCGTGGCCGCCGATCCACTTGGTGGCCGAGTGGACGACGATGTCGGCGCCCCACTCGATCGGCCGAGAGAGCAGCGGCGCAAATGTGTTGTCCACGATGAGCGGAATGCCGTGCTTGTGGGCGATCGCGGCGATCCCCTCGAAGTCCGGCACGTCCAGACGGGGGTTGCCGATGGTCTCCACGTAGACGGCCTTGGTCCTGCCGTCGATGGCCGCTTCGAACTCCGACAGCTTGGAGCCGTCCACGAAGCGGAAGCCGATGCCGTACTTCGGCAGCGTGTACTGGAAGAGGTTGTACGTGCCGCCGTACAGCGAGGCGCTGGTGACGATGTTGTCGCCGGCGCGGGTCAGGTTCAGGATCGTCAGCGTCTCGGCCGCCTGACCGGAGGCCACGCCCAGGGCCCCGACGCCGCCCTCGAGCGCCGCGATGCGCTGCTCGAAGACGTCGGTGGTCGGGTTCATGATCCGGGTGTAGATGTTGCCGAACTCCTGCAGCCCGAAGAGGCGCGCGGCGTGGTCGGCGTTGTCGAAGACGTAGCTCGTGGTCGCGTAGATCGGGACGGCGCGCGCCTTGGTCGTCGGGTCTACCTGCTGGCCGGCATGTACGGCGAGTGTTTCGCGACGGAGGGCGGGAGTGTTTTGGTCGGACACGGGTCGTTTCTCCTGGAAGGGGGACGCCTGCGGCGGCGAGCGGTTCAGCCTGTGGTTGATCCCGGGGAGCCCTGGGGGGTGGGCCAGTGGTGTGGGCGGCTCCCGTCGCGTTGTCCGGAGAAACAAAGAACCGCGGGCTCCATTCAGGAGGCCGCGGCCCCGGGACCGTTCCTTGGTCCGGCTACGCTGCTAGGTGAGCCAGAACCTCAGACCCCATCCTCCGCACTTCGGGGCCGCCGGGGCATGGCCATCATGGATCCGCGCAGGCTTGAGGCCTGGCGCGAGTTCTCCCGTCGGCTGAAGGCGTTGGCGTTCATTGGCCGCGAAGCATAAGCGCACGGCCGCGATTTGCGCAAGCCTGTCCCAGCTCCGGCATGTCCCGCGAGATCGGCTAGAGAGTCAGGCGCCGGCGGCGGCTCGGCGCGATCTCCTCGAGGCGCGCCTGGGCCCGGCGGGTGAGCGGGTTCTCCTCGCCGAGGGTCCGCCTGTAGCCGTCGACGACGGTCCGGACCTGGTTGCGAGCGGCGATCTTCTTGCCCAGGGCCATCAGCGCGGCCGCATTCCGCCCGACCATCTCGAGCGTGTCGGGGTCCTCCGGGCCGGGCTGCTTGCGCATGACCGACAGGGCCTCGCCGTACTCGGCGTGGGCGGCGGCCGGATCGCCCAGCTTGCGGGCGATGTCGCCCAGGTGGCCGCGCATGTCCGCCACGGCTCGTCCGCGCTTGCCCTGGACTCGAACGTATCCCTCGAGCGTGGTCTGGTAGGCGACGCGGGCCGCCTCGAACTGCCCGAGCCGCTCCAGCGTCAAGCCGAGGCTGTGACCCAGGGCCAGGGTGCGCGGCTCGTCCCGGCCGAGCGTCTCGGCGCTGCTCGCGTACAGCCGGCCGAGCGGGCCGGCCAGGCGCTCGGAGATGCCGCGCGCCTGCTCCTCTTCGCCGAGGTCGTCGAAGGCTCCGGCCAGCCCCACCAGGGCGTCGAGGGTGCGCTCGTCGCGGGGACCGTGCAGCTGCTCGTGGATCTCGACGAGCTGGGCCCAGGCTCGCCGGGCGGCCTCGAACTCGCCGACCTTGCCGAGCTCCCATGCCAGGCCGCCCAGCGCGTCGAGCGTCTCCTCGGCCTCTGCACCGAGGCGGCGGTCCTGGGTTTCGTAGAGCCGAGCGTAGGCGCGGCGAGCGTCGGCGTGAGATTCCATCTTGCCGAGGACCCTCGTGAGGCCCTGGAGGGTCCAGACCGTGTCCGGCTCGTCCGGGCCGATCGTTCGGGCGCGGGCCTCGGCCAGCTCGCCGAAACGGGCCGCGGCGCCGCCCAGGTCGCCCAACTGCTCCAGGTTCCAGGCCAGGTCGCCGATCGTCCAGAGCGTAGCCGCATGATCGGGCCCGAGGACCTTCTGGCGGCGGTCGAGCAGCAGGACGTCGATGTCGTGGGCCCGCTTGTGGTCGCCGTTGCGGCCGACCGCGTCGGCCAGCCCGGCCATCGCGTCGAGGGTGGCGAGGTCATCCGGACCGTTGAGCCGGGTCAGCTTGTCGAAGAGGCTCCGGTACGAAGCGGCCGCGGCCTTGGCTTCGCCCAGCCGCAGGAGCAGCCGGCTGTGCTGGGTCATCCCTTCGATCGTCTCCGGGGCATCGGGCCCGAACGCCGCGATCGTCGCCGCCATCGCCTGCTCGGAGAGGGACCGTCCGGAGGCCCGGTCGCCGGTTCCGCACAGGGCGCGGGCCAGGCCGAACATCGCGTCGAGCGTGTCGGGATGCGTCGAACCCAGAACGCGACGGCTCCGGTCAACGCGTTCGGCCAGGACTTCGCAGGCCCGCGGGTATTCCTCCATCGCGATCAGAACGCTGCCGAGGTTCGTCATCGTCCGCAGCGTCATAAGGCTCTCCGGACCCAGGACCCGGCGCTGGATGTCCAGCAGGTTCTCGAAGGTCGCCCGGGCCGCGGCGTTGTCGCCCAGGGCGCGATGGGTCAGGCCCAGGTTGTGGAGGGCGCTGAGGGTTGCGGGATCCTCGGGGCCGAGGGTGTTGCGCCGGCCGTTGTAGACACGCTCGTACATAGGCCGCGCCGTTTGCGGCTCGTCCATGTAGGAAAGGGCGACCGCCAGTCCGTGGACGGCGGAGAGGGTATCGAGGTTTCGAGGCCCGAAGACGCGCTCACAGCGCTCCACCAGGACGGTGTAGGCGTCGCGGGCGACCTGGTACTCCTCCAGCTCGATGGCGATGGCGGCCAGACGCGCCTCGACCTCGATCGTCGTCGGATGGTCCGGCCCGAGAAGCTTGCGTCGAGCCTCCAGCACCTGCCGGCAGACCGGCCGCTGGGACCTGGGATCTTCGATTCCCTCGAGCAGGACGCTTAGGTCCTGTAGCGCGGCCAGGCCGGCAATTGCTCGAGCCGGACTCCCGGCTGACGCGCGGTCCATCGACAGAGCGATATCTCCTGTGTACCCCTGGTGCCACCAATGATGCCAGACTCGGCGGCGAGCGGTCCGAAACCGATAGCCCCGGGTACGATAGGGCCGCGGCGCCGTCGGTGCTGCCGGTTGCGGGTCGGCACTCGCCGCGAGTCCGTACTGACCGGCGTGGCGGCTCGGAGGAGTAACGGGTGAGGTCCATCGAGGTCGAGGTCCGAAGCGAGTCCGGCTTGCACGCCCGGCCGGCGGCGGTCTTCGTTCGCGCGGCCGCGGCCTATGCCTCGACCATCCGGCTCGAGAACATGACAGCTGCCCGGCCCGCGGTGGACGCCAAGAGCATCACCGGGGTCATGGCTGCGGGCGTCGAGAAGGGCCACGTGGTGAGGATCGAAGCCGAAGGGCCGGACGAGGGAATGGCCATCGAGGGGCTCCGCCGTCTGCTCGCCGGGCTCGGCGAGCCGGTCGGACACTAGCGTGCCCGGCCGTATCGCCGGATTGCCGGCCGCCCCTGGGATCGCCGTCGGACCGGCCTGGCGCTACCGACCGCGCGGAGCGGGCGCCATTCCGGCCGTGGCGATTGCCTCACGCGGGGAGGCGGAGCTTCGCATTCGCGGCGCGGCGGCCGCATCGGCGACCCAGCTTCAGGCGCTCGCCGCGAGGCTGCGCGACCTGGGCCGCGGGGGCGACGCCGAGATCCTCGAGGCCCAGGCCCTCATGGCGATCGACCCGGCCATCGTGGACGAGGCGGTCCGGCTCGCCCACGGAGGCATGCCGCCGGTGGAGGCAGTGCTCGAGGCGGCCGAGTCCTCGGCGAGGATCCTCGGCACCCTCCCCGACGCACTGCTTGCGGCACGCGCCGGCGACGTGCGGGACGTTGCCGTCCGGGTGACGCGCATCCTGAGCGGGGCCCAGGTGGAGCTGCCCGCCGCCCCCTCGATCGTCGTCGCCGACGACCTGCCGCCGTCGCTGCTGGCCGAGTTTCCGCCGGGTCTGCTGCTAGGAGTGGCCCTGGCCGGTGGTTCGCCTACGGCTCACGTGGCCATCCTGGCCCGGAGCCTGGGGATCCCGGCGGTCGTGGCGGCGCCTGACCTGCTCGAGGCCGTGCGGGGCTCGCGGAAGATCGCCATCGACGGCGAGAGCGGCGAGATTACCGTTGATCCGGCTCCGGAGGAGTTGCAGGAGCTGGCCGATCGCCAGGCCGTCCGAGGGTCCCGCGACCGTGCGGCTGCCGCCCTCCGAGGCAGCCCCGCCGCCACGGCCGACGGCCGGCGCATACCGCTCCTGGCCAACATCCGCAGCCCCGAAGACGCCGCCCGCGCCCTCGAAGCGGGAGCAGAGGGGGTCGGTCTCTTCCGCACCGAGTACCTGTTCCTGCGCCGGCAGGCGGCGCCGTCCGAGTCGGAGCAAGAGGCCGAGTATCGGCGGGCGATGGAGGCCTTCGGCCCGGAGCGGCCCGTCGTGATCCGCCTCGCCGACATCGGCGGCGACAAGTCGATCCCGTATCTCGGACGCCCCGAGGAGCCGAACCCGTTCCTCGGCGTGCGGGCCATCCGGCTGGCCCACGATTCCCGCGAGCTGCTGCTGACGCAGTTGCGGGCAATCTGGCGGGCCGCCGGCGCCGCCGGCGTGACGCCTCACGTCATGGCCCCAATGGTCGCGACCCTGGCCGATGCCCGGCTGCTGACCGGGCTTCGCGACGAGGCCCGGCGCGAGGTCGTCGCGAGCGGGGCGGATTGCCCGGATAGGATGGTCACGGGCGTCATGATCGAGGTCCCGTCCGCGGCGATCCTGGCCCCGGAGCTGGCCCGGCTGGTCGACTTCTTCAGCATCGGCACCAACGACCTGACGCAGTACGTCCTGGCTGCCGACCGCGGCAACCCGTCGCTCGCCCGCTTCCAGGATGCGCTGCACCCTGCGGTCCTGCGGACGATCGCCGCCGTCGTGGCCGGAGCGGACGGGGCGGGCATCCCCGTCGCGGTCTGCGGAGAGCTGGCCGGGGATCCGGCCGGGGCGCTTGTCCTGGTGGGCCTGGGCGTGGACGAGCTATCGGCCGACGCGGGCTCTCTCGACGCGATCCGGGCGTGCCTGGCGGGCTTCGGCGATGCCGAGCTGCGGGCCCTGGCCGCCAGGGCGCTCGCGGCCACCGACGCGGAGACGGTCAGGGCCTATGCGAACGAGCTGCTGAGCGCCGTGCGTTGAGGCGGGCACGCGCGGCTGCTGAACGATCGAGGGTGCGCGCGAATTCCGGCCGAGAGGAGTGAGTCCGATCCGGGTGGCCCTACGCGGCGCCGGGCTGGAGGCCGCCGGGATTCGTCACGGCTCGCAGCAACATCGCCATCTGGCGATTGACGAGCAGCGTGCGATGCCATTCGCTGACTGATTCCTCACAGAACTGGTATTCCAGGTTCACGTCTGTCATGGCGACCATCGGCTGGCGCCGGCCCATGTCACTCAACGGGTTGGACGTAGGCGGACCGTGCATGAATCCCACGGCTGAGTAGGGGCCGAGCTTCATCGTCACGCCGCTCGGCTTGGTCGAGAGGCGCCGCTTGGGGTCGCCCCGCGGGCCGCTGGCGACGACGATGTCCAGCTCGTCGCGGCCGATCTCGATCTCGTCGAGATGCTGGGTGTGCCCGTCCAGCGTGCTGACCAGCGTCGCGCCGTGCACGACGATGGTTGGGCGGCGGTTGAGCATGTCGGCCAGACGCGCGTCCTCGTCGAGGTCAACCTTGCCTACGACGCGGCAATCGTCCGCGAATCCGACGAAATCGATCTGTGTTCCCATGACTACCCCAGTTCGCTCCTGGCGTACCTTCGGAGCTTTCTATGGGAGACGTCGGCCGGATAGTCCCGAACAAGATACGCCGGAAGGGGTAGACGTCCTTGCGTAACCCAACGGACGCGGCCTGTTCATGGCGACTATAGCCCCGAAGAACCGCCCGATAGTACCTTCGGTGTGCTGCAACCACGACTTTCGGTGCAGCCGGGCACCACCGGCCCGGCTCGAGCTAGCGCGCAGACCGATCTGACGGTGTGGCCGAGGCCGGCGCCTCGGTCTTCGCGGACCTGGAATGGCGGCCCACCCGTCGCTCCTCGCCTCTCAACAGGCGGCCGATGTTGTCGACGTGGAAGAGCCAGATGAGGCCCGGTACGCCGACCCCATAGACGAAGTAGATGGGCCCGAGCGGCGTCACCGCGGCGATGACGATCATCGCGATGCCGCCGATGAGGCTCGCGCTGAGCGATCCGAGCGACGAGATCCGGGTGATCAGGATCGTGAGGGCGAAGACCGGGAAGATGGCGGCCAGGATGATCGGGGCGAGGATGATCGCGCCGCCGGTGGCGGGAGCCACCCCGCGGCCGCCGTGGAAGCCGATGAAGGGCGAGCGGCTGTGCCCGACGATGGCCATCAGCGCGGCGATGACCTGCGGAACGGGCCCGCCGCCTATCGCGACGATCACGAGAACGGCGGCGGAGCCTTTGGCGACATCCAGCAGGCCCGACACTGCCGCCCAGCGATAGCCGACGGCCCGTGACACGTTGGCGCCGCCGGTGCGGCCGCTGCCGATGGTCCGGGGATCGGGGCCGCCGATCAGCCGGGGAATGATGATTCCGAAGGGGATGCCGCCGAGCAGATAGCCGGCGACGAAGGCAACGGCGACCGGGACGAGGTCGAGGTTCTGCATCGCCGCGAAGTATATGACGAGGCCTCGGGGGCGCGGAGCCCCGGCCGCGTGGCGAGGCGACGCCGTGGGCGGCGGGCGAGGCGACGCGAGGCGCCGCGGTCCTACCGCGGACCGAGCTCGGCCAGGAGCCGCTCCGGATGGCCACCGAACCAGGCCCGCCGTTCCGGATCGGCGGCCACTTCGTCAACCAGGGCGGCGAGCCTGGCGTTGACCGGCGTGGCCACGCCGTGTTCAGCGCCGGCGCGAGCCACCGCCCCGTTCATCCACGCCACCTCGGTCTGCTCGGCGCAGGGTGCATCCGGCGGCGCGGATCGGACGTGGAGGCGGAGCGAGGGGCTCTTTCCGGCACGGGCGCCCCCGACGATGCGGGTCATGATCGGCCGGCAGATCGGAGCTGGAAGCCGCAGGCAGCGGACCAGCCACGGGATCTGGGCGCCGGGGAGGGCGACCGGCCGCGTTCCGAGCCGCCGCATCACCGCGACCGCTTCGAGGATCTGGCGCCGCTCGACGTCGAAGAGCCGAGGGTCGCGGTAGATGGCATCGGCGTCCATGTCGAGGATGGCGCCGGTGGCGTTGGCGATGAGGTTGCTGAGGAGTTTCGACCATTTCATCGGCGGAGCGGCCGGGCGCTCGGCGACGCGCAAACCGGCCCGGCCGAAGTCGTCGAGCAGCCGGCCGACCATCGGGCGAGCGGCGTCGGTCGCCGCCGCAAGGGCCAGGCCGCCCCGGCTAATCCACTCGACCTCGTCCTCGGCGACCAGCCGGATCGGCGCCGTCAGCGAGCCCGCCAGCATCGGCGCCCCGGGCCGGACCTCGGCTGCGATCGTCTCTGCGCCGATGCCGTTCTCCACGGTCAGCGTCGGCACGTCCGGCCAGCGCAGCGTCGGCGCCAGGGCCTCGCGCAGGACCGGCATCTTGACCGCCACCAGCATCAGGTCCGGGGCCGCTGCATCTTCCGTTCGCGTGAAACGATGTACCGGGACCGTGGTGCGAGATCCGTCCGGCCGGACCAGGGTGAGCGGCCGCTCCGAGTCCGGCTCGAAGATCCGGATCAGCGTCACGTCGTGCCCGACCGACCCGAGCAGCGCGCCCAGGAACGAACCCACCGCGCCCGCGCCGACGACGAGCGTTCGGCACGCGGGACGGGCGGAATCGGGCATCTGGTAGTGAGTCGCCGCCGCGGTCTCGGGGGGCATGGAGAGCGACCTGGTGCCGGCCGAGCCTCGGCCTGGGCCGACCCACGGGGCGTCGGCCTGCCTAGACTAATCTGCCGCGCGGCCCCGCGCCGCGTCGACCGACCTAGGCCTCGCGGCGAATGAACCGCTTCAGGCCGCGCCAGGCGACGTGCCGGCGTAGCGTCAGCAGCGCCCGGGCCGGTTCAACGGCGGAGGGGCACACGGCGGTGCAAGCCATCGCGTCGCGGCAGCGCCACACCGAATCGGGTTCGGCGGCAAGGGCCAGCACCGGACCCAGCTCCAGGCTGCGCGGCTCGGCCACGACGCGCGCTGCGGCCGCCAGAGTCGCCGGGCCGATGTAGGCACGGTCGGCCCGAGAGATCGGGCAGGCAGAGAGGCACAGCCCGCATTCGATGCAGTTCTCGAAGCGGCCGAAGGCCTTCATGCCGGGCGGCGGCACGGCCTTCGGCCAGGTCTCCGAGGCGCGAACTAGCGGCATCCCGGCCGGCTCGAACCGGGCGTAGAAGTCGACCATGTCGGTCGCCAGGTCGGCGACGACGCGCTGGTTCGACAGCGGCTCGACCTTGATCGGCCGCCCGCCGGGGAGCTCGGCGACTATGGTGTCGCAGGCGAGCGCCTCCCGGCCGTTGACCCGCACGCCGCACGTCCCGCATGAGGCGTGCATGCACGAATGGCGGACGACCAGGGATGGATCGCGAAGCCGCCTGACCGACAGCAGCGCGTCGAGGAGGGTGGCGTTCGGCTCGACCTCGACTTCGAAGTGGTCGAAATGGGCCTTTCGGTCGCCCTGCCTGCACCTGGAAACGCTGAGGCGAACGTTCATTCGGAGTACCAGGCAGTGTGCGGCAGGAGCACGTACTCGCCGGTCCGGCAGGGTCGTTCCAGGCCCAGCTTGGCGCAGACGGTGTCGGCCGCGGTCTCCGCCATCGCTCGCAGCGTGGTGGCCTTGCCCCCGGCGATCGTCACGAAGCCCTCCGTCGGCGTCGCGTCCTTCGCGTGGTCGAAGCAGCGCACGTCGCGGCCCAGGTCGCGCCCGGCGCGCGAGGCCCGGCGGCCGGCGGCCGGGCCTGCCTTCGTGCCACGCTTCGAGCCGCGCCGCCCCGGCGCATCGTCTTCGCCGACAAGCGGACGGGCCGCCGCCCAGGCCGCCCGGATCTCGGCCCGGGCGATTGCCGGCACCAGCTCCGCGCTCTCCCGGACGATCATCTCCACGTGGCCCGCCGGGACCGCCAGGTCGTCCGGGTCGTCGGCGATCCAGGCGCTCGCCCCGATCACCGTCTGCCCCCGCTGTGGCAGGACGAGGTCTCCGTCGCTCGGGGCGCGGAGCCGACTGACGGCCATGTTGCAGTGGCGGCCGCGGACCGCGACGAGGACGCCGGGCGAGATCACCACCGGCACGGTGACGCCCGCCAGTGCCGCTACCCTGCCGGCCCAGGCCCCCGCGGCGTTGACCACCACATCCGCCCCGATCTCGTAATCGCGGCCGGCGGCGTGGTCGCGGACCTGCAAGCCGCTCACCGTGCGCCCCGTCATCGTCACGGCCGTGACTTCCGTGAACGGCCTGATCACCGCCCCGTTGCGGCGCGCCGTGGCGAAGAAGCGCAGCGGTATGCGCATCGCGTCCATCGTCGCGTCGGGGACCTGGATCGCAAACCGCAGGGCCGGATTGAGGCCGGGCTCCGTGCGCAGCGCCTCCTCGCGGTCCAGGCGACGGGTCGGCACGGCGCACTGCCAGCACGCCTCGATGAACTCCCTCTCGTACGCGGCGTCCTCGTCGGTGATCGCCACGAAGAGGCCGTCGTTCTCCTCGAAGGAGCCCGGGCAGATACGCCGCAGGATCTTGTTCTCGCCGATGCACTCCACCGCGGAGGCGCGGTCCGTTGTGGCGTAGCGGGCGCCGCTGTGGAGCAGGCCGTGGTGCCGGCCGGTGGTCCCGGACGTGAGCTCGCCCCGCTCGACGAGGGTCACGCGCAGGCCGCGCAGCGTCAGGTCGTGGGCCAGCGCGCCGCCGGTGCCGCCGCCACCGATGATCACGACGTGAGGCGCCCCGGGCTCCGGCATCGCCACGTCGTCCGGCCGCACGGCGGCGTGAAACCGCGCCCCCACCCCCGGTCGCACCATAGGCGCCCGCCGGCGCCTCGGTCCGCTCATTCGACCCAGTCGAAGGTCTTGGTCACGGCCTTCTTCCAGAGGCCGTACTCCTTCTCGCACCTGGCCGGATCCATCGTCGGCCGCCACTCGCGGTCGCTGGCCCAGTTGGCCCGCAGGTCGTCCACCGCGTTCCAGAACCCGACGGCGAGCCCGGCGGCGTAGGCCGCGCCGAGAGCCGTCGTCTCGGAGACCTTCGGCCGGATCACCGGCACACCCAGCACGTCAGCCTGGAATTGCATGAGCAGCTCGTTGCGGACCATGCCGCCGTCCACCTTGAGCGCCTTCAGGCCCACGCCCGAGTCGGCGTTCATGGCATCGAGCACTTCGCGCGTCTGCCAGGCGGTGGCTTCGAGGACGGCCCGGGCGATGTGGCCGCGGTTGACATAGCGAGTCAGCCCGGCGATGACACCGCGCGCGTCGGCTCGCCAGTACGGCGCAAATAGGCCGGAGAAGGCGGGCACGAAGTAGACGCCGCCGTTGTCGTCGACCGTGCGTGCGAGCGTTTCCACCTCGGCGGATTCGCGGATCAGGCCGAGGTTGTCGCGGAGCCACTGGACCAGGGCGCCGGTGATGGCGATCGAACCTTCCAGGGCGTACGTCGCCGGCTCAGAGCCGATGCGGTAGCCGAGCGTCGTCAGCAGGCCCGCCTTCGACGCGACCGGCGCCGTCCCGGTGTTGAGGAGCATGAAGCAGCCGGTGCCGTAGGTGTTCTTGGCTTCGCCCGGGGCGAAGCAGGTCTGGCCAAAGAGGGCTGCCTGCTGGTCGCCGAGATCGCCCGCGATCGGCACGCCGGCCAGCTCCCCGACGGCCTCGCCGTAGACCTCGCTCGAGGCCCGGATCGCCGGCAGCATCGACCCCGGCACGCCCATCGCCGCCAGCATCGCCTCGTCCCATTCGAGCGTGCGAAGGTTCATCAGCATCGTCCGGCTGGCGTTCGAGACGTCGGTGACGTGGACGCCGGCCCCACCCACTCCCGGACCGCCCCCGGGGCCGCCGGTCAGGCTCCAGATGACCCAGCTGTCGATCGTGCCGAAGAGCAGGTCGCCGGCTTCGGCTCGCTCCCGCGCCCCCGGCACGTTGTCGAGGAGCCAGCGGATCTTCGGCCCCGAGAAGTAGGTCGCGAGCGGCAGCCCCACCTTCGACCGGAAGCGGTCCTGGCCGCCGTCGCGCGCCAGCTCGGCGATCAAGCCGTCGGTTCGCGTGTCCTGCCAGACCACGGCGTTGTGGATCGGCCGGCCGGTCCGTCGATCCCAGACGACCGCCGTCTCGCGCTGGTTCGTGACGCCGACCGCGGCAAGGTCGGCCGCCGTCAGTCCGGCCTTCGCCAGCGCCCCGCCGATCACCTCGCGGCAACGCGCCAGGATCTCGAGAGGGTCGTGTTCCACCCAGCCCGGTTTGGGGTAGATCTGCTCGTGCTCGCGCTGGTCCACCGCGACGACCCCGCCCGAGTGGTCGAAGACCATGAAGCGCGTGCTGGTCGTGCCTTGATCGATCGCCCCGACGTACTTGCGCATCCTGGTCTCCCTCGTGGCGCATGCGACCGCCCGTAGGAATCGGGCACCCCTAGACTAGCCGCCGAAGGCGCCCTCGTCGCGGCCTCTGGACTCCGAGCGGCACCTGGCTTCGAGCGGCGCGCGGCCGGTCCTGCGCGACGGACAATCGGCCGTTGCCGCCTGAAACGCTCGTCGATGCCGCTATCGCTATCGGGCGAGAATCGTCGCCTGGCCCCCGGAGGCGCCGACCGAGGAGATGGCTCCCGAGGAGGCTGTGGCGGCGGCGGCGCGTGACGCGGCCACCGAAGGGGCGTCCGAGCAGGCGCCCGAGGCGGCGTCCGAAGAGGCCGTCCAGCGGGCGGCGGGTGACCGGTGGCCGCCCTCTCGAGCCCGAGAGCTCTACCGCCCCAGGATTCGATCGATCTCGGCCATCTGGGCCGGCGTGAGCGGACCGAACTCCATCGCCCTCGCGTTCTCCTGGACCTGGGCCACCGTCCGAAAGCCGGGAAGCGGAACCGTGACCGGGCTGCGCCCCCAGATCCAGGCCAGGGCGCCCTGGGCGAGGGTGCGGCCGTCGCTGGTCAGGATCTCGCGGATGGCCGCCAGGTTGTCCAGCCACTCCCGGCTGGCTCGGCCGTCCTTGAAGCCGGGGAACCATTCCACTTTCTGACGGATGTCGTCGTCGCGGAACGTGGTCTCCGGCGTGATCTTGCCCGTCAGCAGGCCCATTCCGAGCGGCGAGCGGTTGATGCTGCCGAGGTTCATCCGCTCGGCCAGCGCGAGCAGCTCCGGATTGCCGGTGAAGACGTTGAGCTCCTGTTCCACGACGCCGCAGCCGGGGCCGGTCGAGAAGGCTTCGATGGCGTCCGGCCGATCCGTGCTCCAGCCGTAGGTCCTGACCTTGCCTTCGGCCACCAGCGCCTCCAGCACGTCGCGCGTTGCCAGCGCCCGGTCGAGGGTCAGCCCCCAGACGTGGAGCAGGTAGACGTCCACGTAGTCCGTGTCGAGGCGCCGGAGGCTGCCATCGAGGTTCGCTCGGACGTGGCCCGCAACGTCGCTCTCCGGCTCGGTGGCACCGTAGGGCATGACCTTGCGGGCAGCCTCGTCCACGTCGTAGCCGAACTTGGTGGCGATGATTGCCCGGTCGCGGCGGCCCTTCAACGCGGAGCCCAGCACGCGCTCGCTGTGGCCGGCGCCGTAGTTGGCCGCCGTGTCGAAGAGGTAGGCGCCGAGCTCCAACGCGGCGTGGATAGCGCGAGTGGATTGCGCGTCGTCCACGACGCCCCAACCGGCCTGAGAGCCCATCATCTCCCACGGCCCGCCGATGGCCCAGCAGCCCATTCCGACCGCGGGGACTTCGATCCCGCTACGTCCGAGAACTCGTTTCACTCCGTCTCCTCCGTGCAGCGTCTCATCGGCGGCGAGCCGCGAATGGACGCGGCGTCGCAATCGCAGAATACCGGCCTGCAGGGCGTGGCGGAGATCAGCCGGCCGGAACCGCTGACCCGGCTAGCGCCAGGGGATCGGGATGATTCCGTCGGCTCGCGCCGCCGCGATGTCGACCCAGCCATAGTCGGGCTCGCCGGCGGCGAGGTGCGGCTGGGCCTTCTGCCACTCGCCGACGGCCGTCGTCACCGCCTGCTTGAACGTGGCCTGGCCGATCATCGTGGTCTCGATGAAGTAGTAGTTGTCGTTCTGGGCGTCCACGCGGACCGCGATGTAGGCGTGCCCGGGCACCATGACGATCGCCGGCTGCATGCCGAGGGCTTCGACCACCGAGGCGTAGAGCAGGGTCAGCTCGATGCAGTTGCCGCTCGCCTGGTCGAGAACCTCGCCCGGGAGACGGATCCGCTGCGAGGATCCGGAGGCGAAGGAATCGGTGGTGCCGATGTACGTCAGGCTGTAGTCGTTGGTTTCGGCCTGCCAGATGTCCGACAGGCGCTGCCATACCGTGCCGCTCTCGTCGTTGAGGCTGTCGTAGTTGCTGACCATGGCGCCATTCGGGTCGTAGTTGGCGCCGGCTCTGATGAGCTCCTCGACGCCGGGGTCCGTCGGCGTGACCATTGCCACGACGAGGTTCCAGTCCTCCTCCTGAGTGAAGCCCTTGATAGACCAGGGGAAATCGCGGCGGGAGGTAATGAGCGTGGGGCTGGTCTGGTCGACCACGGTCCGTGGCTGGCCGGCTTCCAGGTACGAAACGACGACGTGCAGGTCTGCCTCGTGCTGGCTGTTGAGACCGTCGATGGCGGCCGTCGTCAGCCGCGGGTTCTGGCGGACCTCCTGGGTGGCGCCGGCCGGGACGGTGACGGTGTCGCTGGCCTTGCTGGTGTAGCCGCTTATCTCGCTCGAGACGACGATCTTGACCGCCGCCGCGTTGCCGTTCTTGACGGTCACGATGACAAAGTCGTCGAGGAAGAGCCCGTAGAGGTGGGCGATCGGCGTGATCAGCTCGGACTTGTACGTGTAGTCGGCGGTGATCTGGTCGACGGTGACGGCGGCGGCTGTCGCCCGGGGGGCGCCCGATCCGACGGGCTGGGAGGCCCCCGCGCCGGACGATTCGGGCACGATGACGTGGATGCCGGAGGCAGCAGGTGAGCCTGCCGGGAACAGCCCGCCCGAACGGCCGGTCGCAGAACCGGCCGGCACAGCGGACGTTGGACCGGCGCTGTTGCATGCGGCCGCGACAACAAGCAGGAGAACGGCAGCACCGAACCGGCCGTGAGCCTTGCGAAGCGAACCCATCGGAACCTCCCGCCCGCCCGCGCGGGTCTGCTACCCCATGGAGATCGACGGCGCGATCGTATCCCCCCGTGTGGTACTACCACCAGTGCCGATATGTACCTACCCGGTCGAAGGGCCTGACCAACGCCGTAGCGTGGATCAGCCGGCGGGACGCGGGGTCGCGTGGCGCACACCGAGCTTCGCTCGCCCAGTGCGCCTGCGCTCCCCCGCCCCTCCCGCCGGCTTCTACTACGGCCGGGCGCCGCGTCGGCGCTGGTCTAGCCGCGGACGACGCGGAGACCCAGGCTCGAGCGGTTGAGGACGTCCGGGCCGGCGGGGCCGCACATCACGATGTTCTCCAGGCGAACTCCCCAGCGGCCGGGCAGGTAGATGCCGGGCTCAACGCTGAAGACCATGCCGGGTCGCAGCGGAGTAGCGTTGCCGGCCACCATGTACGGGTCCTCGTGGACCTCCAGGCCGATGCCGTGGCCGACTCGGTGCGTAAAGTACTCGCCGTAGCCGCCGACGGCGATGACGAGGCGGGCGATCGCGTCGATCCGCTCGCACGGAACGCCTGGCGCGACCGCGGCCGTTGCCTGAGCCTGCGCCTCGCGCACGAGCCCGAAGACACGCCCGAATTCGGCCTCCGGCTGGATCCCGGCCTCGCCCGCGACCCAGACGGTTCGGGTCGTGTCGCTCACGTAGCCTGCCAGCGTGCCGCCGATGTCGAGGACCAGCGGCTCGCCTGCCTGGATGACGCGGCCGCTGGCGTCGTGATGGGGCGAGGCGCCGTTCGGCCCGGAGCCGACGATGGCGAAGTCGGCCAGGTCGTGGCCTTCATCGATGAGGCGGCCGCGGATCTCGCGGCTCACCTCGGCCTCTGTCCGGCCGACCAGGCGTCCGGCCGCGATCGCGTCGATCGTCCGGTCGGCCGCCGCGGCGGCAAGCCCGAGGAGACGGGCTTCGTCGGCGTCCTTGACCTGGCGCAGGTCGCGCATGGCCAGGCTGGCCGACTCGAACCTGCGACCCGGCAGGGCCGCTTGCATCTGCAGCACGTGCATGGCCCATAGCCGGTCCGAGAGCCCGATGGGCTGTTCCGTGCGGGCGCCCGTGACCGCCGCGCCGAGCAGCCGGGCGACCATCGCGGGCGCATCGTCGGTCTCCTCGAAGGGGACAACCTCCGCGTGCCCCCCGGCCGCGAGCGGAGTGGTGCGGGCTTTCTGAGCCTCGAGGCGGGGCACGACGAACGAAACCGGGCCCTGCCTCGGGACGACCAGGAGAGTCAGCCGTTCCATCGGCTCGCCGACGAAGCCGGTGAGGTACCTCAGGTCCGGCCCGACGCCGATCAGCAGCGCTCCGAACCCACGTTCGGCGACCGCCTCGCGACAGGCGGCCAATCTGGCGGCGTATCGATCGGGCGGGATGTTGCGAACGATCTCGGTCATGGCGGCAGCTTAGTGCGCAACCCCGCTCGGCGCCCGAGCCGCGGCCGCGCCTACTTGCCCGCCATAGCCTCGACCAGCGGAGCCATCGATTCCATCGCGTGGCTCGGCACCGTGTAGTAGCTGATGCCGAGCCTGTCGCGGCGACGGAGGAGCCGTTCGCGCGTCGAAGCCAGTGTGCCGTAGAGTACGTACGGGCTGCCGTAAACTGCGGTCGGGGCCCAGCGGGCGGCGGCCGCTACCGACTCCAGCAGCGAATTGCCGCTCCCGATCAGGCCCGCGTCGCCGAGCCAGAGATTGATCTCCAGCCGCTCGAAGCGCTCGCCGGCCTCCTCCCTTATCCACCCGATCTTCTCGACCGTGGCCGTCTCCGTGGCCTGCCGGACGCGGACGCGGCCGTGGGCATCGAAGCCCGGAGTCAAACCGACGATCTCGGCCTCTCGCGCCGCGAGTTTGAGCATTCGCGGTCCGCCGCCGCCGATCGCCAGCGGCGGCCGGGGCTTCTGCACCGGCTCCACGCCGACCGAGGCCTCCTCGAGCCTGTAGTGCTCGCCGGTGTGCGTGACCGTCTCGCCGCTCAGGAGCCGCTTGATCAGCGGGATTGCCTCCTGGAGGCGGTCGATCCGTTTGGCCGGTGGATCGTAGGGCACGCCGAGCCGGCGGTAATCGCCGGTCATCCACCCGGCCCCAAGCCCCATCTCGAAGCGCCCGCCGGAGAGCAGGTCAAGGGTGACGGCCTCCCGGGCGAGCATCAGCGGGTGGCGGTAATCGTTGGCGAAGACGAAGCAGCCGACGCGCAGCCGGGTCGTGGCAGCCGCGGCTGCGGCCATTGCCGCGAATGGGGAGAGCTGGTGGCCGAGATGGTCCGGCATGACGAGCACGTCGTAGCCGATCGACTCGGCCCGCCGGGCCAGCGCCGCCCACCGCTCGCCGCTGGATGCGGATCCCTGCTGAACCGCGAACCGGAACGGATGCATTGGGCGAGGTTACTCCGATGGGCTCGAGCGGCGCCGGACGCGGCCGCCGACAGGGGCGTCAACGGGGGGGGTCGGGGCACGGGCCCGCGAGCCGTGCGTTTCCTTCTACTCCCGCGGGGAGTGGTATTCGGAAGGAGCGCCAGACCGACCGCCGAACTAGCCGGCTGCCCGCCCAGAGGGCCGCTTGCAGACGTGGATTGTCGGATTCGGGGCCGAATCTTGGCTCCGGGACACCTCGAAGCCGCGATCGTGGGGCGGCGCTGGTCCATTGCACTCCCCTCCGAAGTACAAGGCAATGCCAACCGAGCGGCGCCACCGTGGGCCTCGCCCCGCCGGCCGCGACGCCATCGAAACGAAGAAGGCCGGGCGGGGCCCGGCCTTCCGGCGGCGAACGGGCTAGACCGCTTCCGCGATGGCCTCCTCGAACTGGGAGTTGTAGAGGTTGTAGTAGAAGCCCTTTCGAGCCATCAGGTCGTCGTGGCTGCCCTGCTCGACGATCTTGCCCTGGTCCATGACCAGGATCTCGTCGGCGTTGCGGATCGTTGAGAGGCGGTGGGCGATGACGAAGGCCGTGCGGCCCTTCATCAAGCGCGACATCGCCTGCTGGACGAGGACCTCGGTTCGAGTGTCCACCGAGCTGGTGGCTTCGTCGAGGATCAGGATCTCCGGGTCGGCCAGGAAGGCTCGGGCGATGGTCAGCAGCTGCTTCTCGCCCTGCGACAGGTTCGAAGCGTCGTCGTCGATGACCGTGTCGTAACCGTGCGGCATCGTCCGAACGAAGTGATCGACGTGGGCGGCCTTTGCGGCGGTGATGATCTCGTCTTCGGTCGCGTCCTCGCGGCCGTAGGCGATGTTCTCGCGGATCGTGCCGCCGAAGAGCCAGGTGTCCTGCAGGACCATGCCGAAGGTGTGGCGCAGGTTGTCGCGGGTCAGCTGACGCGTTTCGATCCCGTCGATTTTGATGGCGCCCGAGTCGATGTCGTAGAACCGCATCAGCAGGTTCACGACGGTGGTCTTGCCGGCTCCGGTCGGCCCGACGATCGCCAGCACCTCGCCCGAGCGAACGTCTGCCGTCAGGTCGGCGATGAGCGGCGTCTCGGGGGCGTAGCGGAATGCCACGTCCTCGAGGGACACGTGACCGGTGGCGTGCTCGAGCACTTGCGGCTGCGCCGCCTCGGCGATCTCTTCCGGCTCATCGAGCAGCTCGAAGACGCGTTCGGCGGATGCCATGGTCGATTGCAGCAGATTCATGATGCTGGCGACCTGAGTGATCGGCTGGGTGAATGAGCGTGAATACTGGATGAACGCCTGGACGTCGCCCAGGGACATGGTTCCGCTCGCCACCTGGATCCCACCGAGAACGCCGATGGCCACGTAGTTGAGGTTACTGACGAAGGTCATCACCGGCATGATCAAACCGGAGATGAACTGCGCCCTGAAGCTGGCTTCGTAGACCCGCTGGTTCACTTCGTCGAACTGGCGAATCGCATCTTCCTGGTGGCCGAAGACCTTGACGATGCTATGCCCGGTGTGGGATTCCTCGACGTGGCCGGTGAGCACACCGGTCCGAGACCATTGATCCGCGAACTGCTTCTGGGATTGACGCGCGATCAGCATCGTGAGGATGGCCGCGGTCGGGAGCACCAGGAGGGAAATGAATGCCAGCATCGGGCTGATCCAGAACATCATGGCCAGGACGCCGATGATCGTGGCGAACGAAGTAATGATCTGGGTGAGGCTCTGCTGAAGCGTGTTGGCGATGTTGTCGATGTCGTTCGTGACTCGGCTGAGGGTGTCGCCGTGGGCATGGGTGTCGAAGTACTTCAGCGGCAGGCGGCCGAGCTTCTGGTCGACTTCGCGTCGGAGCCGGTAGACCGTGCGCTGCGATACTCCGGCCATGGTGTACCAGGCAATGTAGGTGAAGAAGGTGGCGGCGAGATAGAGCCCCGTCAGCGCCAGCAGGACCATGCCGAGGGCGCCGAAGTCCGTGCCCACACCCGGCACCGCGTTGGTCGACGCGACCAGGTCGGCCAGAGGGTTGTGAGTCTGCTGGAGGATCGCAACGGCCTGGGCGTGGGTCGTTCCAGCCGGCAGGTACTGGCCCAGCATCTTGCCGACCAGCCCGTCCATGAGCTGGTTGATGCCGTTGCCCAGGATCTTGGGTCCGAATACCTGGCCAGCGGTGCTCAGGAATGCGACGACAAGGACGAGAAGGATTCGAGGCCGTTCGGGCCGAAGCTCGCCGATCAGACGCCTAAGGGTGCGGCGGAAGTTCTTGGGCTTCTCGACCGGCATGGCCATGTGGCCCATCGGCCCGAAGCCGCCGCCGCGGCGCCGTCCGCCGAAGCCGCCCGGTCCGCCCGTCGGGCCTCCCGGCGCCCGACCCGAAGGGCCGGTCGCTCGCGTGCCGCCAGCAGGCCCGCTCATGCCACTTCCTCCCGGGTCAGCTGCGAGTACACGATCTCCTGGTATGTCTCGCACGTTTCCATCAGACCCGCGTGCGTTCCGATGCCCGCTATGGCGCCTCCTTCCAGCACGACGATCTGGTCGGCGTGGAGGATCGTCCCGACGCGCTGGGCGACGATGATCACGGTCGCGCCCTGGATCTCATGCCGCAGGGCCGCCCGCAGCATCTGGTCGGTCTTGAAGTCGAGGGCCGAGAAGCTGTCGTCGAAGATGAAGACCTTCGGCTTCTTCACGATCGCCCGGGCGATCGCCAGCCTCTGGCGCTGACCGCCCGAGACGTTGGTGCCGCCCTGGTCTATCTCGGCCTCCAACCCTTCGGGCATCTCCGTCACGAAGTCCCGGCCCTGGGCGATGGCGAGTGCACGCCAGAGCTCGTCGTCGGTCGCGTGTTCATCGCCGTAGCGGAGGTTGCTGGCGACCGTTCCGCTGAACAGGTAGGCCTTCTGCGGAACCACGCCCATCAGCCGCCACAAGTCCTCCTGGCGCATCTGGCGCACGTCCACGCCGTCGATGCGGACGCTGCCGGAGGTTACGTCGTAGAAGCGCGGGATCAGGTTGATCAGGGTTGTCTTGCCCGAACCGGTGCTGCCGACGATTGCCGTGGTCTGGCCCGGCTTGGCTGTGAACGAGATGTCGCACAGCACCGGCTCCTCGGCGCCCGGGTAGCCGAACTGGACGTTGACGAATTCGACTTCGCCGCGGGGATCTGTCAGTTCGACCGGGACGTCCGGGTCGCACAATTCGGCCTCCGAGTCGAGGACCTGCTGGATCCGGTCGGCGGCGGCCGCTGCTCGCGGGACCATCACGAACATGAGCGCCGCCATCATGACGGCCATGAGAATCTGCATGATGTACTGGAGGAACGCGGACAGGTTGCCGATCGGCATACTACCCGACTCGATGCGCAGCCCGCCGAACCATACTATCGCCACGGTCGAGAGGTTCATGATTCCGAAGAGGAACGGGATCATCATCGCGAACAGGCGGTTGACCCGGAGCGCGGTGTCGGTGAGGTCGCGGTTGGCGGCGTCGAAACGAGCTTCGTCGTGATCCGTGCGCACGAAGGCTCGAATTACCCGAACTCCGCTCAAGCTCTCGCGCATGACCTGATTGATGCGGTCGGTCCGCTTCTGCATGGATCGGAAGAGCGGCATGGCTCGAGTGGCCAGGAGACCCATGACGAGAGCCACGAGCGGCACGACGATGATCAGCATGCTCGAGAGCGGCACATCCTCGTGCAGGGCCATGATGACGCCGCCAACGAGCATGATCGGGGCCATGATCATTATGTTGAACGCCATCACCAGCACCATCTGAACCTGCTGGACGTCGTTCGTATTTCGCGTGATCAGCGTCGGAGTGCCGAAGACGTTGGTCTCCTTCTGGGAGAAGCTCATCACCTGACGGAAGACCGCGCTGCGCACGTCACGACCGAATGCCATGGCAGTCCTGGAGCCGAAATAGACGGCAACGATGGCGCACACGCCGACCAGCGCAGTTACCAGCAGCATGAAGCCGCCGGTGCGAATGATGTAGCCCGTGTCGCCCTTGACCACGCCGTTGTTGATGATGTCGGCGTTGAGGTTAGGCAGATACAGGTTGGCGAGTGCCTGGACCGTGACGAGAACCATCACCGCGGCCAGCGGCCGCCGGTATGGTGTCAGGTATTTGATGAGTAGTCTGATCATCGGTCTAGCTTCCATATGTACATTTGAGGGGCGGTCCTCGACTGCGCGATAGTCTGGCCAGCATGGGCTGGGATTGTGCAGGAGCGGTGAAGACGTGCCGGAGAAGTGGTAGTGGGCGTCATTCGATGGGCGGCGGTTCCGGATCCTTCGTGGCCTCGCCGCCCGGATGCTCGGCCAGCAGACGGCGATTGGCTGCGTGGATGGCACGCATGCCCACCAGCAGGGCGGCCATCTCGTCCTCGCCGAGTTCGTCCAGAACCCGGGACAGCATCTCCCGGCGGTGGGCGGCCATCTCGCTGAAGACCTGCACTCCGGCACTCGTCGGGTGGACGAGCACGACCCGGCGATCGGTCGTGCCGTGCCGGCGCTCCACCAGCCCGCGCTTCTCCATGCGGTCGACGATGCCGGTGGCGCTGGCGTCGGAGACGTCCATCAGCTCAGCCAGGCGCTTCATGGCGAGCGGCCCTTCGGTCTCGAGGGCGGTCAGGACGTTCAGGTGGACGAGGCTAAGGGCGTGGCGATGCCAGGTCTTGAAGGCCCCTCCCCGGTCGCGCGGCGACCAGGCCGTCATCTCCTCGAGGAGCTCGCGTTCGAGGGCGGAGCGGCCGGCCGGCCCCCCGTTGTGGGTATTGCTCTGGCCCACAGTGATATTCCGCATGGCATTGAGTATATGCCCGGCGCGCAATCCGCGTTTTGCAGCAGCCTGGATCCTACAATCCTGATGTCCGACCCCGATCCCTCCCCGTCACGCTGCTGGAGGAACTCGAGATGGCTGAGATGGTCCTGGGCGCGATTCCCGATGCGAGGATGAAGACCGGCTTCCTCAAGTCCGAGTCGTGGGTTCTGGTCCTTACCGACCAGAGGCTGCTCGGTGCACGAGTGACCGACGAGTTGATGAAGTACATCGTGGAGCAGGCGCGAGCGCAGGCGAAAGCGTCGGGGAGCGGCTTCTTCGGCCAATGGGGCGCGCAGATGAAGGCAGGCTTCGCGTTGGGCCAGCGATATTGCGCCATGACCCCGGCGGCGATCCTGGCCGAGACACCGGGCAATTGGGCCCTGTGGCCCGGCCAGGTCAGCTCGATCCGAGTCGAACACAAAACCCGCGGCGCCGGTGGCGACTCCGACCAGACAATCGACTATCTGAAGATCACGATCGAGACACCCGGCGGCAAAGGGGAGTACGAGACGAACGACGACAAGCCGGGCCAGCGCGAGGTGCAGGCGCTCTTTGCCAGAACCTTCGGAGCTGCGGTTCGGTAGGGAGCGCCGCGGTCTCTCCAACGGTCGGGCGCTGCCGGGCGCCGGCTGCGCTTGGCGATCGGAAGCGGAGGCGTAACCCGTTCGAAAGGCGGTCTGGCCGAAAGTCGCGGCCATGACAGCCCTATCCATTCCCAACCCCCTCGTTTCGCATCGAGCCGTCGTTCGCCAGATGGCCAGCTTCGGGGCGATCGGCGTGATGAGCACGCTGGCCTACGTCGTTCTCTACGCATGGCTGCGCGGGACCGCGTCGGCGGGGATCGCCAACGCCCTCGCCCTCGTGATCACCGCCTTCGCCAATACCGCTGCGAACCGCTGGCTCACGTTCGGGATCCGGGGCAGCGAGGGGCTTGCTCGCCACCACGCCGCTGGACTGCTGGCGCTGGGCGCCGCGCTGGTGATCACCTCCGCTTCGCTCGTAGCCCTCAACGCGCTGGCGCCGCGGCACGGCCGCCTGACCGAGATCGCGGTCCTGGTCCTGGCCAATGCCGCAGCGACGCTCGTTCGCTTCCTGTTCTTGCGATCGGCCGTCGGCGGGGCGCCGTCGGGCAGCCGGCCGCAGACCGCCGTCGAACGGGCTCGCGATGCCCTCGAGCCAGCCCACCACCCATTCGCTACCCTCTCTCAGTCGAAAAGGACACGAGGATGACCACCATCACGAGACCTCTGTTGCTGCCGCGAATCCGGCCCATTGAGGGCGTCCGCGGTCTCGTTCGAGGCTCCGCCGATGAGGCCGTTTGGGTCCGCCCGGCCTTCGCCGGGGTCCTCGCCCTGGCCGCGGTGCTGTACCTGTGGAACCTCACGGTCAGCGGCTATGCCAACACCTACTACTCCGCGGCTGCCCTGGCGGCCTCGCAGAGCTGGTCGGCCTGGTTCTTCGGCAGCTTCGACGCCAACAACTTCATAACCGTGGACAAGCCGCCGCTCGGCACCATGCTCATGGGGCTCTCGGTCCGGCTCCTCGGCCTGAGCTCGTGGAGCGTTCTACTGCCGCAGGCTCTCGCTGGAGTGGCGACGGTCGGCGTCCTGTTCGTGGCCGTGAAGCACTCCTTCGGAGCCGCCGCCGCCACGATCGCCGCGGTCGTCATGGCCCTGACGCCCGCCGCCGTCCTGATCTTCCGCTTCAACAACCCGGACGCGCTTCTGACCCTGCTCTTCGTCCTGTCCGCATGGGCCCTGCTCCGTTCGCTCAAGCACGGCGGCTACCGGTGGATGGCCCTCGCGGCGGCGTGCGTCGGCCTGGCGTTCCTGACCAAGTACCTGCAGGCCTACCTCGTCCTGCCCGGCTACGCCCTCGTCTTCGCCTTCTCGGCCAACACGACCCTGCGCCGGCGGATCGTCGGTCTCGGAGTTGCCCTGGCCACGGTCCTGGTGACCAGCGGCTGGTGGGTCGCCATCGTGGAGATGCTCCCCGCCGGCAGCAAGCCGTTCATCGGCGGTAGCACCACCGGCTCGCCGCTCGACCTCATCTTCGGCTACGACGGATTGGGCCGGATCTTCGGCGGGAGCGGCCCCGGCGGGGGCGGCGGGGGCGGCGGCTTCAGCGGCGAAGTCGGGCCTCTGCGGCTCTTCAACGACCAGATGTTCGGCCAGATCGCGTGGTTCATACCCCTTGCCATAGTCTGCCTGGTCGTCGGTCTCTACCGGCGGCGTTGGGCCGAGCGGACCGACCGCGCCCTCGCCGGCTACCTGCTGTGGGGCAGCTGGCTCATCGTCACCGCGGTCGTCTTCAGCTACATGTCCGGAGTCATCCACTCCTACTACGCCGTGGCACTGGCCCCGGCGATCGGCGCCCTCGTCGGCGCCGGTCTGGTGGAGCTCTGGAGCACGCGGCTGCGAATCTGGCTCGGCGGCATCGCCGTCGGCATCGTCTGCCTCGGCACGGCCTGGTTCGGCGCCACGCTTCTTGATCGGACGCCGACATTCGCCGTGGGCCTTGGGCCCGTGGCGATCGCGCTGGCGGCCCTGGCGCTGGCGTTGCTCATCGCGACCTCGGTGCCGGCGATCGCCGGGCGGGCCGCGGTCAAGAGGATCGCGCTGGCCGCGGCCGGCGTGGGTGTGTGCGCGACGCTGCTGGCACCGGCGGCCTACGCCCTGGATACGATGGGATCCGCCTACGGCGGCGGCGACCCGCACCCGGGCCCCGGCACGACCGCCGGCTTCGGTGGGCCGGGCGGCCTGGGCGGCGGCTCGGGCCCGATCGGCGGGCTCGGCCTGATCACCGGCAACGGCGGCGGCCAGGTCCCCGGCGGGCTGCCGGGCGACGGCGGCGGCCTGGGCGGCAACTCTTCAGACACCGCCCTGTTGAATTACCTCGTCTCCAACCGCGGTTCGGCCTCGTGGATCGTGGCCGCGAACTCGGCCCAGGAAGCGGGCTCGATCGAGCTCGCGACGGGCCTGCCGGTCATGGCCATGGGCGGCTTCACCGGCTCGGACCCCGCGCCGACGCTGGCCCAGCTCCAGAGCTACATCGCCTCGGGCAAGCTGAGGTTCGTCCTGGCGAGCGGCGGAATGGGCGGCGGCGGGTTCGGCGGCGGCACGGACACCTCGGACCGCACATCCTGGGTCACGTCGACCTGCAAGGCCGTGAGCTACGGCGGCTCAGCCTCCCTGTACGACTGCGCCGGCGCTGCCGGCTGAGGCTCTAGCCCGGCTGAGGGCTCCGACCGGCTCGGACCGGAGCTACTCGAAGGGCAATGAGGCTGTCCCGACCGCGATCTCTAGGTTCGCCGGAACTACCGCGAGGGCGCGGTCGTGGACAGCTCGGCGGCTATCCCGCCGGCCCAGGCTTCGATGATCGGCCAGTCCCGGAAGTCGCCGTCAGGCAGGCTCGCTCTCGCGGCCGGCATGACATGCACCATCCGCTCCCAGAACCCGATCGGCTTGTTGCGACGGTCCCAGGCGCCGAAGAAGACGCGATGGTCCCGCGGGTGGAGCATCGCGCGCAGCTCGTCGAGCTCCCTTGGGCCGGACACCTCGAGCTTGTCCTTGCCTGCCTCATCGACGGTCTCGGGTCCGAATGGCCCGCTGCTGAACAGCCATAGCGGCCTGCCGGCCAGGGCGGCGCGATTTCGGTGGGCGAACGACTTCGCGTCATTCATCCAGTGGAACATGTAGAGCGCGCTGCCAAGGACGACCGCGTCGTAGCCTCCGACATCGCGGACGGCCGAGACCGGTAGCGCCTCTGCCTTCAGGCCCGCGGCGCAGAGTCTCTCCGCGATCCGCTCCGCAATCCCCTTCGTGGAGCCGTGTTTGCTGGCATAAGCCACGAGGATCGACACGGCCAGACCCCTCCTTCGGCGCCGCCGCGGCGCTACGCCGCTGCACTTCGTCGTCAGTATATGGGCGGCCGGACCCCCGCCGCGCCCGCGCCGCTGCCACCGCCCTCGCACGTAACCCCGTCGAAAGGTGTGCGGCCGCAGTATCGCGGCATGGGAGCGCAGCCGGTCCAATCTCGCCCGGGTTCCGCCGTGCCTGCCGGCCGGGTTGGCTCCGGCGCTACGATTGCGGCGCCTTCGAGCCGGTCCGCCGAGCGCGGCGCTGTCGGATCGTGGGCAAGCACCGAGGAAGAACCATGCGCGTGCTCGTAGCCGAGGACGACCCGGGCCTTCGCCAAGTCCTGGTCCTCGGCCTCAAGGACTATGGCTATCAGGTGGACGCCGCCGAGCGGGGCGACGACGCCATCGATCTCCTCAAGTTCTACGACTACGACGTCGCCGTCGTCGACTGGCGCATGCCCGGCGCGGAAGGCATCGACGTCGTGGCCTGGGCCCGCAAGCACGGCAAGCCGACGGCGATCCTGATGCTGACCGCCCGCGACGCGCCGCCGGACCGGATACGCGGCCTGGACGCGGGCGCCGACGACTACCTCGTCAAGCCCTTCGACTTCGGCGAGCTGCTGGCCCGGATCCGGGCCCTGCAGCGCCGCCCCCGCGGCGTGGACGCTCCCGTCATCGAGCGCGGCGCGCTCTCGCTGGACCCGATCCGGCGCGAAGTGTCCGTCGCCGGCCGGGTCCTGCCTCTCACCGCCACGGAGTACAACATCCTGGAGTTGCTGATGCGCCGCTCGCCCGCGGTGGTCGATCGCAAGGCCATCGCCGAACATGGCTGGGACGACGAGACAGACCCGCTCGGGTCGAACGCGATCGACGTCCAGATGAGCAGGCTGCGGGCCAAGCTGCCGGGCGCAGGCGTGCGCATCGTCACGGTTCGCGGCGCCGGCTACCGGTTGGAGGAAGCGTGAAGTCGTTCCGAGGCCCGCGCGCCGAAGGCTCCCATGGGCCCTCCGTCGGCATGCTGGCCGTTCGCGTGGCCATGGCGGCAAGCGCCGTCGTGGGCATCGCCTATCTGCTCATCGCCGTCTTCGTCGCGATCGTCGTATCGAACAACCTGACCACCGACGTCGACCGGCACCTGGACCAGTCGCTCAACGTCGTCGGCAACATCGGCGGGCCGGGCGGTCTCTCCGGCGGGGGCGCCCTCGGCGGTCCGGGCTTCGATCCGAGTCGCCAGGACCCCCGCGCGGTACCCGTCCTGCTGTGGGTCGTGAAGGCCGACGGTTCTGCCGTCGGGCAGGGCCTCAACGACCTCCAGCTTCCCGCCGCGGACCGAACGGTGACGGCGCCAACCACCGTGACGATCGACGGCGTCAGCTACCGCCTCGCTGGCCGCGTGGCCGGCACGTCGCGCCTCGTCGTCGGCCAGTCGTTGGACACCGTTTCGCAGACGACCTCCACCCTCATCGTCGCCGAGTTCGGAATCGGCTGCGCCCTCCTTATCTTCGTCTTCCTCGGTTCGGTCGTGATCGGCCGGCGGGTCGCCCTGCCGATCGAGCGCGCCCGCCAGCGCCAGCTCGAGTTCACCGCCGACGCCTCGCACGAGCTGCGGACCCCGCTCTCGGTCATCGAGGCCCAGGCGACGCTCGCCCTCGCCCGGGACCGCGATCCGGCCCGGGACGCCGCGGCATTCGGGAGCATAGACACCGAACTCAAGCGAACGCGCCGGCTCGTGGACGACATGCTCTGGCTGGCCCGATTCGATTCGACCGGCGGCCAGCCCCAGGCGGAGCCGGTGGACCTCCGAGTCCTGGCGGCCCAGACGGCCGACCGGTTCGCGGCCGTGGCGGAGACTCGCGGCCAGAAGCTTGACGTCGGCGCCGGCTCGGCCGAACCCGACGCGATCGTCACCGCGCCACCGGACTGGCTCGACCGGCTGGTCGGCATCCTGCTCGACAACGCCTGCCGCTACTCGCCCGACGGCGGGAGCATCCTCGTCCACGTCGCGGGCGAGGGCCGGCGCGTGCGCTTGACCGTGGACGACTCCGGGCCGGGCATCCCGGAAGGTGAGCGAGGCCGGGTCTTCGACCGGTTCCACCGCGCCACCGATCAGCCGGGCGGTTCCGGCCTGGGTCTCGCCATCGCCGACGCGATCGTCCGGGCCACCGGTGGCCGGTGGCAGATCGGCACGTCGCCTGCGGGCGGCGCGAGCATCAGTGTCAGCTGGGCCCGCTCGATGAGCGGCCATCGGGACTCGCACCAGTCCGAGTAATCGCCCCCGGATCGGATTGCCCGGTCCGGCCGGTGGGCCGCGCCGGCCATGGGATCGAGCCCGGCCCGGGCCCGTCTCCTCGCCTCGTAACCAGTTCGACAGCATCGCCGCGGGAAGCTTCGGCAATGGACGCCGCTGCCTCGACGAACCGGTCGGGAACGGCTCCCGGCCCGGGTGGGGTTGAGACTCCTTCCGGGCCCCGACCGACGAACCATCAGGAGATGCTTCGATGACGATGCCGATTACACAAGGCCCACTTCCTCGGCCCGCAGATACCGCCGCCCCGGTCTGGCAACCGGAACCGGCGGCCGTCGAGCCGGTCACTCCCATCGACGATGCCACGCCGGTGGGCGACGCCGTTCCGGCGCAGAAACCACATGCCGCGCGCCGCCCTCCCGCCCGGCGTGCCAACTCGGTCACGGTCCTGCTCGTCGTCTCCGCCATGGTCGCGCTCGGCGGCGTGGCGTTTGCCGTCGGCCGCGTGACCTCGACCGGCCAGAGCGGCACGGGCCAGACCACGGTGGGCGGGGCCAACGGAGCGGCCGGGAATGGCTTGCCGGCCTTCGGTCCCAACGCGAGCGGCCAGCCCGACTTCGCCCTCGGCGGGCGTGACGGCGGCTCCGGCGGCGCGGCCGCGATCAGCGGCACCGTCGTGAGCGTCACCTCCAGCTCGATCACGGTCCAGCTCGTCAACGGCCAGACGGTCACGGTGGCGACGGGTTCGTCCACCACCTATCACGCCCAGACGGCGGCAACGAGCAGCGACGTGACCCAGGGGGCGACGGTGATCGTCACGACCTCCGGCTCCGGTGCCGTGACGAACTCGGGGGCATCGGCCAGCGCCAGTCCGGGAACGGCCGGCACGCTCACTGCCACGGACGTGACCATCACCGGCAAGTAGCCCGGTGACCGGGTGGGCGTGGGCGGTTCGGATGGGTCGCTCGCGCCCGCTCCACTCGGCGGTCGGCCGGCCGCTGGCGGCCGTGCCCGCCGCTGCGCCCCTGGGCCTATCCCAGGCGCTTGACGACGACCGACCTGGCGACCTCGTCGTGCCAGGCCCGTTTGAACGGATCGTTCGACGCCATGACGGCGGAGATCAACCCAAGCGGGAAGATCACGGTGACGATGAAGAAGATCAGGTAGCGGACCAGGACCGCCCCGATGCCCAGTGACTGCCCGTTCGACGCCTGAGCGACTCTCAGGCCGAGCGCCTTCTGTCCCGGCGTAGACCCAAAGACCCACCAGCAGGCCGGGTGGTAGATCAGAGCCAGGAACCACCAGATCAACGAGATCGCAGTGATCGCCGGGCTGCCGGATCGAGAGGATGAACCGGATCCCTCGATGGCGGTCACGAGCAGCCCGAGCGCGAAGAGGCTGCAGACCAGGATCACGCCGTCGATCAGGAGAGCCCCGAAACGCTCCCCGATGCCGCCCCACAGCAGACCGGGCCCGGGCCCTGGAGGGGCGTATGCGGCCGGCGCGTAGCCCGGTTGATACCCCCAGCCGGTGGGCGGGTAGCCGGGCGCTCCCCAGGATCCCGGCTGAGGTGGAGGCCAGCTCGAGGCCGGATACTGGGGCGACCCGTATGGCGGCGACCCGTATGGCGGCGACCCATAGGGCGGCGGATACGGTGGCGGTCCGTACGGTGCCCTGTAGCCCGACGAAGGCGGAAGGTCCGGAGGGGCGAAACCCGGCCCCGGGTAGCCCGCCGGCCCGACCGGCGGCACGGTCGAAGGACCGTAGGCGCCCCTTTCGATGCCGGGGACAAGGCCTGGGGAATCCGAGGCCGTCGGCCCCGAGCCGAGCGCGTCGCCCTGGCCTCCGGTCCCGGCAATCGTTTGCGGTGACAGAGACGTGAAGCTCTGGAAAGGCGGCAGCGTCTGCGCCGGGGGCAGCCTCTGAGGGGCTTCCTCGGCCGAATCGTCGGCGCCGCCGGGGCTCGTCGCCGAGCCCGGTGTGGGTTCGGGCGGGTTGCGGCTCGGCCCGCTTGGGCCGCCGCCAGACAGATCGTCCTCGGCCATTGCCCGCCTCCCGTTGCGCGGCGCTGCCCCTGCCGCGCTGGCTGCATGGTAGCAGCGGGTCACCGCCAGACGGCGGCCGCGGCCGAGGCGGAGGCTCGACCCGGCCCGAGTGCTACGCCGGGCGGGTAGAGGTTGGTAGGACTCCGTGGCGGCGGGCTATGCTGAGGGAAAGCGGCTGCTCAAGCAGTTGGAGGAGGAGACGGGTGTCCGGCTTCAAGGCGTTCCTGCTCAAGACCAACGCCCTGGCCCTGGCGGTCGCCGTGGTCATCGGCCTTGCCCTGAGCAACGTCATCAACTCGCTCGTGAACGACATCATCATGCCGCCGATCGGCCTTGCCCTCGGCAACCTGGACTTCTCGCAGCTGAGGATCGTGCTCAAGGCGGCGACCGGTGGCGACGCCAAGACCGAGGTGGCGATCCGCTACGGCACCTTCATCAACGTGGTGATCGCATTCGTGATCGTCGCGCTGGTGGTCTACCTCATCACGGAGATGATGCTCCGAATGGTTCCGGCGGCTCCCGAGGCGCCGACCAAGATCTGCCAGTACTGCAAGGAAACCGTCCCGGCGGATGCGACCAAATGCCGCGCCTGCACGAGCGCCATCTAGCGCCGCCATCAGGCGCCGCCATCAGGCGCGGCCTCGGCTCCGCACTTGGGCGCGCCGATAGGGGCGCGCCGATAGGAGAGTGAGATGAAGGTCCGTCTCGACCGGATCGAGCGCATCCAGGCGGCCCTGCGCGAGCGGGGCTGGATCGCGATAGTCGTCCTCAACCACGACGATTACCGGTATCTGTTCGGGACGGACCGGGCTCAGCCGCGGGCGATCATCCCGTTCCAGGGACCGCCGGAGCTGCTCGCCTTCAGCGGCGAAGAGCCGGAGCTTCGGGCCGCGCTCCCCGAGGGCAAGGTCCGGGTCTTCGGGAGCGTGGGCGGCCAGATCCACGACGTCGTCGGCCGGCTGCGCGAGCTCGCCGCCGCGGCGCCGGCCGGATGGGCGGCGGAGGGCCGCCACACGGTCGGCATCCAGCAGTGGTTTCACACCCCGGCCTTCCTCATCGACCTCTTCCGCCAGGTCAACCCCGGGATCGAGGTCGTGTCGTCGGACCCGGTCATGGATCCGTTGCGGATGATCAAGGAGCCGGAGGAAGTGGCCCTCCTGGCGGAGGCGCAGCGGATCGCCGGCCTCGGCATGGATCGAGCCCGCGAGCTGCTGCGACCGGGCGTGTCCGCCCATGAGATCGCGACAGAGGCCATGTACACGATGATGAAGGCCGGGGCCGAGGGCACGAGCACGCCCATCTACGTCAACTTCGGCGTGGAAACGTGCATGCTCCACGGCCGGCTCAGCCCCGCGCCGCCGGAGCGCGGTCAGCTGGCGATCGTCGACCTGACGCCGATGGTCGACGGCTACTGCGCAAACCTGGCCCGCACCTTCGTGCTCGGCGAGCCGGACCCGCGCCAGGCCGCGCTGATCGCCGCTTACCGCGAGATCGTGGCCGCGGTCCGGGCCGGAATGCGCCCGGGCGTGACGGTGGCGCAGCTGGACGCGCTGGCGGGAACCGCCTGCGCCGCCCACGGCTTCGCCGACTACCAAGTCTACGGCATAGGCCACGGCATCGGGCTGCGCTTCGAGGAACCGCCGGCCTCCACCATCATCCCGCCCCACAAGAACCTGCCGCTGGCCGAGGGGATGACGGTCACGATCGGCCACACGGTGCTGGCAATTCCCGGGTTCGGCGGCGTCCGGTTCGAGGACGTGTACCGGGTGGGTGCCTCAGGCCCGGAGATCCTTTTCGACTATCCGATCGACCCGATCGTCTCGGCCTGACCGGGGCGGCGAGGCGGCCGCGCTGTCGGCCGCGCCTGCCCGCGCCTGCTACGAGCCCGAGGCCGAGAGGATGAAGTCCGTCCCGAAGGCGGCGAGCAGACCGATCGTGAGGGCGGCGCCGGTCACCATCGGCATCGAGAAGCGCCGGGCCACGCCCATGATCTCGTTGAAGACGAAGACGAGCGCGCCGGCGGCAAGGCCCAGGAAGAGAATCGACAGGACCGGCGAGACGATCGTGTACCCGAGGACGCCGCCGACGAAGGTCGGTCCGCCGCCGACGAGTCCGGCGCCGGCAAGGAATCGCCAGCTCGGCCGCTCGCCCTGGCTCAACGGGGCCGAGATGGCGAAGCCCTCCGTGGCGTTGTGCAGGGCGAACCCGATGACCAGCAGCAGCGCGAAGCTCGTCGCCCCGATGGCGGCCGACTGGCCGATCGCCAGGCCCTCCGAGAAGTTGTGCAGGCCCAGGCCCACCGCCGTACCGAGCGCGATCTGACGTGGCGCGAGCGGCAGCCCATTGGCCTGCCGGGCGGCCATTCGCGAAGTGACGTACGTGACCCCGAGCAACCCGAAGGCCACGCTCAGCCCGAGCGTCGCCGCGTAGCCCGCGAATCTGCTGGGGTCCTGGCCGGCCCGCGCCGAATCCAGCGCGACCTTGACCGGCTCCACGGCCTGCGACAGGACGTCATAGATGAGGAAGAGGATCACGCCTCCGGCGGCCGTGGTCAGGGTGGCTTGCCAGCCCCGCGAGAGCCCGCGCAACCTGCCGACGGGGAGACCGATGAATATCGTGCCGCCGGCGAAGGCGGCCAGGATCACGGTCTGGGCGAAGCTCATCTAGTCCTCATGGCGGGCGGCGGGGTGGTGACGCTCGGGCGCGCAGGGGCCGCCAATTCTTACTCATCTACTCGGAATTAGCCCGCATCGTACCGAGCCCGCCGCGGCCGGTCAAGGGAGAGGCGCGCGGGCGGAGCGGCCTCCGCGTCCCGCGGGTCCGCAGGGTGAGGCCGGGGCGTCAGCGAACCTGGAAGGAGCGTTTGGCGAGGCCGAGCCAGTAGCCCTCGATCGTGAACTTCGGAGCCTCGGCAGGATTCGTCGCGGCGCCCAAGGCCACGAAGAGCGGGGCAAAGTGCTCGACCGTCGGGTGGGCGTAGGGCATGCCCGGGGCGCGGTTGCGGAAGTCGAAGAGCGCGTCGAGGTCGCCCTTCTCGAGCGTCTCGGCAGCCCACAGGTCGAACTCGTGCGACCATTCCGGCGCGCCCGGCCGGCCGTCCCAGTAGTCGTGGACGTAGGGCAGGCCGTGGGTCATGAAGCCGCTGCCCATGACCAGGACGCCCTCGTCGCGGAGCGGCGCCAGCCGACGGCCGATCTCGAACAGATGCTCCGGGGCGAGGTCCGGCATCGACACCTGGAGAACCGGGATGTCCGCGTCGGGGTACATCGCCAGCAGCGGTACGTAGGCGCCGTGGTCCAGGCCGCGTTCGCGCTGGGCGACGGGCTCGCCGGCCGGCATCATCGCCCGAACCCTCGCCGCCAGCTCCGGGGCCGCGGGCGAGTCGTAGCGGATGCGGTAGTAGCGCTCGGGGAAGCCGTAGAAGTCGTAGACGAGCGGCGACGGGTTCACCGCGCCGAGTGTCAGCGGCGCCGACTGCCAGTGCGCGCTCACGACCAGGATCGAGTTCGGGCGCGGCAGCTCGGCCGCCCAGGCGGCCAGTTCCACGGGCCAGAGCTCGTCGTCGATCAGCATGGGTGCGCCGTGTCCGAGATAGACCGCGGGCATCCGGCCCGGACTCGAAGGCGCGCCAGACTCCGCGCTGGTCGCCGGCGCGGGCTCGGCCGTCCCGTTCGGCCGCCCGGGTTCGGTCGGATCAGACATCGGAAGCCTCCTTGGCGTCAGTCGAGAAGGCTGCCTCGGTGCGCATTCGCTCGTGGAGCGACCCGAGCAGCCGCAGGAGCGTTCGCCGCTCGTCGTCGGTCATCCCGGCAAAGAGGCTCGCGATGGATGCTTGATACGTGTCGAACTGGGCCGCAACGCGGTCGGAGTTGCAGGTCAGCTCGACGAGCGTGACCCGCCGGTCGGTCGAGTGGGGGACGCGCCGGACCATGCCCTCGGCCTCCAGGCCGTCCACCAGTACGGTGACGTTCCGGGGCGTAACGGCCAGCGCGTCGGCCAGGTCCGCCATCTTCTGAGGCCCGTGGCAGTGGACCTGGTAGAGCAGGCGGAGCCGCGGGATGCTGGCCCCGGCCTCGGCAGCCTTTCGGCTCGCCCAGTGATCGAAGGTCCCAACGAAATTGGAAACTGCCACGGCCAGTGCCTCGGCCGAGGCCGGGTCGGCCACATCGACCTCCCGGGCCGCGATCAAGGGCGCCGTGGCCGAGCCTTCTGGGCCCACCGGTTCCGGTTTCGAATATGCTGTAGACATTCACTATGTTCCTTGATATTATTGCCCGCGCAATGTTACCACGGTAACGATGCACACATACATCTTATTTGGTGGAGAGCGACCGGCAAGGCTGGAGCAGGATCGTCGCCAGTGGCGCGACGGAGTCCAGCCTGGACCAGCTCCTCCGCGGACCGAAAGGCGAATCACATGAGCACCACCGAAGGCAGGGCCATCGAGCGCCTGCCCGTCAACGAGGATTTCGCCCGCCCGGCCGGCGCCGAGACGATCGAGCGGGCCGCCGAGGCCCTCCGTGCCCACAACTTCGACGCCTACATCGTCGAGGATGGCGATGCGGCGCGGGACCTCGCAATGAGCCTGATCCCCGAAGGCGCCGAGGTCGGCCAGGGCGCCTCTCTTACTCTCGAGCAGATCGGTGTCACGGCGGCCATCGAGACGAGCGGCTGCTACGAGGCGATCCGGCCTCGAACCCGCGCGATGGACCGCGCGACCCAGATGCGCGAGATCCGCAAGCTCGGGGCCGCTCCGGACTTCCAGCTCAACAGCGTCCAGGCCGTGACCGAGGACGGCCGCATCGTCGTCGCGTCGTTCGGCGGCAGCCAGCTCGGGCCCATCGTGTCAGGTGCCGGCCGGGTCATCCTGGTTGCGGGTGCCCAGAAGGTTGTCCCCGACCTGGCGACGGCCTTCCGGCGGGTCGAGGAGTACAGCTATCCGAGAGAGGACGTGCGACTGCAGCAGGCATTCGGCCGGCACAGTGCCGTCAACAAGATGGTGGTTCTCAACGGCGGGGTTGCACCCGGCCGAACCATGATCATCCTGGTCCGCCAGCCGGTCGGCGACTGACGATAGGCCGGCCGGCGACCACTCGCCGGCGACCACTCGCCGGCGACCACCTAAGCCCTCGGCCAGTTGTGCAGGAAGCTCGTGACCACTGAGCTTCCGACGTGATTGAAGAACGTGACGGCGTCCATTTGCTGCTCCCAGCGTTGTGTAATATGGATAAGTATCGATATATGGGCCACGTGAAAGCCCGCGTGTGGTGCCGGGGGCTAGACGCGCTTGTGGAGAACGGCGGCGCTCTGCGGGCAGGCGCCGGCGAATTCCGGTGAGGTGGTGAGTGCGGCCGGGACGGCGTCCCGTGTCGTGGGCATGTAGCCCAGGCGCGGGAACCACCCCTCGGCCGTCTCGGTCAGGAGGTACAGCTCGCCGATGCCGCGAGAAGCGGCGAGCTTCTCGGCCGCGTCCACGAGCCTGCCGCCGAGGCCGGTGCCCCGAAGGTCGGACGCGACGCAAACCGAGCGCAGGAGACCGACCGAGCCGTAGGGCTCGACGGCCGCGCAACCGACGATCGAATCATCGGCGCGAGCGACGACCGCCGTCGGCAGGGCAATCTCGAGCCCGTCCAGCGGGAGTCCGGACTCGACCAGGAGGCCTTCGATTGCCGGTCTGTCGGCCTCGAGCGCGAGCTCGATGGCGGTCATCGGCAGGTTCCTCCGCATCCGCACGAGGATTCGCCGGCGGCCGTTGCGGCGTCTGACTGTCCGCCGGTTCGAACGTCCGCGCCCGCTGCTGTGCTCGCGCCGGCTCCCTTGCGGGCCTTGATGATGACGCTGTACATGCGATCGGCCGCCTCGTGACTGACCGTCAGCGAGATATCTTCGAGACCGACTGCTTCGAGCCCCGTCCGGTACTCGGAGAAGGTGAGGGCCCCGGCGATGCAGTCTGTGTAGGCGCCGCGAGCGGCCCGTTCCTCGGCCGAGAGCGAATCGTCGGCGACGATGTCGGTGATGCCCATCCGGCCGCCGGGCCGAAGGACGCGGGCGATCTCGCGAAAGACCGCCGGCTTGTCGGCCGCCAGGTTGATCACGCAGTTGCTGATGACGACGTCGACCGACGCCGCCGGCAGCGGGATCGCCTCGATGTGGCCCTTCAGCCACTCGACGTTGGTGGCGCCGGCCGCGACGGCGTTGCGCTGGGCCAGGGCCAGCATCTCGTCGGTCATGTCCAGGCCGAAGGCCCGTCCGGCCGGCCCGACTCGTTTCGCGGACAGGAGCACGTCGATGCCGCCGCCGGAGCCGAGGTCGAGCACTCGCTCACCGTCGTGCAGATCGGCGACGGCTATCGGGTTGCCGCAGCCGAGCGACGCCAGGACCGCCGCGTCGGGCAGCTCGGCACGCTCGAGCGCGGAGTAGAGATCGCCGCCGTAGTCGCAGGTCTCGCCGCAGCACGACTCCCGGTTCTCAACGCTGAGAGCCGCCTCGGCGTAGTGCCGGCGAACGGCCTCGTGGATCTCCGTTGTCATCGTCGACTCCTAGCAAACGCAGTCGGCAGGGACCTGGCGGCGGAAGAGATCGAGTACCGAGCGCCTGGGCGCCTTGTACATATTCTGCCCGCCTTCGCGAAGGATGCGAGCGCGACTGGCTTCCTGCAGCCGCTCGTGCACGAGCAGCCTCACCAGCTGTTGACTGTAGTAGAGGGACATCTTCGGGTCTCCTTTCGCGACGACCTGTTCGGTCATCATCTCCGTATATATTGAGTTATGTCGATATATTGGTCGAATGAAACGCCCGGCTGCAACAACTGGGTTGCCGCAGCCGAGCGAGCTGGTGGACTAGCAGCCCGAGCAGGCCTCGTCGGCCGTTCGGAACCCGAGCAGGCGACGCGCCGTCGCGGTCACTCGGGATACACCGGAGATGGCCAGCCCGACGATTGCCGACGGGCGATCCTCGGACACCTCACGCCGGCGTTCGGCGGTCAGTGTTCGGACCATCTGAGAAGGGTAGTTGAGCCACATCATGGGCCTCCTTTCGCTTGACAGGAGGGAACATAGCTCAAATATTGAGACTTGTCAATATCGAGAGGATTCGATATCCTTCATCCCATGAAGCGTCCGATCGACCCCGACATCAAGCTGCTCCAGGCAGCCGCCGACCCGACCAGGTTGGCAATCCTTCACCAGCTCAGCTCGGACGGCTCCGTCTGCGCCTGCGATTTCACATCCTGCTGCGCAGTCCACCAGCCGACGGTTTCGCATCACCTGCGGGTCTTGCGCGAGGCGGGCTGGGTGAATGCCGAGCGGCACGGCACGTCGATCTTCTACGCGATCCGGCCGGAGGCAATTGCGCGATTCCACGAGCTGGCGAGCGGCCTCTCGGCCGGCCCGGCCCGGCCCATCGCCGAGATCGAGGTCGTGGCGGCGCCGATCCACGCCGTCGAGCCCACGTCGGGTTCGACCGTTGCGATAGATCCCGCCCTGGCCCTTCCTCTCATCGATCCGGCTCCGATCCAGGTCGAACAGACCCACTAGCTCGATCCACGGTCTGGCGGGGACCGGAGAACCTGGCCACGCCCCTGGAGGTCGCCGAAATGCCTTCCGACCCGATCCGAGTCCTGTTCGTCTGTACAGGCAACTCCGCCCGCAGCCAGATCGCGGAAGCAATGCTCCGCGACGCCGGCGGCGCCGAGTTCGAGACCTTCTCGGCGGGCACCGAACCCAAGGGCGTCAATCCCTTTACCGTGCTCGTCCTCGGAGAAATCGGGATCGACTGGTCTGGGGCTGGCAGTAAGTCCGTGACCGAGTTCCTCGGCCGGCCGTTCGACTATGTCATCACCGTCTGCGATCGAGCTCGCCAGACGTGCCCCGTCCTCCCGGGCAAGCACAGCTCGCTCCACTGGGACCTCGAGGACCCGGCCGAGGTCGAAGGCACGGACGAGGAGAAACTCGAGGCGTTCAGGCGGACCCGAACAGAGGTCGCCGCCCGGCTGCGGCCGTTCATAGAGTTGGCCCGTCGGTCCCGAAAGACGCCCGAGGGCGCCGGCGCGTAACCGGGCCGCAGCTCAGCCGGCCTCGCTCAACCACAGGGCGATATCGCCGGCCGACGGGATCCTGCCGGTCGAGACGACCCGGCCGTCTATCACCAGGCCCGGCGTGCTCATGACGCCACGGCCCACGATCTCGCGCGGATCGGTCACGTGTCGGACCTCCGCCTCGACCCCGGCCATCGTCACTGCCTCGCGGGCGTTAGCTTCGAGGCGGCGGCAGTTGGGGCAGCCCGAGCCCAGGACTTCGATCGTTCGCATTGGCATCTCCTTGTAATTGGCGCGGTGGGGCGCCCGCGATCAGCTCACGAAGAAGTTGAACAGGAAACCGATGGCGATGATCCCGGTGCTGACGACGCCGATGAAGACGGCCAGCAGCGGCAGCTTGATGACGCGTCGCAGGATCACGAACTCGGGCAGGCTGATGGCGGTGACGGCCATCATAAATGCGAGGGTCGTGCCGAGAGGAAGGCCCTTGCCCAGCAGTGCCTGAACGATCGGGATCGTGCCGGCCGCGTTCGAGTACATCGGGACGGCCAGCAGCACGACAATCGGAACGGCGAGCGGGTTCGACCGGCCGCCCAGCGAGGCCACCAGGTCGGTTGGGGCGTAGCCGTGGATCAGGGCGCCGATGCCGATTCCGATGAACAGATACGGCAGCAGCTTGCGCACTAACGTCCGGGTGTACGACCAGGCGTCACCGAGGCGATCGGCCCAGGTGAGGCGGACGGCGATGACGGTGTTCGGACGGCCCTGCAGATCCCAGACGTAGTCCTCGACGTAGCGCTCCAGCCCGAGCCGGCCGATGACCAGGCCGCCGGCGATCGCCACGGTCAACCCCGCCGCCATGTAGGCCAGGGCGATCCCGGGCCCAAAGAGGCCCCACAGCATCACGAGCGCAACCTCGTTGACCATCGGCGAGGCGATCAGGAAGGCGAAGGTGACGCCGAGAGGCACGCCCGCCTCCACGAAGCCGATGAAGAGCGGCACCGCCGAGCATGAACAGAACGGCGTGATAACGCCAATGCCGGCCGCGGCGAATGAGCCCGGAAGGAGACCTCTCCCCACGAGCAGCGGCCGGACCCGCTCCGGCGGGAAGAAGCCTCGGATCAGCGTCACGAGGGTCACGATGCCGGTCAGGAGGAGCAGGACCTTGGGCAGGTCCTCGAGCAGGAACGCGACCGCCTCGCCGAAATGAGACTCGTGCTCGAGACCCAGCACAGTGAAGGTCAGCCAGTCCGCCGCCGGAGCCTCGACGATCCAGGCGACCAGCCACGCCACCGCAGCCGTGCCCGCGACGACGGGGAGTGGCACGCGCCGGCCGAGGCGCGGCAGGGCGATCGCCGTCATCGGAGCAGCTCCGCCAGCGTCGCGACCGCCGCGGCGCAACGCTTCTCGTCTCGCTCGTAGAAAATCCAGCGCGCGTCTCCGGAGTGGCGAACCGCCCGCACCAGGCCGGCCTCGCGCAGCCGGGCCAGGTGCATCGAGACGTTGTTCTGACGCTCGCCCAGGGCCGCGGCCATCTCGCACACGCAGTGCGGGCCCTCGGCCAGAATGCTCATGATCCCGGCCCTGGTCCGGTCGGCGAGGAGGGCCGCAACGGCTACCGGAGCTCCGACCTCGGGAGCCGGCAGGTCCAGGCGGGGTTCGGGCGGAAGCTGGGCCGGCGCGCAGCACGATTCGTCGGCGGGAGCGGCGTCCAGGGTGGTTGCGGTGGTTGGCTCGGCGTTCATCTCAGCCGAGACTGTCTCAATTTCGGCTGATATAACCTAGGATCAGGTAGCCCGGATCCGACGTGCCGTTCGGCCCGTTCCTGCCCGCCCGGCTTCTTGCCGCGAACCCGCCTCCCGCCCCGCCGGCCTTGCCGGCGCCGCCTCTACCTCCGACCCGCCGCGCCCCTGCCGCCCGCGGCCTCCTCGCGGGCCCTCGCGCGATCTAGATAGGGCTGCGCCCGGCTGATCTGGGTCGTCATCGCATCGACCGTTCTGGACATCGTGTCGAGCGTCTTGAGCTTGTAAGTGTCGAGCTCGTCCAGCGCGGCGTAGACGTTGTCGAAGGCTGCCTGGAGCTTACCGACGTCGATCACGGGGGCGCCCGCCAGTTGGCCGACCGTCGTTGTCTGGTTGCGAAGCATCGTCGAGGTGCCCTGGATCATGTTCGAGGTCGTCATGTTGAGCGCCGTGATCTGGTCGAGGACGAGCCTCTGATCGCCGAGCGCCCCAGTGACGATCACGGCGGTGCGGAGAGCCGAGATGGTGGTCGTGGCGGCGCGCCCTACGCCCCTCATCAGCTCGGAGTTGTTGCGGCGGATGATGTCGATGGCGAGGAAGCCCTGCACGCTCACCGCGAGCTGGGACGTGAGGTCCTGCACCTTCTGCCGAACGTAGAAGAGCATGTCCTCCTTGAGGATTCGGGCTCGATCCGGATCGTTGGCCTCGACCCTGGCGATCCGAGCCTCCAGGCTGGAGTCGAGCTTGCCGGCCAGGTAGATGTACTGGCGCAGCCGCTCGATCGTCTGCCAGAGGTTCGCCTCCTCTTCCGCGAGATCGTCGTTGTCCGTGGCCAGGGCTTGCCTGCCGCTCTCGAGGCCGGCCAGGATGGCGTTGAGGTGGCTCTGGCTGGACTGGTAGCGGGCCAGATAGGCCTGCAGCTTGTCGCCCAGCGAGATGAGGCCGAGAAGCTTGCGGGGCCCGAACAGGTCGCCCTGGCGACCGGGATCGAGCGCATCGATCTGACGGCGGAGCTGGATCAGGTTGCTGCCGACGGCCGAGGAGTTCGATAGCGAACCCTTCTTGATCGTGTTGACCGGCCGGGCCAAGAGGCGGGAGGAAGTCTCGGCGGAGACCTTGATGTCCTCGTCGCCGAGCTTCTGGATGTCTGCGACCCGCTGCCTGAACTTCGGATCCCTGACCTCGAGCTGGGTGATGGCGACGACGAAGTCGGCAACCATGGCGTCGAGCTTCGCCAGCGTCGGTCCCTCCAGCTTGAGCGCGCCCAGCGCCTCGGGCTCCTCGACGAGAGCCGCCGGCGCGGGTGGGACCAGACCAACCGACGAGCGCACGGACTCGGCCTCCTCGAGAGCGGCCACGATTCCGGCGGGCTTCGCGGCCGCCGGCAGGCCGATCTTGAGCGAGTCGCCCATACCCCGATGCTCCTCCATGGTCCCGCCTCCCGATCACGTAGAGGTTACAGCCGACGTCCTTTGCCGGCATCGGGATTCTTGTCGCGGCCGGGTCCCGACCGCTACCGAACGGCCGTGACCCCTCGTTGTTCGCACGCAGACGCCGCGAGGCCATCGGCCGGCCACATGTGCGGATGGGGCGCCGGCCGGGGCCATAGGCGCGGCCGGGGCCGAGCGGCTAAGATGCTGGCTCCGAGGGCCGTTTGCCCCTCGCCGCGCGCCCGTAGCTCAGTGGATAGAGCATCTGACTTCGGATTGCCCGGACGCATGCCCTATGCGCCACGAGGGGAGTGGGCATGCAAAACGAGCAGGATCAAATGCTCTAAATGACCCGGTCTTGGC
>JBEKKR010000012.1:0-84241 GCA_050010635.1 Candidatus Limnocylindrales bacterium
GGCGGGCCGCCTGCGGGCGTCCCGCCGACCTGCGCCTGCCGCCGACGCCCGCACCGGAGCTCCCCGCCCTGACCGAGCGCGAACGGCTGGGCGACTCCTACGCCGTGCTGTCGCTGGACGCCCGCCGGCAAGTGGTCTCGCTCTTCCGGCCCGCCCTGGACAGGCTCGGTGCCGTCACGAACGCGTCGCTGGCGGATCGCGGACCCGGGCCGGTCAGGCTGGGCGGCCTCGTCGTCACCCGCCAGCACCCCATGACTGCTCGCGGCACGGTCTTCCTGGCCCTGGAAGATGAGACGGGCATGGTCAACGTCACGCTCTGGCCGGACGCCTGGGCGCGACTTCGGGGAGTGGTCAGGCGCCACGCCCTACTCTACGTGGATGGCATGTTGCAGCGCGAGTCGAGTGTCGTGAACGTGGTGGCGCGCGACATCAGGCCGCTCCCGGCCGTGGCGGAAACCGCCGGTGGCCCGGCCAGGCCGGAGGGCGTCAGAGTGCTCGGCTACAGCGGCATGCGCCGCGGCTGAGCGCTCGAGTCACCGGCCGGATCGACCCAGGCCGGCCGCCCCTCCGCGCCGATCCGGTCGACCGAGGAGCTAGCGCTTCGTCGGTCGGCGCTGCGGCGAACGGCCGCTGCTGGGTCGAGACGGCGGCTTGTTCCGCGGTGCGGATGTAAGCGCGAGGAAGCGCTTGTACCAACCTGACAGCGCGCCCATCAGCGTACCGAAGGCCAGTGACTGCCCGAGCAGCACCAGCATCAGGCTGAACGCGTCGGTTGTCCCGGTCGAGCTCGACTTGGCCGGGGCGGCGGTCGCCCCGGGTGTGGGACTCGGGGCCGGCGTGCCGCTCGCGGCTGGCGAGGATATTGCGGCCGTCGCCGAGGCGGCCGGCGCCGTCGCGACCGGGCTGGCGTGGGCGCTCGGGCTGGGCGTGGCTCCGGCGATCGAGTTGGAGGCGTCCGTCAGCGTTACCGCTGTCACGCCGAGCACCGCCACCAGCGTCACCGTCGCGATGAACGCGGCGATCGCGCCGGCCAGCCAAGTCGATCGCGGGGCCAGGAAGCCTGCCAGCATCGGCGGGAGGAGCGGCACGGGGTAGAAGAGGAACTGGAAGACGAAAGGCAGGACCGGATCGCCGGCATAGTTGTTGCTGGCGATGCGCGTGGCGCTGTAGAAGCCGGCGATGACACAGACGACCAGCACCGGCCAGACCGCATTGGACCGAAAGACGAGCGACCGGATGTTGCGGACATCGTCGAGATAGGTGGGCGTTCGGGCGGCCGCCCTGGCCGCTGCCAGGAAGCCCATGCGGGCGCCCGGCTGGGATGCCGACTTCGGCGACGCCACGAAGCTCGTGCGGGCACCCGACCCTGCCGGCGCTGCGGCCGGGCTTTGCGCTCCCGCGGCCGCGGCGGCCTCCGCCTCCTCCTGCGCCTGCAGGTAGGCGCGGTACTTGCGGCGCGCCTCAGCTCGATCAGTCCTCTTGGCGCGGGCCACGGCGTCTCCTACGGTCGATCTGAATGAGTGCAAGCGCGACCCCGCGAAGGATCGCCGCGGTCGGAATGGTAGTCGATGGCGGCTCGCACCACAGGGCCGCATGCGCGCCGATAAGCCTCAGATAAGCGCGGGCGAAGCGGCCCGGGGTACAACGGGGCGGCTCACTCCCGCCGGAGAGGCCGCCTGAGGTGCCGAATGCCTGCTCCGCGCCGGGTCTCCGCCCTGCTGGTTTCGTTCATGGTCGTTTCCGCGTCTCTCGCGGCCGCCATTCCGCCCGGGCTCGCTGCCGCCGTCGCCGCCTGGCCGGCCTCGTCCGGTTTGGTGCTCGCGGAAGTGATGACGGGCGGCGCCTCAGCTTCGGATGAGTACGTCGAGATCGCCAACGCGGGATCCGCCGCCGCGGACCTGGGCGGCCTCGAGATCGTCTACGTCACGGCCTCCGGCGCAACGACGACCCGAAAGGCCGCCTTTGCATCGCCGCTGTCGCTCGCTCCGAGGAGCCATCTGCTCGTAGCCAACGCCACGGGCATCTACGCCTCTATGGCCGACGCCACGTACTCCGGCGGGCTTGCGGCGGATGGGGGAGCAATCGCGCTCCGCCGCTCGGACGGGACGGTGGTCGACGCGGTCGGTTGGGGCACCGCCGCCAACGCCTATGTCGAAGGATCGCCGGCCCCGGCCCCGCCGGCCAAATCGAGCATCGAACGGCTGCCCGGCGAAGCGGCCGGGAATACGCAGGACACCAACGACAACCGATCCGACTGGTTCGTCCAGCCGAACCCGATCCCCCAGCCGCTGGGCTCCGCGCCGCCGCCGAGCCCTACCTCAGCCCCCACGGACGACGTCACGCCCACGGCGGATCCGAACCCGTCCGCCTCGGAGCCGCCATCGGCGCCGACGGCAATGGGTACACCGACTCCCTTGCCCACCGAGACCCCCTCCTCGGACCCGACCTCGGTCGCGAGCGCCGTGCCGTCCGCTGAGTGGACTGCCACCGATACGGCGACGCCGCAGCCCTCGCCCTCACCGACAGCCTCTGCTACGACGTCGCCGACGCCGGCATCGTCGGCCGCGCCGCCCTCGCCGTCGCCCTCGCCCTCGGCCTCAGCCGCCCAGCCGGCGACCGACCTGGAGACGGTCGCGGAGGCACGGGCCCAGCTGCCCGGCACGCGCGTTCACGTCGGAGGCGTGGTTACGATCGGGCCCGGCCTCGTGGGAGTCGACGATCTCCTCGCCATGCAGGACTCGTCAGGCGGCATCTTCGTCCGCCTCCCGGCTCCGTGTTGCGAACTGCCGATCGGCCGTTCAATCGAGGTCGAGGGCACGCTCGCCGCTCCGTACGGCCAGCTCGAGATCAGGGAGCTCGACTGGCTGGCGGCGGGCGCGGACGACAAGGAGCCGGCGGCGATTCGCGTCGATCTGCAGGACGTCGGCGAGCGCACCGAGGGATCTCTGGTCACGATCCGCGGCACCGTCGACTCCATCCAGACCGATGCCGGTCGCCTGACGATCACGATCGGCGACGGTCTCGACTCCGTCCGCGCCCTGGCGGACCCGCCGGCCGGCATCTCCCGCTCGGACGTCGCGCGGGGCGACGTGGTCCTGGCGACCGGAATCGTCGGGCAGCATGCCACGGCCACAGGCCGCCTCGACGGCTATCGGCTCTGGCTCCGCCGCCCGACCGACATAACGGTGCGAGCCCCGATCCCGACGGATCCACCGGATCCGACTGTCCGGCCCGCGGTCATCCGCTCGCTGGGCTCCTCGGCTGCCGGTTCCGGCAATGCCGGCGAGTCACCGGAGACCACTCCGGGTCGCGTCGCCATCGCATCGCTCGCGGAATACCTGGACCGGGAGGTAACGGTGGCCGGGCTCGTGACGGCGACGGCGGGCGGCAGCGTCAGGATCGACGACGGCACGGGGGAGGTTCGTGTCGGCGGTCCGTCCGCGGCGGAAGCCCTGTCGACGGTCGAGCCGGGCGACGCGATCGAGGTCACGGGCATCGTCCGGCAGGACGCCGAGGGCCTCGTCGTCGAAGCGGATCCTGCGTCGATCATCGACGAGCCCGCCGGCCGCGGCGAGACGCAAGGGGCGGAGCCCGGGACCGCCGCCTCGTCCGGCGACGCCCCCACCCGGACCCCGGCTTCGCCTCTATCTCCGGCCGCGGCCGCCTCTGTTCGGATCGCCTCATCGCCGGCGGCACCGCCCGACGGTGCGGCCCTCGTGGCCGTCCTTCTGGCCGTGCTGGCGACCGTTGCCGGGGCCGTGGTCCTCGGCCGGCGCCCCGGCGGGATCCACCGGCGGGCCCTCGCCGAGCGGGTCCGGCGGCCTCTTCTCGGTCCCGGCCGGAGCCGGTGAGGGCTCGCCATGGCCTTTCCGCCTCGTGGGCCCCGTGCGGCCACGCTTGACGCTCAACTTTGGGGCCGTCTATGCTCGCGGCAGGTGCCCAGCGTTGCGCACCCCTAAAAGGGACCAGGTATTGCAGAATGCGGATCCTTGCTCTTGGCCCCACTGCTGCCGCGTGAGTCTTCGGGGGCCAATGGAAGGGACCGCTGGGCGCATGTCGGGATCGGTCGAGGTCGGCAAGTTGCCTGCATCGATCGACACGGCCGCCTTTGATTCATCGCCATCAGGTACGCTTTCCTGAGTAGGCGCAACCACCAAAGTCCGGGGACCCGCCCCGTTCGTCACTTGGAGGCTTGGAACCATGGCCGAGGGCTATTGCGTCAAGGACAAGAAGAAGGTCGAGATCAAGAACGCCGAGCGGATCACCATGAAGAACGGCAAGCCGGCGACACAGGGCATCTGCCCGTTCTGCGGCGGCAAGGTCTTCAGGATCGGCGCCTGACCTGCTCAACTCGATGACCATTGCGACCCCCGCCACGGCGGGGGTCGCGGCGTCTTCGGGGCCGGGACACCACGGTCCGTGGTCGCCCCGGATATGATCCGTGTCGAGGCTACCCGCAGGCGGGTCCCTGTCGCGCCGCCGCTCGTGGCTCTCGAATCCACCTCGGTCGTCGCGGGTCCCCCATCGCGATTCGTACTGCCGGAGGAGTGATGGCCGGCACGCTCGTCCCGGTCGGAGGAGCCGGCTCGAACGGGCCGACCGGCCCGCAGGCGCCTGAATCGCCTTTGCTAGAATTGACGAGCATCCCCACCAAATCCAGAGTTGCGAGGCTCTCCCCTGTCAGCAAGACCGGTTCTCGCCCTTGACCTGGGCGGGACGCACATTCGCGCCGCTGTCGTCATGGACGACGGTTCTCGGCTCGCCGTGGTCCGGGGGCGCACGCCCATAGTCGACGGCCCGGCCGCGATCCTCGACGCCTGCGAGGCTGCTCTGCGCAAGGTTCGCGGCCAGGTTCGTAGCGACGTCCAGCATGCCCTGCTCGGCATCGGGATCTCGACGCCCGGGCCGCTGGACCCCTGGCGTGGGGTGGTGCTGGAGACGCCCAACATGGGCCCAGACTTCGTGGATGTGCCGATCGCCGAGGAGATGAGCATGCGGCTCGGCCTGCCGGCCTTCCTGGAGCGGGACACGAACGTTGCCGCGCTTGGGGAGATGGCGTTCGGTGCGGCCCGCGATTGCCCGGACTTCATCTACCTGACTGTATCGACAGGCGTGGGTGGCGCGATCGTCTCCGAAGGCCGCATCTTCCACGGTCCGGATGGGACCGCCGGCGAGCTGGGTCATACCCCCGTCGCCATGGACGGCATCTGCACCTGTGGTGCGGTCGGTCACCTGGAAGGGTTCGTCAGTGGAGCCGGAATGGCCGGCATCGCCAGAGCCGTCGTTGCGGACGGCTCAAGCCCGTTCTTGTCCGCGCGTGCTGCCCAGAAGGGCGTCGATGGCATCGAGGCTCGGGATATCGCGGAGGGCGAGGACGCGGGCGACGAGGCCTGCCGGAGCATCATGGAGCGAGGCCGGCGCGCCTTCGCCGTCGCCTGCGTTGGCTTCGTCAACGCATTGAACCCCACCCGGATCGTCGTCGGCGGCGCGATCGCGGATGCCCAGGGCGAACGACTGCTCGGTCCGGCTCGGGCCGAAGTCGCCGCCACCGCCTTTAGAACGCCCCGCAGCCGGGTCCAGATCGTCCACGCCGAGCTCGGTGCGGACGTCGGCCTGGCAGGCGGCCACCCACTCGTGATCGCGCGTCTCGGCGACCCGGCCTGGCGCGGCGGTCGGGCCACCCCCCTCACCGCGAACGGTTGACCGAGCGCGGCATCGATCTTCTGGAGGAACAGACATGGCAGTTCGTGTCGGTATCAATGGTTTCGGCCGCATCGGCCGGCAGTCGCTGAAGGCGATCCTCGAGCGCGCCCCGGAGCTCGAAGTCGTAGCCGTCAACGACATCGTCGACGTCCCGATGAACGCTCTTCTTTTCGCCCACGACTCCACCTACGGCAACTTCGACGGCACCGTCACCCACACCGATGACTCGATCGTGGTCAACGGCAGGCCGATCCGGGTCTTCCAGCTGACCGATCCGTCCCAGCTGCCGTGGAAGGACCTGGGCGTCGACATCGTCATCGAGTCGACGGGCCGCTTCACCGAGGCCGACAAGGCTCGCGCTCACATCACCGCCGGCGCGAGGAAGGTCCTCATCAGCGCACCCGCGAAGGGCGAGGACGTGACGATCGTCCTCGGCGTCAACGAGGGCAAGTACGACCCGGCCAACCACGTGATCATCAGCAACGCCAGCTGCACGACCAACTGCCTGGCTCCCGTCGCCAAGGTCCTGAACGACACCTTCGGGATCCAAAAGGGCGTGATGAACACGATCCACAGCTACACCAACGACCAGAAGATCCTCGACGTCGCCCACAAGGATCCCCGCCGCGCCCGCTCGGCCGGCCTGAACATGATCCCGACGACCACCGGCGCCGCCAAGGCGCTCGGGCTCGTCATTCCCGAGCTCAAGGGCAAGGTCGACGGCTTCAGCCTGCGCGTCCCGACGCCCACCGTGAGCATCGTCGACTTCGCCGTCGAGCTCCGCGACGAGACCACCGCCCAGGCCATCAACGAGGCCTTCCGAGCGGCCGCCGTCGGTCGCCTCAAGGGCATCCTGGGAGTCTCCGACGAGCCGCTTGTCTCGATGGACTTCAGGGGTGACTCCCGCTCCTCGATCGTCGACTCCGCCCTGACCATGGTCATCGGCGGAACCGGCAACTTCGTCAAGGTCCTGGCCTGGTACGACAACGAGTGGGGCTACAGCAGCCGCGTTGCCGACCTGACCAAGTTCATCGCCGAGCGCCTGTAGTCGTACGACGGCGCCCGCGGCGCCGTCGTCCTGTGCCGGCGGCGTGAGTCGCCGGCTACAACCACCAGCACAACTCCGGAGCTCAGCTGCCTGAGGTCAAGATGAACAAGCTCACAATCCGGGACCTGGACGCGGCGGGTAAGCGCGTCTTCGTCCGCGTCGATTTCAACGTTCCCCTCGAGGACGGCAAGATCACGGATGACAGCCGGATCGTGGCCGCCCTGCCGACGATCAAATCGCTTCTGGCCCAGGGTGCCATCGTCATCCTGGCCAGCCACCTCGGCCGCCCCGACGGCAAGGTCCAGGACAGCATGCGCCTGCGGCCCGTCGCCGAGCGGCTATCGCAGCTGCTCAAGATGCCCGTCCCGGTCACCGGCGACGCGCTTGGCGTCGGCACGGAGGACGCCATCAAGCGCCTCAGGCCGGGCGAGTGCATCCTCCTCGAGAACCTCCGCTTCCACGCCGAGGAAGAGAAGAACGATCCGGAGTTCGCGAAGGCCCTGGCCAGCTACGCGGACGTCTACGTCAACGACGCCTTCGGGACGGCTCATCGAGCCCACGCCTCCACCGAGGGCATCGCCCACATCCTGCCGGCCTACGCGGGCCTGCTGATGGAGAAGGAGATCGAGTTCCTCGGCAAGCTCATGGAGAACCCGGAGCGGCCTTTCGCGGCGATCATCGGCGGGGCCAAGGTCTCGGGGAAGATCAAGGTCCTCCGAAACCTGGTCGATAAGGTCGACATCCTCGTCATCGGCGGCGGCATGGCCAACACCTTCCTGCTTGCCCAGGGCAAGCCGGTCGGCAAGAGCCTGGTCGAGCCGGATCGAGTCGAGGACGCCCGGGCGATCATGGAGTCGGCCGCCAAGCACGGCACCAAGATCATCCTGCCGACCGACGTCGTCGTGGCCAAGGAAGTCACCCGCGGCAGCGAGTACAAGACCCTCCCGGCCGACAAGGTGCCCGCATCCTGGAACATCGTCGACGTCGGCAAGGTGAGCCTGGAGGCGATGCGCAAGGCCCTCGAACCGGCCCGTACCGTCTTCTGGAACGGCCCCCTCGGTGTCTTCGAGATCCCGACCTTCTCGATCGGGACCAAGGAGATAGCCCGCTTCCTGGCCGGACGCGCCCAGGCCGGTGCGACGGTCGTGGTCGGCGGAGGCGACTCCGTCGCCGCGGTCGAGCAGCAGGGCCTGGCCGACAAGATGACCCATATCTCCACCGGTGGCGGCGCCTCGCTGGAGTTCCTCGAAGGCAAGGAACTGCCCGGCGTCGCCATCCTCCTGGACAAAGCGCCGGCCAAGGCCGCGGAGTAGACGGAGCAGCCATGACAACAATCGATCTGATCGAGGCCCGCCAGATCCTCGACTCTCGCGGCAACCCCACAATCGAAGTCGACGTCGTCCTCGTGGATGGTTCGGTCGGGCGGGCCGGCGTTCCGTCCGGGGCCTCGACAGGCCTGAACGAGGCCGTCGAGCTGCGCGACGGCGACAAGTCCAAGTACGGCGGCAAGGGCGTCCTCAAGGCCGTTTCCAACGTCCGCGAGATCATCGCGCCGGAGCTTCTCGGGACGGATGCGTCCGACCAGGCCGGCCTCGACGCCGCCCTGATTGCGCTGGACGGCACGCCCAACAAGGGCAAGCTCGGCGCCAACGCGATCCTCGGCGTCTCCCTTGCGGCCGCGCACGCGGTCGCGGCCAGCTACGAGATGCCGCTCTACCGCTACCTCGGCGGCGTGGGCGCGCGCATCGTGCCGGTCCCATTCTTCAACATCCTCAACGGCGGCAAGCACGCCGTGAACTCCACGGACTTCCAGGAGTTCATGGTTGCCCCGGTCGGCGTCGCGACATTCACAGACGCGCTGCGAGCCGGCGCCGAAGTCTTCCACGCCCTGAAGTCGATTCTGAGCGCCGAGGGCTTCTCGGTCGGCCAGGGCGACGAAGGCGGTTTCGCGCCGTCTCTACCTACGAACGAAGCCGCGGTCGAGGTCATCCTCCGAGCCATCGAGAAGGCCGGCTACAAGCCGGGCGACGAGGTGGCCATCGCCCTCGACCCGGCCGCGAGCTCGGTCCTCGTCGAAGGCACCGGGACGGGCAACGTGACCGGCCAGTACCGTCTCGAGCGCGAGGGCCGCACCCTCGACTCCGGCCAGCTGATCGATCTATGGGAGAAGTGGATCACCAAGTATCCGATCATCTCCCTCGAAGACGGCCTGGCGGAGGACGACTGGGCCGGTTGGGCCGAGCTCACCAAGCGCCTCGGCTCCAGGGTCCAGCTGGTCGGCGACGACATCTTCGTGACCAACCCGAGCTTCATCGCCCGGGGCATCCGCGAGTCGTCGGCCAACTCGGTCCTCATCAAGCTCAACCAGATCGGCACCGTGACCGAAACCGTCGATGCGATCGCGATGGCGCGACGTGCCGGCTGGACGGCCATGGTCAGCCACCGCTCGGGCGAGACCGAAGACACGAGCATTGCAGACTTCGTGGTCGCGATGGGCACGGGTCAGATCAAGACCGGGGCCCCGTCCCGGTCTGAGCGGGTCGCCAAGTACAACCGCCTTCTCCGCATCGAGGAAGAGCTCGGCAGCGCGGCTCTCTACCTCGGCCGCAAGGCACTGGCCGGCGCAAAGCCGTAACGTTCGCCGCAAGAGCGGGCCGGTCCTTCGGGGCCGGCCCGTTTGATTCCGAGGCGGTTCAACGGGGAGTTCACGCCGTAGAACCGCCTCGGACCTATTCGGCCGCGACGGACGAAGTCTCGTCGATCACCGTGACGATCTGTTCGCGATTGACCATGGCGAACTTGTACCGGACGAGCAGCGAGGCGTCGGACGGCCAGCGGACGGTGAGGTCGGTCAAGGGCAGGAAGTGCGCGTCGGGCGACTCGAGGAACTGCAGCATCGATCCGTATTCGTGGACGTGGATGCAGCCCCGCAACTCGTAGCCCGGCGTGACGATCGATACCTGGCGCCGTCTCTTCTGGACGACGGGCGCTCCCCGGCGGTCGGGCCTGACCGCCGACCGTTCGGCCATCAAGACGATCTGGTCGACCCGGATCCACAGCGCCCCCCGGTGCCCTTCCAGGTCGGCCGGATTGGCCTGGCCCGGGCGGACGAGCACCGCGTCGCGAACGGCGATGAACCCGGTCTGCATGTTGATCCAGCCGGACAGCCGATCGAACTGGCGAGTTCGGATCCGTCCCGAGATCCGAAAGCCGTTGCCGAAGATCTCGACGTCGGCGCAAGGCCCCTCGGGCTCCTCGCTCCGGACAAACCAATCTTCACTCGGCGCGGCCGGTGCTCCGAGCGTTCCCCAGACCGGATCGAAAGCGGACGGCGTCTTCGAGCGATCTCCGCCCCCGCCGTTGGGATCCGCGAAGCCGACCGAAGCCGCACCGTCCATCTGGTTGCGCGACTCGACGGGTTGGGCGTCGTTCTCTTGTGCGTCGCGTCGAGAGCCACCGAAGAAGCCCGGTCGTCTAGCCATATCCCTGCCTTACGTGTCCCGATTCCTGCGTTGCACATTATGACGGCGTGCGACCTGACCGGATTGCACGTGCCGCGGAAGCGTGCCCTTCGCCGGCGGCTCTTCAATAGGACGAGTGGAGCACGCCCGTGTTGAACCGCCTCGGACCTACTCGACCGCGACGCCCGTCTCCGCGGCGTCGCCCGCGTTCTCGATCCGCCGGAGCGGGCGAGGCGGCCTCGGTGCTCTGGCCGACGAAGGTGACCTCGTCCTGGTTGACCATCAGCTCGGGCACGATCAGGTCGGTCGGCTCGCCGTTCCGGCGCAACAGCCGGGCTTCCTTCAGACGAATGTAGCCCCGGTTGTGGTTGATCATGTCGGAAAGGCGGACGAAGTTGGCCAGCGAGACTTCGCCGGAGACTCTCAGACGGGGGCCGACGAGCTCGACGGTCTCGTATCTGGCCCTGGCGGACTGAACGTCCGGGCCCATCGGGTTGCAGCCGAGTGAGTCGAACCCCGGGGAAGGCTTCCCCCAACCCATGAGAACTCTCCTCTCGGCTACGGGACCAGCGGGGCCCGATTGTACGGCGGAGATGCCGTTCCGCCAACGGCTGCTCGATCGAAGACCTGGGGTTCGTGACGACTCCATCCCGCGTCAGGCGAGACGGACGGCTGGCAATTCGATCCAGAGTCGAGCACCGCCTTCCGCCCGGTTCTCCGCTCCGACCCGCCACCCGTGGGCCTCCGCCAGCGCTCGGACGATGGAAAGCCCGAGGCCGCTCGTTCCCGTGCCGCGGCTGCGCGACGGATCGGCCTGGTAGAAACGCTCGAAGATGCGGGGAAGTGCTTCGGCTGGGATCCCCTCACCCGAGTCCTCCACGGCCAGCCGGACCACCGGCCTGGCCGGCCCAGCCCGTCCGGCGACCGTGGCTCCGAGGGTTGCGGCCGGGGCCGCCGAGACTCGGACCGAGCCGTTCTCCGGCGTGTGGCGCAGGGCGTTGTCCACGAGCGCGCCCATGACCTGGCGCAGCCGATCGGGGTCCGCCTCCACGATGAGACCCTTCGGAGCGTCCACGTACAACTTCACGGAGCTGATGGCGGCTCGGGCCTCGAAGCCTGCGACCACGGAATCGAGCATGCCTCGAATGTCCAGCGGACGGCGTTCGAGCGGCAGGTGACCACCCTCGGCAAGGCTGATCGTGCGCAGGTCGTCGACGATGCGGGCGAGGACGCGAGACTGGTCGCGGATCGTCTCGAGATGGCGGCGTTCGGGCGTGTAGACGCCGTCCAGTATCGCGCTCGAAGTGGCGTCGATGACCGCCAGCGGCGTCTTGAGCTCGTGGGCGGCGTCCTGCAGGAAGCGACGCCGGGTCTCCTCCGCAGCCTGCAGCTGGCCGGCCATCGAATCGAAGGTGCGACCGAGCTGGCCGAACTCGTCACTGCGGTCTGCCAGGCCCGAGCGCCGACCGAGGTCGCCCCGTGCGACCGCGATGGCAGCCTGCTCCAGCCGGGTCAGCGGCCGCACGAGGCGTCCGGCTGCGAGCAGACCGAACAGCGAAGCCACCGCGGCGGCGGCGATAGCGGCCAGGATCAGCCGCATGATCGTGGTCTGCTGGGCCTGACCGCTGGTCGTGGAGGTGGCCGCCGGCGCCTGCGTGGGAGTCTCGACCGCAGCTGGCGTCTCGGCGGCTGCGGCGGCGGTCGCGGCCGCGGTCGCGGCGACAGTTGTCCCATCGCCGCTGTCGCCCGACTCGTCGTTACTCACGGGGCTCGTGATGGCGGTCGAGGCCGGCACGCCGCGATCGTTGTCGGTGTCGATGTCTGAGAAGCCCTGGGTGACGATCGGCGGTGTGGCCAGGGCGATGACCGCTGCCGTGGCCAGCGCGACGAGGGCGAACCCGAGGGCGATTCGCCAGCGCAGGCTCACGTCCCCCTCCCGGCCTCAGGCCTGGTCGACGGGGCGAGCGGCTCGATAGCCGACGCCGCGGACCGTCTCCACGTACGATCCGCCGTTCGGCCGCGAGCCAAGCTTGGCGCGCAGGTTCTTCACGTGGCTGTCGATGGTCCGGTCGAAGGTGTCGAACGACTCGCCGAAGACACGCCGGCCGATCTGCTCGCGGGTCCAGACCCGGCCCGGCTGCTCGGCCAGGGCCGCTAGGACGTCCAGTTCGGTTCGGGTCAACGGCAGGCTCGCGCCGGACCGGAGAACGTCTCGCGCGTCCATGTCGATCGTGAGGTCGAAGAACGTCGAGACCGGCCTCGAAGGCGCGGGTTCGGCGGCGTAGCCGTTGGCCTGGCCGGTTGCCACTCGGCCGAAGCGGCGCAGGATGGCCCCGACCCGGGCGACAACCTCGCGCGGTTCGAACGGCTTGGTGACGTAGTCGTCGGCGCCCAGCTCCAATCCGGCGACGCGGTCGATCACGTCGTCGCGGGCGGTCAGCATCAGCACGCCGACGCTCGAGCCCTCGCCGCGCAGTGCCCGCAGCACGTCGAAACCGGAACGCCCCGGCAGCATCACGTCGAGCACCAGTAGGTCCAGGTTCGCGCTGCGGGCATGCTCGAGGGCGGTCTCGCCGTCCTCGGCTTCCACGACCTCGTAGCCCTCGCGCTCGAGGTAGGCGCGGACCACCTCGCGGATGTGCGGTTCGTCGTCGGCGACGAGGATTCTCGATCCCATGGTGGCAACGATAGTCGAGTCGGCCCATGGGCGATACCACGGGCCCACCGCCGAAGTGGGCGCCGCGACGCCGGGGGCGCTCAATTCAGCCTCCGGTCCCGGTCGCTGATGCGGGCAGATATGCGCTTATGGCCTCGCGGGCCGCGGACGGATCTGCGTACCAGGTGGCGTCCACCCACGCGAATCCGGCCCATTCGGCAGGCAGCCGATCGGCCGCGAATATGGCCTGGTTGGGACACGCCTGCTCGCACGATCCGCAATCGATGCAGTTGTCCGGGTCGATGTAGAGCTTGCGGTCGATCCTCGGATCGGAGGTGATGCAGTCGACCGGACAGACGTCGACGCACGACCGATCCATGTTGTCGATGCACGGCTCGGCAATCACAAACGCCATCAGAAACCTCCGGGGGTTGCGCCGGGACGATCGAGCGGTCCGCGGACCGGTCCGAGCATCGCCGGGATGCGGGCCCGCCTGTCCCGGGAACGACCGACGCGAGTCGCTATCGATACGACGATGCGGTACGTGAGCAGGAAGCTGGATAGGGTCGTCGGCACCAGGTAGACCCAGAAGGCCCAGCCCGAGCCGCTGTCCGACCCGGAGGCGATGCCGTGGAAGGTGGCGCCGATGAAGGCCAGGAAGGTGACGTAGTGGAGCAACCGCCAGGCCCTCTGGCCGATGTGCCGCCGGACGTAGAAGCTCGCCGTCACGACGAATGAGGCGTAGAAAGTCAGCTGGCCGATCCCGACGGTGATCGGCGAGTAGGGTGAAGCGAATGGAACGATGACGGAGCGAGGGGTGAAGTCGAAGCTCTGATCGAAGACGAGCAGCGCTCCGTGCAGCGTGGCCAGGATCAGGGCCACGATCGCCAGGTCCTTGTGAAGCGCGAAGCTGACGGGCCGGTGGGCGATCGTGTCGAGGATCTTGGTCGAGAGCAACAGCCCGTACAGCACCGACGCGGCCAGCACGAAGTAGGCGAGGAAGCCCAGGGCTCGCACCGAATACCAGGCCAGCAGCCCCGGCTGGATTGCCGCGACTTCGCGGATCCGCTCGACGGCGGTCGGGCCCGTGGCGCCCAGCACGGCGCCGACGGTGACCGCGAATGCCATCCAGCCGGCGATCTTGACCGGCACCGGCAGGCCGCGGTAGATGGAGCCGGTCCGGCTCTGCGGCCGAGGGGCGGCAGCGGCACCGGTGGCGAGGGGAGAAACCGGGCCGCGACCCGCCGGCAAAGTGGCTGCGCCGCCCGCCGGCAGAGTGGCTGCAGCGCCCGCCAGCGGAGTTAAGGGGCGCCACGTGGGATGAGTGGCAGGGCGCGAGACCTGCGGCGCGGAGGGGCCCCATATGCGCGCGGAGGACGGGCTCCCGGCCGGCGACGTCTGCGGAGTGGCAGAGCCGCCCGCCAGCGGAGAGGCGTGACCCGGCACGGGAGCCGGCCAATCGTTCAGTCGCTGCTTCGTGGATGGCAGGTTGTCGGGCTTCATCGCTTCTTCCTCAGCCCGCCAGGAGCGGCAGCGTGACCGGCAGCGCCTGGACCTCGTTACGCGTAGTGAGGAGCACGGCGCCGCGGACGCGGGCGCGCTCCAGAAGCGCGAAACCCTCGACGCTGCCGGCTATCACGGCCGCCTTCGCGAGTGCCTCGGCGCGGAGCGCGGTCTCGGCCACGACGGTGGCTTGGACCACGTCCGTCCGAGCCGGCCGGCCGGTTCGCGGGTCTATCAGGTGATGGCTGACGGTCCCGCCGAGGTTCCAGCGGTGGATCGACGTGCCGGAAGTCGCCACTCCCCAGCGAGTCGGGGCTCCGCCGGGCACCGCGGTGAGCCGCAGGACGGCGAGATTCACGCCGTCGGTCCGGGGGTCTTCTATGCCGATATCCCAGCATTCGCCGGGCGAGCAACGGACGGCCAGGTCGCCGTCGGCGTCCACCACGGCGCTCGGCCACGAGCCCAGGAGGGCCAGGGCCCGGTCGGCGATCCAGCCCTTGCCGATGCCACCAAGGTCGAAGCGCAGCCCGAAGGGACGGCGGATCACGGCCGCGCCGCGAGGCCGGCGAACGATCTGCCACTCGCCCAGGCGCGACGCGGCAACCAGGTCGCTCTTGCCCTCGGCCGCCAGGCGGGCGTCCAGGAGGGTTATGTCGGTGAAGCCTTCGCTGGCGTCCGACGCGTGCATGCCGGCCATCAGGGCCGCCGCCAGGACGGGTCCCACCGCGACGGAAGAGCTCGGGTCGGCGTTGAGCTTCGCCAGATCGGAGATTTCCGTGTGCCGGGTAAGCCGCGCGGCCCACCGATCGACGCGGGCGACCAGACGCCGGCTGTCGCGTTGGGCCTCGTCGGCCCGACCGTGCGCCTCGAGATGGATGGCGAGGCGGCCGCCCATCGCGGTGGTTGTGTAGCTGACCGGTTCGATCGGAGTGAACGTGGTTTCGAGCCGGTCCGTCCCGATGCGCCTCGAAACACGGCCCTCGGCATGGGTCGCAACGCTCACGGAATGACCTTGCCGGACTGGGTGGTCTTGATGACGGTGGGGGTCTGGGCCGCCGCCTTCGGTGCGGCCGGGGCAGGGACGTTCACGATCACGGTAATCGGCGTCGGCGCCGACGCGTCGATGACCGTGGCTCCGGGCGGTGCCGTCTCTCCGGGGGAGAGCTGGACGTACCTGATCGGGCGGACCAGCTGGATGGGGGTCGGGCTGGGCTGCGAATCGGTCGCCTGAGACTGCTGATTCTGGGTGGCCGAGACCGGCGCGGCCGATCGAGGCGGCAGGACGATCGCCGCAGCCAGGGCCGAGAGAGCGGCTATTCCGCCGGCGCCGAGGGCCATCTGCATTGGACGGGCATCGGGTCTTGCCTTGGGCGGGTGAGCCGGGGGTCTGACGGGTTGCATTGCGGTCATCAGTTGTCTCCTGGGCCGTCGTCGCCGGTGCCCGGAGGAGCCGTCACGACGACATGGATCACGGGAGGCGGAACCTTCGGCTTCGAAACGACGACGGGCGGAGCCGTCTGGGTGATCGTCACGATGGCCGGAGTCGGGACGGGCTGGATGTAGATGGTCTGGGGTTCGAGGGTCGCGGTCGCCGTGGCCGCATCCGTCGGCCCATCCGTCGCCGCCAGCTGGGAGGCCGTAGCCTGCGCGGCTGCGGCCCGGGTGCTCACGTAACCCTCGACCAGGAGGGCCCCCGCCACGGTGAGAATGGCGACAACGCCCGCGATCGTGGCCCCGACGCGATGGATCGAATTCATCGCTGGTTCTCCTGCTGCGCCGACCGGGGACTCAAGGCTGCCGTCGCGCGTCGTCCGGCGTACACGGAAACAAGGCCCGGTGGTTCGATAGGAGGCGAATCTCGCCCCCGGCCGTGAAACGGGGGTGGAGTGCCGATGGAGGCTAAGTGGAGGTTCGGTGGAGGACGCGCCGCGCGGAACGAATCGTGAAGATTGGCTGACGGAAGGCTTGACAAACGCCAATCGAAAGCCACACCCGCCGACCGGGAGACAGCCGCTCGAACCAACCCGTGACGTCGCCGCGGGCAATCGAATCGCGGGCGAGCTCTCGGGCTCGGGCTCGGGGGTCTGCCACCGTGCCTCCGAATCAAACGGGCCAGGTCCGTAGACCTGGCCCGAGAATGGCGAATGGACGAGGGGTCAGGGCTTGGGCTTCTTCTCGGCCTTCGGCGCGGGCTTCTCGGCCTTGGCCGGAGCCTTTGCCGGAGCCTTTGCCGGAGCCTTTGCCGGAGCCTTGGCGGCCGGCTTCTCGGCCTTGGCCGCGGCCTTTGCCGGGGCCTTTGCCGGGGCCTTTGCCGGGGCCTTTGCCGGAGCCTTGGCGGCCGGCTTCTCGACCTTGGCCGCGGCCTTCGGCGCGGGCTTCTCGGCCTTGGCGGGGGCCTTTGCCGGAGCCTTGGCGACGGCCTTCGGAGCCTCGGCGGCCGGAGCGGCCTCCGCGCGAGCCGTCTTCGAGAGAGCGGCCTTGGCCTTGCCGGCGGCGGTCTGCGGGCCCTTTGCCTTGGTCGCCTTGGCGGTCGCGATGCGAGTCCGCGCGGCCTTGACCGCGGCGGCGGTGCCGGTCGTCTTCGTCGCGCGCGAGGTCGTCTGGACGGCGGCGCCTTCGGCCAGGGCGTTCATCTTGATGGCCAGGCGCGACTTGCGGCGGGCGGCGTTGTTGGGGTGGATCGCCCCAACCTTCGCGGCCTTGTCGAGCGCGCTCATGGCCTCGGCCAACGCCGTGGCGGCATCGCCTTCGGCGGTGCCGGTGGCGACCCTGACCGCGTTGGCGGCGTATGTCTTCGCCGCGCTCTTGCGCGGTTGATTGATGGCCCGCCGGCGCTCTGCCTGGCGGACCCGCTTGATCGCTGACGGCGTGCGGGCGCCGGTCCAGCCTCGGGGCGTCTTGGCCAAGTTCGAAGACCTCTGTGCTGCAGAAGGAAGGCGACAGGCAGCCGAAACTGGACCGACTGACGCGACGGTTGATGGTAGCAGAGTCGTGCGCAGGCGCGCAGGCGGATGTGAGCCTCAATCCACCAAGCAGCCTACGTCACCCGCAGCGGCCGAAAGCGGGACTGTCACCCGGCGCCCGGCGGCTCCATAATCGCCGGGCACATCGCGACACGTCCCCACCTGGAGGATCCCGTGAACATCATCGACGTCGAGGGCATCGGCCCCGTACATGCCGGGCAGCTGGAAGCGGTCGGCGTCAAGACGACAGACGACCTCCTGGCACGAGGTGCCAGCCCCACAGGCCGCGAGGAACTCGAGGCGGCATCGGGTATCGGCCACACCCTGATTCTTAAGTGGGTCAACCGCGTCGACCTCTACCGGATCAACGGCGTCGGCTCGGAATATTCCGACCTGCTCGAGGTCGCCGGCGTAGACACGGTGCCGGAGCTGGCCCAGCGCAACGCCGCGAACCTGACGGAAACGCTGGCGGAGGCCAACGCGGCTCGCAACCTCGTGCGCCATCTGCCCACCCAGGAGATGGTCGCGGGCTGGATCGAGCAGGCCAAGAAGCTTCCGAGGATCGTCCAGTACTGATCCGGTGGTTTCACCGGTGCCCCGCGGGCACGTCGTGGACGGTTCGACCAACACTGTGGCCGCCGGCGCTGGGGCAGACGGACGAGGGGACGATGGATCCGTCGATCGAGCCGCACCTTCCTGCGCGCGGTCTTCACGCACTGCGGGCCGTTGGCTTGGCGGCAGCGTTCCTGCTGGTTGCTGCGTCTTGCGCCGGGTCACGGTCGCCAAGCCCTGGTAGCGTCCTGCCGAGCCCAACCCACAGCCCAACCGAGAGCCTCGCCCCTCCGACACCCGCTCCAGCGAGCCCGATCTCTCGGGCGGCGACCCTGAGGAATCTCATAGCCGGGTCTGACCGGGATGGGATCCGAAGCTGGGCCGAGCCTCTGTCGATCGCCGACCTCAATGCTGCGGTTGCTGGGCTGACGAAAGCCGATCGCGACGCCCTCGCCGAGGTAGTCCTCGACATGGACGACACGGCCGCCCGGCGCTCCAAGCTGCTTGCGGCGATGCGGGAAGTGCTTGCCAACGACCGTCTTGGGTTCTACGCCGAGGTCTGGAGCTACACGCCCATCTTCTTCTCTGGCAGCATCTCCCATGCCGAGTGCAACTCGATCTACCTTGCGCCGGATTCGTACGACAATCTCACGGCGCTGGACACTCGCAACTTGCTGATCCATGAGTCGTTCCACGCGTTCGACTGCGTCAACAACGGTGCGCCGCCAGGAGCCCTGAACGAAGGGGCCGCCACCTGGATCTACCAGATCGCCTTCCCTTCCGACACGTACCAGGGCGCGAGCTTCGCCGAAGCGACCTACGGTATGAAGCTCTTCCATCGCGACTCGTGGAGCCCGCCCGACCCCGACTGGCCGATCGGGTCCGTCCCTCCGAATGCCACGCCGAAGCTTCTCTACGTCTTTGCCTGGCTGAGCTCCGGCGATCCCTCCCTGCTGCCCTGGAACTCCCCGGCGCGCCTCTTGAGCTGCTACGACAAGCACTGGTCGAAGCTGCGCCGCGACGTGGACTTCTACGGCGTGTGGCTGCCCGCCGAACAGGCGGCCACGCAGCGGATGCTCGGTGACCCGGAGTGCCGGCCCCAGCCCTCTCCCACGACCTAAGAGTTGTGCCGACGTCATCAGATGGCGCCCGAGCGCCGCTGCGAGAGTGATCTTCTGACCGGCTACACTCCAGCCCGTGACGATCCCCCAATCGCGCCTGCGCAACTTCTCGATCATTGCCCATATCGACCACGGCAAATCGACTCTGGCCGACCGGCTCCTCGAGCTGACGCACACGATCGAGGGGCGCCAGATGCAGAGCCAGGTCCTGGACTCGATGGACCTCGAGCGCGAGCACGGCATCACCATCAAGGCGCGGGCGGTCCGGCTCGAATACACAGCCGCCGACGGCCTGGTCTACGGCCTGAACCTGATCGACACGCCCGGTCACGTCGATTTCAGCTACGAGGTCAGCCGCAGCCTGCAGGCCTGCGAGGGCGCCATCCTCGTCGTCGACGCGACCCAGGGGATCGAGGCTCAGACGCTGGCGAACGTCCACCTGGCCTTGCGCCAGAACCTGACGATCATCCCGGTCATCAACAAGATCGACCTGCCGTCGGCCCAGCCGGACGTGGTCATCGATGAGCTCGAGAGCGTCCTGGCGATCCCTCGCGAGGAAGTGATTCTGGCGTCCGCCAAGGACGGCACGGGCGTGCCCGAAATCCTCGAGGCCATCGTCGCCCGTATTCCGCCGCCCAAGGGCGACCCGGAAGCGCCGCTCCAGGGCCTGATCTTCGACTCGCACTACGACGCCTACAAGGGCGTGGTCGTCTACGTCCGCCTCGCCCAGGGCACGATCCACCAGCACGACGTCATCCGGTTGATGGGCTCCAGCGCCGAGGCGGAGCTGCTCGAGCTGGGCTTCTTCCGGCCGCAGCTCGTGCCGGTGGGAGAGCTCCACGCCGGAGACGTGGGCTACGTCGCGACGGGGCTCAAGAGCGTGCGCGAGGCCCAGGTGGGCGACACGGTCACGACCGTTGCGCACCCGGCGGCGCACGCGCTTCCCGGCTACCAGCCCGCCAAGAGCCTCGTCTTCGCCGGCATCTACCCCGTCCAGGGCGTCGACTACCCCGTCCTGCGCGAGGCGATGGAGAAGCTCCACCTCAACGACGCCAGCTTCAGCTTCGAGCCGGAGAGCTCCGTCGCGCTCGGCTTCGGCTTCCGCTGCGGCTTCCTTGGCCTGCTCCACATGGAGATCGTCCAGGAGCGGCTGGAGCGCGAGTTCGGCCAGGAGCTGATTGCCTCGGCGCCCTCGGTCGAGTACCGCGTCGTCCTCATCAATAGCGGCGGCGTGGTCACGGTCGACAACCCGTCGAAGATGCCCAATGCGGGTGAGATCGAAGAGATCCAGGAGCCGTGGGTCAAGCTGAGCGTCGTGGCTCCCTCCAACTTCATCGGGACTCTCATGGAGCTGGCGACGAACAGGCGGGGGAGCTTCCTGGGGATGGAGTACCTCGACCCGCAGCGGGTGCTGCTCACCTTCGAGCTGCCGCTCGGCGAGGTCATCGTGGACTTCTACGACCAGCTCAAGAGCCGGACCCAGGGCTACGCCTCGATGGATTACGAGGAGGCCGGCTATAGAGCCGCCAACCTGGTCAAGGTGGACGTTCTCGTCGCCGGCGACCCCGTCGATGCGCTGTCGGTGATCGTGCATCGCGACCGGGCCCAGGCGATCGGCCGGGAACTCGTTCATCGGCTGCGGGGTCTGATACCGCGTCAGATGTTCGAGATCGCCATCCAGGCCGCGATCGGCTCGAACGTCATCGCCCGCGAGAGCGTCGCGGCGATGCGCAAGAACGTCCTGGCTAAGTGCTACGGCGGCGACATCACCCGCAAGCGCAAGCTGCTGGAAAAACAGAAAGAGGGCAAGCAGCGCATGAAGCGGGTCGGATCCGTCGAAATACCGCAGGAGGCATTCCTGGCGGTACTTCGCATGGACGAGGTATGAACGCAGAAACCGTCCGAGTCCTGGTCGCCAGCGGTTTCTTCATGCTGCTGCTCTTCTTGCGCCTCGAAGCGAGCCGGTTCGGGGCAGCCGAATACGACGAGCCGGGCAAACGGCGCATCGACGCCCTGACGCGACTCTCCTGGTATGCCATCGGCCTGGCCCTGCTGGCCGCGATCTACGTCGTCCATCCGGCCCCTCACGATGTCCTGCTCCTGCTCATCGGACATCGAACGGAGGTGCTCGTATACGGCGCGATCATCGCTCTGCCGGGTCTCCTCCAGGCTGCGGCATTCGCCTGGCTCCGATACGGCTACCTCAGACTGCCCCCGGCCCGCGCCTACCCGGGAGCCGCGATCAACTCGATCGCCACAGCCGTCATCGACGAGGCGACCTTCCGAGGAGCGCTTCTCGGAGCGTTGCTGGCGGTCGGCCTGCCGGACGGAGTGGCCATCTTCGTGGCTACCATCGTCTACGTGCTCGCGACGAGGCTGGCGGCGCCCGGCCACAATCTCTACCCGATCCTGCTCGCGGGCGCGATGGGCCTGGTCTTCGGCTGGGCCACCCTGGCGAGCGGCGGCATCGGCGCCGCGATCATCGGTCATACCGTCACGTCCTTCGCCGTCTTCGTGTGCACGGGCCACGCCGGGCAGGTTCCACTGTTGGGCCTCGAGCCCGAGGACCTGGAACGTCGGGCGGGGTTGCCGGAAGGCTGGCAGGACGCGCGCCGGCCGCTCAGCCCGGGTCGCGGTGCGGAGCCTCGCGACTTCGGCGAGGCGCCCGGACAGGCGGGCTTCACTACCCGGGCCGGTCGCGGCGCGCAGCCGGTGCGGCATTCCGGCGGCCTGATGAGATGGGCGCGTGCCACGAGCCGCGCCGTCACGTCCCAGGCCGGGCGGCGCTCCCGCTAGGCTTTGAGGCGGTCCCTCTCTGCGGGCGCGGCCCCGCCCAACCTCGGTGTCGCGGGTGCGGGCCGGCCGCCCGGACTACTCTCTGCGGGTGAGTGCGCCGCAGCCGCCCGTTGCCCTGTACGTCCACCTGCCGTTCTGCGTGGCCCGCTGCCCCTATTGCGATTTCGTCGTCTATGCGGGCGGCTACGCGCGCGGTCCGCGGGCTCGTACCGGGCAGCTGTACGAGGCCGTTCGGCGGGAGTTGGAGCTGCGGGCCGATGCCCTGGACGAGGGGTTCGGCCGGCCCGTCGACGGCGGAGCCCGAGAGCCGCTGCGAAGCGTCTACTTCGGCGGCGGAACGCCGTCGCTCGTCCCCGGGGAGTGGCTGTCGCGGCTGATGGCGACGGTTCGGACGCGTTTCGGCGTGGCCCCGAACGCGGAAGTTACCATCGAGGCCAACCCTGGGCCGGACGAGCGCGGCGATGCGGCGGCCTTCGCCGGCGCCGGCGTGACGCGGATCTCGTTCGGGGCGCAGAGCATGGACGCGAGCGAGCTGAGGCGCATCGGCCGGCGCCACTCCCCGGCGGACGTGGTCGCGGCCGTGGCGGAGGCTCGAGGCGCAGGCATCGGCTCGATCAACCTGGACCTCCTCTACGACATACCCGGTCAGTCGGCGGCGGCCTGGGAGGAGACGCTCCGGGCGGCCCTTGCCCTCGGCCCGGACCACCTCTCGCTCTACGCCCTGACCCTCGACGACCCGGACGAGGAGGGGATCACCGGAAGCGGAGGCGACCACCTGCCGACGCCGCCCGGCGCGCGGCGGTGGCGTGAACGAGCCCGCCTCGACCAGGACGAGGATCGCGCGGCCGACGAGTACCGGCTGGCGACGGACCTGCTGGCGGCCGACGGCTGGCGCGGCTACGAGATCTCCAACTGGGCCCGGCCCGGTCACGAAAGCCGCCACAACCTGGCCTACTGGCAGCGCGAACCGTACGAGGCGGCCGGGCCGGGCGCCCACGCGTTCGACGGAGTCACGCGTCGCTGGAACGCCGCCGCGATGGAGCCATATCTCGCCGCGCTGTTGCCGGATCGTGCCGCGCACGGTGCCCTACCGGACCGGATGGCGACGGGGGCGGCTCTCCCGCCCGGCGGCAGCGAGGTGCTGGACCCGCAAGTCGCGGCGGCCGAGCGGGTCATCCTGGCGCTCCGCCTGGACCGGGGCATTGCCGAAGCCGAGGCATCCGAGCCGCCGCTGGCGGAGGTCCGCTCCTGGGCCGAATCGGCCGGCCTGGTCGAGTCGGTCGATCTGGACGGCGAGACGAGAATCCGGCTCACGACCCGGGGCCGGCTGCTCGGCAACGAGCTGTTCTCGCGCCTCGTCTAGCGAGCTCGGCACGGCCGGGCCGCGAAGATGGCGGTCGCGGGAACCTCCAGATACAGCGGCTGCCGCACGGCGGCAACGCAACCCGGGCAGTACGATGGCGCTCTCGGTTGGCTGGCGGATCTGCAGGCCCTCAGGGAGCCCGGCCTCCCGGCACACCGTCGCGAGTGAGGTGCTATCCGTGAAGGTTCCGTCTCGGCGGATACTCGGCTTGATTTCCGCCCTGGCAATCGTTGCCACCGCGTGCAGCGCTTCTGTCACAAAGGTCGAGGTCGTCTCCTGGTGGACGACCGGTGACGAGGCGACCGGCTTCAACGCCGTCATCGAGCAGTTCAGCAAAGGCAATCCGTCGATCCAGGTCACGAACAGCGCCATCGCCGACGGCGCCGGCGCGGTCGCGCAAGCCGCACTCCAGAACCGCGTTCTGAACGGCGTTCCGCCCGACACATTTCAGACGGTGATGGGCCATGAGCTGCTCGACACCTATGTCATGCCCGGCTATATGGACAACCTGGACGACCTTTACTCGGCCAACGGCTGGACGACCCAGTTCCCGCAAGGCGTTCTCGACATCGTCAGCGCCAAGGATTCCTCGGGCAAAGTCCACTACTACAGCGTTCCGGTGAGCATTCACCGGGCCAATCTCCTCTGGTTCAACAAGAGCGTCTTCTCGGCCAACAACCTGACCCCGCCGGCCACGTGGGACCAGTTCGTCACGGTCGCGGATGCCCTCAAGGCCAAGGGGATCACCGCGCTCGCCGTCGGCGACAGGGGCATCTGGGCCAACGGTCAGATCCTCGAGACGATCCTCATTGGCACCCTCGGAGCGGGCAGGTACGCGGGTCTCTGGACCGGCAGCACCGATTGGTCCGGCCCCGACGTCAAGGCCGCCCTGACCACCTACCAGAAGGTCCTGACCTACGTCAACGCCGATCATTCATCCCTCAGCTGGGACCAGGCGGTCGACTATCTCATCCCGACCGGCGGCAGCGCCCAGCCGAGGGCCGCGATGACGATCATGAGCGATTCGGCGGCCGGTGAGTTCGACGGCAAGACCTTCGCCGACTACGGTTGGGCGGCCGTCCCCGGCACGGACAAGATCTACGACGCTTATGCCGACTCCTTCGGGCTGCCTGCCAAGGCCCCCCACAAGGACGCCGCCAGGAGCTTCCTTACCTTCCTGGGATCGGCTTCTGCTCAGGATCTGTTCAACCCGTACGAGGGCTCGATCCCGGCCAACACCGACGCAGGCAACCCGGCCGAAGGTGTCAGGCAGTACAGCGCCTATCAGAAGTGGGCCATGAGCGAATGGAGGATCGACGCCATCGTTCCGAGCCTCGAGCACGCCGTCGCCGCGGCTCCGAGTTGGAAGGGCGCCTTCGAGACGGCCGTGGCGGCCTTCGTCGCGAAGCCGGACGTCGGGGCCCTCCAGGCGGCTCTGGTCCAGGCCTGCAAGGACGCCGCAGTCTGCGGATAGGGGCCGTTGACACTCTCCCAACGAGACTGCTACCATCGGCCACAGCCGGTTAGCACTCGCACGGTGAGAGTGCTAACCACCGCCGGAGCCAGGCCGAAACGGGGATCGGCAGCCGGCCGCGGACCTTCAGGCCCCCGAGGCAGAAGCCGCGCCTGCCGCCGCTCGAAGCCGCGGCCGTCCCCCCGGTGGGGAAGGGGAGTCAGACATGGCGCGACGACCACGCCGTACCATCGGCTCGCTGGACACGCGATCGGACGCGATCCTGAGAGCCGTCATCGACGAATACGTGACCTCGGCCACACCCGTCAGTTCGGGCTCGCTCGTGGAGCACTACCCGCTGGGCGTGAGCAGCGCCACGGTCCGCAACATCCTGTCGGACCTCGAGGCGCTGGGGCTGCTGACGCATCCCCATACCTCGGCCGGACGGGTGCCGACGGATGCCGGTTACCGCTACTACGTCCAGGTCCTCGCGGGTGAGCGGTCCCTGCCAGCGGTCGAGCAGCGCATGATTCGCCATCAATTCGGCCAGGTCGAGTTCGCCAGCGAGCACTGGTTCCGCCTCGCGGCCTCGACGTTGGCTGCCAACACAGGCACGGCCGGTCTGGCCACCACAGCCAAGCCTCGGGCCGCTCGCGTCCGGCGCGTGGATCTGGTTGCGGTCCAGGACCGCGCGCTGCTGGTGGTCCTCTTCCGCGAAGGCACCATGAAGCAGACACTCCAGAACCTCCCGGCCGCCACGGACCAGGATCAGTTGGACCGCGTGGCCGCACTTCTGAACGTGCTCGCGGTCGATCGCACCGCCGACGAGATCGGCGCCGCCCTGACCGACCTGCCGGCCGGCGAGGAATCGTCGGACGATCTGGACCTGCTGCGCCGCATCGGCGACACCCTCGTCAGGACGATGCGCGAATTCGACGCGGCCCTCATAGACGATCTCTTCAGCGATGGGCTGCTCAACGTGATGGCCGCCCCGGAGTTCGACAAGAGCGACAAGGTTCGGGCCGTGTTCGCCGCCCTGGAAAACCGGGCATACCTAGGCTCTCTGGTGGAGAGTGTGGCCCGGGCCGGAAGCATCCAGATCTTGATCGGCCACGAGAACAGGCCGCCCGAGATGCAGGACGTCTCGCTCGTCCTTGCGCCGTACGGTCGGATCGGCCACGCCATCGGCGTGGTCGGCGTTCTCGGGCCCACCCGCATGCCGTATGCCCAGGCGATCGCCTCCGTGGACTTCGTCTCGGGGCTCATGAACGAATTGGTGGAGCATCTGTATGCCTGATAGACCCACCCACTTGCGAACACATCACCGCGGCGCCGCCGGCGACTGGCCGGGCCGCCCGTCGGACGGCGGGCCCGAGGCTCCGGAGCCGACCGTCGAGGAGCTTGGAGCGCAGCTCCAGGCGGCCAAGGCCCTCGCCGCCGAACACCTGGCGTCGCTCCAGCGGACGGCCGCCGACTTCGCCAACTTCAAGAGACGGACGTCCGAGGATCGCGAGCGCGAGCTCGGGCTGGCCGGCGAGCTGCTGCTGCGCAAGCTGCTTGCGGTTGCCGACGACTTCGATCGGGCCCTGGAGGCCATGCCGCCGGACCTGAAGGGAGTGAGCTGGATCGAGGGGGTCGTCCTGCTCGATCGCAAGCTGCGGGCGCTCCTCGAGAGCGAAGGCGTGACGCCAATCGAGGCGGTCGGCCGGACCTTCGACCCGCGTGAGCACGAGGCGATCGCGAGCATCCCGGGAACCGGGAGGCCCGACGGAGAGATCGTCGCCGAGGTCCAGCGCGGCTACAGGGTCCGAGACAGAGTCCTGCGGCCGGCACTGGTCGCGGTTGCCGGCGGCAGCGCGGCCGCGGGCGACACCACTTCACACACCAACTGACGCTGAATCGATCAAACGAGGAGCACTGACCAGATGGGCAAGATCATCGGCATAGACCTTGGCACGACGAACTCCGTCGTGGCGGTGATGGAGGGCGGCGAGCCGACCGTCATCCCGTCCGCGGAGGGAGGTCGGACGGTCCCTTCGGTCGTCGCTTTCACGAAGACCGGCGATCGGCTCGTCGGCCAGCTGGCCAAGCGCCAGGCCGTCACCAACCCCGGCAACACCGTCTACTCGATCAAGCGCTTCATGGGCCGCCGGTTCGACGATCCGGAGGTGGCGCACTCCCTGCCCCTCGTTCCATACAAGGTCGAGCGAGACGCGCACAGCGACGGGATCAAGGTCGTCCTCGCCGACGGCAAGACGTACACCCCGCCCGAGATCAGCGCAATGATCCTGCAGAAGCTCAAGGCGGACGCCGAGGCTTACCTGGGCGAGAAGGTCACCGAGGCGGTCATCACCGTCCCGGCGTACTTCGACGACACCCAGCGCCAGGCGACCAAGGACGCCGGGCGCATCGCCGGCCTGGACGTCAAGCGAATCATCAACGAGCCCACCGCCTCGGCCCTTGCCTACGGCCTGGACAAGAAGCACGACGAGAAGATCGCCGTCTACGACCTCGGCGGCGGCACCTTCGACATCTCGATCCTGGAGTTGGGCGAGGGCGTCTTCGAAGTGAAGGCGACCAACGGGGACACCCACCTTGGCGGCGACGACTTCGACCAGCGCGTCATCGAATGGCTACTGGCCGAGTTCAAGCGCGACGAGGGCATCGATCTGCGCAACGATCCGCAGGCTCTCCAGCGGCTCAAGGAAGCGGCCGAGAAGGCCAAGATCGAGCTCTCCACGACCACGACCACCGAGATCAACCTGCCGTACATGACCGCCCACGAGGGCAATCCCAAGCACCTGGTCATGAACCTCAGCCGGGCCAAGCTGGAGGACCTGACGGCCGACCTGATCGACAAGACGCGCGGTCCGGTCTCGCAGGCGCTCCGGGACGCCGGCCTCAAGCCGTCCGAGATCGACGAGGTCGTCCTCGTGGGCGGCCAGACGCGCATGCCCGCCGTGACCGAGGCGGTCAAGCAGATGTTCGGCGGCAAGGAGCCTCACCGGGGCGTGAACCCGGACGAGGTCGTGGCGATCGGCGCCGCCATCCAGGCCGGCGTCCTTGCCGGCGACGTCAAGGACATCCTGCTGCTGGACGTGACTCCGCTGTCCCTCGGGATCGAGACGATGGGCGGTGTCATGACCCGGCTGATCGATCGCAACACCACCATCCCCACGAGCAAGAGCCAGGTCTTCTCGACCGCGTCGGACAACCAGACGCAGGTCGAGGTCCACGTCCTCCAGGGCGAGCGGGACTTCGCCGGCGACAACAAGACGCTCGGCAAGTTCATCCTCGACGGCATCCCGCCGGCACCGCGGGGCGTACCCCAGATCGAGGTCACCTTCGACATCGACGCGAACGGCATCCTGGACGTGAAGGCCAAGGACCGCGCCACCAGCCGCGAGCAGCAGGTGCGGATTACGGCCAGCTCGATGCTCTCAAAGACCGACGTGGACCGGATGGTCACCGAGGCGGCCACCCACGCGGACGAGGATCGCAAGCGCAAGGAAGAGGTCGAGACCCGGAACCAGGCCGACGCCCTGGCCTACCAGGGCGAGCGAACCCTGCGCGACCTCGGCGACAAGGTGTCGCCGGAGGACCGGGCCGAGACCGAGCGCCGCATCGAGGCCGTTCGAACGGCACTCAAGGGCAGCGACCTGGCCGCGGTCAAGTCGAGCTTCGAGGCGCTGGTCGAGCAGCTCCAGAAGGTGAGCACGGCGGCCTACCAGGCGGCCGGCCCGACCGGTCCGGCTGCGGGCGGTCCCGAAGCCGGGGACGGTGGTCAGTCCGGGTCGGAGGGCGGCTCCACGGACCAGGGGAACGAAGAGGTCGTAGAAGGCGAGTTCAAGGAGGCCTGATCGGGGCCTCTGCCGCGCGGATCCCCGAATCCGGCCCCGCCCGGCCTCGGGCCGCCGAAGCCGCCGCCGAAGCCGGGGTCACCGAAGCCGGAGTTGCCCGCGTTCGGGCTGCCGAATCCGGGGCTGCCGAGCCTGGGGTCTTCCCATGGCGTGTTGCCGAAGCCGGGACCGCCGTCGCCCGGGTCCGCGGCGGGACTCGTCGGGAACCGGGGCAGCCGTTCGACGATCCTGTCCTCATCATCGCCGTCGTCATAGCGAGTCGGCTGGGGCTTTGGGCCGGGGGCGTACCCGCCCTCGCCCGGCCGAGCCACCCAGGACCTTGCCCGGCCGACCCGGACCAGAGTCCGCCGCACCCTCTGGCGTCTCACCAGGCCCATCGTGAGCGGAATGAGAAGTGCGACGGCGGCTGCGGTCCAACCGACGAGGTTGCCCACGAGCAAGGCCGTGGCTAGCTGCCACGCACCGAATCCCGACGATTGCCAGGTGACGAGGTCCCTGTGTCCGGTCAACGCCGCGATCGCGAAAGCGGTCAGGGCCAGCACCGGGAGTGCGGCCACGAGTATCGCCATTGCGTTGGCCATGTGGAAGCAGGCCGACCAGAGCGATGCGAGTCGCGACGAGATCGAGCCCTGGACGCCGAGCTTGATGTACAGATCGGGCAGATGCCGGGAGGGCCGGCTCAGCCACGATGACTGGTCGTCGAGGTGGTGATGGGCGATCTCGACCGCCACGATCCCGGCCAGCAGACCCGGGATGACGTAGCCCTGCCGTACCAGGGCGACCGGCACGATCAAACTAACGGCGACGCGAGCCTGGGTGAACAGCAAGTGGCCCCAGCAGCCTGCGGCGTTGGACGGCGACAGAAGCGGCTGGTCCGCGCCGAGCCCGGTGGCGTTGTGGGTCGTCAGGCCGACGAAGACCGAGAAGCACAGCCACGTGACTGCTCCGGCGACGAGCATGGCGATCGATAGGGACTCCGCCAATCCCTGCTGGCTCGAGGAAAGCTGCGCCCACGCGGCCGCCGCATCTGCATGCTGGAGCAGGTCGGCGGCGACCGGCATGACCGCCAGGAGCCACAGGGCGCCGATGGCGAGCAGCAGGACCAGAAGCACGGCGGTCGCATAGCCGAGGGCAGTGACCGAGACGGACTGACGCATGCTCAGCGACCTGGCGATGCGGCGCTTGACGGCGTCGATCGGATTGGAGAAGCCTGACGACCGGCTAGGTGCCGTCGTGACCGCTCCCGCGGCAGTCGCGGCCGGTGTCAGTGCCGCCAGCCGAGCGTACTGGGGCGCCTGGGCCGCGGCGGCTCCGAAATCGGGGATCGGTCCATGAGAAAGGGGCGTCTCCGCCGGGGCGTTCCTGGAGACGGCGGCCGGCTCCGGGGCGGGGCTGCCGAACTTGGTACGGCAGCTGTAGCACTTGCTGGAGCCGGCGCGGTTCAGCGACTTGCAGTTTTGGCAGACCCAGAACTTTTCCACGCCTCACCTGTGCTGGTACTCACGGATCATAAGCGCGGCGGAGGGCCTTCGGGCCACTCCCAGGTCGTCCCAGGACCCCTCGCGTATCGTTTTGGGAGGATCCGCGGCGGACCCGGCCGCCGTTCCGTCCAGCACGGCGCGCCCGGCGTTTCATCGCACCCCGGCGTTACCATCGATGAGTGACCGAGAACTCGCCCGTTGCCACGCCCCTCATACACGCCCGAGGTCTGACGAAGCGCTTCGGCTCATTCACCGCCGTGGACGGCGTCGACTTTGACGTGGCCCAGGGTGAGGCGTTCGGCTTCCTGGGCCCCAACGGGGCGGGCAAGACCTCGACGATGCGGATGATCGGCACCGTCTCGCCGGTCACCGCGGGGAAGCTGACCGTCTTCGGGCTCGACCCGGCACACCACGGCGCGAATATCCGGGCGCGGCTCGGCGTGGTGCCCCAGGCGGACACCCTCGACAACGAGTTGAGCGTCCTCGAGAACCTGCTGATCTACGGCCGCTACTTCGACCTGTCCTGGGCGGAATCGCGCCGGCGGGCGAAGGAGCTGCTCGATTTCGTCCAGCTGACGGAGCGGTCGGACGACAAGGTGGAGCCATTGTCGGGCGGTATGAAGCGCCGCCTCGTCATCGCCCGGTCGCTCATCAACGAGCCGTCGCTGCTGCTCCTCGACGAGCCGACCACCGGGCTCGATCCGCAGGCCCGCCACCTTCTCTGGGATCGGCTGTACCGCCTCAAACAGAAGGGCGTGACGCTCTGCCTCACCACCCACTACATGGACGAGGCGGAGCAGCTGTGCGATCGCCTCGTGGTCATGGACCGGGCCCGGATCGTGGCCGAAGGCTCGCCACGCCAGTTGATCGACCGCTACGTCACTCGCGAGGTGCTGGAACTGCGCTTCCGCCGTGGCGAAGACGAGACCGATGATTCGGCTCACCTCGACGGCCGGCTCGAAGGCCTGGCCGAGCGGATCGAGCAGCTTCCCGATCGCGTCCTCGTCTACACGGCAGACGGGGAAGCCGCGGCGGCGACCGCATACGAGCGCGGCCTCCGCCCGGCCAGCGTCCTCGTGCGCCGGGCCACGCTCGAAGACGTCTTCCTCCGTCTCACCGGCCGCAGCCTGGTGGAGTGATGGCGGTCGTCGGCCTGCGCCTGGCGGGGCGGCCCGGCGCAATCGCCTCGAGGCGCTCGTTGAGAGTCCTCGAGCACGACCTGCTCGTCTTCAGGCGTGGCTGGACCAACTACATCGTGGCCGGGCTCTCGCAGCCGTTCCTCTATCTCGTGGCCATAGGCATCGGGCTGGGGTTGTACGTGAACCGCAACGGAAGCCTGCCCGGCGGCGTGCCCTACCTCGACTACATCGCTCCGGCGCTGCTGGTGACGCAGGCGATGATGGCCGCGGCCTTCGAGTCGGCCTGGCCGATCATGGGCAAGATCGAATGGGACAAGACCTACCACGCGGCGTTGAACACGCCCCTCGGCGCGCTGGATTTGCTGGCCGGCGACCTGATGTGGATCGGCTTTCGGGCGACGCTGTTGTCGGTCCTGTTCCTCGTGGTGATCGTGGCACTGGGGGCAGCCGCGTCGCCGCTCGTGGTCTTCGCCGTCCCGGTGGCGGTCCTGACCGCTCTCGCCTTCGCGGCGCCGATCATGGCATTCACGGCCACGCAGAATGGAGACGGCGGCTTCAACGCCCTGTTCCGGTTCGGGATCACGCCGCTCTTTCTCTTCTCCGGCACCTTCTTCCCGATCGAGAAGCTGCCGCTCTTCGTTCAGCCGCTCGCCTGGGTCACGCCGCTGTACCACGGGGTCGCGGCCGCCCGGTCGCTGGCCCTGGGCCAGGTTGAGCCGATCGCGCTCACGGTCCACATCGCCGCGCTCGCGGCCGTCGCCGCCCTCGGTATCGCCGCGGGCCGGGTCACGTTCAGACGAAGGTTGGTGGTCTGATGCTGGCGCTCAGGCTGACTCGACCGCTCCCGCTCTCTCGCCCGGCGCGGATCGTCGAACGCAACATGCGCGTTTACCGCCACTCCTTCATGGTCATCTTCTCGGGGTTCTTCGAGCCGCTCTTCTACCTGTTCTCGATGGGCTTCGGTGTCGGGGCCTTGATCGGCAACGTCCCGATGGAGGGCGGGCACAGCGTTCCCTACGCGGTCTTCGTGGCCCCGGCGCTGCTGGCCTCGTCGGCCATGAACGGCGCGATCTACGAGAGCTCGAACAACTTCTTCTACAAGCTGAAGTACGCGAAGCTCTACGACGCGATCATCTCTACGCCGATGTCGCTCGGTGACGTGGCCCGCGGCGAGGTCATGTGGGCGCTGATGCGCGGGGCGCTGTACGCCGTCGGCTTCCTGGTCGTGATCCTGGTTCTCGGGATTGCCGGCACGGGGCTGCTGACGTCGCCGCTCGGGCTGCTCGCCTTCCCGGCGGCCATGGTCGTTGGTTTCGCGTTCGCCGGGGCCGGGCTGGCAGCGACGACCTTCGTGCGGACCTGGCGCGACTTCGACTATATGCAGCTGGCGATCATGCCGATGTTCCTGTTCTCCGGCACGTTCTATCCGATCGACAGCTACCCGCCGGCGCTCCAGGCCTTCGTCCAGGCGACCCCGCTCTATCGGGGCGTCCACCTGATCCGGGCGCTCACGACCGGGACGCCGGACGCGACGCTTCTCGTCGATGTTGTCTACCTGATGGCGATGGGCATTCTCGGCCTGGCGATCACCTCGCGCCGGCTCGTGAAGCTGCTCCAGTCCTAGGCGGCGGGGGAGGGGCGAGCCCGGCGGATTGGGGATTGGCGAGCCGTCGTCAGCTTCCCGTGACCCTCGCGTGGATGCCGCCGATCAACTCCCCGAGCAATCCTGTCGGGCGGGACGGGGGCGGCAGTCGGCGCAGGACATCTCGAACGGCCGGCGAAGCGTGGTCGAGCTGCCGGCGGATCTCGTTGTCGACGGCGGCCGGGTCATCGGGCACGGCCAGACCGACGGCCATCGCGGCGTAGGCTGCCGCGCCGCGGGCATGGGCGGCCATGTGAGCAGTGCCCGCGGCCTGACCGGCGGCTCTCGCTGCCGCCACCGCGGCCGGGTCGGCGGTATCACGAGCGGCCGCATGAGCCGCGGCCGAGAGAGCGCGGACCGGTCCGATTCGCATCTCTCCACGAGCGAAGGCCCGGAGGCCGTCGATGGCATCCCGCGGGCGGGTATCGTCAGGCGCCCGCGTCTCGAACAGCGACAGCGTCCGCTGGGCGCAGTCGGCGGCCCAAACCGCGAGCACCCGCCTGTCGTCCTCGCTCAGCGTCAAGGCACCAGGCTCGTGTTCCATTCGGCATGATTCTCCCATGCCCTGAGGAGGTTCATTCGCGCCGACCCGTCGCCGAACCTCGCGGCGCCCGGTCCGAGGGCTCCGCCGGAACTCGCCGAGCCCGCCTGTCTCGTATCCTTCTCCACGAAATGGCCACGGAACGGAGCTACTACGAGATTCTCGGCGTCGAGCGGAGCGCGACCGCTGCCGACATCAAGCGCGCCTTCCGTAAGCTCGCCCAGCAGTGGCACCCGGACGTCAACACCGACACCGAGGCCTCGGACAAGTTCAAGGAGGTCAACGAGGCTTATCAGGTCCTGTCCGATCCCAAGCGGCGCCAGATCTACGACGTCGTTGGACGGGCGGGACTGGGCGACATGCCCGGCGGCTCCCCCTTCGGGGAGGGCTTCGGCGGCTTCGGCGATCTCTTCGACGCCTTCTTCGCGGGCATGGGGGGCGCCGGGCCCGGCGCCCGGCGGAGCCGCCGCCAGTCCGGGTCCGACCTTCGCTACGACCTCCGCATCACCTTCGACGAGGCCGTCCGCGGCATCGACAAGGAGATCGACTTCGACCTTCTCGACAAATGCCTCACCTGCGGCGGCAGCGGAGCGGCGCCCGGCAGCGCGCCCGTCACCTGCACGGCCTGCGGGGGCCGGGGCGAGATCCGCAGCGTCCGCCAGACGATGCTCGGCCAGATGGTCAACGTGACGGCGTGCACCCGCTGCAACGGTGAGGGCCGCGTGGTGGACGTGCCTTGCCAGGCCTGCCGGGGCGACGGCCGGGTTCAGCGTCGCAAGAAGATCCGGGTGACGATCCCGGCCGGTATAGACGAGGGGCACCAGATCCGCCTCTCCGGCGAGGGCGAGGTCGGTCCGCGCGGCGGTACCGCCGGCAACCTGTACGTGGCCGTGCACGTGACTCCGCATCCGGCGCTGCGCCGGGACGGGACCGAGATCTACTACGAACTCCAGATGTCGATCGCGCAGGCTGCGCTCGGGACGCGCGTCCGGATCCCGACCATCGAGGGAGACGAGGAGATCGAGATCCGCCCCGGCACGCAACCGGGCACCGAGGTTCGGCTGCGCGGTCGGGGCGTTCCGCACCTGCGACGGCCGGGCTCCCGCGGCGACCTTCACGTCATGGTCCGCGTCAACGTGCCGACGAAGCTGTCGAAGCGACAGCGCCAGCTGCTCGAAGAGCTGGCGGCCGAGTCGGGAGAGGTCGTGCTCGCCGGCGGGATCTTCGATCGGATGAAGGACGCGATTGGCTAGCGGGCCGTCCGAGCCCGAGGCCCTCGGACCGGGCGTTTGGGTCGAGCTGTCGGTGGCGGCGGACATCGAGGCGGTCGAGGCGGTCAGCGAGATCCTGACCCGCTATGCGCCCGGCGGGACCAGCGTGGAGCCGGGCTTCGGGCTGACCGACGAGGGGCTCGGTGCCGTCGTGGACGTCACGCGGCCGGCGATCGTGCGGGCGTACCTGCCCGGGATCGATCCGGCGGGGGTCGAGGCTGCCATCGCCGAGGCCACTGCCGCGCTGGGCCATCTGCAGCCTTTCGGGTTGCGGCCGATCGGCGAGCTCCAGACCCGGCTGGTGCGCGAGGCCGACTGGGCCGAGGCCTGGAAGAGCCACTTCCCGGTCCTACGGATCGGTCGACGGGTGGTCATCCGGCCCACGTGGCGGCGCCACCGCAAGCGCCCCGGCGACGTGGTGCTTTCCCTGGACCCGGGCATGGCCTTTGGGACGGGCCTTCACCCCACAACTCGCCTGTGCCTGGCCGCCCTCGAGACCCTCGCAGATGAGGGGCTGCTGGCGCGCGGCTCGGCTCGCGGCGGGGCCGCCCGCGTCATCGACGTCGGCTGCGGGTCGGGCATCCTGGCCATCGCCGCCGGGAAGCTCGGCGCCGGGGAGTTGCTGGGCGTGGACACGGACCCGATCGCCGTCGAGGCCACCGCCGCCAACGCCCGCCTCAACGGCCAGGCGCGCCGGCTGCGGGTCCGGCCTGGCAGCATCCCATCCGGCGACGGCCCTTTCGACCTCGTTCTCGCCAACTTGATCGCCTCGCTGCTGGTCCAGCTGGCCGAACCGCTTCGCGACGAGCTTGCGCCGGGCGGCCGGATCCTCGCCTCGGGCATCTTCCGGGACCGCGAGGGCGACGTCCGGGCCGCCTTCGAAGTCGCCGGCCTGACCGTCTCGCGGCGGTGGGCCGAGGAGGACTGGGTCGCGATCGAGGCAATCCGGCCGCGAGGCTAGATTCCGCGCCGCGACGGGGCTCAACGCGGGCGCCGCGGCTCGGCCGCGGACCGAGCGGCGGGGGCTGCGGCGCTCAGCCGCAGGGGCTTTGCGAGGCCGGCCAGGAGCAGTAGAGCTCCGGCGGAGTGCCGGTGAACAGGACCCTGTCGCTCATCGTGGCGGCGGCGCTGATGGCTCCAAGCGTGGCCCGCTGATACCCGAACTGGCCCGTATCCGGCCAGTAGACCTCCAGGGAGTTGGTCCCCTGGCCGCCGGCAACGATGACCTGGCCGTAGATCAGCAAGGTCGCCGTGTGGCCTTTGCGGGCCGTCTTCATCGAACCCGTGGCCGTGAACTTGCCCGTGGACGGGTCGTAGACCTGCGCCGAAGCCAGGGCAGTGGCCTGGTCGGCGCCTGCGCCTCCGGCGACCAGGACCCTGCCGTCGCCGAGCAGCGTCGCGGTGTGGAGTTCCCGCGCCGCGGCCATCGAGCCGGTCGCGTGGAACGTCCTGGAAGCGGGGTCGTACAGCTCGGCCGAGGCGAGCACGTGGGAGAAGTCGTCCAGGCCGCCCGCGATGAGGACCTTCCCAGTGTCCAGGAGTGTCGCGGTGTGGTTCTGGCGTGCCACCGTCATCGAGCCGGCCGCCGTGAACTTGCCGGTCGCGGGATCGTAGATTTCGGCCGTCGCCAGCGGCAGGGTCCCGCCCCCGTAGCCGCCGGCGATCAGCACGCGCCCGTCCGGGAGCAGGGTAGCCGTGTGGTTGGCCCGGCCCTGGGCCATCGAGCCCGTCCTGGTGAACTTGCCCGTCAGCGGGTCGTAGAGCTCGGCGGTGGCCAGGTTATCGATGCCGTCCATGAGATCCGCGCCGCCGACGACGAGAACGCGCCCGTCCCTCAGGAGAGTCGCGGTGTGTCCAACGCGGGCGTCCGCCATCGAGCCGGTGGCCACGAACGTATGACTGCCCATCTGGTACAGCTCGGCCAGGTTGGACTTCACGCTCACGCCGTTCGATTGCGTCGTCATGCCGCCCGCGACCAGCACGGTCGCGTCGTTCAGATTGACGGCCGGCCCGGTGAGACTCGGCGTCATCGCCCCGAGGCTTACCAGGTTCCCGGTGCTGCGCAGCGGCGTCACAACCGGAAGTGGCGTTGGCGTTGGCGTCGGCGTCGGCGTCGGCTGAGACGATGGCGTCAGCGCCGGCGACGGCGACTCGCCGAGCGCCGTCGCGCTCGGAACTGCCGTGAGAGTCGGTTCCGGTGTCGGCGACTCCGATGAGCTCGCATCCGGCAACGCGGACATCGAGGCCGAAGGGCCGGTAACGGCCGATTGCGACGGCACGGGCCCGGGGCCCAGGCCGCGAACCACGAGCGCGATGACGAGCAACCCGGCCCCGGCTGCGGCGAGGCCGAAGACCGGCCGCCACGGCGCATGGACCGGCCGAGCCGCCGGCGTCGATTCGAACGCTCGGGCCACCCGAGCCTCCAGGCCCGCAGGGGGGTCGTTCTGGATCGATTGGTAGTAGGAGCGAAGTCGCTCGCCGACCGGGTCGCTCATCGCCCGACCTCCTCGGCCCGCCGTTCGGCCTCGAACGCGGCTCGCAGATGTTCATGTGCGTTGTGGAGCCGCGATTTCACTGTTCCTTCGCGAATGCCGGTCTGCTGCGAGATCTGCGGGACGGTCAGATCGCGGCCGTAGCGCATCGCGATCACGATCTGCTCGTCCGGGGTCAGGCGGGTCAGCGCTCGCCCGACCTCGTCTCGCAACTCGGAGGAGTAGTCCGCGCCGGCCGTGGCCTCGTAGGGGCTCAGGGCCGGCCGGCGCGCCTGCCGGGCCAGCTCGGCCCGGCAGGTGTTGACGACTATCCGCGCGAACCAGGCTTCCGCCCGGTCGGGATCTCGAAGGCCGCGGCGCATGGCCCACGCCCGGAGGGCCGCCTCCTGGACCGCGTCCTCGGCGGCCGCACGGTCCCGCAGGATGCACGTTGCCAGCCGGTATGCTCCGTCGAGCCCCGAGAGCAACAACGCACCGACCGTTTCTTCAGCGGTCGAAATCGCCTGCATGCCCACGGTCGTCATTGTGGCCTCGATCGAGCCGGCGAGGAAGATCATTCGCCGTCGATTCATTGATCACGAGAGGGTCGCGAATCGTTCATTCTCGGCGTGCACCGGGCGCCGGGGGCTCGGTCAGGGCGTGATCTGGGCCAGGTAGGCGCCGACGCCGGACCTGGCGTCGCCGTAGACGTAGTAGAAGACGCCGTTCGAGAAGTCGGCGTTCTCTCGCAGGCCTACGCCGTTGATGAGACCCGCCGCCGACCCCGGATACCACACGGCGTTGGTCAGGAGCGCCGGCGGCAGGAAGGTCTCTCCGCCGTCGTAGCTGAGCGTGTAGTACGTCCAGATGCGCCCGGCTCGGTCTTGGGCGTGCCAGCCCACGAATATCGTCCGACCGCCGATGGCCAGGGATGGCTTGAAGCTGCTCATACCGGGCACCGAGATCCCCCGCCAGCTCCCGTCGAGGTGACCGAAGCTGACGGCATCCCTGTTCTCGACCGCCAGCCAGGCCCTCCCGGTATCGTCGAAAGCCAGCGCAGATTGGAATTCGGCCGACCAGCGATCGACACTGGTGGCCCACGTCGGCGCGTCCGCCGACAGGGTCTTGCCGTCGAAATGGACCAGTGCCGTCTCGAACCCGCGGCTCGAAATGTTCGAGCCGGCGCCCTCGTTGAACATGTTGGCCGGGTTCCACGATCTCAGGCTGCTCTGGTAGAACGAAACCAGCGCGGTGCCGTTGGGGGCGACCTCGATGCGATACCCGAAGCGCCACGCGTACGGATAGCCGGGCGGCGGCTGGTCCAGGGCAACCTCGGTGTGGACCCAGGTTGAGCCGGGCCGCAGGGCCATCAACGCGACTCCCGGGCCGTAGGCATTCGGCAGCCAGTTATAGGCCACGTATACAGTCCCGAAGTTGGGACTGCCGGGCCAGTTGTCGACGGTCATCGTCGGGAAGCATCCGACCCACGGCTTGGTGAAGCGCTCGATGAATCGGGCCGCCCAGGTCTTGCCGAAATCGTCGCTGTAGGTGACGGCCATGGCCACGCCGCCGCTCACACCTACGGCGTCGCCGAACCACAGGCGCGAGTTCGGACCCCAGGCGATCATGGCGTGGATGTCCTGGCATTGGAAGGTCAGCGGGTAGAGCGCAGCACCCCAGGTGGTGCCTCCGTCGCGAGAGATCCGAACGGTCGGCCGGCTGCAACCGTTGCCCGGGCCTTGCATCGAGACGTTCTGCGTGACGACCGCCACGACCCCGGGGTGGAACGGATCGGCCGTGAGGCCGGGCTCCGTTCCCAGGGCCACGAAGGACTCTCGCACGTGCGGCGTGGGTTTCGGTGTGGCCGTCGGAGTGGGTGTGGCCGTCGGAGCGGGCGTTGGCGTGGACGGAACCGGGCTCGGCGAGGCGCCCGGCGTCGGCTCGATCGGCGTGGCCGCCGCGACCACGGCGGTGGACGACGGCACGGCGCCCAGGGGCCCAACGGCGGGCAGTGTGGCGGCCGCCATCGCAGCCAGAAGCAGGGAGCCGAGCCCCAGAGCGGCGATGCCCAGCCCGGCCACCGCCCGGGTGAGCGTCCTGCGATGCATTTTCGCGACCCCGGTTGTCATCGTCCCCTCGATCGAAGTCGGCAAGGGAGCCACCCTCAGTTCACATTCTACGATCGGCGGGCGATCGCGACGGTGCGGGCGCTTGGACGCGGGGCGGAGCGGCGGTGCTGCGGGCCGGCGTACGATCTGGCGATGATCACGCCACCCGAAGGCAGGAGCCCGATCCGCCGCGCGGCGATCGCCAACCTCGGCTGCAAGGTCAACCAGGCCGAGATGGACGCCGCCGAGCGGCTGCTGCGTGCTCGCGGGATCGAGCTGGTGGACGGACGCGAGCCGGCCGATCTGGTCCTGGTCAATACCTGCACTGTGACGGCGATAGCCGACCGCAAGTCCCGCCAGGCAGTTCGGCGAGCTCGCCGGAACAACCCCTCGGCCCAGGTGCTGGTCACGGGCTGTTCGGTCGTCGTCGATCCGGCCATGCTCGCCGCCGCCGATCCTGCCGCCTTGCTCTTCGACAATGAATCGAAGGGCCGGTTGCTGGCCGAGCTCGACGGTCTGCCGGCCATCCCGGACGGCCGGCCGCTACCGACGCTCTCGGGCGTCGAGCCGGCGGTCTCTGCCGCGGCCGAGCCGCACGCCGACCGCGCCTTCGGGCCGGACGGCGGCGAGGGCTCCCTCGAGGACGACTTCGCTGCTCGACCGGCGATCGATCGAACGCGCGCCTTCGTGAAGATCCAGGACGGCTGCTCGTTCCACTGCACCTACTGCATCATCCCGAGGGCTCGCGGTCCCGAGCGCTCCATCGCCGTGGCAGCCGTGCTCGGCGAAGTCCTGGGCGCGCTTGCCGCCGGGCACCGCGAGGTCGTTCTGACTGGAATCAACGCCGGCTCGTACGAGGATGCCGGTCTCGACCTGGCCGGGCTCGTCCGGCGCCTCCTCGATGAAACGCCGGTCGAGCGGATCCGTCTCAGCTCGATCGAGCCGCAGCACCTCACCGACGATCTGCTCGACGTCTGGACCGGCTCGGCCGGCCGTTGCCTGCCCCACTTCCACATCCCATTGCAGTCCGGCGACGACACCGTCCTGCGCCGCATGGGCCGCCGCTACGACGCAGCCGCGTACGCGGCGCTGGTGGCGCGGGTCCGGCGAGCCCTCCCCGGAGTTGCCCTCCACGCCGACTTGATCGTCGGGTTCCCCGGTGAGGACGAGGCGGCATGGGTCCGAACGATGGCCTTCCTGCGCGGCCTGGACCTGGCCGGGGTTCATGTCTTCCGGTACTCGGCCCGGCCGGGGACGCCGGCGGCGCGAATGGTCGGCCAGGTCGACGCCCGGACGAGGAAGCGTCGGGCGGCCGAGGCCCTGGCGCTGGCGGCGGAGGCGCGGGCGAGCTTCGCCGGGCGACAGGTCGGCGCCGAGATGCGGGTTCTCTTCGAGCAGCCGCTCTCCGACGGGCGGTGGCTGGGCCACGCCGAGAGCCACATCCTGGTCGCCGCGGCGACCCCCGACGGCGGCTCGCTCGAGAACGCGATCGGACTGGTTCGCGGCGAATCGATCGATCCGAGCGCCCCCGATCGCCTGGTCGGGCGGCTGCTGGCGGTCGATCGGGCGCCGGCCGCTTCCGGGCAGCTCGCGATAGGGCAGTAGCCTCTGGCGGAGCGGGCGCGCAAGTATCAAGATCGACTCGGCCATCAACGCCGCCCAGAGAGCACGAGGGAGCGAGCCATGCCGTCCGACTGCCTGTTCTGTCGCATCATCACCGGTGAGCTGCCCTCCGCCCAGATCTACGCCGACGACGCGGTGGTCGCGATCCGCGACATCTCGCCCCAGGCACCCACCCACATCCTGCTGCTGTCGCGCAAGCACATCGCCTCCGTCCGCGAGATCGCCGAGGCGGACCACGACCTGATCGGCAAGATCTGCGCCGTCGGGACGGAGTTGGCGACGCGGGAGGGGATCGCCGAGGACGGCTACCGGTTGGTCGTCAACGTCGGCCGCAACGGGGGCCAGACGGTGGACCACCTGCACGTCCACATGCTCGGCGGCCGCCGAATGACCTGGCCTCCGGGCTGAGCGAGTCCACCGCGGCGCTGGCTCGTACGATCGCAATCGCGACCGCGAGCGTCGGTAGCGACCGCCGTCTCCTCATCGGCTCCCCTGGCTCGCCTCGCTCTCCTCTCGTACAGGGAGCGGCTCATCCAGGACGACCCAGGCCCTGACCGTGTCTCGCCTCACCTTGAACGTGTGCGTTCGCGGGAAATCCAATTCCGGCCAGAACCGCCAGGCGACGACGCGCTGGTGAACCGCGAGCGCGTGGTTCGCGGCGCGGATCTGGGCCTCGACCGCGGCGCGCATTTCCGGAGTGGGCTCGTCGATCGCCGGCTGCGATGCCCCGGCCTGCGGCAGCACCGGTTCGCCGGGCGTCAGCACGACGGCTTCGATCCGGCCGGGCTTTGTCTCGACCACGACGGCGTCGCGGATGCCGGCCGTCATGAGCGCGTTCTCGATGTCCTCTGGGTAGACGTTGAGCCCGTTCGGCAGGACGATGATGTCCTTCTTGCGGCCCATGAGGATCAGGTGGCCGCCCTTGTCGTGGCGGCCGATGTCACCGGTCCGGTACCAGCCGTCCTCGGTCAGTGACGCGGCCGTGGTGACCGGATCGCGCCAGTAGCCGCTGAATAGCGTCGGCCCCGAGACCAGGATTTCGCCGTCGTCGGCGAGCTTCACCTTCACCGGCGGGATGGTGCGGCCCACCGTTCCCAGTCCGTGATCGCGCTGGTTCGTGGCGGAGGCGACTCCCGATTCGGTGGCGCCGTACCCCTGCATGACGACGACACCCAGGTCCTCCCAGGCCTGCTGGTACGCGGGCGGGAGGAACGCCGCGGCTGAAACGATGAGATTCAGCGAGCCGCCGAGCTGGCGGTGGACCGCGGCGAAGATCCGGCGCCGGGCCGGGTAGGGGAGATGCCGCGCGATGCGCCGCAGCCGGTTGAAGGAGCCGAGCCTTCCGCGCGCGGCTACCTCTCGCTCGATCGCCGCCCAGAACAACTCCATCACCTGGGGCACGAGAACGAGCGATGTCGTCCGGTGCTCGCGGATGGCCTCGAAGATGACTCGCGGGTTCCGGCTCCGGACGTAGAGGACGTGCGCCCCGACGCTCATCGCGTAGTACACCGTCGCGACCTGCTCGAGCAGATGCGAGAGCGGCAGGAGCGAGACGGCCCGGTGCTCCTGTTCCGGGAGCAGGTTGTGGGCCGCGTCGAGGGTCCCGATCAGATTGGCGTGCGCGAGAACGACGCCCTTCGGCTCACCGGTCGTGCCCGAGGTGAAGACGATCTCGGCGATGTCGGCGCCGTCCGGCCGCGGCCAGGCCTTGACCTGGGTCTCCCAGTCGGCCGGGAAGGTGCCGTCAGGCTCGTCTGCGAGCTTCTCCACGACCGAGCACGGGAAGTGCTCGAGGTGGGCATCGGCCGGATCCGGCGTGTCGCGGCCGGTGCCGACGACAAGGTGGCGGGCATCGGCCCTGGCGACGATCCGCTCGATTGCGCCGGGGGACATGCGCAGATCGAGCGGCACCAGCACGACTCCGGCGCGCATTGCCCCGAAGTACAGCGCCGGCACCGCCGGGCTGGACGGCGTCCAGACGATCAGCCGGTCGCCCCGCTCCAGACCCAGGCCTCGCAGACGCCAGGCGATGATCCGGCTCCGCCGGTTCAGCTCGCGGTAGGTCCACTGCACGGTGGAGCCGTCGTCGCCGCGCATGCCGAAGGCGAAGCGGTCGCCGTAGCGGCTCTCGCCCTGGTCGATGACGTCCAGCAGGCTGTCGAGGCGGTCCATCTGCGCCATCGTAACGAACGCCCAAGCGGCACGCGACGGGCGATCCGATGTCGCTGGGCGCGGAGCCTCGCGGCACCACGGTCGGCGTCAGCCGTTCGGGCTGTACCTCATCCCCTGTCTGGGGTCGGGAACTTCACCATGGGCGACATGCCCGCGTCGTTGAACGCGCAGATGAAGACCGAGGGCAGCTGTTCCACGGCTGGGATCTTGTACGTCCTGGGAGAAGCGGCAACCTTCGTCCAGCTACGGTCGCAGGCTTCAGGCGCCGGAATGTCGCCGCCCCCGAAGTAGATGTCGAGGTAGTACCCGCTGACCGGTTGCAGCGGTGACGCCCACGCGAGTTCCTCCGCCGGATAAGTGCCGCCGGTGGAGACGAGGTCGGCCGCCAGGTTGAAGGGCGCGTCCGGCCGCACGGGCTCGGTCGGCACCCAGGGAGTGTCCGGCGGGAACTGGACCGTAGGCGACGTCCCGGCGTCGTTGAACGCGCAGATGTATTCCGACGGCTCCGATTCCACGCTTTCCATCGTGAGGGTGGTGGCGGAAGCAGGAAGCTTCGTCCAGGTCGGTCCGCAGATCGCAGGCGGCGGCGTATCGACGTATACGCCTTTCTTCCAGATATAGTACCCGCTGATCGGTCCCGGCGGTGCCGTCCACTCGAAGTAAGCAGGGACCGGATCGCTGGACTCATCCACCCATTCGTGCAGCCCGGTGGGTGCCGCCGGTGGCTGGAGTTTCGCTGGCCCCTGGGTGGGCGTCGCCGCGTCGAGATCCGGGTTGGAGGCGGAGGTTACGCCCGGGGGGGTCAACGCCGTCGAGTTGACGCCAGGCGCGGTGCCCGACGTCACGCCGCCCGCCGAGCAGCCGGCGAACGCGACGGCGGTCAGCAGCCCGGCCAGCGCGATGCGGACCGCGAGCTGGACCGGGCCACGATGTCTCTCGATCGGGACCGGAAGCGAGCTATGAAATGAGGAGAACTCGATCGAACTTGGCACGTCTTCCCCCTTCTGGATTGCCGATGCCGGCCCGGTCGCTCACGGCGCGAATCCCAAACGGGGCGTCCCTCCTCGGGATCAAGTCCCGACCCAAGGATCGTACGTTCTGCAGTATGGAAGTCAATCTGTATCGAGGCAGCGGCCATCGCGACGGGCAGGTGCGCGGCCCTGGCCGACCGTCCTCTGGACGGCCGAGAGGGGATCGGGCTACACTTCGCCAGCCCTGTCCGCGGGCGTCTTGGGCGTGCTCGGAAGAGCCCGGGCCGGTCGCGATCGTGGACGAGCCCCGAAGGAGGTGATTTCCGGATTGGCAGAAGTCCGTGTGGGTGAGAACGAGAGCTTCGAGAGTGCTCTGCGCCGCTTCAACAAGAAGATCCAGCAGAGCGGCATCCTGGCCGAGGCCCGTCGCCGCGAGCACTACGAGAAGCCGAGCGTGAAGCGCAAGCGCAAGGAAGCCAAGCGCAAGAAGGTCGCGCGCCAGACGCAGAGCTAGCGGGACCGATCACGCCGTCGATGGGCGCGACCCAGCCGCTGGACGCGCAACCGCCCCGAGGTGCCACACCGGTGTCTCTCCGCGATCGACTCGACGAAGAGTTGAAGGCCGCGATGCGGTCGAATGACGCCATGCGCCGCGATGCGCTGCGCATGGTGCTCGCGGCCGTCCAGCGGGCCGAAAAGGAAGGCAGGCACCGCCTTGCCGACGACGAGATGCTCGGCGTCCTGACTCGCGAGCTCAAGGTCCGCCACGAGTCCGTCGACACGTTCCGGGCGGGCGGCCGCGAAGATCTTGTCGCGAAGGAAGAGGCGGCCATCGCGGTCGTGTCCGAGTTCATGCCACAGCCGCTGTCCGACGCGGATCTGCGGGCCCTCGTCGAGCAGGCCATCGCCGAGACCGGCGCGGAGTCACCGCGCGACATCGGCAAGGTGATGGGCTGGCTCTCCCCAAAGACGCGTGGCCGCGCCGACGGGAAGGTCGTCAGCGGGCTGGTGACGCAGCTGCTGGCAGCCCGCACCGCCGGATCGTGACGGCATTCCCGTGCTGAGGGAGCCGCACGAACGACCCAGCCCGTTCGGCCGCAAGGATGCGGTCCGGCTGGTCGTCGCGGCGCTTCTGATAATGGTCGCCCTGGCCGCGGGAGTCGTCGGCGACCTGACCCCGTCGAATCCCGGCTACGCCGCCGGGACCGTCGCCCGGTCGGCCATCCAGGCGCCCCGCGACGCTACCTTCGCCAACCCGATCGAGACGAAGACGGCGCGGGATGCCGCTTCCGCGGCCGTGCTTCCGGTCTACGACTACGCCCAGCAACGGGCCGCCTCGATCGCGTCCGTGCAGGTGACCCAGCTCGAGCAGCAGCTCAAGCCGATCGACGATGTCTACATCTCGTCCAAGACTCCGGAGGCTCAGAAGGCGGCCCTGGAGGCCGCGGTGGCTGCGCTTCCGTCCCTATCCTCGGACGACCGGACCATCCTTCTGACTCTCGACTCGAACAGGTGGCTCGTCGTCGAGCAGGCCGCCGAGAGCTCGCTCAGCGCCGGGGAGCAGTTCGAGCTCCGAGACACGGACCTGGCCGCCAGGGGATCGAGCATCGCCGCCCAGTACATACCGGCCGTCCTGAACCTGAGTCCGGTCGAACAGCAACTTGCGGTCGCCCTCGCGACGCCCATGTTCGTGGCCAACTCCGCGTACAGCCCCACGTTGACCGAGGAGGCCCGGGCCGCCGCCGTGGCCGCGGTCCCGACGTCGATGGATAAGCTCAAGGCGGGTGAGATCATCGTCGACCAGGGCCACCAGATCACCCCGTCGGACATGGTCAAGATCAGCTACTTCGGTCTCGACAAGTCGACGGTGGATTGGGGCAGGGCCGCGGCCTGGATACTGCTCGGAACGATCGTGGCGGCGCTCATGCTCGGCTGGCTGTGGCGGTTCCGTCCCGAATACTGGGTTCGGAGCCGGACGCTGCTCCTGATCGGCATGATCTTCGTGCTCTCGGTCCTGGCGGTGAAGCTGCCCGGCGGCCGGGCATGGCTCCCATATGTCATTCCCGCTGCCGCCGGAGGGATGCTGCTGACATTGCTGCTCGATTCGGGCGTCGGCATCGTCACCGTGGCGCTGCTGGCAGTTCTCGCCGGCCCGGCCAGCGGCTCGTCGATCGAGATGACCGCGTACGTCTTCCTCGGTGCCTTCGCCGGCATCCTCGCCATCCGGAAGGGGGAGCGGCAGCATTTCTTCATCCAGGCGGGCCTGGCCGTAGCGGTCGTGGACGTGGCCGTCATCGGCACCTTCGCCCTGCTGGGGCAGCACGACATGACCGGCATGCTGCAGCTCTGGGCCGCGGCGGTGGGCGGCGCCCTGATTGCCACGATCATCACGATCGGCAGCTTCTCCCTGCTCGGCAACGTCTTCGGCATTCTGACCGGCTCGCAGCTCCTCGAGCTCGCCAACCCCACCCAGCCGCTGCTGCGGAGGCTCCTCATCGAGACGCCCGGGACGTACCACCACGCCCTGATGGTCGGCAACCTCGCGGAGCGTGCCGCATCGGCGATCGGAGCCGACCCGCTGCTGGCTCGAACCGCGGCCTACTACCACGACATCGGCAAGCTGGCCAACCCGCTCGCCTTCATCGAGAACCAATCCGGCGGCGAGAACATCCACGATCAGCTGGAGCCGGACGACTCGGCCACGATCCTGCGCCAGCATGTGGCCGACGGCATCGACCTGGCCAACAAGGCTGGCCTGCCAAAGCCGCTCATCGCCTTCATCCCGCAGCACCACGGAACCGCGATCTTGGGCTACGTCTACGGGAAGGCTCGGGACGCCGCAGCGAGACCGTTCGGCGGCCAGGGAACCAAGGCCGGCATGGCCGCCGCCGACGCCATCGACCAGAGCCGTTTCCGTCACAGCGGCCCGAAGCCCCAATCTCGCGAGGCCGCGATCCTGATGCTCGCCGACGGCGTCGAAGCGTCGGTGCGCTCACTCTCGAGTCGAGATGAGGCCACAATACGGGCCATGGTCAGCCAGATCATCCAGGAGCGACTGGGCGATGGCCAGCTCAACGAGTGCGACCTCACGATCCGGGATCTCGAGAGCATTCGGGAGGCCTTCGTCGGGCAGCTCCTGGGGATGTACCACCAGCGGATAGCGTACCCTGCGAACAAGGTGGTCGAGCTCGAGTCTCGGCGGGGGCAGAGCCGGCGATAGCGGAGGAGGGCATTTGGGGGCACCAGAGGTCGGCTCACGGGGGCCGAGCGCCGGTCCATGACTCCTGAAGATGCAAACCTCGGGTCGGCCGCCGACGCGGCCCGGTCCTCCGCGTCCGACGAGGTGGGGCCGGCGTCCGAAACGGCCGAGGGAACGACCTCGTCGATCTACCTGCCGCCCTTCCGAATCGATGTAACGGTCAGGCCGGGCGTGCCGCGCATCGCCTCCAGGCACGGCGTCGCCACGGCCGTCCGCGCGGCGCTGGAAGCGGCGGGAGCTCCCGGTCCGGGCTCGATCGGCGTCGTCCTATCGTCCGACAGCGAACTGGCCGGTCTGAACGCCCTCCACATGGATGCCTCCGGCGCGACCGACGTCCTGTCGTTCCCGTTCTTCCCGCCCGAGGCATTCCCGCCCCACGAGCGCGGCGGGGACCCGCATCGAGATCCCTGGGTCGCTGCCGCTCTCAAGCAGGCCTTCGCCCTGCCGCCCGGGCTCCGGGCCCACCTCGGCGACTTGATCGTCTCGGTCGAGCGGGCCGTGATCCAGGCGGCGCAGGGCCGCGGCGGCCAGACCGGGGATGTGAGTTGGACGCCGGCCGAGGAGCTCCTGCTGCTGGCCGTCCACGGCACGCTCCACATCTGCGGCTGGGACCACGCCGAGCCAGTCGAGGAAGCGGCGATGCGGGCCATGGAGACGCGCGTTATGGCGTCGCTGCCTCGGCATGACGGCCACGAGGTCGCTGAAACGCTCGACGGCCACGGCGCTCGCGGCTCGGATCCGGCCTAACGCGTCCGCGGCCGGCGGCCGAGGCCGTCGAAGGAGCGACTCATGCGCCGGAATGCCGCCGCCGAACCTGCGCCTGATACCATCCGCGCAGGCCCTCCGAAGACGGATCGGGGCTGATTTTGCGTGTCGCGCGAGAGCGCGGCGGCCCACGCTGGAGCAGCGGTGAAGATCGTCGTCGGCCTGGGGAACCCGGGCGCGCAGTACGAGAAGACGCGCCACAACATCGGCTGGATGGTCCTCGACCGGCTGGCCGACCGTGCCGGCTGGACGGGTCGCGGTCGGACCCGTGACGCGTCGGCGATCGTCCAGGGCCGCTACAGCGGCCTGGACCTGGCGCTGGTCAAGCCGCTGACCTTCATGAACGAATCGGGGCTGGCGGTCCGCAAGGTGCTGGCCCGCGAGCGCGCCCCGCTGGTCGAGATGCTGGTCGTCTGCGACGACTTCGCCCTGCCGTTCGGCAAGCTGAGGTTCCGCGAGGGCGGCAGCGCCGGCGGCCACAACGGCCTGCGCTCGATCATCGACGAGCTCGGCAACGAGCAGTTCAGCCGCCTCCGGGTGGGGATCGGGGAGCCGGGCAGGGATGCCATCGACCACGTTCTGAGCCAGTTCGGGCGGGGCGAGAAGGCCCGGCTCTCTGAGCTGCTGGACGCCGCCGCCGACGCCGTAGAGGCCTGGGCCCGCGACGGCACGAGCAAGGCCGCGAACCACTTCAACGCCTTCGAGCTGCGGCCCTCCGACGATGAGCGGTCGGCGCCCCCCGGCGCGATCGACGGACCACCCGGGGCCGACGGCATCCGCCGCACCAAGACCGGCTGGCGCAAGGCGAAGCCGCCCGAGGGCGGCGAGTGAGCGTTCGAGGCGGCCGTTCGCTTCGACGCCAGATCGAGGCGGGCCTGAGCGGCGAAGCCGACCCGCTGGGCGAAGACGGGTTGGGCCCGCCCGACGGGCCGGACGACGCGTCTGCGGACGACGCCGAATTCCTGCGGGATGACGAGGTTCCTGCGGGCGAGGCTCCTGCGGGCGAGGCTCCTGCGGGCGAGGCCGCCGGGCAGCCGATCAGGCGTGGCAAGCGAGGCCGGGAGCGTCACGTCGACGCCGAGATCCGGGCCGCATACGAGGCCGCCCAGTCGGCCAAGGCGGCGGCGAGCCGGGTCGCCGACGCGGCCGGCTCCGGCTCCGGAGCCACGGCCCGGAAGCTGCCCGACCTGCGGGTCCTGCCGCCGCTTCTCCATGCCAGTGGAGCCTTCGGGTCGCTGCGGGGGCGGCTCGGGGCGGAGGGCGCGCCACTCCCCGCCGGTGGCCGGCACGCGGCCCTTGCCTCGGTTCCGCACGGGGCGAAGACCTTCCTGGCCGCCGCCCTGACGAGCGGCGACGCCACGGCGGGCGCGCCGGCGACGGCCGGCTCCGCCTCCGGCACGGCCGCGACCGGGGAGCGGCTCTGCTGGGTGGCGCGCGACGCCGAGATAGGCGACCGCGTGGCCGAGGAGCTCCAGGCCTGGCTCGGCGACCCTGACGCCGTGGCCGTACTGGAGCCGCGCACCTCGCTGGCCTACGAACGTAGCGAGCTGGTCCGCGACGAGACCGCCGCGCGGGTGGCGGCTCTCGCGGCGTGGCGCTCCGGGCGGGCTCGAGTGCTGGTGGCGAGCGTACAGGCGCTGCTCCAGCACACGCTCGATCCACAGGAGCTGCCGGCCGAGCCGCGCCGCCTGCGCGTGGGTGCCCGTCTCCACCAGGACGAGCTCCTCCGCGATCTGATGGCCCTCGGCTATGACCCCGTCCTCGAAGTGGCCGGCCGGGGCGAGTTCGCGCGGCGCGGCGGGCTCGTGGACGTCTTCCCCTCCGCCGCTGCGCTGCCGATCCGGATCGAGCTGTTCGGCGACGAGATCGACTCGATGCGAACCTTCGATCCGACGGACCAGCGCAGCCTCCGGCCGGTCGATGAAGTGATCCTGCTGCCCGCCAGCGAGTTCCTGGTGCCGCCCGGGGGAGTGACGGCGATCCGCGAGCGCGTCGCCCGGCTGCCGGGTCGTTCGAAGCTGCCGGACCGGCTCGCCGCCGATCTCGCCCGGTTCGAGGAAGGCATCCACGCCGGCACGGGCGAGCTGGGGGCGCATTCCGGCCACGTGCACGACGTCGGAGCGGCTGCGCGCGCCCTCGAGACCGGCGACGCGGCGGAGGTCTGGGCCGCCGTGCTGTGCCCCGCGACCGGAATGGACCACCTGCCGCTCGCGACGCTCCTCGTCCTAGACGAACCCGGCGACATCGCCGACGCGGCCGATTTCCTGTGGCGCCAGGCCGAGGAGCGCCGGGCCGAGCTGGTCGCCGCGGGCGACCTGCCGGGCGAATGGCCGGAGGCATATCTCGGGCCGCGAGACTGGAAGTCGCGCCTCCTGCGCGGCCGCACCCTCGAGCTGACGTGGGAGTCGGAGGCGGCGGCGCCGACCGGCGGCGGCACGCCGATGGGGGACCTCTTCGGCTGGCGCGAGCCGGCATTGCCGCCGGCTCGGGCGGCTCGTCTCGGTGAAACGGTCGTGCGCTGGGCGGGCGAGGGAGAGCGGGTCGTGCTCACCTCGGACCAGGCTCCCCGGCTTGCCGACGTGCTGGCCGAGCAGGGGCTGCCGACCGGCGTCGTCGATCACCTGGCCGAGGCGCCGGCGCCGGGCACCCGCACGCTGGTCGGGCGGAGCCTCAACGGCGGCTTCACCGGCGGACCGGACGGGCTGACGTTCGTGACGGACCGCGAGCTCTTCGGCTCCGTACGGGTTCGGCGGCCCAAGGCTCTCCGCCGTGTCGTCCCGCGGGACGTCCTCGAGCGCCTGACGCCGGGCGATCTGGTCGTCCACGTGGACCACGGCGTCGCCCGGTACGAGCGGATGCTCCGGCGCGGCACCTCCGGCGAGGAGCGCGACTACCTGGAGCTGAGTTTCTCCGGCACCGACAAGATCTTCCTGCCGGTCGAGCAGATCAACCGCATCAGCCGCTACTCGGGCGGCGAGAATCCGGCGCTCAGCAAGCTCGGTGGGGCCGAGTGGCTGCGGACCAAGCAGCGCGTCAAGCGCGCCGTCACGGACCTCGCTAAGGAGCTGCTCGAGATCTACGCAGCTCGCGCCGCGGCTCCTGGCTTCGCCTACCCGCCCGACACGCCCTGGCAGGGCGAGCTGGAAGCCTCGTTCCCGTACGAGGAGACCCTCGACCAGCTCCGGGCCACCGCCGAGGTCAAGCTCGACATGGAGGCCGGCCGTCCGATGGACCGGCTGGTCGTCGGCGACGTCGGCTACGGCAAGACCGAGGTTGCCCTGCGCGGCACCTTCAAGGCGATCCAGGGCGGCAAGCAGGTGGCGGTACTGGTGCCGACGACCGTCCTGGCCGCCCAGCACCACGTCACGTTCAGCCAGCGCTTCGCCGCCTTCCCGGTCAACGTCCGGCTTCTCTCTCGATTCGTCCCGGCCCGGGAGCAGGAGGCCACGATCGACGGCCTGGCCGACGGAACGGTGGACCTCGTGATCGGCACCCATCGGTTGTTGAGCAAGGACGTCCGGTTCCGCGACCTGGGCATGGTCATCGTCGACGAGGAGCAGCGTTTCGGGGTCGCGGCCAAGGAGCGGCTCAAGAAGCTGCGCCGCGAGGTGGACGTCCTCACTCTCTCCGCCACGCCGATCCCGAGGACGCTGAACCTGGCTCTCGCCGGCGTCCGCGACCTCTCGCTCATCGAAACTCCGCCGGAGGACCGACTGCCGATCCAGACGCGCGTCGCCGAGGCGTCCACCGGTCTCGTCCGCGACGCCATCCTGCGCGAGCTGGACCGCGGCGGCCAGGTGTTCTTCGTCCACAACCGCGTCGAGACGATCGAGGCCCAGGCCGAACAGCTGCGCCAGCTCCTGCCGGGCGTTCGAATCGCGGTCGGCCACGGCCAGATGCCCGAGGGGCAGCTCGAGAAGGTGATGCTCGCCTTCGCGGGCGGCGAGACCGAGGTCCTGGTCTGCACCACGATCATCGAGTCCGGCCTGGACATCCCGAACGCGAACACGATCATCATCGACCGGGCCGACACCCTCGGCCTGGCCCAGCTCTACCAGCTCCGCGGCCGGGTCGGCCGGTCGTCGCGCCGGGCCTACGCCTACCTGCTCTACCGCCGCCGCGAGAAGCTCTCCGACGTGGCTCGCAAGCGGCTCCAGGCGATCTTCAACGCATCGGAGCTGGGCGCCGGGTTCCAGATCGCCCTGTCGGACCTGGAGATCCGCGGCGCCGGCAACATCCTCGGGGCGGAGCAACACGGCCACGTCGCCGCCGTCGGCTTCGACCTCTACACGCGCCTGCTGGCGGAGGCGGTCGAAGAGCAGAGGGCCGAGTTCGAGGGCCGGCCGGCCGTGATCGAGCGCCCGGGCGCCACGGTCGACCTCCCGGTCGACGCCCACCTTCCGGACGAGTACGTGCCCGAAACCGCGCAGAAGCTCGAGCTGTACCGCCGCCTCGGTCGAGTCCGAACGGCCGGGGAGCTGGCCGCCTTCCGGCAGGAGCTGCTGGACCGGTTCGGACCGCTCCCGGCGCCGGTTCTCATGCTCCTCGAGGTGGTGGAGCTGCGCATGGCCGCGGAGACCGCCGGCATCGCCTCCGTCTCACGCGAGGAGGGCGAGCTGGTCGTGCGGCTCGGAACGCTGTCGCGTGCGGCGGCGATGCGGGCCCTCGCCCCGATGGGCCGCGACGTCGTCCGATTCGGCACGAACCAGGCTCGCATCCGCCTGCCGCGGGACCCGGCCAGGTCCTGGAGCGTGGCCCAGTCCGTGGTCGCGCGGCTCCTTCCGGCGGCCGAGGAGCAGCGTCTCGGGCGAGAGCGGGCGGCCGCGGCGCAGGGCCGGCCGGAGTAACGCAGGCCGGCCCTCGACCGCGGGAGACGGCTTCATCGCGTACCCTATGGGTGGCCCGAGCGGCAGAGATGGCACGGGCCGGGCCCCTGTTTGGGTCCGTCACGGCAAGCCGGTCCGTTCCGTCGCACCCCGCGTCACGGTGACCACCGGAAGGACGTGGGATGTCTCCGTCGGAAAAGGCGCTTTCGGGTGTCGCGCATCCGAAACCGAAGAGCGGCGCAGAGAAGGACGGCTTCCGGCCGGACATCGAGGGTCTCCGCGGCGTCGCCGTTTCGCTCGTCGTCCTGTTTCACGCCGGGCTCCTTTCCCACGCCTCTACACAGCTCACCGGTGGCTTCATCGGAGTAGACCTCTTCTTCGTCGTCTCCGGCTTCCTGATCACCGGGCTGCTCATTCGCGAGCGAGAACGCACCGGCACGATCAGCTTCTCGCGCTTCTACGCCCGCCGCGTCCGGCGCATCCTTCCCGCCGCGGCCGTAACGCTGCTGATCACGCTGCCGCTGGCGAGCGCACTCGTCACGCTGGTCCAGCGGCCGTCCGTGATGGAGGACGGAGCCTCGGCCGCCCTCTCGATCGCGAACATCCGCTTCGCGATGACGACGGACTACTTCAACCCCGTCAACTACTCGCCCTTCCTCCACTTCTGGTCGCTGGGTGTCGAGGAGCAGTTCTACTTCGTCTGGCCGGCACTTCTCGCGGTGGTCGCCTGGAAGTTCCCGCGCGCCGGCGCGGCCCTGGCGTTGTCGGTCGTGCTGGTGGTGTCCTTCGCGGCCAGTCTGATCGTCACGGACATGTCGGCCCCCACGGCCTTCTACATGCTCCCGACACGGGCCTGGCAGCTTGCCGCCGGCGGCCTGCTGGCCATCTTCTCGGGGTCGCTCGACTGGCTGCCGGGCGCCATCCGAGGGCTGTTCAAGACGCTACTGGCCCTCACAGGGTGGGCCGCACTGGCCGCGCTCATCACGGCCGCCATCGCGATCGACAACACCTCGACTCCGTACCCGGGCATGGCGGCGCTGGTCCCCACGATCGCCGGGGTCCTGCTAATCGCATCCGGCCCTGAGTCCATGGGCCCCGGCGTCCTGCTCCGGCTGATGCCCATTCGGTTCCTGGGCAAGATCAGCTACTCCCTGTATCTGTGGCACTGGCCGATCCTCATCCTGGGCGGCTTCTATCTGGTCGGCCCGCTGGACAGCATCTCGCCCGAACAGGCCGTGGCCCTGGCGGCCCTCTCGATCCCGGTCGCCACCTTGAGCTGGTTCTTCGTAGAGGAGCCGTTCCGGCGCGGCGTCATCCCGCTGCCTCGGCCGAGCAGGGTCGTTGCCATCGGCGTGGCCGCCATGCTGGCAATCGCCGTAGTAGGCACGGGGCTCGACTTCAGCGCCCAATCCGCCCTGGCGGCGCTGGGCGGCCCGGATCCAACCGCCACTCCCGCCGCAACCGCGATCGCGACCGCGAGCGCCACCGCGACCCCGACGCCGACGCTCACGTCCCTGGCTCCCGACGTGACCCTGCCCGACGAGACCCCCAGCCCAATTCCGGGAATGACTCCGGCCCTCACGTTCCCGCCGAGCCCAGCGCCGCCTACCTCGTACGCGATCACGAGTGCCATCCGCCCCACGCTCGGCAAGGCGGCCACGGACTACGAACAGCCGTGGCGTGACAACTGCCTGGGGTGGCAGGGCACCGTCTATCTGCCCGTTTCGAGCAAGTGCACATACGGCGACCCCAGCGGCAAGTACACCGTCGTGCTGATTGGAGACTCGCACGGGTCGGCCCTCTTCCCGGGCGTCAACGCCGTCGCGAAGGCCCACGGCTGGAAGCTGATCCCTTACCTCAAGATCAACTGCTCGTTCCTGGACCTCAGCGACCTGATGTGGTTCGGGCCGCCGATGGTGACGTACCCAACGTGCGAGACCTGGAACAAAGCCGTCATCAACAAGCTGCAGAGCAGCCCACCGGACCTCGTCATCATCTCGATGAGCCGCTGGATATTCACGAACGACACGCACGAGGAAACCGTGACGGTCGAGTCCAACGCCCTCATCAGGATGATCCAGAAGATCCCGGCCAGCACCAGGGTCGTGATCATCCAGGATCCGCCGCTGCCCACGGCCCAGAAGGTGCCGGACTGCCTCTCGACGTACCTGTCCGACTATCGAAAGTGCTCGTACACCCGCACGCGGGGTTTCGGGTCTGGCATGGGCCTGCGTGAACAGGCGGCCGCCAAGGCCACGGGTGCCGGCCTGATAGACCTGACCCCGTACATCTGCCCCGGGACGAGCGGTAACTGCCCGGTCGTCCTCAACAACATGATCATGTGGCGCGACGAGCACCATCTGACCGCGACCTTCTCGACCAGCCTCGGGCCGGCCATCGATGCCCAGCTGGTCGCGATCCTCAACGCCTGGGCCAATCCGTCGCCGTCTCCGTCTGCGTCTCCGAGCCCCTCGTAGGCCGGCCCGGCTGCGTCGGTCGCCGTCGCCTTCGAACCGGTCCGGCACTGCGGTAGACTTCGCCTGCCGAACCAAGCCGATGCCCGCCCGGAGGACCGTCCCGCCAATGTCAGCCGAGGGACTGCGCGCCAAGATCCGCGAGATTCCCGACTTCCCCAAGCCGGGCATTCTCTTCTACGACATCACGACCCTGCTCAAGGATGCCGCCGCCTATCACGAGGCGATAGACCTGATGGTCGCGCCGTATCGCGACAAGGGCGTCGAGCTGGTCGTCGGGATGGAGTCGCGCGGCTTCATCTTCAGCGGCCCCATCGCCTACCAGCTCAATGCCGGCCTGATTCCCGTGCGCAAGCTCGGCAAGCTGCCGGCCGAGACCGTCTCGGTCGAGTACGCGCTCGAGTACGGCTCCAATACCCTGGAGATCCACAAGGACGCGATCCGGCCGGGGCAGCGAGTCCTGATAGTCGACGATCTGCTCGCGACCGGCGGCACGGTTCGAGGGACCATAGAGCTGGTCGAACGTCTCCAGGGCCAGATCGTCGGCCTGGCTTTCCTCGTGGAGCTGCTGTTCCTCAAGGGCCGCGACAGGCTCCAGGGCTACAACACGTCGAGCGTCGTCCAGTACTGATTCACGGATGGTTTGGTGAGCTTCTCGGGTCGCGGCGCAGCGCAAGTCAGCGGTGTCGAGCCGATGAGCTCGGCTGCCGTCGCCGCCTGGGTGCCGTGACGTGGCCACCGGCATCCTGGCTCGACGCGAGCGCACGGTCGTGGTCCGCGAGACCGCCGACCGGGCGATGCTGCGGGCCTACCTGGAAACGGACCGTCTCTACTCGGCCTACGCCTTGTGCGACCTCGACGAGCGCGAGTTCCTCCGGACTCGCTGGGGAGTGGCCCTGGTGGGCGGCGAGCCGATCGCCGTCGTCCTTCAGTACGCGGGCTACTCGCCCCAGCCGATCTTCGTCATGGGCGAGAGCGACGGCATCGAGGCGATCCTGGCCGATGTCATCAAGCCGCGGACGGCCTACGTCGCCGCCCGGACGGAGCACCTTCCCGCAATCGCCGCCAACTACCGGGTCGATTCGGGGCCAGCGATGCTCCGGATGTGGGTAGACGCGGCGCACTTCCGGCCATTCCCCTCGGACGTGCGGCGGCTTCTACCGGTCGAGATAGGCGAGCTCAATCGCCTGTACCAGCTCGGCTTCGCCTCGTGGCTGCCGGCCAGCGCGATCAGCGACGGGCTCTACTACGGCGTCCGAGTCAGCGGCCGGCTCGTCTCGGTCGCGGGCACCCACGTCATCAGCCCGGCCGCGAGGCTGGCGGTCGTCGGGAACGTGATGACTCACACCGATTTCCGCGGTCGCGGGTACGCTACGGCAGTCACCGGCGCCGTGACCGCGGAGTTGCTGCGGTTCTGCGATCAGGTCGTCCTCAACGTGCGGGCGGACAATCCGCCCGCTCTGGCCGCCTACCGGCGGCTCGGCTATCAAGTCAACGTGACATTCGAAGAGCGGTTGATCCATCGTTCCGAGCCGCCGTGGAGCGGTCTGTCCGGAACCTTCCGCCGCATCTTCGCTCGTAAGGAGTCTTGAACCGCATGGCCATCACGAACCCGCCGGCAGCGTCCGTGCCCGGCGCCGCCTCGTCCAACCTGCCCGGGCACGACGTTGCAGACCTCGGCCTCGCCGCAGAGGGCGTGCGCCGTATCGAATGGGCGGAGCGGGAGATGCCGGTCCTCCGGCTGATCCGCGAGAGGTTCGAGCGCGAGCGGCCCCTGGCGGGATTGCGCCTGGCGGCCTGCCTCCACGTCACCACCGAGACCGCCAACCTGGTCCGGACCCTCAAGGCCGGCGGGGCGGAAGTGGTCCTGTGCGCCTCCAACCCGCTCTCGACGCAGGACGAGACCGCGGCCGCGCTGGTCGCGGAATACGGGATCTCCGTGTACGCGCGCCACGGCGCCGACCGCGACATGTACTACCGCCATCTCAGCGCCGCCGCAGACACGCACCCGCACATGACCATGGACGACGGCTGCGATCTCGTCACGCTCATCCACCGGGAGCGCCGCGGCCAGCTCTCCGAGATCCTCGCGGGAACGGAGGAGACGACGACCGGCGTGATCCGCCTCAAGGCGATGGCCGCGGACGGAGCCCTCGGCTATCCAGTCGTTGCCGTCAACGAGGCCCTGACAAAGCATCTGTTCGACAACCGCTACGGAACCGGCCAATCCACCGTGGACGGCATCATCCGGGCCACGAACCTGCTGATCGCCGGCCGCCACGTCGTGGTTGCGGGTTACGGCTGGTGCGGCAAGGGCATCGCGTCTCGCTTCCGGGGCATGGGCGCGCAGGTCGCGGTGGTCGAGGTCGACCAGGTCCGGGCGCTCGAGGCGCTGATGGACGGCAACCTCGTCATGACGATCGGCGATGCGGCGGCCTGGGGCGACATCTTCGTCACGGCCACCGGCGACATCCACGTCATCCGGGCCGAGCACTTCAAGGTCATGCGCGACGGCGCCATCATGGCCAACTCGGGTCACTTCGACGTCGAGATCGACATCCCCGCTCTCGCCAAGCTGGCCGGCGGCAAGATCCGCGAGGTCCGCGAGAACGTCGTCGAGTACGTCGTTGACGGCAAGCGACTCCACGTTCTGGCCGAGGGCCGGCTCGTGAACCTGAGCTGCGCCGCGGGGCACCCGGCCTCGGTCATGGACATGAGCTTCGCCAACCAGGCGCTCACGGCCGAGTACCTGAGCAAGAAGCACGGCGATCTGGCGAAGGGCGTCTACGACGTGCCGGAGGAGATCGACGTCGAGGTGGCCCGCCTGAAGCTGGCCGCCCTGGACATCGTCCTGGATCCGCTGACGCCGGAGCAGTTCGAGTATCTCCGCTCCTGGCAGCACGGCACCTGATCGCTCGCCGGCCGGGCCCCGCCCACGGTCGGTTTCGGCCGCGGCGCATGCTAACCTTCGCGCTGGTGACGAGGAATCTATGAACGCGCCCCGACGGGGCGCCCTAGGAGAACGATGACCAGCATTCTCGACGACCGCCAGTACCTGTTCACGTCCGAGTCGGTGACCGAAGGCCACCCAGACAAGATGTGCGACCAGATCTCCGACGCGATCCTGGACGCCATCCTGGCCGACGACCCGAACGCCCGAGTCGCGTGTGAGACCGCAACGACTACCGGCCTCGTGCTGGTGCTCGGTGAGATCACCACGAAGACGTACGTGGATTTCCAGGCGATCGTTCGCGAGACGGTCAAGGAGATCGGCTACACCAACGCCGATTACGGCTTCGACTACGAGACCTGCGGAACGCTCGTCTCGGTAAAGGAGCAGTCGCCCGACATCGCCATGGGCGTCGATGACGCCCTTGAGACACGCAGCGACGGCAAGACGCCGTCCAAGGCTCACGAGCTCGGCGCCGGCGACCAGGGCATGATGATCGGCTTCGCCTGCCGCGAGACGCCCGAACTGATGCCCCTCCCGATCGCGCTGGCCCATCGCCTCGCGCGCCGCCTGGCCGAGGTTCGAAAGAGCGGCCAGATGCCCTACCTGCGGCCGGACGGCAAGACCCAGGTCACGGTCGAGTACGACCACGGCGTCCCCAAGCGCATCACCAATGTCGTCGTCGCTGCCCAGCACGACCCCGACGCGGACATGGCGAAGCTCCGCTCGGAGATCATCGAGGCGGTGATCATGCCGATCGTCCCGGCCGAGCTCCGCGTGAAAGACCCGGTCATGCACATCAACGCCACGGGCCGGTTCGTCATCGGCGGCCCGATGGGCGACGCGGGCCTGACCGGCCGCAAGATCATCGTCGACACCTACGGCGGGATGGCCCGCCACGGCGGTGGGGCCTTCTCCGGGAAGGACCCGACGAAGGTCGATCGATCGGCCAGCTACGCCGCCCGGTGGGTGGCCAAGAACGTGGTTGCGGCGGGCCTGGCCGACCGCTTCGAGATGGAGATCGCCTACACCATCGGCGTCGCCCATCCGGTCTCCGTCTCGATCGAGACGTACGGCACCCAGAAGGTTCCGGACGAGAAGATCCTGGCGGCCATAGGGAAGCACTTCGACCTGCGCCCGGCGCGGATCATCGAGGCGCTCGACCTGCGCCGGCCCATCTACCAGCCGACTGCCGCATACGGCCATTTCGGCCGCACCGACCATGATTTCCCGTGGGAGCGGACCAACAAGGCGGCCGCCCTGGCGAGCGAGTGCGGGGTCGAAATGCCGGCACCGGCCGGGCACTGACGGTCCGTGTACGCCGTCGTTCTTGCCGGCGGAAGCGGAACGCGACTGTGGCCGCTCAGCCGGCCTGAGCGGCCCAAGCCTTTTCTACGGCTGCTCGGAAACGAGACCCTGATCCAGCGGACGGTTTCCCGGCTGGCGCCCCTGGTCATGCCGGAGGACGTCTACGTAGTCGCCGATCGGCGCCACCTGGCGCTGGTGGCCGAGCAACTGCCCGCGGTGCCGGCGTCGAATCTCATCGGCGAGCCGATGGGCCGCAACACCGCCGCGGCCGTTGCCCTGGCCACCGAGGCGATCGACCGGCCCGGCGATGAGGTGATGTTCATCCTTCCCGCCGATGCGTACATCGAGGACGAGGGCGGCTTCCGGGAGGCCCTGGGCGTCGCCGCGGAAGCGGCGCAATCCGGCTCGCTCGTGACCCTGGGCGTGACCCCGAACCGTCCCGAGGCGGGCTACGGCTACGTCGTCGCCCGGGGGCCCGCGCCGGACGAAGCGGCCCATCGATTCCTGGCCGTGGACCGGTTCGTCGAGAAGCCGACCGCCGACAGGGCGGCAGATCTCATCGCCACGGGCCTGGCCAGCTGGAACGCCGGCATCTTCGCCTGGACCAGGGCCACGATCGAGGACAGTCTCGAGCGATACGCTCCCGACATCGTGGGTCCGCTGCGAGCCATCTTCCAGGCGGACGGGCCGCACGATCTCGACGACGCGTATTCCGGCCTGAGGGCGACCTCGATCGACTACGCGGTAATGGAGCCGGCCTCGATCGCGGGCACGGTCGCCGTCGTGCCGATGGACGTCGGCTGGAGCGATCTGGGCAGCTGGGCCGCCCTGCGGGATGCCTGGCAGGCGAAGTCCGACTCGGCATCGCCGGGCGGTTCCGCGGGGCTGGGCAATCGCCTCGACTTCGGCTCCACCGGGAGCCTGGTGGTCGCGGGCGACCGCCTCGTGGTCACGATCGGCCTGGATGGCATCATCGTCGTCGACACGCCAGACGCGCTGCTCGTCTGCTCGGCCGAGCACGCGCAGCAGGTCCGGGAAGTCGCACAGAGCATCTCGATAGGCCGCTCGCCCGCGGCGCAGGAGGAGAAGAAGCCTTGAGCGAGCCGGAGTCAGCCGCGAACGCGGCCCAGGCCACCCGCATCGTCTTCGGGACGGACGGCTGGCGGGCGAAGATCGCCGACGAGTACAACTTCGTCAACGTCCGCCGCTGCGCCCAGGCCGTCGCGGAGTACGTGCTCGAGCGTGGCGAGGGGGCTCGCGGCATCGTCGTGGACTACGACCGGCGCTTCGCCAGCGAGGATTTCGCGACCGCGGCCGCGGAGGTCGTCCTGGGCCACGGCATCCCGATCGCGTTCGCCTCCCAGGCCCTGCCCACGCAGATGTCCTCGTTCGAGGTCGTGCAGCGCAAGGCGGCCGCCGGCATCGTGATCACCGCCAGCCACAACCCCTGGACGGACAACGGCTTCAAGATCAAGTCCCCGACCGGCGCCGCCGCCGGCCCCGAGATGCTCACGGACATCGAGGCGCGCATCGCCGCCGGAGCGGGACGGACCATTGAGAGCCGGCCCTTCGCCGATGCCGAGGCCGCCGGCCTGGTCGAGCGTTACGACTCGTTCGACGCCTACGGCAAGTTCATCCGGACCAACCTGGACGTCGACCGCCTCAAGGCTGCCGACGTCGATCTATTCGTGGACCCGCTCTACGGCTCGGGTTCGACGTGGATCCCGCGGCTGCTGGCCGGCGGCAAGATTCGCGTCACGGAAATCCACTCCGAGCGCAACCCGTACTTCGGCGGCGTCAACCCCGAGCCGATCCCGCCGAACGTGGACGACGCGCTACACATGATCGCCAACGGCCGCTACGACCTGGGCCTGCTCCTCGACGGAGACGCGGACCGGGCCGGCGCCGCGGACGAGCGCGGCACCTTCATCACCACGCTGCAGATCTACGCGCTGCTGATGTATTACCTCATCGAGCACCGGGGTCTCCGAGAGCCCGTCGTCAAGACGGTCAACGAGACCTCGATGGCCGAGCGGCTGGGCGAGCGCTACGGCGTGGCCGTCTATGAGGTCCCGGTCGGCTTCAAATACGTCGGGCCCAAGATGATCGAGACCGGCGCGATGATGGGTGGCGAGGAGTCCGGCGGCTTCGGGTTCGGCATGCACTTGCCGGAGAGAGACGGCATCTTCGCCGACCTCATGCTGCTCGATCTCTTCCTGCGAGAGAAGGAGGCGGGCCGGTGGCCGGCTTCGAGGGCGATCGCCCATCTCCATGAGATCGCCGGGCCGTCGAGCTATCGCCGAGTGGACCTCTATTTCGACCGGGCGATCTATCCGGCCCTGAAGGATCGGCTGCTGGTCGAGCTGCCGCAGAGGGCCCCGCGGGACCTGGCCGGCAGGCCGGTGGTCCGGACCCAGAACCTCGACACCAACGACGGTTTCAAGTTCTTCGCGGCCGACGGCTCCTGGCTGCTGATCCGTTTCAGCGGCACCGAACCTCTCGTGCGCGTCTACACCGAGGCTGCTTCGGCCGCCGCAGTCGACGCGAATCTGGTCGCCGGAGAGGCCATCGTTCGGGGCGCGTAGGCGCGCTTGCCGCGGTCGTCCCGGCCCGGTTCGCCGCCGCACCGGAGGGTCCCGAGCGGGGCGACATCGGTCGGCGGAACCGCGCGGCCTCTCTTGGCTCGCAGCTGTACAGTGAGGGCCTAGCTGCCCAAGGCCGCGACCCCGCGGCAGGACAGTGACCTCTTCGGGGCAATGCAGGGCGACGGAGGGTTATTGGCGATGCACAGCTCTCTCATCGGGAAGGTCGAGAAGGCGAACCGCTACGCCCGCGAGCTGGATCGGATCTCGTTCCAACAGCTCGCGGTGACGTTTAAAGGGGACAACGATACCCACACCGTCCGACTCGATGGCGAAGCCTGGCACTGCACCTGCCACTTCTTCGAGAGCTGGGGTTCCTGCGTTCACGTCCTCGCCCTGCAGAAGATCCTGGGCGTGATGCTCCCCGAGACCGCGCAGGTGTCCATCCTCACTGCGCAGCCGGCGGTCCCTGCCTGACTCCGGCCCGGATCCGAAAGGCGTCCCTGTCTGGCGCCGGCCTCTGCGGGCGCTCGACATCAAGATTGGGGAACCAGCGTGAACCACCGAGCGCTTGCGAATGCCCGACGCATGCGGGCCCCCGCGGTCCTTACCGTGGCTTCGGCGCTGCTTCTGGCCGTGACGGCATGCTCTTCTGCGGCTCCGACCCCAATCATCGTCTACACGACCGCGACCCCCGCAGTGACCGGCACCCCGGCGCCTCAGGCCACGCCGACACCGACCCCGGAGCCCACGCCGACTGCTGCCCCCACTGACACCTCGGCTACCGCCTCGGCGACGCCGACCGCCTCTCCAAGCGCTCCGACCTCCTCGTTCTCGCCCGGCCCGGTCGCGTCGCCAGGACCGCCCTCGGCGTGCACAGGCTCATCCGATCCAGTGCATGGCGCGGACTATCAGGCATTCTGGACATCCGCGGTGACCGTGCTCCCGTTCAGTGTCTACTGCGGGATCCTGCCCGGCGGCTGGTTCTTCAACGGCAGCGCCTACACCCAGCCCAACGGCGGACATGTGCAGGCGAAATACAGCTACAAGACGAGTAGCGGTCCCTCCATCGTGATCGACGAAGGCGGGGATGCGTCCAAGTTCACGGCTGTCACCCCCGGCGCCTCTCTGGGATCGGCCAGCTTCGGCGGCCTCACTGGCACCATGTATGCGGTCTCCGGCGGCGGGTTCGTGCTGCTCGTGGCCCCCGGCACCTCGCACGCCTATCAGGCCGTAGGAACCGGCGTCACTCAGGCCACGTTCGTGAGTATCTCGGCGGACCTCATGAAGGTCGCCAAGTCTTGATCGAGGCGGCAAGCGGATCTCGTTCCAGGGGCCCAGGCTGAGGGTCGCATAACATGAGGCGGCGCCGGTCCGATCTCGGGTCGGCCGATGACAGAGAATCACGGAGGGCCAAGATGAGCCATCCACTGGTGAGTTCGGCTCGGCGCGCAGCCGTTGCCCTGGCGTTTGTCGTGGCCATAGCCGGCTGCTCGAGCGCCCAGGCGACGCCCACCATCGTCTACGTAACGGCAAGCCCGGCCCAAACCCAGGCGGCCACGCCAACGCCGGAACCGACGCCGGAGGCCACGCCAACGCCGGAGGCCACGTCCACGGATACTCCGGCAGCCGCCTCGGCCTCGCCGAGCGCCGCCCCGAGCGCCTCGCCGAGCGCCTCGCCGAGCGCCTCGCCGAGCTCCACCCTCGCACCCGTTCCTTCCATGACACCGGGACCTCCCACAGCGTGCACTGGTTCGTCCGACCCGGTCCACGGCGCGGATTACATAGCGTTCTGGACGGCTGCAGCCAACGCGCTCCCGTTCAGCGTCTACTGCGGGGTCGTGCCGGGCGGCTGGTTCTTCAATGGCAGCGTCTACACCCAGCCCAACGGCGGGCATCTCGGAGCGAAGTACAGCTACAAGACCACCGGCGGCCCCTCCATCCAGATCGACGAGGGCGGCGATGCAAGCAAGTTCACGTCCGTGACCCCCGGCGCCGTTCTGGGATCGGCCATTTTCGGCGACCTGCCCGGCACGCTCTACGCAGGCTCGAGCGGCGGATTCGTCCTGCTCGTGGCCCCCGGCACCGCCCGTGCCTACCAGGCAATCGGGACCGGCGTCACGCAGGCCACCTTCGTGAATATCGTGGACGCCCTCATGAAGGTCGCCAAGTCCTGATCGAGGCGGTAGAAGGATCTCGTTCCAGGGGATCCCAATTGAGGGTTGCCTGCCATGGCCTGGGCCACAGCGATGGTGAAGGTCCCCAAGCCGCAGCGGCGGGCGGCCGCGGCGAGGACACTCGGAGAGCCGGGAGCTAGCTAGTCGGCCGGGGCGGCGTCCTGGCCGGGGGCAGGTCCCGGCGAGCGCCGCCGCTCCAGGTTGGGCTGACCTTCCGGAGCTACCGCTGCCTCGACCTCCTGGTCCTGGCCCGGCTGCGGCAGCCGCGGGACCCTGACCGGCCGGCCCTCACGCTCTTCGACCCGTTTGGCTGCTCTCAGGGCCACGGAGCCGGTGTCGCGGTTGCGGCCCAGGTAGTAGAAGAAGAACGACGCGATGACCGCCACGACCGGGATGCCGAAGATGGCGCCGGGGATACCGGCGATCCTCGATCCGACCATGACCGACCCAAGGACGACGACCGGGTGAAGGCCGACTGCCTCTGCCATGAGCCGCGGCTGGATTATGTTCATCAGCACGAACCAGCCGACGACCATCATGATCAGCGCCGGGACTGTCGCATCCGGAACGAAGAAGATCGCTACCAGCACGGGCGGAGCCCACGAGATGAACGGCCCGAAGAACGGAATCGCCTGAAGGATGCCCGACGATGTGGCCGTGACCGGCATGTAGGGCAGGCCGAGGACCACACTGGCCAGCATCGAGGTCAACCCGTAGATCAGGCCGGAGAGCGCCTGCCCGCGCAGAAAGCCGCCGAACGACCGGGAGACGCTGTGCTCCAGCAGACGGGCCTCGTCCGTGTACGCGGCCGGGACGATGCGGAAGAGGAAGCTCATGATGTGGTCCCGATCGACCGCCATGTACAGCGACAGGAAGAACACGAAGAGCAGGTTGCCGAATATGCCCAGGCTGGCGACGGCGACGTCGCCAACCGGCTTGGCCAGGTCCGCCGCACCGGCCTTGAGGTTTGCCAGAAGCAGGTTGACCTGGTCGTACAGGCTGATCTGGCCTCCGCCGACGGAGTTGAGGCGGTCCTGCCAGGGCTGGAGTAGCTTCGCCAGACGGTCGCCGGTCGGCCAGTTGTTGACCAGGTTGTTTATCGACGAATAGAGCTGCTGGGCCACAAGCAAGATGGCGACGATGAGCCCCACGATCAGGAGCGTGTAGACCAGGATGACCGCCAGCGCGCGCGGCAGCTGCGGAATCAGATGAACGAGGGCGCTGGCGAGTGGGCTCAGGATGAAGGCAAGCAGCCACGCCAGGAAGAAGACCATGATTACGTCGTTGAAGTAGGCCAGCAACGCCGTGACGTCGTAGACGACGACGAACGCCACCGCCACGGTGCCGAGGATGAGCAACGCCGCGAGCCAGCGACGCTCCCGCGAGGTGAGCCCGCCGGACGTGATCATTGGTTGCTCGCTCATGCTCCCTCCCGACCGCTGGGGGACGATCCGATGGTACGCCCCGTGACTACCGTAGCCCCATCCGTTCTCGTACTTCCGACATCGTTGTCTGGGCGATCGGCCGGATGCGCTCCGCGCCTTCGTCGAGCATGCGACGGAGCCGGACCGGGTCGGCCGTCAGCTCGCGATAGGTCTCTCGAGCCGGGGCGTAGCGGGCGATGATCCGTTCGGCCAGCAGCTTCTTGGTGTCGACGCAACCGGTCCGGGCGGTCCGCTCGCCCTCCCAGATCTCCTCGTAGTCGTCGCCGAAGTGGCGGTGGAGCTGGCAGACGTTGCAGACCTGCGGTCGGCCCGGGTCCGTCCGCAAGATCCGCTGCGTATCCGTAACCATCGACATAACCTGCTTCCGGATCACCTCCGGTTCAGCCAGGACTTCGATCGTGTTGCCGATCGACTTGCTCATCTTCTTGACGCCGTCGGTGCCGAGGACCACGGGCGCCTCGGTGTAGACCGGCTGCGGCTCGGGGAAGGTCACGCCGTATCGGGCGTTGAAGGCGCGGACGATCTCGCGACTCAACTCCAGGTGGGCGGCCTGGTCCTTGCCGACCGGCACGAGCGAGGCCTTGTACAGGACGATATCCGCGGCCTGCAGGACCGGGTATGTGAGGAGGCCGTTGTTGACGTCATCGGGCTGGTTCTGCCGCTTCTCCTTGTAGGTCGGCGTGCGAAGCAGCCAGCCGACCGGTGTCACGGTGCTCAAGAGCCAGCACAACTCGGTGTGCTCGGGCCGGTCCGACTGGACGAAGAGCGTGCAGCGCTTCGGGTCCAGGCCGAGCGCGATCAGGGCGGCCGCCATCTCCAGGGTCTGGCGGCGCAGCACCTCGGGGTCGTGGACGTGGGTCAGGGCGTGGTAATCCACGATGCAGTAGATGGCCTCGCGGCCCTCGGCGAAGGCCTGATCCTGCAGGGCCACGTAATTGCGGATCGCGCCCAGGTCGTTGCCGAGGTGGGGCCGGCCGGTGGGCTGGATGCCGCTGAAGATGCGCGGCTTGGCGGGCAAACTGGACGGGCGGGCGGACTTGGTGGCGGCAGCTTCGGTCATGGCGCCGAGTGTAGCGGACGGCCCCGCTGTCATGAGCCCCGAGAGCCCGGCGGTTCGCATCTGACATGGCCTCTGCCGGCTCGAACCGGTCCCGGACGACCCGCCGACGGCTCGGGTACCATTCGCGGACGACGTGCTACGTCTCCGTCACCGTCGGCTGCGACGCCATCTCGGCTTCGCTGGCCCCAGTCCGGCCCGCCCATGACCACCGAGAAACGAGCGCTACGCGTCGCCATCCTCGGTGCGGGCACCGTCGGCGCGGAGGTCGCCCGCGGCTTCCTCCGCAACCCCGATCGGCAGATAGGCCCGGCCGGCGGCCGCATGCTCGAGCTGGTTGCAATCGCGGACATGAACGTCCAGGGCGCGGTCGATCGCGGTATGCCTCGCGAGATCGTCGTGCCGGATGCATTCGAAGCGACCCGCCGAGATGACATTGACGTGGTCGTGGAGCTTCTCGGCGGCGACGAGCCGGCCCGCTCGCTGATCGCCCAGGCCCTCGGCGCCGGAAAGCCGGTCGTGACCGCGAACAAGCACGTTCTGGCCCACCACGGCCTGGAGCTCGAGGCGATCGCCCGCAAGTCCGGCGCGGCGCTCCGCTACGAAGCTTCGGTCTGCGGCGGCACGCCGGTGCTGGATACCATCGCCCGCGGCCTGGCGGCCAACCACTGCCGCCGGGTGCGAGGCATCGTCAACGGCAGCACCAACTTCATCCTGACCGAGATGATGCAGGCCCACCGCTCATATGACGAAGTGCTGGCCGCGGCCCAGGCCCAGGGCTACGCCGAGCGCGACCCCAGCGCGGACGTCGAGGGCCGCGACGCCGCCAGCAAGCTGGCGATCCTGACCCGGGTGGCTTTCGGCGCCTGGCCCCGGATCGACTCGATCATCGCCAGCCCACCCTCGCTTCGCGGCGACGGCCGGCCCGGCATCACCGGCGTATCCGCGGCCGACATCGCCGGAGCCGTGGCCCTCGGCCTTGCCATCCGGCTGATCGCCACCGCGAGCGCCGCGGGCACGGCCGAGCCCGGCCTCGGATTGGCCGGCTCGGTGATGACGTGCGCCGTGCCGGTGGGTGCGCCGCTGGGCCGGACCGACGGCGTCCTCAACCGCCTCGAGGTCGATGCCGACCCTGTCGGGCGCGTCTCGATGGAAGGCCCCGGCGCCGGCGGCCCCGCGACCAGCAGCGCCGTCCTGGCGGACCTGCTCGAGATCGCCCGCAGCGGCCTCTCCACGTGGGCGGATCTCCCACCGGCCGCGCCGCAGCTCGTCTCGCTGGCCGACGACCGGGACACCGTCCGGCGGCCGTGGTTCGTCTGCCTGCCGGGCGTCCTGCCCGAGGAAGTACCCGGCCGCCTCGCCGAAGAGATCGCCGGCCCGCCGCCGAGCAGCGTGCCGCGCCATCGAAGCAGAACCTGGGCCGCCGTCCAGACGCGGCCCGTGCCCCTCGCCGACGTGCGCGAGGCGATCGAGCCGCTCATCTCGGCCGACCGCGACGTGCCCATCTACCCGATCCTCACCTCGTAGCCCGGAGACGCCGAAGTGTCCGCATCACCCGTCAACAGCCCGGCGAAAGCTCTCTACCCGGCCCGCCCGCGCCTGATGGAGCGGTACCGCGAGTTCCTGCCGGTCACCGCCGCCACGCCGATCATCACCCTCGGCGAGGGCAGCACGCCGCTCGTCCACCTCCACCACATCGGCAAGCGGATCGGCGTGCCCAACCTCTACGTGAAGTACGAGGGCACGAACCCGACCGGCTCCTTCAAGGACCGGGGCATGGTCATGGCCATCTCCAAGGCGGTCGAGGAAGGCTGCTCGGCGGTCATCTGCGCCTCCACCGGCAACACCTCCGCCTCGGCCGCGGCCTACGGCGCCGCCGCGGGGCTGGAAGTCATCGTCGTCCTGCCCAAGGGCAAGATCGCACTCGGCAAGCTGATCCAGGCCCTCGCCGCCGGCGCGAAGGTCATCGCCGTGGACGGCAACTTCGACGAGGCGCTCACTGTCGTGCGCGAGATGGCGGAGCAGAAGGACCACCCGGTCACGCTCGTCAACTCGGTCAACCCCTACCGGATCGACGGCCAGACCACGGCCGCCTTCGAGATCTGCGACGACATGGGCCGCGCGCCGGACACCCTGGCGATCCCGGTCGGCAACGCCGGCAACATCACGGCCTACTGGGCCGGTTTCAACCGCTACCAGGCCGCCGGCCGGATCGCGGCGAAGCCGAAGATGTACGGCTTCCAGGCCGCGGGCGCGGCGCCGATCGTGCTGGGCCACCCTGTCGAGAAGCCCGAGACGATCGCCACGGCCATCCGCATCGGCAATCCGGCCAGCTGGAAGCAGGCCGTGGCCGCGCGCGACGAGTCCGGCGGGCTCATCGAGACGGTCACGGACGACGAGATCGTGGCGGCCTACCGCGAGCTCGCCACGACCCAGGGCGTCTTCTGCGAGCCTGCCTCCGCGGCGAGCCTGGCGGGCATCTGCAAGCTCGCCGCGGCCGGGCGTCTCGACCGCGACGCGACGATCGTGTGCGTCCTCACCGGCCACGGCCTGAAGGATCCGGAGACGGCCGAACGCACCGCCGGCGGCGCGGGCGCGATCATCGAGTCGGCCCCGACCACGGCCGGCGTGATGCGGGCTCTGGGCTGGTAGGGCGCCGTGGCCGCTCGGCGGCCTAAGCCATCGCCTGCTTGATCAAGGTCATCAGGTCGGCGTAGGTCTCGACGGCGGGGAGCTGGGGGAACTTCTTCTTCACGCCGTCGGGCGCGTGGAACAGGATGCCCTGGTTGGCTTCGCTCAGCATGGCGGTGTCGTTGAAGGAATCGCCGCCGGCGATGACGTTGTAGTTCATCCGCTTGAACGCGGCGACGGCTTCGCGCTTCTGCTCCCGTATACGCAGCTGGTAATCGACGATGTGGTCGTCCACGACGACCAGCCTGTGGCACAGGAGGGTCGGGTAGTTGAGCTGGCGGAGCAGGGGAGCGGCGAACTGCTCGAACGTGTCCGACAGGATCACGACCTGCACGCACGTACGCAGTTCGTCGAGGAACTCCTTCGCGCCCGGCAAGGGCCGCAGCGTGCCGATGACGTTCTGGATGTCCGACAGCTTCAACCCGTGCTCGTCCAGGATTGCCAGGCGCCCGCGCATGAGCATGTCGTAGTCCGGCTCGTCGCGGGTGGTTCGGCGCAGCTCCGGGATGCCGGTCTTGTCGGAGACGGCGATCCAGATTTCGGGCGTCAGTACGCCCTCCATGTCCAGGGTGACGATCGACTGCTTCATGGACGCGGAGTCTCCCAGAAGGCCGGTCTCGTGTCCAATCACCGGGCCGGCAGCAGCGTTCAGCCCGCCGCTCCTAAACTACCCGCAGTCCTCGCCAGGACCCTATCGACAGGAGGCTCCATGCAGACGATCGACCCGGGGGCGCCCGACGATCCCATTTCGTGGCGGGCCATTGGGAAGGATGCGCCCGTCTACGCGGTCGACGGCTCGCTCGTGGGGCACGTCGATGAGCTGCTCGGCTCCGACGCGGAGGACGTATTCCACGGGATCGTCCTGCGCCTCCTGCGGGAGAGCACGCGCAAGGTGGCCATCGCCTCGGACGACATCACCTCGATCAGCCGGCAGGGGATCGTCTGCTCGTGGACGCCTCAAGAGCTCGCCCTGCAGCCGCAACACACCGAGGAGCACTCCTACACGCTCGGCTGGAAGAAGACCTCGTTCATGTACCGGCATCTGCCGGGGCAGCATCCGGACCAGCCCACCTGGACCGAGGATAAGCAGGGCTGACCTCCAGGTCTTGAGGCCTCAGTCGTCCCCGTCCCTGTCTTCGTCTTCGTAGGTCGGCAGCGCCGGTTCGCCGACGACCTCCGTCCAGGGCGCGTATAGCGCCTCGGCGTCCTCGGGTTCGAGCATGTCGGCCATAACGATGGCGGCGACGGCGTCGGCTACGGCCGGCCCGGCCGACTCGCGGACACGGGCGTTTTCGCTCCGGACCGGCTTGTCGTGGTTCCTGGTGGCCCGGCCGTCCATCCAGGCGAAGACCTCTTCCTGGGCCAGGCGCAATTGCTCGCGCCACGCCGCGTCTTCGTCGGCCAGGGCCTGCAGATTGCGGTGGGCAGTCCGAAGCTCCTCTTTCGGCTGCTCCCGCCAGACCGTCAGCAGCTCGCCGATCTCGGCGGTCTGCAAGGCGGTCAGCTTGCCCAGGAATTCGATCACCAGAGCCGTGTTCGGGCCGAACTCTCCGACCTCCTTGTCCCCCTCCGGCTCGGCGCCGGCTGCGCCGGCCGCGCTCTCGGCCGCCTCGTCTTCCTGGGCGTCCATGACCTCCGCCCACGGTCCGTAGAGCGTGCCGAAATCGGCGTCGTCGAGCTCGTCCTCCAGGACCAGCGCGTCCACCGCGTCCCTGGCCGCGTCCGCGACGGCCGCATAGACGGCCTCGTACTCGTAGTCGAGCTTCAGGGACGAGAGCCAGTCGTTGACGGCCTGCTCGGCCGTCTCCATTTCGGCCTCGAGGTTCCAGCCTCGGACGTGACGCCGCACGAACGATCGGGAGATCTTGCGCTCCGCGTCTGGGATCGCCTCGTAGGCGTCGGCGATCGCCTCGGCCGTCTCGTCGTCGATGTCCACCAGTGAGTCGAGCAGCGAGGCAGCAGCCTCGCCGTTCGGGCCGTAGAGGCTGACCGGGCTGAGATTGGCCAGCCCGTATTCCTCGGCCTCACGCTGGAGCTCGGCCTCGAGGTCGGCCCGCCGCTGCTCCGGCGTGCGGTCGTCCTCCTCCTCGTCCTCGTCTCCTTCGTCCGAGTCGTCGAGCTCCTCCTCGAAGGGCTCGAGATCGGTGACCTCGTCCTCGGGCGTCCACTCGACGCCCTTGCCGCCCTTGCCGCCCTTGCCGCTCGACCTGCCCGCCTTGCCCGGCGTGGCCGGCTTGGCCGGCCCGCCGTCGAGGTGGAGGACGTTCGGCTCGGCCGTGTCCCGCAGCTGGTTGGCGATCGGTTCGTCGTCCGTGTTCCTGAAGCGACTGAACATCTACCCCTCCGGGCCCGAGCTACGTGCGGGCCGAGATTACTTCTTAGAGGACTTGCCGCGGGAGCTGGTTGACTTGCCGGCCGTCTTCGAGGCCTTGGCCGCGGCCGGCGCCGGCTTCGGCCCGGCGGGGCCGGGCTTGGCGGCTTTCGGCGCGGCCTTCGTCGCGGTGGAGCTGGGGCCCGGCTTCCCGGCGCCCGAAGCGGCCTTCTTGCCGCCGGCGCCCTTGGCCGCTTTGCCGCTCTTCGGCGCCTCTTCCTCGGCGACGGGAAGCGGCGGTGCTCCAATCAGGTTGAGCCACGGTCCGTAGAGCGTCTCCGCATCCTTGCGATCGAGCACGTCGCCCAGCACGAGCGCGGCCACGGCGTCGGCGAGGGCGGGCCCGGCCATCTTGCGCGACTCGCCCTGGCCGGTCTGGCCGAGGAACCCGGAGGTCTCCTGGATGCGCCCGGCGTTGAGCCAGGGCGCGAGCTTGTCCTGGGCGTGGCGAACCTGGTCGCGCCACTCGGGATCCTCGTCGGCCACGGCTCGAAGGCCTTCGTGGGCGGCCCTGAGATCGTCACGGTCCACGTTCTGCCAGCCGCCGACCAGCCGGCCGACCTGTTCCGGGGTCAGGAGCCAGAGGCGGTTGAGGAAGTCGGTGACCGAGTCGGCGTTCGGGCCGAACTCTTCCTGGTCCTCCTGTTCCTCCTCTTCTTCGACTTCTTCGTCCTCCGTCTCGTCCTCGGCGGGGCTTTCGAGCCTCGTCGCCTCGGCGGCCGCATCCAGCCCGGCCATCGCCTCCTCCCACGGCTCGAGCAGCGATTCGTAGTGGATCTCCTCGAGCCTGCCCTCCAGGATCACGGCCGTCGCCGCGTCGAGGGCGGCCTCGCCGCTCTGGGTGCACAGGCGGCCCCACTCGGGATCGGCGTTGACGAATTCGGGGAACGGGCCGGTCACGGCCATCCACGTTCCGACGGCCTCCCTGGCGAGCTGGAGGTGGCGGCCGAGCTCGAGGTCGTCCTCGCCCAGCTTGCGGGCCGCCTTCCGGGCTCGGTCGCGATCCGACTTGGGAATTGCCAGCCACGCTTCGGCGAGCGGCCGGGCCTCGGCCGGCGTCAACTCCTCCAGCCGGTCCAGGATCTCCAGGACGGCCTCGGCGTTGGGGCCGTACATCCAGGCGTCGTTGTCGGCGAGATAGTCGGCCGCCTGCGACTCCAGGTCGGCCGTCATGTCCTCCGGCTGATCCTCGAGTTCGTTCTCGACGACCTCGTCTTCCGCGTCCTCGCGATCCTCGTCGGCCGCCAGGACCTCGTCCGGAGCCTCTGCCTTGTCGCGCCGATCGCGTCGCCTGAACATCGATTCCTCCGCTGCCGGCGCAAGCCTGCGCGCGGGAATGGTCGCACAGCCGAGCCGATGGCGCGATCGGGAGGCGCAGGCGCCAGTTCGAGCCGCACGCGCCGCACCGAGCCTGGTGGCGAACCACCGCGGCTAGGCTTCGGGGTGGGCCTCGATGAACCGCGTGACCCGAGCCCAGGCGTCGTCCGATTGCGTCTGGAACTCCTCCTGCTTGCGGTCGAAGAAGCTGTGCGGGGCGTCCGGCTCGACGGCGATCTCGTGCTCGATGCCTGCGCCGCCCAGGGCGTCCCGGAATTCCTGGATCATGGCGATCGGGATGGCCTGATCCGCACCCCCGAAGATACCGAGGACCGGGCACTCGATCTTGCCCGCGAGGTCCGTCGGAGCGGGTGAGCCGTTGCGGCTCGGGCCGCCCGGGAAGCCGTAGAAGCCGATGACGCCGGCGAAGCTCTGACCCAGCGTCGACGACAGGAACGCGTTGCGCCCGCCCATGCAGAAGCCGATCGTGAAGACCGACCGAGCCCCGTGCCCCGCGTCATTGCGCAGGTAGGACGCGGCCCGCTGAATGTCGGCCGACAGTCCGGCCCAGGTCGTCTGGGCCACGTGCGGCCCGTAGTCGAAGTCGTCGCCGCGGCCGCCGATGCCGGCGGTGCGCCCGAAGTAATCGATCGCGACCGCCTCGATGCCGATCTCGGCGAACCGCACTGCCAGCTCTTCATAGTAGTGGTGCAGCCCCCGGACGTCGGGCAGGATGACGATCGCCTTGTCGGTGGCATCCTCGGGCCAGGCGTGGAAGGCCCGGAACTCGTTGCCGTCGGCGGATCTCAGGGTCAGGGAGGAATGGTCGACTGCGGCTCCCGCCACCGGTCTGATCGGCGGGGCGCTATCAAGATCGAAGCACATCGGGCGTCAACTCCTGGCGGAATGGCAGGATTGTCCCGGCAAGAGGCCGGGCGCGCGTTCCGCAGGGCCGCCGGTTGCGCCTCTCGGTGTCGAGAGGCGCGGCCTCCGGCTGCTAGAATGCCCGCCATGTCCAAAACGCTCATCGTCCAGAAGTTCGGCGGCTCCTCCGTGGCCAACGCGGACCGGATCAGGCGCGTCGCCGCGCGAATCGCCCGCGAGCGGGCGACCGGCTGCGACCTGGTCGTCGTCGTATCGGCGATGGGCGATACCACCGACGAGCTCCTCGCCCTCGCCGGCGCCATCACGGACGAGCCGGATCCGCGCGAGCTGGACATGCTCCTCGCGACGGGCGAGCACCAGAGCGCCACTCTCGTCTCGATGGCCCTGCACGCCCTCGGCGTCCCGGCCATCGCGCTTTCGGGCGCGCAGGCCGGCATCACCACGGACGGCAACTACGGCAAAGCCCGCATCGCGGGCATAGACCCGAGCCGCATCCGGGCGGAGGTCGCCACCGGCCGGGTCGTGATCGTGGCCGGCTTCCAGGGCCAGAGCGTCCACGACCCGCATCTCTCGGAAATCACCACTCTCGGCCGCGGCGGCTCCGACACCACCGGTGTCGCCCTCGCGGCCGCTCTCGAAGCGGACCGGTGCCAGATCTTCACCGACGTCCGGGGTATCTACACGGCCGATCCCCGGCTCGTTCCGGACGCCCGCCAGCTGCCGGTCATCTCTTACGAGGAGATGATGGAGCTGGCCCACCAGGGCGCCCAGGTGATGCAGGTCCGGGCCGTCGAGCTCGGCTGGGTCAACAACGTCGTCATCGAGGTGCTGAGCGCGTTCGAGGATGTTCCCGGCACGCTTATCAAGGAGGATCTGTTCGTGGAGCAGCGCAACAAGGTTCGCGGGCTGGCCCACGACCGCAACGTGGCCAAGGTGACGCTGGTCGAGGTTCCCGACAGGCCAGGCGTCGCTTCTTCGGTCTTCGCCCCGCTGGCGGAGGCCGGCATCAACGTCGACACCATCGTCCAGAACGTCGGCCACCACGGCACGACGGACCTGAGCTTCACGATCACGCGGGGCGACCTGGCCAAGACCAAGCGCATCCTCGAGCCGATCGTGCGCGAGCTCGGCTTCCGCGAGATGACGACCGACTCGGCCATGGCCAAGGTCTCGATCGTCGGCGCGGGCATCCAGAACGCACCCGGCTACGCCTCGAAGATGTTCGGGGCCCTGGCCGAGGCCGGCGTCAACATCGAGATCATCTCCACGTCGGAGATCCGCATCACCTGCATGATCGCCGAGGACCAGGTGGAAACGGCCGTCCGGGCACTGCACAAGGCCTTCTCGCTCGAGGAGCCGGAGCCGCTTGCGCAGGGCGAGGTCGCGGTCGAGGCGGGTTCCGGCGGGGCGTCGAAGACGGGCGCGTGACCAGGCGCGACGACGCGCCGCGTCGTACGCGGCCCGACTTCCTCTCGCGAGACGAGCGGTTCCGGTCGGTCCCCTCGACCAACGACATCGTTCGAGCGTGGTTGACCGAAGGAACGCCCGAGGTATGTCTGGCCGTCGCCGACGAGCAGACCGCCGGTCGCGGGAGGTCCGGCCGATCGTGGGTCGCCCCGAGCGGGACGGCGCTGCTCCTCTCGCTCGGCTTCTGGCCGGCGTACCTGGAGCCGGACCGCTTGTGGCGGCTGGCCGCGATCGTGGCCCTGGCCATGGCCGACGCGGCCGAGGAAGTCGCCGGCCTGCCGATGGGCAAGCTCCGGCTCAAGTGGCCCAACGACATAGTCGTCGAGGCGCCTCGCGCGCCGGGCGGGATCCGCAAAGTGGCCGGTGTCCTCGGCGAGAGCGAGGGAGCCGGCACGGCCGACGTCACGGCCGTGGTTGGGATCGGCATCAACAACAACTGGCGGCGCAACGAGTTCCCGGCCGATCTGACCGATGTCATGACCAGCCTGCGAGAGGTCTCGCGCGGCCGTGAGGTCGAGACCGAAACCCTCCTCGATGCCTTCCTGGTGCGTCTCGAGCCGAGGCTCCTGGCCCTTCGCGACGGGCATTTCGACGTGGCCGGCTGGCACGACCGCCAGGTCACGACCGGTCGCGGAATCCAGATCGAATTGCCGGACGGGGAGATCCTGGCGGCCCGCGCCGTCGGCGTGGACGGGGCAACGGGCGCGCTGCTCATCGAAGAGGAGGGGGGCTCCGAGCGCGAGCTTCTCGCGGGTGAGGTCGTCCACGTACGGCTCGCCCCGGATGCCGAGGCCGCCGGCCCCACGACCAGCGCGGCCGGCGCCGCCGACCCAGCCGCGGCTCCCGGTGCTGCCGCCGCGGAGGCTGTCTCCGGCGGCGGGGGTGTAACGAATTGAGCAGGCCGGTGTTTGGAAGTTCGGAGGAGGGCGCCCGTCCCGCCCGGCTGGACCGCGACCGCGGTCTCGTCGAAGCGGCCCGGCGCGACCCGAGCCGTTTCGACACCCTGTATAGGAAGTACCTGGCCCAGGTGTACAGCTACGCCTTCTACGAACTGCGCGACCATCACGCGGCGGAAGACGCGACCGAGCGGGTTTTCATGCAGGCGCTCGCCGGCCTGCCCCGCTTCGAGGAGCGCGTGGACGAGTTCATCGCCTCGCGGGCGCCGCTGAGCGCCGCCGATTCGGCCGAATTCTCCACGTTCCGCGTCTGGCTCTTCCGGATTGCCCGCAACGTCGTCGCGAACGAGCGGCGTCGCGATCGCCGCCGTCCCGTCTCCTCGCTCGAGGCAGCGGCGGAGATCTCCGCTCCGGGCGACGTGGTCGAGGCCGCGGCCGCGCGTGAGGCCATGAGCGCCGCCTGGCAGGCCGTGGCCCGCCTGCCGGAGGATCGCCGCCGCGCGATCATCCTGCGCTTCGTCGACGAGATGTCCACGGCCGAGATAGCGGCCGTGCTCGACCGCTCCGAGGGCGCCGTGAGGGTCCTCCTGCACCGCGCCCTGCGCTCCGTTGCCGACGACCTGCGAGGCGGGCTGAGCTGATGCTCGGCAACAGAACGCGAGACGCTCGGCGAACGGAGCGTTACCTGGACGGGCTCATGGCCGCGGATGAGAGGCGCGCCTCCGACGGTCCGGTCGACACGGACCTGGATCCGGCCATTTACGTCGCCGCCCAGGCGCTGCGGTCCGGCCTGGTCCGCGTCCATCCCTCATTCCGCTTCGAGGAGTCGCTGTCGGCGCGTCTGGCGGCCGGCGCTCTCCGGCTGCGGTCCGGCCTGCCGGTTGATGCGGAAGCTGTCATCGTGCCGGGCACGGTGGCCTCGTTCCGCGGCCGCTCCTTCACTCCCGCCGAAGAGCCCGCCGCGGCCCCCGTTTCGGAACCCGCCGCGTCCACGACTCCCCCTGTTCATTCGCGTACCATCTGGCCCGCGGCCGCCTTCCGGCGCTTCCCCGACATGACGGCTCGCCCGTCGCGGCCGCTCATCGTGGGCGGAGTCGGCGTGGCGTCGGCGGCCATTTCCATCGGCGCTGTCTATGTCGCCTGGCGGCACTCCCACCCGGCCGCGAGCCGGATGGGTCGGGCCGCGCGGACTGCCCACGGTCGGACCGGGCACTCGGGCCACGGCCGCCGATCCGGGGTCATCAACGGAATCCTTGGGGTTGTGTCCTGATGCCGGTTCATCTTCCCTTCCGACCACGCCGCGACGCCTATCCGCCGGACCTGTGGACCAAGTGCCCCGGTTGCGCGGAGATGCTCTTCAACAAGCAGCTGGACAAGTCGCTGCGGGTGTGCCCGCATTGCAGCCACCACTTCCGCATTCCGGCCAGGACCCGCATCGAGCAGCTGGTCGACGGCGGTTCGTTCGTGGAGCGCGACGCGGACCTCTCGCCCGTGGATGCCCTGGGCTTCGTGGACCTCAAGACCTACCCGGACCGGCTCATGGCCGCCCAGCTCTCAACGGGCCTGCGCGACGCGGCGATGTGGGGCGTCGGCAGCATCGGCGGGCGGCCGGTCTCGATGTGCGTCATGGACTTCGGCTTCATCGGCGGCTCGATGGGTTCGGTCGTCGGCGAGAAGGTGGCTCGCGCCGGTGAGGCCGCGATCGCCGAGCGCATCCCGCTGATCATCGTCTCCTCCTCGGGCGGCGCTCGAATGCAGGAGGGCACGTACTCGCTGATGCAGCTGGTCAAGACCATGGGCGTGGTCGAGCGAGTCAAGGCGGCCCGGGTGCCGTTCATCTCGGTCATGACCGACCCGACGACCGGCGGCGTCTTCGCCTCGTTCGCCGTCGTCGGCGACGTGAACATCGCCGAGCCCAACGCGATCATCCGCTTCGCCGGCGACCGTGTCTCCTCCGGGACGATCAGCGAGGAGCTACCGGCCGGCTACGCGCGCTCCGAGTTCTGGTTCAGCCACGGCTTCGTGGATCGGATCGTGAGCCGGGCCCACCTCAGAGACGAGATCATCACGCTGCTCGGGTTCCTGATCGCGCCGCCTCTGAACGGCACCGCGGAACCGCCCGCGCCGCCAGCGTCCAAACCGCGGTCCTTCCTGTCCGCCCTGACCGGGGCCCTCTCCGGGGAGGGCGCCGGCGATCCACGCAACGGCGAGACCAACGGGTCTCGCGGGGAGGCGACCCGTGGTTGATCGACTGCTCGGCCGAAGTCACGCCGACGGCGGGGCCGAGAACCAGAACGCCGTCGTCTGGGCCCACGTCCAGCAGGCCCGCAACCTCAAGCGCCCGCACACGCTCGAGCTACTCAAGGCGATGGCCGACGAGTTCGTGGAGCTGCACGGCGACCGTCTGTTCGGCGACGACTCGGCCATTGTTGCCGGCCTGGCCCGGATCTCCGGCCGCCGCATGGTGGTCATTGGCTTCCAGAAGGGCCAGGACACCGAGGAGAACATCCGCCGCAACTTCGGACTGCCCCACCCCGAGGGCTACCGCAAGGCCATGCGGGTCATGGAAATCGCCGAGCGGTATGCGATGCCGATCCTGACCTTCGTCGACGTCCAGGGGGCCTTCCCCGGGGCCGCCGCCGAGGAGCGCGGCATCGCCGAGGCCATCGCCAGATCCGTCGGCCTGATGACGCGCCTCCGCACCCCGATTGTCGTCGTAATCACCGGTGAGGGCGGCTCGGGCGGTGCTCTCGGGCTCGCCGTCGGCGACGTCGTGCTGGCTCTCGACAATTCGATCTACTCGGTCATAAGCCCCGAAGGCTGCGCGACCATCTTGTGGCGATCGTCCGACCAGAGCCAGGCGGCGGCCGTTGCCATGAAGGTGACGGCAGGCGAGCAGGTCGAACTCGGCATCGTCGACGCGGTCATCGAGGAGCCCGGAGAGGGCGCCCACACCGACCCGGCGGAGATGGCCAGGCGGATCAAGGAGGTCGTCATCGAGCGCCTCGACGAGCTGGCCCTGCTCTCCATCGACGAGCTCCTGGAAGCACGTTACAAGCGCTACCGGGCATACGGCCCGTACACCGTGGCCGAGCGGCCGACTGCCCCGCCCGAGCGCGTCGGCATCACCGATCGGCTGCGCGGCCTGCTGAACGCCAGACCTTCGATGCCCTTCCCAGGAACGCGGCGAACCGGCCCGTCGGGCCGCGAGGAGGTGTAGGCGATGCCCACCCGAGACGAGGCTCCTGCGGGCGAGGCTCCGACGGGCGAGGCTCCGACGGGCGAGGCTCCGACGGTCGGCGAGGCCATCAACCCCGGCACCGCCGATCCCGAGGCGGCTCTTCGGACGCGTCGAAACCACGACGCCATCGCGCGCCTGGCCGACGATCTCCTGCCGGCCCTCATCGCCAAGCTGGCGGCCAGCGGCCTGGGCGAGATCGAGGTTCGCGAGGGCGGCTGGAAGGCCCGCCTGCGCATGCCCGCCCCGACCGACGATGGGCGAAGGAGCGCGGGCCGGGCGGCCGATGGACATTCGACCCACGCCTCAGCCCACGGCGTAGCGGGCCACGCCCGGCCCGAGGAACGCGACCGGCGCCTCCGCCCCGAGCCGGAGGTCGTTGAGGAGCCCGGCCGGGTCGCGGCCAAGTCTCCGGCGGTCGGCGTCTACAACCCCCGCCGAGACCTGGTCGTCGGGATGCGCGTCCGCGCCGGCGACCGGATCGGCTCCGTCAACGTCCTCGGCGTCGGCCAGGACGTGGTCGCGCCGGTGGACGGCGTGATCGGCTCCAGCCTGGCCGAGGCCGGCGAGGCCGTCGAATACGGCCAGGAGCTGGTGCGAATCGAATTGCCCGAGCGTGCCGTCGAGCCCGAAGGCGATGCGCCCGTGTTCGCCCGCGTGGCAGGCAAGGCCTGATGTTCAACAAGATCCTGATCGCCAACCGCGGCGAGATCGCGCTGCGGATCCTGCGCGCCTGCCGGACACTCGGTATCGGCGCGGTCGTCGCCTACAGTGAGGCCGACCGGGACAGCCTGGCCGCTCAGCTCGCCGACGAGGCGATCTGCATCGGCCCGGCCGACGCGAAGCACAGCTACCTCTCCGCCCCGGCCATCATCTCGGCTGCCGTCGTCACCGGCTGCGATGCCGTCCATCCCGGTTACGGCTTCCTGTCCGAGGACGAAGGCTTCGCCGACGTCGTCCGTGCCCACGACCTGGCCTTCATCGGCCCCTCGGCCGAGGTCCTCGAGCGGTTCGCCTCCAAGGAGGCCACCCGCCGGATCCTCGGGGGTCACGGCCTGCCGACCATCCCCGGCTCGGGGATGCTGCGCGACGAGGCCCACGCCCTGGAAGAAGCGGAACGGATCGGCTACCCGGTCCTGATCAAGCCGTCCGCGGGCGGCGGCGGCAAGGGCATGCGTCTGGTCAGGACCGCGCGCGAGCTCGAGTCCGGGCTCAAGGTGAGCCGTTCCGAGGCCAAGGCCGCCTTCGGCGACGACGCGCTCTACCTGGAGAAGTACATCGACGACACCCGCCACGTCGAGATCCAGGTCGCTGTGGATCGGTTCGGCAACGCCGTCCACATGGGCGACCGAGACTGCTCCGTCCAGCGCCGGCACCAGAAGATAATCGAGGAGGCACCGAGCCCGGCTCTGACCGACGCCGCCCGCCAGGAGCTCGCCGAGCGGGCTCTCGCGGCTATCTCTGCGGCCGGCTACGAGAACCTGGGCACACTCGAGTTCCTCGTCGACCCCAACGGCGACGCCTACTTCATCGAGATCAACTGCCGCATCCAGGTCGAGCATCCCATCACAGAGCTCCTCACGGGCATAGACATGGTGGCCCTGCAGATCAGGATCGCGGCCGGCGAGCCGCTCGGCATCACCCAGGCCGACGTCGTGCCCCGCGGCCACGCCATGGAGTTCCGCATCCTGGCCGAGGATCCCGCCAAGGACTTCCGGCCGCAGGCGGGGCAGGTCGGCGCGTACCTCGCCCCGGGCGGCCCCGGCGTCCGCATGGACTCGCACCTCTACCCGGGCTACGACATTCCCTCCTACTACGACTCACTGCTCGGGAAGCTCTGCGTCTGGGCCCCCGACAGGTCCCAGGCGATTGCCCGCGGCGACGCCGCCCTGCGCGAGCTGCTCGTCGACGGCGTCGTGACGAACATCGACCTTCACCGGGCCATCCTCGCCAACCAGGTCTTCATCGATGGCAAGGTGACGACGAACCTGCTCGACCGCGTGGGCAGCGCTCCGTTCGTCGCCGCCGGCAACCGCTGAGCCTCCGCCCACCGCCACCAGGAGCCGCCCCAGTGACCGAGAACGCGACCAACGAGCCAATCCTGACGACCAGCCAGATCGAGAAGCTGCTACCTCACCGCTGGCCGTTCCTCCTCGTCGACCGGATCGTCGAGTACGACCAGGAGGCCAAGCGCATCGTCGGCCTCAAGTCCGTGACTGCCACGGAGTGGTTCTTCCAGGGCCACTTCCCGGGCCAGCCGATCATGCCCGGCGTCCTCCAGGTGGAGGCGCTGGCCCAGACGATGGGCATCTACGTGGCCCAGCAGCCGGGCTTCGGCGACCGCCTCGGCCTCTTCGCCTCGATAGAGGAATGCCGCTTCAAGCACATCGTCACGCCGGGCGACCAGCTTCGCCTGGAGGTCACGATGGAGCGGCTCGGCAGCAAGTACGGACGCGGCCACGGCGTCGCCACGGTGAACGGCGAAGTCGCCTGCGACGCCATGCTCGCCTTCATCATCGCCCCGGCGAGCGCACTCCGCTGATGGTTCGGATCGCCGCGCTCTCCGACATCCACGGCAACCTGCCGGCATTGGAGGCCGTTCACAGGGCCGTCGACGCGGCTCGCCCGGACTACGTGGCGATCTGCGGCGACCTGGTCTTCAACGGACCGGATCCGGTCGGAACGCTCGCGCTGGTCCAGGAGCTGCAACGCGCCGGTGCCTTCGTCACGCTCGGCAACACGGACGTCGCCGTGGCCGACGGCGACTACACGGCCGCCTTCCCGTGGTTCACCGAGGGCACGCCGGACTCCTACCAGGTGGCGGCCGAGTGGGCCCGCGACCAGATCGGCGACGAGGGCGTGGACTTCCTGCGCCGTCTCCCGTCCGAGCGGCGCCTGCGCGTCGGCGTCGAGCTGGTCCTCTTCTGCCACGCCTCGCCGGGATCGCTGACCGACGGCCTGGGCGCCGACCTCGACCCGGTCGTGACCATCGACCGTGTCAGCGGGACCGACGCCAAGGTCATCGTCTGCGGGCACACCCACCTGCCGGAGGTCCGCGAGGTCGGCTGGCGAACGATCGTCAACGACGGCAGCGCGGGCTACGTCTTCGACGGCGATCCCACGGCCAGCTGGGCCCTCATCGAGATCGACGACGCCGGCATCAAGGCCGAGATCCACCGGACGAACTACGACGTCATGGCAGCCGCGAACGCCGTCTCGGCGCGCGGCCTGCCCGGCGACGTCTATCGCGCCGCCACAATCCGCACAGGAAAGTTGGTTCGATGAACACGGCCACCGGCCAGCCACGCGTTGTCGTCACCGGCATGGGAGCCGTCACGCCCCTGGGACTCGACGTCCCGACCTCCTGGGAGGCGATGGTGGCCGGCCGTTCCGGTGTGGCTCGCATCACCCAGTTCGATCCTTCGCGCCTGACCACGACGATCGCCGCCGAGGTCAAGGACTTCGACGCCTCGGCGGTCCTCGACCGCAAGGACCAGCGCCGCAACGACCGCTACGTCCAGTTCGCCCTGGTGGCTTCGCGCGAGGCGATGATCCAGGCCGGCTTTCCGGAGCGCCTGGAAGGCAAGCTGGCCGAGCGGACCGGCGTCATCGTCGGAACGGGCATCGGCGGCATCCGGACACTCGCCGACCAGATCCTGCTGATGGGCGAGAAGGGCCCGGATCGCATGTCGCCCTTCCTGATCCCCATGGCCATCAGCAACCTCGCGGCCGGCGTGATCGCCATCGTCTTCGGGCCGCAGGGCCCCAACTTCAGCGTCGTCTCCGCCTGCGCCACCGGCGGACACTCCATCGGCGAAGCATGGGAGACGATCCGGCGCGGCGACGCCGACGTGATGCTCGCCGGCGGGACCGAGGCCATCGGCCACGAGGCCCTGGTCGGCGGCTTCGCCGCGATGCGGGCGCTCTCCACCCGCAACGACGAGCCGGAACGGGCCTCGCGGCCCTTCGACGCCGCCCGTGACGGCTTCGTCATCGGCGAGGGCGCGGGGATCGTCGTCCTGGAGTCCCTCGACCACGCCCTCGCCCGCGGAGCCAGGCCACTTGCCGAGATCGTCGGCTACGGCGCCACTGCCGACGCCATCCACATCACCCTGCCGGCACCCGGCGGCGCGGGCGCGGTCCGGGCCATCCGACGCGCCCTCGAGAAGGCGGGCCTGAGCGTTGACGACGTGGAGATGGTCAATGCCCACGCCACCTCCACTCCCGAAGGCGATCCACGTGAGCTCGAGGCCATAAGGACACTCTTCGGCGAGCGGGCCGGCGAGGTCAGCGTGACTGCCAACAAGAGCATGCTCGGCCACACCCTCGGCGCCGCCGGGGCAATCGAGGCCATCTCGACGATCATGAGCATTCGAACCGGGCTGGTCCCCCCGACGATCAACCTGGACGACCCGGATCCGGCCGGCGCCGGGCTCGATCTCACACCGAACGTCGTCCGGCGGCGCGAGCTGGACGTGGCGGTTTCCAACTCCTTCGGTTTCGGCGGCCAGAACAGCGCCCTGGTCATCCGGCGCTGGACTGAGTGAGGCGCGAGTGATGAGCGATCGTCCCGACGATCCCAAGGTTCCACCGGCCGGCGAGGATCCTGCGGGCGAGGCTCCTGCGGGCGAGGCT
>JBEKKR010000013.1:0-84163 GCA_050010635.1 Candidatus Limnocylindrales bacterium
ACCGGCGCCCGGCTGCGGCGGACCGGCCGGGGCCGGCTGCCGTGCCGGAGGGCGGCGCGCCGAGACCCACAGGTGCACCGGCCGCGCCGGTAGGTCATGATCGGCCGTGATGGACCTGATCGCGCTTCTGCTTGGCGTCCTGATCCTCGCGCTGGCCGCCTGGGATCTCTTCGAGACGATCGTCGTGCCCCGCCCCACGCCAGGCCGGTTCCGCATCAGCTCCAACCCGGCGTGGACCTCGACGATACGTCTTCTCTGCTCGACTTGATGGAAGGGGCTGACGACTGATCCTGCCCGACGTCAACGTGCTCGTCTACGCCTTCAACGAGGCATCGCCTGATCATCGACGCTATCGCGACTGGCTTACTGCCGCCTCAGCGTCGTACGAGCCGCTTGGCCTGGCCGAGATCGTTCTGAGCGGTTTCATCCGGGTTTCGACCCACCCGCGTATCTTCTCGCCTCCCGCTTCGGTCTCACGTGCCTTCGAATTCGCAGACGGCCTTCTCTCTCGCCCCGCCGCTGTGCTCGTCAAGCCGGGGGTCCGGCATTGGGAGACGTACCGGCAGTTGTGCATCTCGGTCGGGGCCAAGGGCAATCTGGCTGCCGATGCCTACATAGCGGCTCTCGCGATCGAGTCCGGCTGCGAACTCATCACGACCGACCGAGACTTCGCCCGGTTCTCGGGACTCCGCTGGCGGCCCCCGCTGGCGGGCTAATCGCGGACGGTCGTGCCCTCGATGGCCAGGAGCGTGCGCTTGATGGCAAGGCCGGCCTGGCGATCGGCAAAGGTCGAGCCGCCGTAACCGCCGAGGGTGCGATTGGCGCCGATGACGCGGTGGCAGGGGATCAGGATCGCGACGGGATTGCGGCCCATCGCGCCGCCGACGGCCTGCGCCGCGCCGGGCCGGCCGATGTAGCGGGCCAGGTCGCCGTAGCTTGCCGTCTCACCGTAGCCGAGCCGCGCCGCGCCGGTGAGCACGAGGCGGTCCCAGTCCGAGACCCGCAGGTCTATCGGGACGTCGAAGCCGCGACGCTCGCCCCGGAGAAACTCGCCGATCTGCCGCGTGGCCGCGTCCAGCGTCGCGCGCCACCCGGCTGGCACGTCGCCGTCCTCGGCCGGGAGAACGGTGCCGTGCAGCCGCCGCGCCAGCCCGTCCACGAACGTCGGCGTCTCCTCGTCAAGGCCCACGGCGACGATCCCGGCGGCGGTCGCGGCCACGTGGAGCACTCCCCAGGGCACCGGGCACGTGGTGAAGGCCGCTACGGTCGTCTTCATGGCCCAAGTGTGACGCAACGTCGCCGCGCCCGGAAGCGGGGGCCCGTGTCACGATCTTGGCGGTCGCGGTATACTCCCCGGGAGTATGCACACAGCCGAAGCCCCTGCCACTTCCCCCGACCTCTCCGCCGAGATCCAGCTGCCCATCGAGGGCATGAGCTGCGCCTCGTGCGTCAACCGAATCGAGCGCTTCCTGCGCAAGATCCCGGGCGTGGCCGAGGCCAGCGTCAACCTGGCGACCGAGGTCGCGACCGTCCGATACCTGCCGGAGATCGCCGGCCTGGACGAGCTGGCTCGGGCGATCGAAGCCGCCGGTTACGAAGTGCGCCAGCTGCCGAAGGCGACGGACGGAACGCAGGCCAGCCTGGTCGACGAGGCCGACGCGGAAGCCGCGGACCGCGCCCGCGAGCAGCGCTGGCTGGGCCTGACGGCTGCGGTGGCGCTCGTCGTCGCGGCGGCCACGATGGGCCTGATGTATGCCCCGAACGTGCCCCTGACGATGGAGCAGCTCGCCTGGGTCTTGATCGGCCCTGCGACCTTCGTCCAGTTCTGGGCCGGGCACCGCTTCTACCGGGCGGCGTGGCGGTCGGCGATCCACTTCTCTACCGGGATGGACACGCTGGTCGTGGTCGGCACCAGCGCCGCGTGGGCCTATAGCGTCCTGGTCACCTTCGCGCCCGAGATCTTCCGAACCGCCGGCATTGAGCCGCAGACGTACTTCGACAGCTCGACCGCGATCGTCGGCCTGGTCCTGATGGGGCGCTGGCTGGAGGCGCGAGCGAAGGCCCGGACCGTCGGCGCGATCAAGGAGCTGTTGGGCTTGCAGGCTCAGTCGGCCAGGATCGTCCGCGGCGGGCGCGAGATCGACGTCCCGCTGGAGGAAGTTCGGGTCGGCGACCTCGTGCGGGTTCGACCCGGCGAACGCCTGCCGGTGGACGGCCGAGTCGTGGAGGGCCAATCCGCGGTCGACGAATCGATGCTCACCGGAGAACCCGTGCCGGTCGAGAAGGGGCCCGGGGATCAGGTCATCGGGGCGACGATGAACGGCCACGGTACGCTCCTCTTCCGAGCCACTCGTGTGGGCCGCGACACCGCCCTGGCCCATATCGTCGACCTGGTCCGGCGGGCGCAGGGTTCCAAGGCGCCGATCCAGCGGCTGGCCGATCGCATAGGCGGCATCTTCGTCCCGGTCGTGCTGGGCGTCGGCGCACTCACCTTCGGCCTGTGGTTCCTGCTGGGGCCGGACCCCAAGCTGACCCACGCCCTGGTGGCGTTCATCACGGTCGTCGTCATCTCGTGCCCGTGCGCGATGGGGCTGGCGACGCCGACGGCGATCATGGTCGGAACGGGCAAGGGCGCCGAGGCCGGCATCCTGATCCGCGGGGGCGAGGCGCTGGAGCTCGTTGCGGGCATCCAGGCGGTCGTCTTCGACAAGACCGGGACGCTGACCCGAGGCCGGCCAACGCTCGGCGAGGTCGTCGCGGCGCCGGGATTCACGACTGATGAGGTGCTCGACATCGCGGCCTCGGTGGAGCGGGGGAGCGAGCATCCCCTGGCCGCGGCGATCCTGGCTCAGGCGGACGCGTCCGGGCTCGGCAAGCGCGCGGTCGAAGGCTTCGAAGCGGTGGCCGGCCGGGGCGTGCGAGGCCGGGTCGAAGGCCGTGACGCGATCGTCGGGACGGCCGCCTTCCTGGAGGCCGCCGGGGTGGACCTCTCGCCGCTGGCCGGCGTCGCGGGCTCCAGTTCCGCGGTCACATACCTGGCCCTGGACGGCCGCGCCGCCGGGGCGTTGCCCACGGTGGACGTGATCAAGTCCGAATCGGCCGGCGCCGTTCGCGACCTCCAGGATGCCGGGATCGAGGTCTGGCTGGTGACCGGCGACGGGGCGCGGGTGGCCGGCTCAGTGGCCCAAGCCGTCGGCATTCCCGCCGATCGCGTCATGGCCGAGGTCCTGCCGGCGGGCAAGGCCGATGCCATCGCGGCCATCCAGGCCCGCGGCTTGCGCGTGGCGATGGTCGGCGACGGCATCAACGACGCCCCGGCGCTGGCAAGGGCGGACGTCGGCATCGCCATCGGCACCGGCGCCGACGTGGCAATGGAAGCCTCCGACGTGACGCTGGTCGGCGGCGATCCACGTGCCGTCGCGACGGCAATCCGGCTCTCGCGCCAGACGAGGCGCGTCATCCGCCAGAACCTGGTCTGGGCCTTCGGCTACAACGTCGTCCTGATCCCGGTGGCGATGGGCGCGCTCTCCCCCTTCTTCGGGATCACTCTGAACCCGGCTCTTGCCGCCGGTGCGATGGCCATGTCGTCCGTGAGCGTCGTCTCGAACTCGTTGCGATTGCGGCGCTTCTCCCTGGGCGTCCGGGCGGCTGCCGCTGCCGCTACGCCAGCCGCCGCTCAGGCGGCCTGATCCCGGGCGTCAGATCGAATACGCGGCGACGACCACGACGATCAACCCAAGCGCGGCCCCACTGACGGCCGACCGGAGGCCCGTCGAGCGACCGAAGCCGAGGGGCGACGTGAGCTGCCCGATCAAGGTCGCGGCGATGGCCACGGGCACCGCCAGCTCAATCGCGACGAGCCCGAGCGCGAAGCTGCGGCCGAGCGGGTGGACGAGCACCTCGTCGCGAGCCACGAGAGAAACGAGGAGGAACGCGTCGGCGGCCACGAACAGCGCCGCGACGACGCCGAGTATCGCCTCTCTCCGGGTGGCCGCCAGGAAGGTCGGGTAGCTGACGGCCAGGATGCCGAGCGCGACCATCGCCGGCGTCAGGATCAGCGAGGTGTCCAGGCCGTTGGGAAGCGTCAGGCGCGGCGCGGGCCGGCTCAGCTGGAAGGCGACCAGGGTGCCGACCGAGAGCATCGCGCCGATGACGCCGGCTTCAAAGCCGCGTCGCAGCCAGGGCGGTGGAGATGGAAGGCGCGCCACGCATGGATCGTACACTGCCGGACCGAACCGCCCGGCCGAGTCTCACACCATCCTGCCGGCAATACCGTCGGCCGGCGCCTACGCCTCGAAGCGGCGGAAGACCGTCACCGCGTTCTGGCCGCCGAAGCCGAAGCCGTTGATGATCGCCGTGTCGACCTTCTTGGCCCGCTTGACGTTCGGGATGTAGTCCAGGTCGCACTCGGGATCTGGGTTCTGCAGATTGGCCGTGGGCGGCATGACCCCGTCGCGGATCGCCCCGATCGCGGCCAGGCCGCTGACGGCGCCGGCGGCGCCGAGCAGATGGCCGACCATGGACTTGGGCGAGCTGATCGCGACCTTGTAGGCGTGCGCCCCGAAGCTCGTCTTGATCGCCCGGGTCTCCGTCACGTCGTTGAGTGGCGTGGATGTGCCGTGGGCGACGATGTAGTCCACTTCGTCGGGGGCGATCTCGGCGTTGCGCATCGCCTTGGTCATCGCGGCCGAGGCACCTCGACCAGTCGGCTCCGGAGCGCTGATGTGGAATGCATCCGCGGTCATACCACCGCCGATCACTTCGCACAGGATGTTCGCGCCTCGGGCCATGGCGTGCTCGGCGGACTCCAGCACGATGACCGCAGCGCCTTCGCCGAAGACGAAGCCGTCGCGGTCCCGATCGAACGGCCTGGAGGCGTGTGTAGGATCGTCGTTGCGATGCGACAGGGCGCCCATGTTGCTGAGCGCGGCAAAGGCGATTGGAAGCAGTGCCCCTTCGGTGCCGCCGACCAGAGCCACGTCCACTTCGCCGTCACGGATCATGCGCATGCCGTCGATGAAGGCGATGACGCTGCTCGCGCAGGCCGCAACCTGGGTCAGGACCGGGCCTGTGATGCCGTACTTCATCGAGATCTGGCACGCCGCCATCGAGCCCGAAAGCGCCGGGATGGCAAACGGTGAAACCTGGCCCGGGCCCTTGTCTGCCAGGACCGCGGTTCCGGTGATGACCTGGTCCATGCCGCCGCCGCCGGTATTCATGCAAACGGCGACCCGATCTCGCTGATCCTGGTCGTAGGTCGCGAAGTCGATGCCGGCGTCGTCAACGGCTTCGGTCGCGGCCGCGACGGCGAGGTGGATGAAACGGCTCATGCGGCGCGCCATCTTGCGGTCCATGGCGACGGCAGGGTCGAAATCGCGGACCTCGGCCGAGATCCGAACGTCCAACCCGACGGGATCGAACTGCGTGATCGGACCGACACCGGAGACGCCGGCGAGGAGGTTGTCCCAGTAGGCCTTGGCGGTGTTGCCGATTGGGGTGACCGCCCCGAGGCCGGTCACGACTGCGCGACGAGCAGGATCCTTGGTGGGCACGGGCCATCTCCTAGACGTTTGGCAAGCGGAGGCAACCACCGCTGGCGGCGCCCAGCTCATCTGGCCCGGCGAAACGCAGTGGCGCTCGCCGGCGGGACGGCTTTCGGAACCGCCGCGCCTCATGCAGCATGGCGAATGCCGACGTGCGGATTGTACCCGGCTTGGCGGCCGAGAGCCGCTTCAGTGGCGCTCGGCTTCGTCCTCGCGCAAGATATACGTCAGGCGGCGAAGGAAGACTCGCACCGCCGCTCGCTCGGAGTCGGCCAGCGGCTCGAGAGCCGCCCCAACGCTCTCGCCTCGCCAGTGGTAGGCCCGCTCGACCTCTCCGACCTTGGCCGGGTTGAGCCTCACTCGCACCACGCGGCGGTCGTCGGCGTCTCGTTCGCGGGTGGCGTAGCCCGCGGCCTCCAGCTCCTCGACGACCCGACTCGCCCAGCCGTAGGAGATGCCGAGGCCCGCGGCGAGCTGGCCGACCGTCCGCTCCCCGTGCTGGTATACGTGGATGGCGGCCCGAACCGCGTGGGCAGAGAGGGCGACCGACGCGGTTCCGTGAGTCCGCGCCTTTCCGTCGATAGGTTCCTCGCCGTCCGCGTCGAGACGCCTGGTGGCGTAGGCGGCATGGAGGAACTCGACCAGGAGGCGGCTGGTTTCGAGGGTCGGGTCGGAGGCGGCGCCGGGCCTTGAGTTACCCGAAGTAACCGACGACTTGTCAGCCATGCCACGAATATACCATAATCACTCTACTAAACGTTGCCCCAGACAAGGATCATGCGCACGTGACGGAACCCACTTCTCACACCGCGAGCAAGGGACGCCGGCGCTGGCTCGGCCTGACGATGCTGAGCCTCGGCGTGGCGATGATCATCGTGGACGCGACCATCGTGAACGTGGCCGTGCCCTCGATCGCTCGCGATCTGGGCCTGTCGGGTACTGGGACGGAGTGGGTCAACACCATCTACGCCCTCGTCTTCGCGGCCTTCCTGGTGACGATGGGCCGGCTGGGCGACCGCCTCGGGCGCCGCAAGATGTACCTGGCCGGCCTGGCGCTGTTCCTCTTCGCGTCCGTCCTGGCCGGCTTCGCCCCATCGGGCGAGGCGCTCATCGGTGCCCGGTTTCTCCAGGGCCTGGGCGGAGCGGCGATCCTCCCGGCCACGCAATCGATCCTCAACGAGAGCTTCCGAGGCCGCGACAGGGCCATCGCCTTCGGCATCTGGGGCTCGGTCATCGGTGGCGTGGCCGCCCTCGGCCCGCTCATCGGCGGGTGGTTGACGACCTACCTGTCGTGGCGCTGGGCCTTCTACGTGAACGTGCCGGTAGGCCTGCTGGCGATTGCGGGCACTCGGGCGTGGGTCGACGAGTCCTGTGACGAGAATGCGCGCGGCGGCTTCGATCCGTTCGGCTTCGTGCTCGTCACGCTCGGCCTCTCCTCGTTCGTGTTCGCGCTGATCGAGGGCTACACGTACGGCTGGACGTCGCCGTCGCAGCCGTTCGAGGTCCTCGGCTGGCGCTGGCCGCTCGAATCGATCTCCGTGATTCCGTTCGCCTTCCTGGTTGGGCTGGTCGCGCTGGTCGCCTTCGCCGTGGTCGAGATCAGGCGCGAGCGGGACGGCAAGTTCTTCCTGTTCGACTTCGGGCTGTGGCGCTACCCCGCCTTCCGGTACGGCAACCTTGCAGGCACGATCGTGTCGCTGGGCGAGTTCGGGCTCCTGTTCGCCCTGCCCCTCTTCCTGCAAGCCGTCATCGGGCTGTCCGCGTTCCAGGTCGGCCTGACCGTCCTGTCCCTCGCCGTCGGCGCCTTCTTCGCGGCGCCGGTTGCCGCCGGCCTGGCGAACCGGTACGGGCCCCGGCGCGTCGTGACGATGGGCATGGCCCTTGAGGCGGTCGGCATCCTGATCACGACGCTGCTGCTCTCGCGCACTCTCAACGTCCTCCTGCTCACGCCCCCACTCTTCGTCTACGGGTTGGGCGTCGGTTTCGCCACCGCCCAGCTGACGAGCGTGGTTCTCTCCGACGTGCCGACGGAGGTCTCGGGCCTGGCTTCGGGCACCAACTCGATGCTGCGCCAGGTCGGCTCGGCCCTGGGCATCGCCATCCTCGGCTCGGCCCTCTTCGTGTCGCTCGGGGTCGGAACCGGCGACCGGCTGGCGCAGATCCCCGGCATGCCTCCGGCGGCCCAGACGGCCGTTCGCCAGGCGATCGAGGGTTCCGCCGGTCAGGCCCTGATCGGATTCCGAACTGGAGCCGTGGACCCGGCCGTGGCCAGACAGTTCGGATCGCGGCTGGATCCGGCGACGATCGCACAGCTCGGGAAATCCGTGGCTCCTCCGATCGAGGATGCGTTCGTGGACGCGGCGCGCCTGGCCGGCTTCGTGGCGACGGGGTTCGTCCTGCTCGGTCTCGTCTTCTCCCTGCTGCTGCCCAAGTCGAAGCCGCGCGAAGTGGCCGTCCAGCCGGGAGATCCGGGCGCAGAGACGGTCCAGGGAAGCTCCGGCGTCGGGACGACGGCGACGATCCGGCCGCGCTAGCCTCTCTCGATCGCGGCGAACTCGAGGTTCACCGTCGCCTCGAGCACCGCGTAGGCCGCCGAATCGACCGCGTCCGCGAACCCGGTCCAGTCTTCCCGGTCGATCGACTGGCCTTCCCAGAGCGGCCGTTCGGTGGCGTCCCCAAGGACGATGTAGGGCCGGACCCGCCAGTGTCGCGGTCCGGCCACGAGGTCCACGCAGCTGGCCAGACGGCGGCCGTCCTTGAGGAGCGTCTCGAGCGAGACCCGGATCGTGATCACATCCGTGTCGGCCGCGCCGGGCGGTCGGCCTCGGTCGCCGGTCGGCGGCGTCCGCAGGATGGCGGTGTGCTCGGCCGTGGGCAGGCGCGCCTTATCCCAGATGATGGGGCGAGCGGTCGCGAGGCGCTGCCGGGCGCGCGTCGCCCCGGTCAGGAACTCCCATGCGGCAGTGAGATCGCGCGCCATGAGCTCCTTCGGCCGAGCAGCCGATGAGGGTCTCCGGTAGTCGCCCGGTCACGTCCAAGCGTCGGAAGACTACTGCCGGCGCCCGGCCGCTACAACAGCCATATTCTACCGGTGGGACGGCTTCGCGACCCCCCCTTGGATCCCGGCGCCGAAGCTGGGTCTAGTCGCCGGTGTAGCGCTTGAAGATGACCGCCGAGTTGTGGCCGCCCAGGCCGATGTTGTCCGACATGACGTAGCGCAGCGGCTTCTCGATGGTCTCCGAGGCCACGTTGACGTTGCACTCGGGGTCGGGCTCGACGTAGTTGAGCGTCCCGGGCACGGTCTGGTGGTAGACCGAGAGGACAGTCGCTAGGCCTTCGAATGCCCCGGCCGCGCCCATCATGTGGCCCGTCATGGACTTCGTGGCCGAGATGAGGATGTTGGGCGTGTTGTTTCCGAAAGCGGACCAGATGGCCTCGCTCTCGCACTTGTCGCCGACGGGCGTGGAGGTGCCGTGGGGGTTGATCATGTCGACCTCGTCGGCGGGCACGCCGCGCCGCTCCAGGGCACCCTTCATGGCCCGGGCCGCGCCCTCGCCGTGGGCCGCGGGAGCGATCATGTCGAAGCCGTCGGCGGCCGAGCCGTAACCGACGATCTCGGCGTAGATCCTGGCGCCCCGTGCTTTGGCCAGCTCGAGATCCTCGAGGATCATCGCGCCGGCGCCCTCGCCGAGGACGAAACCGTCGCGGGTGCGGTCGAACGGCCGCGAAACCGTCGCGAGTGGCTTGCCCGGCAACGGGCTACCGAGGCCGCGCATGTTGGTGAAGCCGATGTGGACCAGCTCCAGGAGCGGCGACTCGGCGGCGCCCGTGATGACGGCGGTGCAATCGCCCCGACGGATGACCTCGGCGGCCTCGCCGATCGCGTGAGTTCCGGTCGAGCAGGCCGAGACGGGGCAGAAGTTGTGACCCTTGGCGCCCGTCTCGATCGCGATCGTGCCGGAGCTGGCATCGACCAGGCCGTTGGCGATGAAGAAGGGACTGACCGCCCGGATGCCCCTGGTGTGCCAGATCTCCTGGTTCGAGATGAAGAGGCCCTGGCCGCCGCCGCCGGACCCGTAGATGACGCCTACGTCGTAGCGGTTCTCGTCGTTGATCTCGAGGCCAGAGTCGGCGAGGGCCATTTTTGTCGAGGCAACTGCGAAGTGGACGGTGGTCTCGGTCCGGCGGGCGTCCTTGAAGTTCCAGAAGTTCGTGATGTCGAAGTCGTGGACTTCACCGCCGGCCTTGTGTTCGTAGGGCGTCGTGTCGAAATGCGTGATCTCGCCGATGCCGGAGTGACCGGAGACAAGGTTCTCCCAGACCGTCTTGATGTCGTTGCCGATCGGGCTGACCACTCCCAGACCGGTAACGACGACTCGTCTGTTGTAGTCGGGCTTGCGCACTTGCTGCAGTTCCTCCGAATTCGGCTCGGCGGCGTTGTCGCGGCCGGGCGGTGGGCCTATTGAGTGACGGCGGTGCCGTCGATGAAGGGCATGGCGATTCCGCCCGTCGCCGTCGGTTCGTCGACGGCGACGGCGTTGGCGTCCGGCGTGATGCGCTTGATGAGGCCGGTCAGAACCTTGCCGGGTCCGACCTCCACGAAAGTGGTGACCCCATCGGCAGTCATGCGCTCGACTGCGGCGACCCAGTCGACGCCGCGCGTGAGGTGCTCGATGAGTTCCCCTCGGGCGCCGTCCGCGGTCGTGATCGACCGGGCGTCGGCGTTGGCGATGAGGGGGACGGCGGGCGCGGCAAACGCGATGGGCGCCAGGACGCGCTTCATCCCGTCCGCTGCCTCGGTCATCAGCGTCGAATGGGCGGCGACCGAGACCGGCAGAAGGATTCCGCGGCGGGCCCCGAGCTCCTTGACGCCGGCCACGGCGGCCTCGACGGCGGCGCGATCGCCGGAGATCACGATCTGGCCGGGCGAATTGCGATTCGCAACCGTGATACTGCCGTTGGGCCGGCCCAGGGCCAGAAGCTCCGGGATGCGCGCGTCATCCAGGCCGATGATCGCGGCCATCGCGCCCGATCGGCCCTGGCCCGAAGCCTGCATCTGCCGGCCGCGCTCGCGAACCAATCGCACGGCATCGCCGAGGGAGATGACGCCGGCGGCGACCATGGCGCTGTACTGGCCCATCGAGTGCCCGGCGGCGTACGCCGGCTCCGGGGCCGTCACTCCGGCCTCGGCCCAGCGCTCGCGCAGGGCCGCCAGGTAGGCGATCGAGACGGCGACCAGGGCCGGCTGGGCGTTGATCGTCAGATCCAGCTGCTCCGCCGGCCCCTCGAAGGCCAGGCGGCTGATCGACTCGCCCAGGGCGTCGTCGGCTTCGGCCAGGATGGCCGCCGCTGCCGGCGAGTGCTCGGCCAGGGCTTTGCCCATGCCTACGGATTGGGATCCCTGGCCGGGGAACACGAAGGCGATGCGATCCATGTGCTGTGTCAGGTCTCCTTCGGCTCGCCTGTTGACGTCGCGGGCGACGTACCCGGCAGGGTCGCGGCAGTAGATGGCTCAAGCCGTCCACGGGCGGTCGGACTCGCGCCAGAAGCCTAAGCCTCGTGCCGGAAGTCACGAGGCGAAAAGTGTGCAGATTTGCATGGATCGGCCTCTACGCGTACGCTTGGCCGATGCCGCAGTTCAGATCGAAGCTTCCGAACCTCGGTTCGAGACCACTTGAAGGCGATTCCGCGGTCGAGGAGGCCGAAACTCCGGCGGCCCCGCCACCGGTAGCCGACCCACCAGCCCAGGCCTCCGTTGCGAGACCGAGTGGTGCGGCGCGGCTGCGAATGCTCCGTGACACTCCGCGCCCGTTTCTGCGCATGCCGACCCTGAACGTCCCGAGCCGAGCGGCCGTCGAGTCGGCGGCCCGGGAGCTGCTCTCGGGGCCGGTCGAAGCGGCGCGCAGCCGCCTCCAGAACCCCAGGGAGCTGTCCGACCGGATCGCGATGGGTCGCGCCATCTGGCGCGACCTGGTCATCGGCTTCGCCGCTCAGCTGGGGGAGTTGAACCTCGGCTTCACGCAACTGGCGGCGCTCTACGCCCTGGCCGACAGCGGCACCATGACGGTAGCGGACCTGGCCGACACGCTCGGCCGCTCCCAGTCGGCCGCGAGCCGGCTGGTGGACGGCCTGGTCCAGCGCCAGCTGATCGAGCGCAACCAGGATTCGGAGGATCGACGGCAGCGGACGCTGACGCTCACCGGCCGTGGCCAGGCCCTCCTCGGCCTCGTCGACCGGGCCCGCGCCCAGGAGTTCCTTTCGATCGTCAGGCCGCTGCCAACCGCCGAGAGGGCTCTGGTGGCGATGGGCGTTGCCGCGCTATCCACTCATGCCATGACGCGCCGCGGCCGGCTGATCAAGCAGCGGCCGCGCTGACCCGCGCCGCTCCCTAAGAGGCCGGGCAGCCGGTCTCCTCGGGGTAGAGCGGGCGGACCAGGACTGAATAGCGGTCGGTGCCGTAGGTCCAGAGCGTTAGCGCGTTGGCCGTCTTCGCAGCCGCGATGAAGGTCTGGAGATCGGACCCCGTCAAGACCAGGCAGCGAGTGCTGGGCGTCTTCGTCGCCTCACCGGCGGTGCCCGGATCGACCGTCAGCGGCCACGCCAGGGCCTGCCGCGTCTGGCCGTTCTGCTCGGACGAGGTGGCCGGGCGGGCGAAGAGCCGCATCGCGGCAGCGTCATAGGCGGCAGCGTCACCGGCCACTCGCTTCAGGAAGGTCGGCAGATCCCCAAGCTCGTCCTCGAACCCGGAAAGCTTGCTACGGGCCTCGGCCAGAGCCGCATCCGCGATCGCGACGTCGTAGCCCAGGGCGTAGGCGCCGATAGTGTGCGTCTCGCCGTCCACGATCGTGGTGAACGTGGTCGTACCGGCGTCGAAGATGCCCGTGGCGTCGAAGCGGGCGTCGGGGCCGAGAAGGCCGGCCCCATCTGCGGCGGCGAGGATCTTCTGTATCCCCGCCGGCGTGACTCGCATCTGGCGCAGATTCGGCAGCAGAGGCCCCGGATAGATCGCGTCCACGGGTCCCTGGGTGACGACCAGGCCGTCCCCGTACAGCGCGAACCATGGCGTGTGCGTCAGCGTGTACTCGATCGGCACGAGGCCTCCGCCGGTCGTGATCCGCAGCACCAGCTGGTCCGCGCCGGTCGCGACGTTGTACCTGCGCGCGGGTATGGAGCCGGTCGCGCCGGCGCCCGTGCAAGCCGTAGCCAAAAGGCCGATGCCGAGGAGTGAGACGAGCCTGCGCATCGCAATCCCCTTGGTGATCATTCCGGCCTCGGCGGAGCCGTGGCGCCGACCTCTCGACGCTTCGGGAGCGTGCTGGGTTCCCGGCCGGACCCCGCAGAACTCCGCGACCGAATTGTCCGGCGACCTCCAACGTCCAGGGAGACTGAATCCACCCGCTCGGGGCGAATACGTCACGAGTCTCGGGTGCGCAACACCGGTGGAGCCGGAAGCTAGCTCCGGGCTGCCTCGGGTTCGTGCTCGACGGCCGGCAGCCCCAGGACCTCGCGGGCGAGATCATCGTCGTCCACGGAGAACGCCCACGTCGCCTGGCCGTTGGCCCGGTCGATTACGCAGCAGCCGTGGAGGCCGACGCCCGCCTCGACGAGCCGATCGTTGATCTCGCTGAAGGCACAGGGCGTGTCCTCGATCTCGATCGTCAGGTTCGCGTGGGCTACGAACGGGTAGCCCATGCCGCGGAGGACGTCCTTCGTGTCGTCGTCGCAGCAGTCCGTGAAGATCTGGGCGGAGGTGAAATCGCCGGCGGTGCTTTGGTGGATCTGGACGATGTTGACGCCGCGCGCGCACAGGGCCTTGGCCAGGTGCGAGAGCTCGCCCGGGCGATTGGGCAGCTGGACCACGAACTGGTGACTCATATCTCCCTCCCGACGCTTCCGTCAGGCAGTCTCGTTGTGGGCCCCGGGCCGGGCATCGGCGGATCTGGCGGCCCCAAGGCTAGTCCAAGTCACGGCCCCGGAGGCCGGGCCATTGGTGGGGCCGGTTCGGTCCGTTGGGCCCCAATGGGACCGGACGCAGCTTCGATGATGGCGAGGACAGCCTCTGCCGCCCCCGGAACGGCCGCCGCGACCTCCGGGCTCAACTCCTCGCTGAACTCGTCGGTCCGGCGAGCCTGCACGGTGACGGCGTGGATGATCGCCGGCAGATCGGCTCCGAGTCGGCGACCGAGGGCCAGGGCAGTGCGGAGAGAGGCGTCGTGGGCCGAATCGAGATGGCCGGCCGCGTAGTCGGCCAGATCCTCGAACAGGCAAGCACGCACCTCGCCGATCGGCCCGTCCGGGAACTCGGCGGCGTCCACGAGAATCGCCGTCTCGTAGCCGGTCAGGCACTCCATCAAGCGGAGGCCGCCTACGCCGAGCCGCTGGATCTGGACGTCGGAGCCGGGGCCGCCTGACGGCCCGGCTGCCAGCCGCCGCTCCACCTCGTCGGCGACACGCCAGCCCACGCCGTCGTCGCCGAGCACGGGGTTGCCCAAGCCGACGACGATCGTATGCGGGCGCAGGGCGCTCGCCTGAGGCCGCGGGTCGCCGGGAAGCGGCGAAAAACGCTGGTCGGCCACGGGGTATCCGATCTAGCAGTTCTGGAGCAAAACTGCCCTAGCAGTTTTGCTTTAAAACCTCGATGACCTCGCCGTCGGAGTTGCGGATGGCAACCTGGAGCGGCATCTCACCGGGAAGCGAGTGAGTGGCGCAGCCGAAGCACGGGTCGTAGAGGCGGAACGCCATCTCGACGCGGTTCAGCAGGCCGTCGGTGACCTGGCCCTTGTGGATCAGGCTCTGGGCGGCCTTCTTGACCGACATCGCCATCGGCGCGTAGTTGTTGGTCGTGCCGACGACGAGGTTGACCGCGGTGAGGATGCCGCGTTCGTCCGTCCAGTAGTGGTGGGTGAGCGTGCCTCGCGGCGCCTCGACCGTGCCGACACCCTCGGTCGGCTTCTCCGTGGGGAGCGTGCGGACGTTGGGCGAGGCGATCTCCGGATCTGTGGCCAGCTCGACCATCCGCTCGGCCGCGTAGAGCAGCTCGATCAGGCGAGCCCAGTGCGTGGCGAGGCGGTGGTGGACGATGCGCTTGCCGCCGGACTCGGGCTTGGGCGCCAGGGTGTCGTAGAAGCGTTCGTAGGCGGCCTGGGCCAGCGGCGTGGCCATGCCGTCGGCGGTGTTGAGGCGCGACAGCGGCGTGGCGCAGTAGACGCCTGAATCGGCTCCGTCCACGAAGCCCTTCCAGCCGATCTTCTTGAGGTAGGGAAACTTGAGATACGTCCACGGCTCGACATGCTCGGCGATCCAGTCGCGGTATTCGGCCGGGGCGTAGGTGCCGACTCGCTCACCGTCCGGCGACATGATGCCGACCCGCCCGTCGTAGAAGTTGACCTTGTTGTTCGGGTCGAGCAGGCCCATGTAGTAGGTGCGGTGGGTGTAGCCGTCGGAAAGGACCATCTCCTTGTAGGCGTCGTTGCCGAGGACGATCTGGTCGAAGATGCCCAGGCTGAACTGGGCGAACTCGATCGACCAGCGGCCGATCTTCTCGATCTCGGCCCGCTGCTCCTCGGTGATGCCCTGGGTCATGCCGCCGGGCACGGCCGTGGCCGGGTGGATCTTGCGGCCGCCGATCATCTCGATGACGTTATGGCCCTGCCTGCGGGCCTGAATGACCTGACCGCCGACTTCCATACCGACCTTGGCCAGCACTCCGAGGATGTTGCGCTCGGCCGCGGGGGCGTCCGGTCCGACGACGAAGTCGGGCCCGCCCAGGGCGTAGAAGTGAGTGGTGTGGTCCGTGACGTAGAAGGCGCTGTAGAGCAGCTCGCGCAGCAGCTTGGCCGTTCGCGGCGGGTCGACGTGGTAGACCGCGTCGGCGGCCTTGGCGGCGGCCATGTGGTGGGCTTCCGGGCAGACGCCGCAGATGCGGTTGGTCAGCGTCGGCATCTCCTCCACCGGCCGGCCCACGCAGAAGCGCTCGAAGCCGCGCAGCTCTGGGATCTGGAAGTACGCGTTGGCGACCTCGCCGTCCGGATCGAGGAAGATCTCGATCTTGCCGTGGCCCTCGAGCCTGGTGACGGGGTCGATGGTGATGCGTTCCATGTCCGGCTACTCCCCGTCGTTCTGCCAGGCCGCGCGGCCGCTGCGGAGCAGCGAACCGGCGAGGCTGAAGCGGTAGAACTGGCCGACCGGGTCCGGGATACCGTCGAGCACCTTGTCGATCTCCTCGGGCTTGGTTGCGTCGACGACCGACGCGAAGGCCGACATCAGGCGGGCGCCGTAGTCGACGACTCCTTCGGCGGCGCCGTAGCAGCCGATGCAGGGCGCTCCGGCAGCCGGGCACAGCGCGCCGCAACCGTTGCGGGTCGCGGGGCCGTTGCAGGGCAGGCCCTGCTCCAGGAGGCAGATCTCCGGGTCGAAACTCGCGACCTGCTGGATGCGGACGAACTCGCTGATGTGCTTGACGTTTCGCTTGCGGGCGCACTCGTCGCACACGGTCGAGTCGCCGGCGCCAAGGACCGAGCCCTTGGGCGGAAGCGGCCCGGTGCCGTTGAGCGCCTTGACCACGGCCTCGAGAGCCGCCCAGATCTGCTTCGACTCGGGCGGGCAGCCTGGGATCGTGTAGTCCACGTCTACGACCTGATCGAGGGTTCGCAGCACGGGCTCGAACTGGGGCAGGTGGAGGACGCCTTCCGGCGCCTGATACTCGTAGATCGGGCGGATGTCGTCGGGGTTGTCCGTGCTGGATGTCGTGAAAGTGGTGTCGAGGATCTGCTTGCGGCTCGAGAGGTTGGCGAGGCCGGGGATGCAGCCTTCGCTGGCGCACGAGCCGAACGCGACCACGAACTGCGACTTCTGCCGCAGGAGCCTGGCCAGATGGATCGTCTCGTCGGTCCGCATGGAGCCCGACACGAGGGTGATCGTGATCTCGCCGTCGGCCATGGCTTCGATGTCGCTGTACTTGCCGTCCATGATGGTGGGCCACAGGACGATGTCGAAGGCGTTGGCGACGTCCACGATGTGCTCGTGGATGTTGACGATGGCGATGTCGCAGCCGCCGCATGAGGCGGCGCCGAAGATGGCGAGCTTCGGCTTGGCGGCCTTCGGCTTGGCGGCCTTCGGGGCCGCGGGCTTGGCCGCGGGCTTGGCTGTCGGGCTCATCGGGTCGCCTCCACCGCATGCTGCGGATTGGCGCCGCCCGGAGTCGCGGGCGGTCCGCCAGCGTCACCGCCGGTAGCCTCCCACGCTGCGTCCAGGTCCGCGCCGTCGAGGTCGACGATGTTGCCCGCCGGCCAGTTGAGCGGACCCAGGGCCCGGACTTCGTCGGTTACGCGGTTGATCTCGTTGGCCAGGCGGACGCCCTCGGAGGCGCTTGCCCACACGAGCTGGAGCCGCTGCGGCTCGATGCCGAGAGCCTCGATCGTGCGCTGCAGCAGCTGGAAGCGCCGCAGGGCCTTGTAGTTCTGCTCGATGTAGTGGCACTCGCCGGGATGGCAGCCGCTCACGAGGACCGCGTCCGCACCCTCGGCGAAGGCCTTGAGCACGAACGTGGGATCCAGACGGCCCGAGCACATGAGCCTGATCAGCCGAACGTTGGGCTCGTACTTGGTCCGCGCCGTGCCCGCCAGGTCGGCGGCTCGGTAGCTGCACCAGTTGCAGGTGAAGCCGATGATCACCGGCTCGAATAGCCCGGCCTCGGCCGGGCTCGTGGCCGGAGCCGCCACTTCGATTGGAGCCGGTGCGAGAGGTGCCTGCGCGCTCATGCTCGCACCGCCTCCTCGATTTCCTCATGTTGGGCTTCTGGGTATGCCGTCCGCCTGGGCGGCGCCCCAGTCGCTCCCACGCTGAGCAAACCTTCGATCTGCGCCAGGACCTGCTCGTCGCTGAAGCCCGTACCGGAGATGGCTCCGGCCGGGCAGGCGGCGACGCAGGTGCCGCAGCCCTGGCACATCGCGGCATTGATGCTCGAGACGCCCAGGGCGTCGTCGAAACTGATCGCGTTGTAGGGGCACATCGTGTTGCAGATGCGGCAGCCGGAGCAGTGCTCCGGATGAACCGTGGCCTTGATCGGCTCCAGGCTCATCACCTTCTGCTGGATCCGGCCCAGGACTCGAGCGGCCGCCGCCGCGCCCTGCGCGACCGAGGCCGGAATGTCCTTCGGCCCGCTGACGCAGCCGGCGACGAAGACACCCTCGGTCATGGTCGCGACCGGGTCCAGCTTGGGGTGCTTCTCGATGGCCCAGCCGTCGAAGCTGCACGAGATGCCGAACCGCACGGCCAGCTCCTTGGCGTCGGCGCGAGGCTCCAGGCCCGCCGACAGGATGACCATGTCCACGGGGAAGCGGCGCTGCCGCCCGATCAGGGTGTCCTCGACCGAGAGGATGAGCTTGCCCTCTTCCTCCGGCGTGCGAGCAACGTCCGTGATCTCGGCCGGCTTGCCGCGGACGAAGATGCCGCCCTCCTCGAGGATCCGCTGGTAGAACTCGTCGTAGCCCTTACCTGCGGTCCGCATGTCGATGTAGAACTCGTAGATCGAGGCCTCGGTGTGCTCCTTCACGAGGTGCGCGAACTTGAGGCTCTGCATGCAGCAGATCGCGGAGCAGTAGTTGTTGTGGTTCTTGTCGCGGCTGCCGACGCAGTGGACGATCGCCACCGACTTGGGCTCGGTGACGCCGTCGCGGAGTACGACGTGGCCATTCGTCGGCCCGGCGGAGTTGGAGAGCCGCTCGAACTCCAGGCTGGTGAAGACGTTCGGCAGCCGGCCGTAGCCGTACTGCGTCATCTTCCTCGCATCGAAGAGGTCGTAGCCGGTGGCCATGATGATGTTGCCGACCTGGAGGGTCAGGATCGTGTCTTCCTGGTTGAAGTCGATCGCGTTCGTTTCGCAGAACTTCTCGCAGGCCTTGCAGGTGCCCTTCTCGAAGTAGGTGCAATTCGGGCGGTCGATGACCGGCGTCCTGGGGACGGCCTGGTCGAAGGGCGTGTAGATCGCCTTCCGGTAGCCCAGCCCAGCCTCGAAGACCTCGTCTATGACCTTCTTGGGGCACTTCTCCTGGCAGACGCCGCAGCCGTTGCAGAGGTCCTCGTTGACGTAGCGGGCCTTCTTGCGAACAGTCACGGTGAAGTTGCCGACGTAGCCTTCGACCTTCTCGACCTCGCTCCAGGTCAGGAGCTCGACGTTCGGGTGCGTCCCGGCGGCGACCATCTTGGGCGTCAGGATGCAGGCGGAGCAGTCCAGGGTGGGGAAGGTCTTGTCGAACTGGGCCATGTGGCCGCCGATCGACGGTTCCTTCTCGACGAGGTAGACCTTGAAGCCCGCATCGGCCAGCTCGAGAGTCGCGCTGATGCCGGCGATGCCGCCGCCCACGACCAGAGTCGCGGGGTTGATGTCCACCCTCACCGGCGAGAGCGGCTCGTTGCGGCGCACCCGCTCAACGCCGCCGGCCAGGATGGCCTTGGCCTTGACCGTGGCCGCGGCCTTGTCCGTATGGACCCACGAGTCCTGCTCGCGGATCGAGACCAGCTCGCACAGGTACGGGTTCAGCCCGCCGCGGGCAGTGGCCGTGCGGAAAGTGTTCTCGTGGAGGTGCGGTGAGCACGCCGCGACGACGATGCGGTTCAGGCCCAGGTTCTTGATGTCATCTGTGACGAGTTCCTGGCCTGGGCTGGAGCACATGAACTTGTAGTCGCGAGCGACGACGACGCCCTGGTCCTTGAGGTTCTCGGCCGCCCAGCGGACGACTTCGGCGACGTCGACCACTCCGGCGATGTTGCTGCCGCAGTGGCAGACGTAGACGCCGATCCGGATCTCGTTCTCGGCCGGCAGGTGGCTGTGTTCGGCGGTCATTCCTGAACCTCGCTGTCGGCCATCCCGGGCGTCTGTGGCATCGTCGGCATCGGCAGGGCCCGCTTGTCGGGTCTGGCCCTGGGGGCTGGCGGGGCCGAGGCGGCCGCGAGCGCAAGCTCCGGGGCCGCCTTGAGGGCCTTAGCCAGGGCCTTGCTGGCGTTGGTGTACTCGCGTCCCACGCCCACCTTCTTGGGTTCGAGGCCGAAGGCCACGCCCATCAGCTGGGTGAAGAACACGATCGGCATCTTGTGCTTGGTGTGGAACATGGCGTTCATCTCGCCCTGGTAGGCGTCGATGTTGATCTGGCACATCGGGCAGACCGTGACCATCATCACGGCCTCGAGCCGCTCGGCCTCCGACACGAGCCGCCGGATCAGTTCCAGGCCCACCTTGGGCGCGATCTGGGTCATGTGGCCGCCGCAGCACTCGGTTCGCAACGGGTAATCGACCACGTCGGCGCCGAGGGCCCGGAGGAGTACGTCGAGGCTCTTGGGCTGGTCGTGATCGGCCGTCATGCCGTTCACGTCCGGCCGCGGGACCATGCAGCCGAGGTACGGCGCGACCTTCAGGCCGGTGAGCGGCTGCTTCACCGCGGCGCGTACCTTGTCCAGGCCCACGTCCGTGAGGATGACCTCGAGGAGGTGGCGGACCCTGACGGTGCCCGGGTCGTAGTGCAGGCCACCGGCGCCGAGGGCGTCATTGACGCGGGCATTGAGGGCGGGCTGCTTGCCCATGTAGTGGTCCGCCTTGGCCAGGTTCAGGTAGCACGCGCTGCAGGCGGCGACGAGGGACTCGCCGTTCTTCTTCTCGCCCGCGGCGATGGCCAGGTTGCGGGCGATCATGGCGTAGGCGGGAGTCGTGCTCAGGCTCACATACTCCGTTGCGCCGCAGCAGTTCCAGTCGTTGATCTCTTCGAGCGTGATGTCGAGGGGCTCGAGGACGCCCGCCAGAGACTCGCGATAGGAGCGGCCACTGCCCTCCATCGAGCAGCCCGGGTAGTAGAGGTAGCTGCTCATCGGGCTCTCTCCAGCTCATCGGCGCGCTTCAGGATCGCCTGCAGCTGCTTCCGCTGCTCGATCCGATGGGGCAGGATGCCGATGCGGCCGTGGCGGAAGAGGCCGAGGGCCATCGGGGTCATGCCGGGCAGGCGCAGGGGGAAGTGGCGCAGGTAGTGGCGCGCCGTTAGGCCGAGCTCCCAGCTGCGGCCGAAGTGCCTGGCCTGGCCGATGAAGACGCCGGTGAAGTCCGGGCCTACGTTGCTCGGATATGTGTGCTCCTCCTCCGCGATGGTCTTGATCGCGTACATGACGTCCGTGATCTCGATCTCCTGGGGGCACCGGACCACGCAGTGGTAGCAGGAGAGGCACATCCACGGCGTATTGCTGCGGAGGACCTCGGCGCGCTTGCCGGCGCGGATCAGCGCGAACAAGCCTCTGGGCGTGTGGTCCATGGCGCTGGCCGAAGGACACGAGCCACCGCAGCTGCCGCACTGGATACACATCTCCAGGCGCGAGACGCCTGCCGTCTTCGAGTTCACCTCGTCCAGGAAGCGAACGCCTGCGTCCGCCACCTCGGGAGGCGAAACCTGAGCCACGACCATCCAATCGCCCCTTTGGTATGCCCCGGAGTCGCTTCGGCGATTGGGCCTCCGGTCGCATGCCCTGTCGGACGTTCGCGCCTTCCGTGTGCGCGAGCGCCGGGAGTCAGCGGGCCGGCGGCCAAGATCGCTGTGGGCTGGGCCGGTGATTGCGGGTATTGCCTGCCTTGATTCTCGGAAGCCGAATGGTTTGCCGATAGGGCCGCATGACCCAGCCAGCCGGGGGCCAACCCGCCCGCGTTCTCGGGCTTATGGGGTATTGGCGCGATTTCGCCTACGAAACGTGCCTGCCTAGGCGGATTCGCCCGGGGTCAAGAACCCCGGCCACCGCAGAAGCTGACGACCGCGTCCCACAGGACCGGCAGCCCCCAGCGCAACGCCTCGAAGCTGACCCGCTCGTCGTCGCCGTGCATCAGGGCAAGGAGGCCGTCCCTGCTCCCCGTCTTCAATGGCGAGAAGCCGTACGTCGGAACGCCCATGCGGGCGAGATGCTTGGCGTCCGTGGCGAACGGCGCCAGATAGGGAAGCGCGACGCCGTCGGGGTCGTGGGCCGTCACGACCTTCTCGAGCAGCCGATAGAGAGGGCTGTCGAGCGGCGCCTGGACCGACGGCCCGGTCTGCTCGCATTCGATCTCGATGCGCGCCCACAGTTCTTCGCCCATGCGGCGGCGCAGTTCCTCGCGCATCGCCGGCTCGTCGGTGCCCGGCAGCGTCCGGCAGTCGAGCTCGATTTCGGCGATGCCCGGGATTACGTTGTACTTCACCCCGGCCCGGATGATTCCCACCGAGACCGTGTCGCGCATGATCGCCGAGACGGTACGGCCGAGGATCGGGTCGCACAGATCACGGATAGCCGCCTCGACTCGCGCCGGATCGGCCACCGCCCGGGCGGGCTCGCCGCCTGCGAGCCCCGTCTCCGGGACTGGGGCGAGGGCCATGACGGCGGCCGCCGCGCGGGCGGTGAGGTGGGGGATTGCCCGCAGCAGCGAGATTCTGATCGGCTCGGTCAGACGCATCGGTCCCGGCTCCGCAAGCCTGGTCACGATCCCGGCCGCGAGGACCGCGGCATTGTCCGGCGTCGGCACCGAGCCGTGGCCCCACCGACCCTTGACCCGGAGCCTGTAGACGACGAAGCCCTTCTCGGCGACCTGAATCGGATAGAAGCGGACCCCGGCGTAGGCCATGGCCATGCCGCCGGCCTCATTGAGCGCCCCGGCGGAGCGGAGCCAATCGGGATGGTTCTCGACGAGCCAGTTGGCGCCCTCCCAGCCGCCGGCCTCCTCGTCCGCGGCCGAGCAGAAGATGACGTCGCGGCGCAGCCCGGGGATCGGGTCCGTGGCGGGATCGCGGCCGGCCGCTCGAGCGGCGCGGGCGAGGCGGCGCACGACCTGCACCTCCATCGCCACCATGCCCTTCATGTCCACCGCCCCGCGGCCCCAGACGTAGCCGTCGGCCACCTCCCCGCCGAAGGGGTCGTGGGTCCAGCCCGCAGGATCTGCGGGCACCACGTCGAGGTGCGACAGGAGGAGCAGCGGTTCGCCGCCCATTCCGTCGCCGTGGAGGCGGGCCACGATCGAACCGCGGCCGGGGAACGGCTCAACGACCGTCGACGGGATCCCGTCGTCGGCGAGGACCTGCTCCAGGTAGCGTGCGGCGAGGATCTCGTCGCCGGGCGGGTTGACGCTGCGGATCCGGATCAGCGCCCGCAGCAGCTCGACGAGCTCCGACAGTTCGTGAGCCGACATGGTGGTTCCGCCGCCGGCCTCGACGGTCATCTGCACCCTCCGCGGTTGGGCCGGAGCGCCCGAATGGGGATCCGAGCAGGCTCGCGGTGAGGATAGCCCAGGCGGCGCGAACGGCCAGAGCCGCTACCGGAATGGTGGCCGGGGTCGAGGTGGCGCCAAGGGAGGTGGATCGAGGAGGTGGGACGGTGGACGTAATCGGCGCCGGAGCCGAGGGGCCCGACGATCCTCGTGGCCGGCAGCCGGAGCCTGGTGCCGATGGGTCCGTCCGCGCCGCCCGCGCGGCTGGTCCTCCACCATCCCACGGCGGAATTGGCCGGCTAACTGTCCGCGCCTCTACCGCTCGAGCCGCTCCGTCATTCGTTCCCCGGTGGTAACCGCGCCGAGTGACGCGGACGAGACCATCGCCGCGTACTTGGCCATGACGCCGCCCTTGTAGCGCGGGGCGGGGGCGGCCCAGCGAGCGCGCCGCTCGGCCAGGACTGAGGCGGGCACGTTGAGGTCCAGGGCGTGGCGGTCCACGTCGATGACGATCTCGTCACCTTCCTCGACCAGCGCGATCGGGCCGCCCAGCGCCGCCTCCGGCGCCACGTGGCCGATCATCAGGCCGTGGGTGCCGCCGGAGAAGCGACCGTCGGTGAGAAGGGCGACGTGCTCGCCCATCCCCTCGCCGACGAGCGCCGCCGTGACCGACAGCATCTCCTGCATGCCGGGGCCGCCGACCGGACCCTCGTAGCGGATCACGATCACGTCGCCCTCGTTGATCTTCTGCTTGCGGACCGCGTCGTAGCAGGCGTTCTCGTTGTCGAAGACGCGGGCCGGGCCCTTGTGGAAGCGGCGCTCGTGGCCGGCCAGCTTGATGACGCAGCCGTCCGGGGCGAGGCTGCCGTGCAGGATTGTCAGGCCGCCGGTGGCCTTGAGTGGCGTCTCGATCGGCACGACCACCTTCTGGCCCTCGGCCTCTGCCACCGCTGCCGCCGCGCTGGCGATGGTGCCGCCGTCGACGTTCGGGGTTGAGCCGTCGATGAGGCCCTTCTTGAGCAGCTCGCGGGTGACGAGCGAGAGGCCGCCGGCCTCGAACAGGTCGGCGGCCGCGTATCGCCCGCCGGGGATCATGTCGCCGACGATGGGAGTCCGATCGGCGATCTCGCCGAACTCGTCGATCTCGAGCGTCAGCCCGTATTCGTGGGCGATGGCGAGCAGGTGCAGGACCGCGTTGGTCGAACCGCCGGTGGCGGCGACGCAGGCGATGGCATTCTCGATCGACTTGCGGGTGACGAACTCCTTGGGCCGGACGTCGCGCCGGATCAGGTCCATCATGATCTCGCCGCACCGGCGGGCGGCCGCGTCCTTGTCCGGGTGCTCGGCCGGGATGCCGTTCAGGCCGGCCGGCGAGAGGCCCAGGATCTCCATGACCATCGACATCGTGTTGGCCGTGTACTGCCCGCCGCACGCCCCAGCGCCCGGACAGCTGACCGACTCGATCTCGTACAGCTCTTCGGCCGACATCTTGCCGGCCCGGTATGCGCCGATCGCCTCGAAAATCGTCACGATCGTGGCGTCGCGCTTGCCCTTGTACATGCCCGGATAGATGGTGCCGTTGTAGAGGATCACGCCGGGGCGGTCGAGCCGGCCGAGGGCGATCGCCGCGCCCGGGATCGTCTTGTCGCAGCCGACCAGGCAGACGACGCCGTCGAGCATGTGGCCGCGGACGCACAGCTCGATCGAGTCCGCGATGACCTCACGGCTGATGAGCGAGGCCTTCATGCCCTCGGTGCCCATCGAGGTTCCGTCCGAGACGGAGATCGTGCTGAACTCCATCGGCGTCCCGCCCGCGGCCCGGATCCCCGCCTTGACGTGCTCCGCCAGGCGCCGCTGGTTGTAGTTGCACGGCATGGTCTCGATCCACGTCGTGGCCACGCCGATCAACGGCCGGGCCAGGTCCCTGTCGTCGAAGCCGATGGCCTTGAGCATGCCCCGGGCCGCGGCCCGGTCGGGGCCGTCGGTCAGGGCCGCGCTGTGGCGCTTTGCCGGGTCGCTGGGGACGTCGTATGGCAGCGGGCGGGGGGCGTCGTTCGACATGGTGGGTTCTCCGCGGAGGCTGGGCGGGATCGCGTTGGTCGACGCCAAGTTTAGGGCCTGGGTAACCTTACCCGCGCTACAACCTGGAGATCAGCCAGCCCAGGGCGGTGCCGAGGCTGGGAGAGGCGCCGGTCTGGATGACCACGGCCTGCACCGCGCGCTGCCCGTCCGGCCCGACCACGACGGCAGCCACCCACCACTGGCCGCCCGAAGGCAGCTTCCCGAGGTCCACCATTCGGACCCCACTGAGTGTCGGCTGCGTCGCCGACCTGTCCACGATTACGTAGAGCCCGTCCGTGGACGCGGGCCACAGGTCGACGGTGGCGAACTCGGACGATCCCGGCAACTGGTAGCCGAACGTGCCGTCCGGATACTCGTACACCAGCAGCTGCGCCGGAGCCGAGCCACCGGCGGGAGCGGCTCCCGGCGTCGCATTCGGGTCGTAGGCAAAGAGTCGGAGGGCAGGCAGGAGCGTGACGACGGCCACCAGAACGATGGCGGTGGCGATCCCTCGCCACGTGTATGCGCTCTCGTTCTGGTGCTTCGGCCGATACGTGCCGGCGACGAAGGCGAACGGGGCCGCCAGCAGGGTCGCGACGGCCAGCCCGTCCTGGCAGCCGGGCAGGAGCAGGGCGACGGCGAGCACTGCCGCTGCGCCGCCGACGGCCCATCGTCTGCGGATAGCCGCGTCGCTGTGACGGCTGATCCGGGCCATGTGACCGAAGCTCAGGCGCCCGGCGGCGAACGCCCCGATGCACAACATGATGGCCATCTGGTTGGTGCCCCATTGGGCGGAGGTGAGGACGACGAGGTGGAGCCCGGCCGCGCGCGCGAGCGTGGCTACCATCGCGGCCAGGCCGGGCGATAACGCGAGCGGCACCGCCGATGCGGCGAGCCACAGCACAAGCTCGCCCATGAGCTCGAACAGGCCGCGACGAACGGCGCGGTCGCGTCGGTCCTTCGTCTGCTGGGCCCGTGAGATCCGAATCGCCAGGTCGCGGGGATCGCCGAGCTGGCCGATCGCGGTGGAGGCGGTCGTAGCCGGGTCGAGGCCGCTCTGCGCAAGCAAGGACGTCGAGTCGGTCAGGTGGTCGGCGATCTCCTGGCGGACCTGGTCCGCCTCGACCCGGGGCAGGTCCAGGGCGGCGCCGAGATCGCTCGCATACCGGGCTATCGCGGCACGCGCCGGACCGCCGTCGGGGCTCCACGCCGGGGTCGGGCCGACGGCCGGACTTTCTCGCCCCGGGCCGCTTCGACCGCGGTCCTCGACGGCCTTGACGAGCGGCTCGGATTCAGCCGGCTCCCTCTTCGGTGGCACGAACCATGAGCCGGCCTCCGGGTCTGGGCTGGCCAATCGGGCAGGACGCGCCGCCTCGCTGCGCGGGCTCGGCGAGGCCCGGAACGGGAGCGCCGGCCAGCGGTTCTCGTCGGCCCGTCCGAGCGCGTTGGCGGTCAGGCGGTACGTTCGCCTCGTTCGCTCGCCCTCGTGCCAGTCGCACTGGAGGAGACGGTCGGCCTCCAGCCGATACAGCGTCGGATACAGGGCCGGCTCGGCCAGGAGGGCGAACGTGCCTCCGTCCGACCCGAGCCATCGCCAGATCTCGAAGCCCGAGAGGTCCTGGCCGCGCAGCGCACCGACGATGGCACGATCGATCCTCGAATCGACGGTGACGAGACCGTCCGCCCAGCTCAACTCGTCCATTGGCATCCGGTCCGGTCGCCTGAAGACCCATGGATGGTTCGGCGAGCGGGTCTCATCCGAGGGATTATGCGGTCGCCCCGTGGCCCCGACAACTCGCCGGGGCTCGGCGCGACGATGCAGCGCGGCCCCTGGTCATCCACGACGCGAAGTCAGGACTGGCCCGCCGTCTGGCTGTCGGGGGCGTCCGGTCCCGGGTCCGCGGCGCGTCGGAACGGACCCGCGAGGCGCCGGAGGAACGCTCGCGCTCGAGTCAGCGGCTGGGCGTGGAACCGGTCTGATCCGAACCACGCGATGTAGGGGATGAGTGCGTACGCGAACTCGTCGCCGTTGTAGAGCAGACCGCCGCGGCCGTGCGTGTCGAAGATCACGCGTATCCAGGTGAAGCTCAGCTGAAGGAAGGGCAGCGAGAGCAGCGCCAGCAGGGCGACGCCCGCCCACCACCGACGTGTGTGGATCCCGAAGAGCGTGAACGGAAAGAGAGACGGCTTGAACAGCCCCAGCGATATCGGCAGGCGCCATGCGAGCGCGGCGAACTCGATCGCCATGAACCACAGAAGGGGGTTGCCGCTGACGCACTCGACCATCGCGACCGGCTCGCAGAGTAGTAGCGCCATGACGGCGAGCGCCCACGGAGCCGGCCGCAGTCTCCAGAACCCGGCGGCCATGACCGCGAGCGGCGCCGCGTACCACGCGGCCATCGGCAGGAAGCTGAACGGCACGAAGAGCCACAGGGCGACCGGAGGGTAGAGAACCTCGCCCCAGTGCCACGTGTGAGGTCCCGCAAGCTGAACGGGCAGGAAGTACGACCCGTCGGCAAGCCACCGCCGGGCCACCCCCATGCAGTGGTCGTAGTCATTGAACCCGGTGAACCACGTGTGGCCCAGGCCGTACCAGATTTCGGCCAGAAGCGCCAGGCAGAAGAAGCCGGCGACCGCAAGATACGCGCGTCGCAGCGCCACCTTGTGCGTTGGCACCGTTTGGTTCGTCATCGGTCCGGCATCGCCCCTGTCGTTCGGCGCCTGAAACTCCGACCATATTGTCACTCGGATGAACGACCCAGATCGGGATTTGGGGTCAGCGCCTACCGGGCTCCGGCGCCCTCGCGGGTGTCGACGCGAGCCGGGTGGCCGGCCTCCCAGGCCTCGATCTCGGGCAGCCTCGAGAGGACGTAGCCGATCTCGTCGATGCCGGCCAGGATCATCGTCCGGGCGAAGGGATCGATCTCGAAGGCGAACGAGTGGCCGTCCGGAAGGGTGACCTTCTGGGCGTCGAGGTCGACCGTCCACTCGCCGTCCGGGTTCGCGGCGACGAGCGCCTGGAGGGCCGCATGCCGCTCCGGCGAGACGACGATCGGCAGCAGCGCGTTCTTCAGGGAGTTGCCCTTGAAGATGTCCGCGAAGCTGGTCGAGAAGATGGCCCGGATGCCCCACGCCCGCAGGGCCCAGGGAGCGTGCTCGCGCGACGACCCGGAGCCGAAGTTGTCGCCGACGACCAGGAACTGGCGGCCGGCGTTGTGCGGCTCGTCTATGAAGGAGGGCGGAACCCGGCGCTGCCCGTCCGGCGTGAAGCGCCAGTCGAAGAAGAGGGCGTCGGCGAGATTCGCCTTGTCCGTGATCTTGAGGAAGCGGGCCGGGCAGATCTGGTCCGTGTCGATGTTCGAGCGCGGGATCGGGATCACGCGGCTGGTGGCCTTGACGAACGGTTCGGGCATGTCAGTAGGCCTCCACGGCCGTGCTCCTGGACCCGACGCCGACCGACGTTGCCGTCGGTTTGAGCGTGCGCGGATCGGTGACGACGCCGGTCACGGCGCTGGCCGCGGCGGTCAGCGGCGAGGCCAGGAACGAACGCCCGCCCTTGCCCTGGCGCCCCTCGAAGTTGCGATTCGAAGTGCTGATGCCGTACTGGCCGGGCTCGAGCTGGTCGCCGTTCATGGCGATGCACATCGAGCAGCCGGACTCGCGCCACTCCGCGCCGGCCGCCTTGAAGACCTCGTGGAGGCCCTCGCTCTCGGCCTGGCGCTTGACCTGCTGCGAGCCGGGGACGACGAGGACCCGGAGGCCGTCGGCGACGTGCCGGCCCTTGAGGACCGATGCCGCCGCGCGCATGTCTTCGATGCGACCGTTCGTGCACGAGCCGATGAAGACGACGTCGAGCTTCTGGCCGGCGATCGACTGACCGGCCGAAAGGCCCATGTAGGCGAGCGCGCGCTCGACGTCCGAGCGTTCGGCCGGCGGGAAGTCCTCGGGGGCGGGAACCTGGCCACTCACCGGCAGGCCCATGCCGGGGTTCGTGCCGTAGGTGACCATCGGCTCGAGCCTGTGACCGTCGATGACGATGGTTCGGTCGTAGGCCGCGCCTTCGTCGCTCGGCAGCTTCCGCCAGCGGGCGACGGCCTCGTCCCAGGCCGCTCCCTGAGGAGCGAACTTGCGGCCCTTCAGGTAGGCGAACGTGGTCTCGTCGGGGGCAATGAGGCCGGCCCGCGCGCCCCCCTCGATCGACATGTTGCAGACCGTCATGCGCTCTTCCATGGAAAGGGCGCCGATGGCGTCGCCCGTGAACTCGAAGACGTGGCCGGTTCCGCCGCCCACGCCGATGCGGGCGATCAAGGCCAGGATGATGTCCTTGGCGCCGACGCCCGGCTGGAGCCGCCTGGTGATCTCCACCTTGAAGGTCTTGGGCTTTCGCTGGAGCAGTGTCTGAGTGGCCAGGACCATCTCGATCTCGCTGGTCCCGATGCCGAACGCCAGCGCCCCGAAGGCGCCGTGCGTGGCGGTGTGGGAGTCGCCGCAGACGATGGTCATGCCCGGCTGCGTGAGGCCGAGCTCCGGCCCGATGACGTGGACGATGCCGCGCGTCGGCGAGCCCTTCCCGTGGAACGGGATCCCGAACTCGCGGCAGTTCTCCTCGATCTGGGCGAGCTGCTTGCGGGCCAGCTCGTCGAGGATCGGGAGCGACGGGTCCAGGGTGGGGATCGAATGGTCCGCCGTGGCCACGGTCTGGCCCGGCTTGCGAACCTTCAGGCCCCGTTCGCGCAGTCCGGTGAATGCCTGGGGGCTGGTGACCTCGTGGACGAGGTGTAGATCGATCGCGAGGATTGCCGGCGCGCCGGGTTCGGACGACACGACGTGGTCGCGAAGCGACACTGCGTCGTCGTGAAGCGACACTACGTGGTCGCTCCAGATCTTCTCGACGAGGGTGCGCGGTCTCTCAGCCATGGTTTCACTCGCGCTGCGATGGACCCGCCTCACCGGCTGGCGCAGGCCAGCCGCGCGGTCGGGGGTGTTCGAGGTTACCAGAACGGGTCAAATGCCGGCCAGTCGACGGCCCGGGCGGCCGGCGCGTGGTCGCCGGGCCCGGGGCGGCAACGCCCTATGCCAGCTCGAAGGTGCGGCGCAGGCGGACGTCGCGCGACGAGCGGCCGACCTGGACCTCGAAGCGGCCCGGCTCGATCCGCCACGAGTGGCGGGCGGTGTCCCAGTAGGCCAGGTCGCGGTCCTCGAGGGCGAGCGTCAGCTCGGCCGCCTCGCCCGGGGCTAGGCGAACGACCGCGAAGGCCTTCAGCTCGCGCGGCGGGCGCGGCACCGAGCTCTCGAGGTCGGCGACGTAGACCTGGACGACTTCCTTGCCCGGCCGAGACCCCGCGTTCCGCAACGTCACCCTCAGCTCGAGCGGCTCGCCGAGGACGAGGCCTTCCGATGCCAGGTCCAGCGATTCGAACTCGAAAGTCGTGTAGCCGAGCCCGTGGCCGAAGGCGAATCGCGGGTCGAGCCCTGCGGCGTCGAAGCCGCGATAGCCGACGTTGACGCCCTCGCGGTATTCCAGCTCTTCCTGCGGCCCTGGTGTCGTGTCGTAAGCCGGGTAGTCGGCGGCGCGGCGGGCGATCGTCACCGGCAGCCTGCCGCCGGGCTCGGCAACGCCAAGCAGCACGTCGGCGAGGGCGTTGCCGAACTCCTGGCCGGGAAGCCAGGCGTAGATGACGGCGGCGACTTCGTCGGCCCAGGGCAGATCCATCGGGCAGCCGGCGTTGACGACCACGATGGTCTTGTGGTTGGCCGCCGCCACGCGCTCCACGAGCTCGTTCTGGCGGCCGGGCAGCGTGACCGTATTGCGGTCGCGACCCTCCGTCTCCCAGGCGTCGTCGTTGCCCACGACGACCACGGCCACGTCGGCCGAGGCGGCTGCGGCGACGGCCGAAGCCATCGCGTCGGTGGCGGCGGGTGCGGCGCAGCCAAGGGCCAGCAGGCTCGGCTCCGGGCCGACCGAATGTGCCTCGCCCGTGATGAGGACGGTCTTGCCCGCTTCGAGGTCGAAGGTCGCGCGGCGCTCCTTGCCGGCGAAGAGTGCAGTAGGGATGTCGACGCCGGTCGGCGCCTCCCACTCGTCCGCCGCCGGCTTGCCGTCGACGAAGAGCCGACGTCCTCCGAGCCCGCGCATGGAGATCTGGTGCGGGCCACCGACCGCCGGCGTGAGCCAGGCCGACAGCCGGGCGAAGAAGTTGTTCTGGGCCACGCCCGCCGGCAGGTCGCCGAACATGTGGAGAGTGCTCGACTGCACGTTGTATCGGGCGATCGGCGGGCCGGCAGGCTCCTGCCCGACCCAGAACTCGACCGTCAGGCCCGGCTGGCCGTCTAGGTCCGTGACGTCCATGCGGGTCAGAGGCGGCAGGAACAGGTCGGTTCCGGGGCCGGGCTCATGGACGAGCTCGATGCCCTCCGGCAACGCCGCCCGCAGGCCCTCGAGCGGCGAGACCGCGTACGGCGCGTCGATGTGAGCGGCGCCCCCTCCCTGGATGCAGGGAGTCGCCGCATTGGGCCCGATGACCGCCACGCGGCGGAGGCCGGCGGCAGCCAGGGGCAGGATTCCGTGGTTGGAGAGCAGAACGAATGAGTCCGCGGCCGCCCTCCGGACGAGCGCGGCGGCCGCGGCGCCGGAGAGCAGAATCGGCGCGAGCGGATCCGGCCGGGCGCCGGCTTCGCCCGCCGGTCCCGACCCCGTGTCACGCAGCGCTCCCACACGAGACGCCAGCCTCAGGATCCGCATGGCCGCGCCGTTGAGGGTCTCCTCGTCCACCTCGCCCCGCCGAACCGCGGCTGCCAGATGAGCGCCGAGATGGTGGGGCGGCCCGGGCATCTCCAGGTCCAGTCCGGCGGAGGCTTCGAGGGCGTCGTTGGTGGCGTGCCAATCGGACATCAGGACGCCGTCCCAACCCCACTCGTCGCGGAGGATCCTGCCTGCGAGGTCCCGGTTGCCGGTGCAGTGGACACCGTTGACGAGGTTGTAGGCGGCCATCATCGACCAGGCTCCGGCTCCCGCCGCTGCCTCGAAGGGCAGCAGGTAGACTTCTCGCAGGGTTCGCTCGTCGACGATGCAATTGACGGTCGTCCGGCGAGCTTCCGAGTCATTTGCCACGAAATGCTTGGGACAGGCCGCGACGCCCTGCGACTGCACGCCCGCGATGTATGCGGCTCCAAGCCGGGCTGCCAGCACCGGATCCTCGGAGTAGCACTCGAAGTCGCGGCCGGCGAGGGGTGAGCGCACGAGGTTCAGGACCGGCGCAAGCATGTACCGGACGTCGGCGCTCTTTGCCTCCGCGCCGATCCGGGCCGCGACTTCGGCGACCAGCTTCTCGTCCCACGTGGCGCCCAGGCCGGTGCCGCACGGCGTGCAGGTCGCGCTCGAGCCCTCCGGGAAGGCCACGGTGCGCACGCCGTTCGGTCCGTCCAGCGTCAGCATCTGCCCCAGGCCGATCGAATCGATCCCGGCCGCATGCCAGGCATCGACGCCGCCGGTAAGTCGCGCACGGTCCTCGATGCTGAGCGATCCGACCAGTTCGTCGAGGCGCTGGAGCGAGAAGGCGATCTGCGGCGCGGTTTCGTGCGGCTGCGTCATCTCATCCTTCCGGGCGTTGCGGGATCGACCGAATGCTAGCGCCGAACTCGACAGCCCGGTTCGCCTGCTTGCGCCGCGTCCCGCGGGTCCATCACGAGTTGCCGCAACGTGAGCCTGGTCGGCTGGTACTCTGGGCGAGTCACCCGAGGGAGCATGTGATCTCGGCAAACCGGAGGAGGGGGATGGACACCGCCGCGCCGATCGACGACCTGACCGCGCCCGCGACCGGGAGGCGCCGGTTCGGGCCCACGCCTTTCATGCTGGACCTGCTGGCAGTGACGTTGGCCGGTGCCCTGTTCCGGCTGGGATCGGTGCTGACATCCCCGTTCCCTCTTCACGACGGCGGCTTGTTCGCCGTCATGATTCGGGACATCCGCGCCGATGGAATGGCTATTCCGGCGACCACCACCTACAACGGCGGCCTCCCGTTCGACTACCCGCCTCTGGCCCTGTGGTTGGCGGCGCTGGTGCCGGCCGATCCGCTCACCATCATTCGATTCGCCGGACCGCTGGCCGCCGTCCTGACCGTTCCGATGGTCTATCTGCTGGCCCTGGAACTGCTGCCCGGGAGACCGTACGCGTACATGTCCGCGCTCTTGTACGCGGTCATTCCCCGGGGCTGGGACTGGCTGGTCGCCGGCGGCAGCGTTACTCGAACGCCGGGGTTTCTGCTGGCTCTGGTAGGTATTTGGATGCTGCTGCGTCTGTATCGGACCGGAGGGTCCCGATATGTCGCGGGTGCGGCCGTCTCTGCCGGCCTGGCGGTTCTGACTCACCCCGAGGCGGCACTATTCGTGGCCATGGCGTTCGTCCTGATTACGCTCGTGCGCGTCAGGGACAGGGCGGCGCTCGGGTCAGCGATATTGGTCGCAGTGGGCGGCTTCCTGGTGACGCTCCCATGGCTGCTCTTGCTCGCCTCGCGAGGCCAGCTCTCGGATCTGGCCCAAGCCGGTAGCCAGGGCGTGGATCCATCTATCACGATCGCTTCGATCGTCACGCTGCGGCTCACGGACGAGATCTACTTCCCGGCCATGCTCGGGCTTGGACTTGTCGGGGCGCTGGCATTGGCACAGCGCAGGTCCTGGTTCATCGTCCTTTGGTTGCTCGCCGAGGTGTTGCTCGCCACCCGCGGCGCCGAGACTTACGCATGCATCCCACTGACCATGGCTGCTTCGGTCGGACTCTACGACGCCATTGGCCAGGGAATCCTGCATATTCCGAGCCCCGACGTCTTCCGCAGCAACGCGGTTCGGGCGGTCCTCCTGATGGTCCTTGCGTGGAGTGCCTGCAATGGAATCGGCCTGGTCGTCGCGGAGGACCCGCCCTTCGACGGCCTTTCGGCCGACGCCGTCAACACGATGGCCTGGCTCAAAGTGAACACTGCTGCCGACGCCCGATTCGTAGTTGTGAGTGGTAAGCCATGGCCGAGCGATGTGTACGGCGAGTGGCTGCCGGCTCTCACCGACCGGATCAGCGTGGCGACGGTTCAGGGTCGGGAGTGGGCCAGTCGCTCCGCATGGGACCAGGCTGTTGTCAGATACGAAGACCTCCAGGATTGCGCGCACTACGACGCCGCCTGCCTGGTTTCCTGGATGCGGGCCTACGCGGGAACCGGACCAGATTACGTATACGTAGTCGACGCGCCCGACACGCACCCACTCTTGCTGGACGTCGTCGCGAGTCCGGAATTCCAGGTCGTCCATAAGGGCGATGACGGCGTCATCGCCCGGCTCATTGCCGCGCCCTAGACGACGCCGTGGTAGGGCGGCGCCCCGCCGCGCGACCGTCCTCCAGACATACCGGCCAATCGAGCGCGCCAAGAACGCCGAACACGACATCAAGTAGGAGGTTTGGCTGGCTCCCCGACGGGCCCTTGATAGCTTAACCTTGGCCGGGTAGGGCACTCCGGTCGAGGTAGGAGGGGCAAAGTAGGAGGGGCAAAGTGGCAGCGGCGAACGGCGTCTCAGGTTTGACCGCCGGCTCAACGGCAGAGGATCCTGCAGCTTCCGGGGCGGCGGCTGCGGCCTGGGGCGAAGGCCTGGCTTACCCAGAATGGATCCAGGGATTGCTTCCCGCTCTTCACGACGGCTTCACGGCCGTGAACAAGTACGTCAGCGTGCCTGCCCTGAAGATGGGCCTGGGTCGCTACATGTCGAACCCGCTGACGGGCTACCTGATGATCCTGAGAACCCGGGGCCGGAAGAGCGGCGAGATGCGCGACGCTCCGCTCGGGTACACGATCGTCGGCGACCATGCGTACTGCGTCGCCGGTTTCGGGCGGCCGACGCACTGGTTCCAGAACGTCCTGGCGGATCCCCAGGTCGAGGTGATCCTGCCGAACCGGGCCTTCTCCGGCTTGGCCGAGGAGGTCACCGACCAGGCCGAGCGCCGTCGCGTCCTGCCGCCGCTCCTGTGCAGCATGGGCGTGATCGCCGGGATGGTCGGCATGGGCAACCCGTGGCGCGCCAGCCCCGAGGAGATCTCGCGCAAGTGCGAGGGCATGCCGCTGGTCCGGGTCAGGGCCACCGGCATCGCGGTCGGGCCTGAGGATCCGGGCGGCCGCTACTGGGTCGTGCCACTTGCCGCGAGCGCGCTGCTGGCGGTCTGGTTGCTCCGGCGCAAGAGAGGCTCATGACGGCGGCGGCGCGCGCCAGCACGTCCGGCCGCGCCGGGCGCGTCAGGGCCATCCAGCTTCACATCCTGACCGACGCCGGTCTGGTGGTGGGCGGCGCCCTTATGGTCGCCATGGTTGCGATCGCCCAGGACTACGGCGGCCTCAAGTACGACGCGCAGTCCTACTGGCTACGATTGCGCGTCGGGACACGGCCGGCCGGTGGCGGGACACAGCCGGTGGGCGGTCGGGCCGCCGCGCCGATCCCCGCGTCCGCGGCGGTGGCTCTCTAGACACCCCTCGCGGCCGCCCTCGGTACAATCGCTTCGGCCGCGTCCCCGCCGGTCATTCGCTCCACTAGACCGCAGCCCAGCGCAGGGGAGTCCTCGTGTTCGATCGGCTCGGCTGGCTCGTGCTCCGCCTCAGGTTCGTCCTGGTGGCCGGCTGGCTCGTCGCGGCCGCTCTATTCGGAACCCTGGCCCCCTCGTTGACGCAAGCGGGTTCCGCGGACGAGACGAGCTTTCTGCCGCGCGACGCGGAGTCTCTCGCGGCTCGCCAGATAGTCGCCGCGGCCTTCCCGGGCGACTCCGCCCCGACGACGGCCCTGATCGTCTTCTCGCGGCCGGGCGGCCTGACCGATTCCGACCGTTCGGCGATCGAGAGGCTCCGAGGCTACTTCGAGGGGACCGCGCGCCCCGACGCGGTCAAGCGCTACGTCACCGCCGAGAGCACGCCTTCGCTCGCCTCGATGTTCCGCAGCCCGGATGGAGTCGTGGAGCTGGCCCGGATAGACCTGAGCACGCCGTCGTTCCTGCCGAGGACCAACGCCGCGATCAATACCATCAGGGCGCACCTCGCCGAAGCGGGCGTGCTGCCGGGCGGACTCGAGGCCCAGGTGACCGGCCAGGCGGGCATCGGCCGCGACTATCTCAAGGCGATCCAGGACGGCACCGATCGCACGACCCTGGTCACGATCCTGCTGGTCGTGCTGGTCCTGCTGATCATCTACCGCGCCCCGCTGGCCGCGCTGGCTCCGCTGATCACCATCGGATCGGCCTTCCTGGTGGCCCGAGGCCTGCTCGGTTTCCTGGCCCAGGGCGGCTGGCAGCTCTCCTCCGTCCTCGACTCGTTCATCGTCGTGCTGGTCTTCGGCGTGGGGACCGACTACACGATCTTCCTGATATCGCGCTTTCGCGAGGAGCTCGGAAGGCACAGCCACGACGAGGCGCTGAGAGTCACGGTCAGCCGCATCGGCGCGGTCATCACCGCCTCGGCCGCGACCGTGATCGTCGGCCTGACCTCAATGGTGGCGGCGCGGTTCGGGATGATCCAGACCACCGGACCCGCTCTTGCGATCGTGATCTTCGTGACGCTCCTGGCGGGGCTGACACTCACGCCGTCGCTGCTGGCGGTCTTCGGGCGGCGGCTCTTCTGGCCGCGTCACGACGAGACGCGGACCGCCGCAGACGAGGATCGAGGCTTCTGGGCCGCCCTCGCCCGCCGGATCACGGCCCGGCCCGGCCTTCTCGCCGCGATCGTCCTGGTCGGGCTGGCCGTACCAGCGCTCGGCCTTCCACAGCTCAAGGAGAACTTCGACGTCCTCAACGAGCTGCCGGCCGGCGCCGAATCCCGGGAGGGTTTCGAGACGCTGAGCCGGCACCTCGCCGAAGGCCAGTTGATGCCCCTGACCGTGTTGGTCAAGGCACCGGCCGGCAACTCGACCGCGTTCACCTCGCAGCAGGGCCTGACCGATGTGGCTGCGCTCGAACGGGCGATCGCCGCATTGCCCGACGTTCAGACGGTCCGAAGCCTGGTCGATCCGCTGGGCGACGGGAAGGTGTCGGACCTGCTTCGGCCGTCGGTCCAGCTATCGCAAACCGCAGCGGCCTTCCGCAAGCCGTCCAGCACGGACATCAACGTGCAGCTGAGCGATGCCAGCCTGGCCGGCGTCCAGTCGACCGCGAGTTACGTCGGCGGTCTTGGGGTGGAGTTCACGAGTCTTCCATCCGATGCGCTCGCCGGGACCCGAACGGACCTGGCGACGCTCCAGGCCGGCCTGATCGAGACCCGAAAGCAGGCCCTCGTACCCAACCAGCTCGACGCCATCGTCGCGCAGATCCGGGTGGCGGCCGTGGGCGGTTCGGCGACCGGCTCCGACGCCGCGGCCGAGCTCGCCGCCCTCAAGTCCTACCTCGACGACCTGGGCGTCGCCCAACCCGCGGTCAAGTCGCTCACTTCCTACCAGTCGGCCGAAGGCGCGGTCGCCGTCCTGGCGACGAGCTCCAACCCGATCGCCTTCGCGCAGCTGCTGGCCGGGCTCCAGGATCTCTCGACGTGGTTCAAGGATCAGCCCACCGCGTTCTACTTCGCGCCGAAGTCGGTCACGCCCAGTGCCGATTCGCTGGCCCTTCAGGCGGCAATGGCGGCCGCCCGGACCAGGCTCCCGGACGAGCTCGACCAGCTGGCGGCTGCCTTCAAGCCGACCGACCTGTACGCGCCGCCCAGCCTCACATCCGCCTACGTCTCCGGCGACGGCACCGTGGCGCGGGTCTACGTCACGACCTCCACCAACCCGTACGACACGAAGTCGTTCCAGACGGTCCGCGATCTGCGTGCGCTGGTGGCAACGGACCCCGGCCATTTCGGCGCGGCGACCGGCACGGCAGCCATACAGTCGTACGTTGGCGGATCGACCGCCGAGTTCGCCGACGTCCAGGACACCATCTCCGCCGACTTCCTTCGCGTCGCAGCGATCACGATCGTCGGCATCCTGATCGTGCTCATCCTGCTGCTCCGTGCCCTGGTGGCGCCGATCTACCTGGTCTTCACCGTCCTGCTGTCCTATGCGATGAGCCTGAGCCTGTCGGCCCTGATCCTGCAGCACCTCTTCGGCCAGCCCGGCATGAACTACTTCATACCGCTGATGGTCTTCGTGTTGCTCGTGGCCCTCGGGTCGGACTACAACATCTTCCTTATGTCGCGTGTCCGCGAGGAGAGCGCCACGCGCGAGCTGCGGCCGGGGATCAGGGTGGCATCGGCCCGAACCGGGACCGTCATCACCTCGGCCGGCCTCATCCTGGCCGGGACATTCGGGGCGCTCGTCACGTCGCCGCTGCAGCTCCTGTTCCAGGTCGGCCTGACCGTGGCTTTGGGCGTGCTGATCGACACTTTCGTGGTCCGCAGCCTGCTCGTTCCGGCGATCACGGCCTTTATCGGCGAGCGCGCCTGGTGGCCTTTCCATCGCCGGGCGTAGGCCGAGTAGCAATCCCGCTCAACCAGCCCGGAAGGGCGCTCGTACAGGGCCAAACGGAGAGCCCGCGATAAGGGCAAACACCGATCGAGTCGCCGCCACTCCTGGGCGACACCTTCCGTACCATGGGCCAGACCCCACGAATGGGGCATGGCGCGTGGCTTGACCGCCCCTGCTACACTCGCCGGACAGCGCGGGGTCAAAACCCGCGTGCGCTAGCCACGGAGAACCAGGTTGGGCCTCTTCAACAGCCGGAACCGCCGCCACGTCGCCATCGCGCTCAGGTCCGATGGTCGTCGCGTGCAGGTTCCTATGGAAGATCTCGGCATGGTTGACGTGTCCCTCCTCGGTCTACTTCGCTCTCTTGAGCTTGGTATTGAGCGCGTATTCGTACTCATTACCGGCTCCCGGCGGGAGGCTGGACGAAGGGACAAGCGCTAGCGACGCAAACCCGAAACGACCAGAACCCTCGCCGGAAGGCGAGGGTTTTTTCATGACCAGGCAGACCAGGGATCGCCGGACGCAAGACGGTGACCCACGGAAGCGGACAGGAAGGGACGCAGGGATGGGCACCAAAGAGGACGCGGCACGCGCCATTGGCCTGGCGCATGAGGGCCGTTCGCCGACGGCGACGACCGCGAGGGCCGGGCGGGACGGCGCGGCATATGGGACGGCCGGCAAGCGCGACCGCATCGACCACATGCCCGGGGCCGGAACGGCGCGAGCGGAGGCGATCTCGGCCGGCCGTCGCGAGATGCTGAGCGACGCCGGTCGCAAGGAGATCAAGAGCCTGGCGGAGCGCGGCGTGAAGCGCCCGCGGATCGGCGCCGACGCCGTCTGCGAGGCCCTTCTCCGGCAGGGCGTAAATGTCTGGTTCGGCTATCCCGGCGGCGTCGTCCTGCCCCTCTACGACGTCCTCGGCGACTACCCCGAGCTGCGCCACATCCTCGTCCGCCACGAGCAGGGTGCGGCCCACGCGGCCGATGGCTACGCCCGCGCCACCGGCGAGGTGGGCGTCTGCCTGGGCACTTCAGGCCCGGGCGCAACGAACCTGGTCACGGGCATCGGCAACGCCATGCTCGACTCGATCCCGATGATCGCCATCACCGGCAACGTCGTGGCATCGCTGCTGGGCAAGGACGCCTTCCAGGAGATCGACATCACGGGCATCACGTTGCCCTGCACAAAGCACAACTACCTCGTTCGCGACGCCAACGACATTCCGCGCGTCTTTGCCGAGGCCTTCCACATTGCCCGGACCGGCCGTCCGGGGCCGGTTCACATCGACCTGACCAAGGACGCCCTGATGGGCGCCTGCACGGCCGAGCACCCCGAAACGCTGGACCTGCCCGGCTTCAAGCCCACCATGGAAGGCCACTTCCGGCAGATCAAGCTCGCGGCCCAGGAGATCGCCCGGGCCGAGCGCCCGGTCATCCTCGCCGGCCACGGCGTCCTCATCTCCGACGCGACGGAGGAGCTTCGTGAGCTGGCCGAGAAGGCCCTGATACCGGTCGCCCACACGCTGCTCGGCGTGAGCGCGATGGACGAAACCAACCCGCTCTCACTCGGTTTCGTGGGCATGCACGGCTGGAAGCACGTCAACCGCACGATCCAGTCGGCCGATCTGCTGATCGCCCTGGGCATGCGGTTCGACGACCGCGTCACCGGCCACGTCCCCACCTTCGCGCCGTACGCCCGGATCGTCCACGTGGACATAGATCCGGCCGAGATCGGCAAGAACGTGGCCGTGGAGATCCCGATCGTCGGGGACGTGAAGCGAGTGCTCAGGGCCCTCCTGCCGCAGATCGAGCCGGTCGCGCCCGAACGGCGGGCCGCGTACCTGCAGGAGATCGCCGAGTGGCGGGTCGAGTCCGAGAAGGCGCCGTGGCACGGTGCCGGATCGTGGCGCAACGGCCAGCTCTCGGCCGACTACGTGGTCACCAAGATCGGCGAGGCCTCGGGCCACGATGCCACGATCGTCGCCGACGTCGGCCAGAACCAGATGTGGGCCGCTCGCTATGCCGGCTTCCGCCGGCCGAAGAGTCACATCAGCTCCGGCGGTCTCGGGACGATGGGCTTCGGGCTGCCGGCGGCGATGGGTGCCGCAATCGGCCGCCCGGACAAGGAGACGTGGGCGATCGTCGGCGACGGCGGCCTCCAGATGACGGTCCAGGAGATGATGACCTTGGTCCAGGACCACATCCCCGTCAAGATCGCCCTCCTGGACAACCACAAGCTGGGCATGGTCCGGCAGTGGCAGGAGCTCGTCTACGCGGGCAACTACCACTCGTCGCACCTGCTCGGTCCCGACTGGTGCAAACTGGCCGAGGCGTACGGCGTCGCCGGCTTCCGCGCCACCACACCGGAGGAGGTGGAGGGCGCGATCGCCGCGGCACGCGCCGTCGACGGCCCGGCCCTCGTCCACTTCGTCATCGCCGAGCAGCAGAACGTCTTCCCGATGATGCCGGCCGGCAAGGGCCTGTCCGACCTGATCGAGGAACAGTTCGAGGAGCCGAAGCAGTGAGCGCCACCGGCACCCCGGGCCCCGCGCGCGACCACGCGGCGCCCCCCGCGCCGGCCGCTCATCCCGCGCCGGCCCATACCGCTCCGCCGCCCCGGGCCCTGCCCGGACACGGCGAGTCCCACCGCCACGTCCTCGTGGCCATCGTTCTCAACAAGCCCGGCGTCCTGAATCGCGTGGCGAGCCTGATGCGAGCCCGCAACTTCAACATCGAGACCCTGGCGGTCAGTCACACTGATCAGCCGGAAGTCAGCCGAATGACGATCACGCTGCGCGGCGACGACGTGGCGGTCGAGCAGGCGGCCAAGCAGCTCTACCGGCTCATCGACGTGCTCAAGGTTCAGGACGTCACCAGCGACCCGACCGTCGAGCATGAGATCGCACTTATCAAGGTCCGCGCCGACGAACGCAACCGCGGCGAGGTGCTGACCATCGCCGAGATGTACCGGGCCCGGGTCGTGGATCTGGCAACCGAGTCTCTCATCGTCGAGGCGACCGGGACGGAGGCAGAGGTGGACGCTCTGATAGCCCTCCTGCGTGGATTTGGCATCAAGGAGCTGGTCCGCTCCGGTACCGTCGTCATGTCCCGGGGTGCCGGGTCGATCGAGGAGGCAGTTAAACGATGACCGCTCGCATGTACTACGACGCCGACGCCGATCCGAGTGCCCTGGCGGGCCAGAAGATCGCCATCATCGGCTACGGCAGCCAGGGCCACGCCCATGCCCAGAACCTGCGCGACTCCGGCTACGACGTAACCGTGGTCGAGGCCAATCCCAAGGCCCGCGCCCTGGCCGAAGAAGCCGGAATCAAGACGGCCGACATCACCGACGCCGTCAAGGCCGCCGACGTGATCATGATCCTGGTCCCGGACACCATCCAGAAGAAGGTGTACGAGACCTCGATCGAGCCGAACATGCACGCCGGCCAGCTGCTGATGTTCGCCCACGGCTTCAACATCCGGTTCGACCGGATCAGGCCGGGCGCCGGCATCGACGTCGGCATGGTCGCGCCCAAGGGCCCGGGCCACCTCGTCCGCTCCGTCTTCGAGCAGGGCGGCGGCGTTCCGGCGCTCTTCGCCGTCGAGAAGGACGCGACCGGCACGGCCCGCGCCCGCACCCTCGCCTATGCCCGTGGAATCGGCGCGACGCGCGCCGGCGTCCTGGAGACCACGTTCAAGGAAGAGACCGAGACGGACCTGTTCGGCGAGCAGGTCGTCCTCTGCGGCGGCGTCACCAGCCTGATCAAGAACGGGTTCGAGACCCTGGTCGAGGCCGGCTACCAGCCCGAGCTCGCCTACTTCGAGGTCATGCACGAACTCAAGCTCATCGTGGATCTCATGTACCGCGGCGGCATGAACTTCATGCGCTTCTCTGTCAGCGACACGGCCGAATACGGCGACTACGTCTCCGGGCCGCGCATCATCGATGCTCGCGTGCGTGCCGAGATGAAGAAGGTCCTCGGCGAGATCCAGGACGGCAGCTTCGCCGCCCGCTGGATCGCCGAGAACGAGGCCGGCCAGCCCAACTTCAAGAAGATGCGCGAAGCCGGCCGCGACCACCAGGTCGAGCAGGTCGGTGCGCGCCTCCGCGCCGCGATGCCCTTCCTCAACCCGGTCGAAGTCGTGGACGGCCAGCCGCAGGCGGCCGCGAAGTCCAAGGACTGACCTCCCTCCAACTGGCCTCCCTCCAAGGGGGATCCTGATGAGCGAGAACGAACCCGCCAACGTACGTGGCCCGGGCGTGGTCCCGGGAACCGTACCGAACCGGGCCATCACGCCCGGTTCGGTACGCATCTTCGACACGACTCTTCGGGACGGCGAGCAGGCGCCCGGCGCCGGGCTCACCGTGGCCGAGAAGATCGAGGTCGCCCGCCAGCTCGTTCGCCTTCGCGTCGACGTGATCGAGGCCGGTTTCCCCGCCTCGTCACCCGGCGAGTTCGAGGCCGTCCAGGCCATCGCCCGCGAAACCCGAGGCGTGGCCGTGGCGGCCCTGGCCCGCTGCAAGGACGGCGATCCGCAGCGAGCCGTGGAGGCGATTCGCGTCGCCGAGCGGCCTCATCTCCACGTCTTCATCGCCAGCAGCGACATCCACCTCAAGCACAAGCTGCGCATCACTCGAGACGAGGCGTTGCTCGCGGCCGCGAAATGGGTTGCCTACGGGCGTAAGGCCCTCGGGCCGGACGCCGAAGTCGAGTTCAGCGCCGAGGACGCCACTCGGACGGACCTGGACTTCCTGATGAAGCTGTACGAAGTCGCCGTCGACGCGGGTGCGAGCACGCTCAACATCCCCGACACCGTCGGCTACGCCATCCCGGCCGAATTCGGCGGGCTGGTCAGCCACGTCGTCGAACGGTTCGGCTCGGCGGCCACGGTCTCGGTCCATTGCCACAACGACCTCGGCCTGGCCACTTCCAACACACTCGCGGCGCTGCAGAACGGCGCCCGCCAGCTGGAGGTGTGCATCAACGGCCTCGGTGAGCGAGCCGGCAACGCCTCGCTCGAAGAAGTCGTGATGGGCATCAAGACCCGCCCCACGCAGTTCCCCAACCTGGCGACACGTGTCGTGACGGAGCAGCTCACGCCGGCCAGCCGGCTGGTCAGCTACCTGACCGGCTTCGCAGTCCAGCCGAACAAGGCCGTGGTCGGCGCCAACGCCTTCGCCCACGAGTCGGGGATCCACCAGGACGGCGTCATCAAGAACCCGCTGACCTACGAGATCATGACGCCGCAGTCGGTCGGCCTCTCCGGCAGCCAGCTGACCATCGGCAAGCTCTCCGGCCGGCGCGGCCTCAAGGAGAAGCTGCATACGCTCGGCCACGAGGTGGACGGCGAGGCATTGGACGCCGTCTATGCGCAGGTCATCGCCCTGGCCGACGCCAAGAAGGAAGTCACCGACGCGGACCTCCTGGCCGTGTTGGAGCAGCGAGCCACGGCGACGCCGAGCATCATCTCCCTCGGCGGCTGGAGCGTGACGAGCTCCCATGGCGGCCGCGCGATGGGCATGGTCTCGCTCACCATCGGCGACCAGTCGCGCTCGCTGGAGGCGACCGGCAATGGCCCGGTCGATGCGCTCTACGGCGCCATCGACCAGGCCCTCGAATCGGTGCTGGGCTGGAAGCCGATCCTCGAGGGGTACGAGATCAAGGCCGTCTCGGCCGGCGAGGACGCCCAGGGCCAGGTGATCGCCCGCGTCCGCCGCTCCACGGACGAGGGTCCGGAGGCCTTCGTCGCGACCGGCCACGGACTATCGACCAACATCATCGAGGCCTCGGTCGCGGCCTACCTGTCCGGCGCCGAGAAGCTCCAGCAGGACGCCGTCGCCAGGGCCGCGATGCTCGAAGCCGCGCGCGCCTCCGGCCAGGCCCCCGAGAAGGTGGAGAAGCTCCCGTGACCGGCCAGACAGGCGCAGCGGCGGGAAACGCCGCTGCCGGCACAGCCTACAACCTCGTCTTCGTTCCCGGCGACGGAATCGGGCCCGAGGTCATCTCGGCCGGCCGCCGGGTCCTGGAAGGCGCTGGGCGGATTTTCGGGTTCGGCTTCAACTGGCGCGAGATCCTGATCGGCGGCGTCGCCATCGACGCCTACGGCATCCCGATGCGCGACGAGGACCTGGCTGCCTGCGCGGCCGCGGATGCCGTCTACTTCGGCGCCATCGGCGACCCCAAATACGACGACCCCAAGGCGAAGGTCCGGCCCGAGCAGGCGCTCCTCGCGCTCCGGAAGGGGCTGGCCCTATACGCCAACCTCCGGCCGGTCACCGTCCACCCGGTTCTGCGCGCGAGCTCGCCGGTCCGGGAGGCGCTGCTCGAGGGCGTCGACATGATGATCGTCCGCGAGCTGACCGGCGGCCTCTACTTCGGCAGTCCGTCCGAGCTGCGCCAGGGTCCGGCCGGCCGCGAGGTCGTCGATACGCTGGCCTACACCGAGGGCGAGATCAGGCGCGTCGTCAAACTCGCCTTCGAGCTGGCTCGCGGCCGCCGCAAGAAGCTGACCAGCGTAGACAAGGCCAACGTCCTCTCGTCGAGCCGCCTGTGGCGGACGATCGTCGAAGAGGTCAAGCCCGAGTACCCGGATGTCACGGTCGAGCACCGGCTGGTCGACGCCTGCGCCATGACGCTGATCCAGCGACCGGCCGTCTTCGACGTCCTCGTGACCGAGAACCTCTTCGGCGACATCCTCTCGGACGAGGCCAGCGTGCTCGCCGGATCGCTCGGCATGCTGCCGTCCGCCTCGATCGGCGAGAAGCGGACCGCGTACGGGCTGCACGGCCTGTACGAGCCGATCCACGGCTCCGCGCCGGACATCGCCGGGAGGGACGTCGCCAACCCGCTGGCGGCGATCCTCTCCGGCGCCATGATGCTGCGGTGGTCGCTGGGCCAGACGGCGGCTGCCGAGGCGATCGAGCGGGCCGTGTCCGCTGTCCTCGCCGACGGCTACCGGACGGCCGATCTGCTTTCGACCACCGGCGACGCCACGGGGCTCAAGCCGGTCGGCACACAGGCGATGGGAGACGCCGTCTTGGCAGCGCTGCAAAGCCACGGCCGTGTCCCCACCGAAGGCGGGGAGCAGGCGGCCGCACGAACCGGCGGTGTGCAATGAGGCCGCACGTGGTTCTGTACGACACGACGCTGCGTGACGGCACGCAGCGCGAAGGCCTCGTCGTCTCGCTGGCGGACAAGATCAAGATCGCGCGCCGGCTCGATGAGTTCGGCTTCGCCTATATCGAAGGCGGCTGGCCGGGCTCCAACCCAAAGGACGCCGACTTCTTCGCCGCGGCCAAATCGATCGAATGGAAGACGGCCAAGCTCGCCGCCTTCGGTTCGACGCGTCACCGCAGCAACCGCGCCGATTCGGACCCGAACATACTGGCCCTGGTGGCAGCCGAGACGCCGGTCGTGACGATCTTCGGCAAGAGCTGGCTGCTCCACGTCCGCGACGTGCTCGGCGCAACGCCCGAGGAAAACCTGGCCATGGTGGCCGACTCGGTGGCCTACCCGCGCGCTGCCGGCCGCGAGCTGGTCTACGACGCCGAGCATTACTTCGACGGCTACAAGGACGACTCGTCATACGCCCTGGCGACACTGCGAGCCGCTCGCGACGCCGGCGCCACCACGCTCGTCCTGTGCGACACAAACGGCGGCACCATGACCGACGATCTCGTCCAGATCGTCCGATCGAGCATGGCCCAGCTGGCCGAGGACGATCTCGCCACGGGCGGCGCTCCGGACGTGGTCTGGGGCATCCACACCCACAACGACTCGGAGCTGGCGGTCGCCAACTCGCTGGCGGCAGTGGCCAACGGCATACGCCACGTCCAGGGCACGATCAACGGTTACGGCGAGCGCTGTGGCAACGCCAACCTGGTCAGCATCCTGGCGGACCTGGAGCTCAAGACGCCGTTCCAGCCGGTCCCGTCGGGCCGCCTGGCCGACCTCACGGAAATGTCCCGCTACGTCGCGGAGATCGTGAACATCGCCCCGGACGACCACCAGCCGTATGTCGGCCGGTCCGCGTTCGCCCACAAGGGCGGCGTCCACGGCGCAGCGACTGCGCGTGCCAGCAGCTCGTACCAGCACGTCGACCCGGGCGTGGTCGGCAACGTCATGCGCCTCGTGGTCAGCGAGCTGGGCGGCAAGGCCAACACCCAGCTCCGCGCGGAGCAGCTCGGCCAGCAGCTCGACGGCGTCGATCCCAAGGCCCTCAGCCAGCTGATCAAGCAGCTCGAGGCCGACGGCCTCGCCTTCGAAGGCGCGGAAGCCTCGTTCGAGTTGCTGGTCAAGCGGCACAAGGCCGGCTACGAGCGGCCCTTCGAGCTGTGCGACTACACAGTCCTCGTCGAGCAGCGCGGCGGGGCCGAGCTACTGGCGGAGGCCACCGTGAAGGTGGAGGTCGCCGGCGAGGTGCTCCATACCGCTGCCGACGGCAACGGCCCCGTCAACGCCCTGGATACCGCCCTGCGCAAGGCCCTCGGCGCGTTCTACCCGCAGCTGGACGCCGTCCACCTGGTCGACTACAAGGTCCGCATCCTCGACAGCGAGGAGGCGACCGGCGCCCAGACGCGGGTCATCATCGACTCGTCGAACGGCCCGCTGGAGTGGTCCACGATGGGCAGCGGCACGAACATCATCGCGGCCTCCTGTCAGGCCCTGTGCGACTCGCTCGAATACGCGATCTGGAAGACCGGTGCGGAGGTGCGGCGTCGCGACGAGCGTCACTTCACCATCTCCGCCGAGACGAACGGGTCGGCGGCCGCCCGCCCGGCGCGTTCCGATTAGGAGAGAGAGGGGCTTCGATGACATCGCAGGCGCCGCGAACTCGGCCCTCCACGGCGCCGCCCGCGGCCGTGCGCTCGCCGCGCGTGGCCTTCCAGGGAGAGCCCGGGGCCTTCAGCGAGGAGGGCGTCCTGTCGGCCTTCGCCGATCCGGAGGCCGTCGCCCTGCCGACGTGGCGGGCCGTCTTCGAGGCGGTCCACGGCGGTTCCGTGGACGCGGGCGTCGTGCCGATCGAACGGTCGCAGGGCGGCAGCGTTCGCGAGATCTACGACCTGCTCTTCACGTTCGATGAGATCCGCATCGCCGCCGAGGTGACGGTCCCGGTCCATCTCGCCCTGCTCGCGCTGCCCGGCCAGTCCCTGGACGCCGTCGAGCGGGTCTACAGCATCGCCCAGGCCCTGGACCAGGCCGAGGAGTTCCTGCGGTCCCGATCCTGGCAGGTCATGACCAGCTACAACACCGCGGGCGCCGCCAAGGCAATCGCCGACAAGGGTGAGATGGGCGCGGCCGCCGTGGCTTCCGCCCGCGTGGCGCCGCTCTACGGCCTGGAGGTGCTGGCAGACGACATCCAGACCGGCGACGCGAATCGGACCCGGTTCGTCGTCGTCGCCCGTGACCCCATCCCGGACGAGTGGCTTCGTCCGGCGACTCTCGCCGGCCCAATGAAGACCACTCTCGTCTGGGCCGTCCGAAACGTGCCGGGGAGCCTGTACCGCTGTCTCGGCTGCTTCGCCGAGCGCAGGATCAACCTCTCCCGCCTCGAGTCGAGACCCAGCCGCGGGATTCGCTGGGAATACGTCTTCTGGGCCGACATGGACTCCGATCCGGAGGCGCCCGACTGCGCCGCCGCGCTTGCCGCCCTGCTGCGCGAAGCCGTCATGGTCAGGGTCGCCGGCGTCTACCACCGCGCCTCCGACGACTGAGGCCGGCTCCGTCAGCCTCGTTCTGACTCGTGACCAGGTACTCGACCGGACACTCGGCATCGATCCGCAGGTATGACCGGCGCTTGATCAGCCGGTGGTCCATCGGGAACTCGATGGCGAACCTCTGCTTCACCGCCAGCCTCGTGGGGGCGGGCCGAACCGAGGGTTATCCTTCTCGACGGCAGACCAAGTGAGGACCCCCATGAAGACGGCAGTGCGATGGATCCGCCGGCTGCTCGATGTGGCCCTTCTCCTCCTCGTCGTCTCGGTTCTCGGGCTCGTGCTGGCGGTCAACATCGGGCCCAGGCTCGGGCACGATCTGGTCGTGATCCGCGGCGGCTCCATGGAGCCTGCCATCCACCTCGGTTCCGTTACCGAGGTTTCCCAGGTTCGGCCTGCCGACCTTCGCCCCGGCGACGTCGTCATGCTGAAGGAGACGAGCGGCGTCCTCGTCTCCTATCGCATCACCCGGGTAGTCCAGCTGCCGGACGGTCTCTACATCGAGACCAGAGGTGACGCCAACGCGTCGGTGGACCCGGTCCTCGTGCCGGTCTCACAGGTCATGGGTCGCGTCGACCTGGCCATCCCGGGCCTCGGCTATCTCCTCTTCCTGCTCACCATCCCGGCGGGCGTTCTTGCGATTCTGGGCGTGGCCCTGGCCATGCTCTTCTCGATCTGGCTGCTCGAGGACTTCGAGAGGGAGTCCGACGGGGACTCGGACGAGGCGCCCGACCATACGACGTACGAGAGCGACCTTGCCCGGATCCTCGACGCCCAGCAGAAGCACGAACCCGCAGGATAACCATGCGACGAGTTCCGTCGCGCAGGAGTCGTCCGTTGCTCAAGACAGACCGACTACCCTAGGGAGGCGGGCCCGCGCTAGGCTAGGCCCGTTCCGTGTCAGGTGACCCGGCAATGAGGCCGCTGGAGCGGTCCAAAAGCGAGGTGCGGGTGAGCGGCACTCTCTCGAGTCAGGCGGAGGAAGTCCGGCGTCGCGCGGCGGATCTGGCCGCGGGGCTCTCCCGCGTCGCGATGCGCTCGGCGACGATCGCCCAGGAGCGAGCCGTGCTCCGGATGCTCGGGGTCGATGGGCTGGATCGAGCCGAGCATCCCCTGGCCGCGTCGCTTGCGGAACGCTACTGCGGCTCCGATCCCTCTCGCCTCGCTCGCGGCGTGATCCTCCCGTTCGTCGTGGCCATGATTGAGTACGACTTGGCCGCGCGCGAGGTAGCCCTGGACGGGGCGTCCGGAGCCATCGACCTGGGGCTGGAGGCCCAGCTCCTCGAACGCCCGGACAGGCTGGCGGCGGCCGAGAAGCGGGCCTCCGAACTGCTCGCTGCGGCGCTGGATCGCTTCGACGCCAATCGGACCGCGACGCACGAGATGCGCGACGTCCTGGGCCTGCCGCCCGAGCCCTGGCTGGGCGTCGCATTGCAGGCAACGGAGGCAGCTGCGGCCGCGACCGAGACCGGCGCCGTGGTCGGTCAGGGCGCCGATGTCATCCAGATTCGGGTGCCGGCGAGCTGGGAGTTCGCCGAGGCGCGCCGGAACGCCGGCCTCGAAACCACCGGGCTCTTCATGTTCGAGGAGCCCAAGCGCGGTCGTGAGGCTCGTCGAGGCATGGTGCGGCGCGACCGGCAGCCTGCGCACCAGGCTGGCCAACCGATACCGGCCGGCAGCCAGCGCGGCCTGGCCTCGCTTCGCAAGGCAGCCGACGAGGCGGCCGCACGGCGCGATTGCTACGCGAGCCTCATGACGGTCACCTCCGCCTTCGCCGCGCCGGAGCAGGCGGTCGTAGCCGCGTTCGAGCGTATCGACTATGTCGAGGCGGATCCGATCCGTGAGATCGTCGAGGACAACGTCGATCCGGAGCGGGCTCTCGCAGACCATGCGTTTGCCCACCGCCTGCAGGCCCGTGCCGGTTGCCGCGTCGTGGTCGGTTCCGGCCCGCTGGCACTCGGAGCCGATGTGATCAGCGGCATCCCGTCCGATGCCGCTACCCGAGCCGGCTGCGCCCTGGCTCTCCAGGCTCTCGGCGTGGAGCTTGCCCTCGCGGACGGGTTGCCGGCCGACCGCCTGCTGCTGGGCGCCGTCCCGGAATGGTCCGTGGGCGATGGCAACGCGGCCTCGATCCTGACGCAAACGTGGTTGAGGCGGATCGTCTTCCCCGGCCATCGGCTCGTCGTTGGAAGGCCGGCCGGCTGGCTCACTTCGCCGGGGGGAGCCGCCGAGCTCGTCGCCGCAATCGTCGGCGGCGCCGAATCGATGGTAGTGGAGCCGGCTCTGCCCGGCGGTGTCGCTGCCGCCGCCGCGGATCTGGCCGCGGCCGCCGGGACCGCCAGGGCATTGCGGTCCGCGCTGGGTGATGGGTCTCTGCACGGCGACGCCGCGGATCTGGCGGCGATGACGCTCCGGACCGCCGGCGCGGTCCTCGAGCGGCTTTCGGGGGAAGGGTGGGGGAGCCTGCTCGGGCCGGCCGGCCAGGGCGCCGACGGCGAGTGGCTGGGCGGTACGGGGGTCGTCGAGCGGGCTTCGGGCCCGACCTCAGGGGCGAGGCTGCTGCAGGGCCTGCTGTAGCCCCGGCCGAGGATTTCGCGGCCGGCCGCCTCCGGTGGTTTCCAGCGCCGGGGCGCGGTGTAGCATGCCCGAGGCTGGGGGACGGGAGCGAGGAGAGGAAGCTGAGCAATTCCAACGAGCGGACGATCGCGCTCGCCGGCCGGCAGGTGCCGGTCGTGATCGTGCTCGGCGTCCTTGCCCTGGCCGTCTCTTGGGCCGGCATCGTCTACTTCGCCGAACCCTGGGGGGCGTCGCTCGCTCCGTCGGGGATGGACGCCCGATGCTACTGGGTGCCCAATCTCTCCGATCCCTATCTCCACTCGAACTGGACGGACCAGATCGCCTACCCGTACTCGCCGGCCTTCCTCCAGCTCCTGGAGCCGATCCGGCTGCTGCCGTGGCAGGCCTTCATGGCCGCCTGGGCGGCGATCCTCATGGCGGCAATGACGTACCTGACCGGCCCGCGCTTGATCCTGCTGGGCCTTGCCTTCTTCGGCCTGATGGAGATATGGGGCGGCAACATCGAGCTGCTGGTGGCGCTGGCGATCGTCCTCGGGTTCCGCTGGCCGGCGGCCTGGTCGTTCGTGTTGCTGACGAAGATCACACCGGGCGTCGGCCTGCTCTGGTTTGCCGTCCGGCGCGAGTGGCGTTCTTTGGCGATCGTCGCCGCGATTACCGCCGCGATTGCCGCTATCTCCTATCTGTCGATGCCGGAGGCGTGGCACGCATGGATCCAGGTCCTGCGGGACAACGCCGGCAAGAACGGGACATGGGCGGCCGTGCCGATCCCATTCGTGGTGCGGCTGCCCTGTGCGGTCGTCCTGGTGGTCTGGGGCGCGCGGACGAACCACCGCTGGACGGTTCCCGTTTCGGCAATGCTGGCCCTGCCGGCCCTCTGGTATGGCGGGTTGAGCATCATGCTGGCCACGCTGCCTCTGCTCGGGGCACGGTCGTGGGGCGACGTGAGGCGCGTCGTCGCGGACGGCCGGTCGGAGCTGTCAACGTGGGCCGCATTCGCTCGGCGGCGCCGGCCTCGGCCGGCCGCGGGCGGGTAGATTACGGCCGAAATCGGTGTCTGAATAGCGGAGTCCCGGCGGCTCCGCCCGGCGGCTCGGGCCCCATCAACGTACGATTGCAGGAACAGTCCGGAATCCGCATCACGGAGGAGAAACGGTGCCAGACATCTCTCCACTGCCGATCCGAGATGTCGCCTGGCCGACGCTGCACGTCTCGCGGCACCCGGCCATCCTCCACAAGCTCCGGATCCTGCGCGACGAGAGGACGGAGCCCAAGAAGTTCCGCGAAGTAGTCCGCGAGCTGTCGTGGCTGCTCGGCTACGAAGCCCTGGCGGACGTCGAAGTGCGGCCGCTCGAAGTTACGACGCCCCTCGAGACGACCGACGCCGCCGAGCTCGGCGTGCGCATCGGCCTCGTCCCGATCCTGCGGGCCGGCCTTGGCATGGTCGACGCGATGCTCGAGCTGATGCCCACGGCCGAGGTATGGCATCTGGGCCTCTTCCGGGATGAGCGCACGCTTCGGCCGGTCGAGTACTACAACAAGCTCCCGGATTCAGCCACGGTCGACCTTTGCCTGATCCTTGACCCGATGCTCGCCACCGGCGGCTCGGCCACCGCCGCGATCGAGGTCCTCAAGCGCTGGGGCGCGACGCGGATCAAGCTCGTCAACCTGATCGTCGCCCCTGAGGGAGTGGACGCCGTCACGGCCGCCCACCCCGACGTGGAGATCTACTGCGCGGCGGTGGACCGCCAGCTCAACGAGCACGGCTACATCCTGCCGGGCCTGGGCGACGCCGGCGACCGCCAATTCGGGACGGGCCGCGCCACGTAGCCGGTCCTCTGACCACGCGTCCCGGCACAGAGCGGACACAAAGAAACGGGCGGCCATCCGGCCGCCCGTTTCGTTCCCCGACGGGGTGGGTTACTCGGCCTTCGCCCCCATCCCGAACTTGTTCAGGATCTGGTAGATCAGCAGGGCCCCGATGCACGCCGTGCCGATGCCGCCGATCGAGAAGTCGCCCTGGGTGATGGCCAGGTTACCGGCCCCGAGGGTCAGCGCCACGGCCATCGTGATGAAGTTCTTGTTGTCGGTGAAGTCGACCTTGTTCTCGACGCAGATGCGTATACCGGTGGTGGCGATCAGGCCGAACAGAACTATGGCCATGCCGCCGAGGACGGGCTGCGGGATCGAGAGAACGAGCGCCCCGAACATCGGCGAGAAGCCGAGCGCGATGGCCACGACCGCGGCGATCACGAAGACCAGGCTCGAGTAAATCTTGGTCACGGCCATGACGCCGATGTTCTCGGCGTACGTGGTGACGCCCGTGCCGCCCATGGAGCCGGCGACCATCGTTGCCACTCCATCCGCGAAGAAGGCCCGGCCGATGTACGGATCCATGTCGCGACCGGTCATCGCCGCGACCGCCTTGACGTGGCCGAGGTTCTCGGCGACCAGGACGATGGCCACCGGAGCGATGAGGGTGATCGCGTGCATGTCGAAGGTCGGCGTGGTGAGCGCCGGCCAGCCGACCAGCGATGCCTTCGTGATGGCATCGAAGTTGATGTGCGTACCGCCGAGGTTGAGGACGTTCGAGAGAACGAAGTACAGCAAGTAGCCGAAGACGGCGCCGACCAGGATCGGCAGCCGGCGAAGCACGCCGGGCGCGTAAACGGCCACGAGCGCCACCGCGAGTGCGGTAAGCAGGCCCACGAGGATGCCGAAGTTGTCCGCGGTCTTCCCGCTGCCGATCATGTAGTTGATGGCCGCCGGGGCGAGGTTGAGGCCGATGACCGCGACGACCGCACCGGTGACGACGGGCGGCATCAGGAACTCGACCCACTTGTATCCGACCGCCATGACGACCAGGCCGACCACGGCATAGATGGCACCGCAGGCGATGATGCCCCCCAGGGCCGCGGGGATGTTGGGGGTCGGGCCGCCTGCGATGGCCTCGGCCGAGATGACCACGGCAATGAACGAGAAGCTCGAGCCCAGGTAGCTCGGGACTCGACCGCGGACGAAGACGAAGAAGATCAGCGTGCCGACGCCCGAGAAGAGGATGGCCGTGTTGGGGTTGAATCCCATGATCACCGGCGCCAGTACAGTGGCGCCGAACATGGCGAAGATGTGCTGGACGCCCAGCGCGACCGATTGCCCGGCCGGCGGCCGCTCATCGGGCGCGATGATCCCTTCGCTCTTCACGGTCCACTGGAACATGCTGCGCGCATACGCGAGTACGGCTGCCATGCTCTCCTCCTACCCGAAATGGGTCCTGTGCCTCGGGCGTGACGAGCCTCCCCCGCGGAGCTGCCCGGGCGTGCGAGAAGAGTGGCAAGAACCGCACCGCTCCGCTCGGCCTTTGCGCATGCGGATGTTCCTAACCTGTGGATTAGTCCGCGACTCGGAGCCGGCCGCGCCGGGGCGGTTCAGCTGAGACGGCGGGCTTCCAGGTTGGCCTTCGCGTCCGGAACGTTCGCCAGGAACCCGGCCAGCTTGTCGCAGCCGTAGTCGGCGCATTCGGCGCACGTCGCCACGGCCTTGGCCGCGGCACAGGTGCGAATCTCGCAGTCGCTCTCGCAGTACGGGGCGTGCCTTCCCTCGTGCGTGCAGCCGACGCAGTCGATGTCCTCGGCGGTGTGCGTTCCGCCGAACTCGGCGTTCCACTTCTCGGCGACGGCAGCCCGCTCGGCAAGGGTGAGCCGTTCGCCGGCGTGGAAGGCCGGGCAGGCGCCGCAATCGAGGCCGCAGTATGCGATGTCGATGACCACGGGTTCCTCATCTTCTGAATGGCGAACGGCCAGGATGCTACGTCCGATACATGACAGTCCGTGTCAGTAGGGACGGTTGGATGATCGATCGGCGCCAGTGACGAGGGTCCGGCCAGGCGCCGAGAGTTTCAGCCGGCCAGGACGCCCCGTCGGGCCAGCGCCTCGGCCCAGTACTCGACCGAAGCCGCCAGGTCGGCAAGGACGGCGTCGTCGTCCTGCTCGAAGGCCGGGATGATCTCGAGGATTAGAGCGAGCTCCTCTACGCCGCTCTCGCCGAGGGAGTCGATGACCCGGTCGGCTTCGATGCGGCCACGCCGGTTGGCCTCCGGCGTGAACGGCCAGTGGTGGTCTCCCTGCGCGTCGGACTGCTGGAGCTGAACCTCGAACGCCGCCCGGCCCAGGTCGCGCAGCCAGGCGTAGGGATCGCGGTCGTCACCGGAGGTTCCGGCTACGCACATGTGGCCCACGTCCAGCGCCAGGCGAATCGGCGAGTGTGCGGCATCGCCTTCGGTCAGGAGATCGCGGACCATCGCCATCGTCGACGGCTCCCGGGCAGCGGCCAGGTTCTCGATCAGGAAAGCGCCGAGGCCGCGGGACCGGGCGTCGCGAGCCAGCTCGCCCAGGTCGGTCCGTAGATTCTCCCAGCGCTCCTCGCGGCGCGGGCTTTCTCGCCAGTCGGGCACGGAGAAGGCCCCCACGTGTCCGCCCGTCGCCGCCCCGCCGATTCTCTCGGTGAAGGCGATGGCCTCGCGAAACCACGACCGTGCGGCGGCGCGGGTCGCCGGATCCGGACTCAGGAGCAGGTTCGATGAGTACACCGCCAGACCGGTGAACGTGGAGTTGATCGTCAATCCGCCGGTGGAGGCGGCTGCCATGAGTTCCTTTACCTGCTGGTCAATGTCCCCTGCCGTGAGGTCGACCAGGTCGAAGGAGTGCTCCACTAGCCCGAGCCCAAGCCGGTCGGTCACGATCGGCGCCCAGTCGGCCGGACGCGGCCAGCGCTTCACCGCGAAGCAGGTGTTGATCCCGAGATGGACTCGCATCGTCGTTGCTACACCCTCACGGTTTCGACCGGGGCGATTCCGGCGCCACGGCGGCCGGCCGTCTCACGATCCGGGAGGCGGCGAGGTCACGATAGGCTCGGTATGGTTCCTCGTAGGCGGCGTGAGCGCCCGGTGCCGGCTCGATCGGCGAATCCGTTCGGACACAGCGGGCGATGGCCTCGCCCGCGTCGCGGTAGACCCCCGCCCCGATGCCGGCCAGCATGGCCACGCCGAGAGCGGCCGCGTCGCCCCGGATCGGTCTCACCGGCAGCCCAGCGACCTCGGCCTTGATGCGATTCCACGTCGCCAGTCGGGCGTCGCCACCGGAGACCCGCAGCTCCGTGACGGGTGCCCCCGCGTCACGGAGCAGCTCGAGCTGGGCCCGGATCGCGAACGCGGCACCCTCGAGCATCGCCCGCGCCAGGACCGCCCGGCCGTGGCGTTGCGATAGGCCCGTGAACGCGGCCCGCAGGTCCGGGTCGGTGCGCTCGCCGTCGCCGAGAACCGGCAGCGCCAGCACGCCGTCGGCGCCGGCGGCAACCTTCGAGGCCTCCATGTCGAGAGCCACGTAGTCGTGGCCGCCCGCCCGTCCGGCCCGCCCGCCGTACAGGAGGTCAGCGAGCCAGGAGACGGCCGCCCCGGTCGTGTTGATGCCGGTCTCCGTCGTATAGGGTCCCGGCACGACGTGCGGGTAGTGGGTGATGAGGAGCTCGGTCAGCGGCTCCGGTACGACCGAGTTGAGGCAGGTCGACGAACCGGCCATCTCGCTGACCGGGCCGGGCGTGATCACGCCGGCGCCCAGGGCACACGCCTGCGAATCGGCTCCTCCGATGACCACGGGAACGGCATGAGCCAGGCCGAACCGCCGAACCAGGGCCGGTCTCAGCTCGCCGACGATCTCATCAGAAAGACGCACCGGCGGCACGGCCCGCGCGTCGATATCCAGGGCGGCGAGCATCTCCGCACTCCAGCGGCGTGCCCGAAGGTCGTACAAGAGAGTAGCTGCGGCGTGCGTCCCATCCGTCGCCGCGACGCCGGTCAGCGCCAGGGCCGCGACGTCGCGCGGCTGCAGGAAGAGGGGATCTCGGGCCCATGTCTCCGGCCGATGGCGGCGTAGCCACATCATCTTCGGAGCGATGTGAAAGGCGGCCGGCAGGTGCCCCGTGAGGGCGTGGAGCCGGGCATCGCCAAAGCGCTCTCTCAGCTCCGCCGCCTCGGCGGTGGCCCGGTTGTCGCGATACATCATCCCGGGCCCGAGCGGCTCCCCGTTCCGGTCGACGGGGACCACCGACGGGCACTGTCCGGTCAACCCGATTGCCAGCACACGGGGATGCGTCGTGGCACCCCTGCCGGCCATGGCATCGAGCTGCCGGATCACCCCGCCCAGGGACGCCAGCGCCGCCGACCGCCACAGCCGAGCATCTTGTTCGGCCCAGCCGGGCTGCGGCGTTTCTATCGGATAGCCGCGCCTGATCTCGATCAGCCTGCGGCCGTCGAGGTCGAACGCGACGGCCCTGGCCCCGGACGTGCCCACGTCGATGGCGAGCAGCACCCCGTCACCCTGGATTGCCCGGGGCCCGGCCGCGCTCATCCTCAGCCCCGGACCAGCTGGTGGGCCGAGACCTTGTCTTTCTCGAGCGTGATCAGGGCGCCGTTGAGCGTCCCGGTTGAGTAGTCGCTGCCCGGATTGATGGCAATGGTGCGGCCGATGCGGCGCATTCCGGAAGCCTCGTGGATGTGGCCGTGGAGGCCCAGGAGCGGCTGGCGCTCGGTCAGGAAGTCGCATACTGCCGTGCTCCCGACAGGGGCCATCTTGACCTGGCCGAGGACCTGCTGGACCTGGAGGTTCTCGTCGAGAACTGGGGCATCGTCCAGCTGCGTGTCGAAGGGCGGGACGTGGATATTCGCAATCGACCGCTCGGGCTGCGTGAGCTGCGCTCCCATCTTTGCGAGCGAGGCCGCCAGTTCGGGCTCATCCTGCTCGCGATAGCTGTTCCAGGGGGTCTTGTTCGAGAAGCCCCAGCTCATGATTTCGTGATCGTCGTCGATCCAGAGGATCTTGCCCTCGTCGTGCTCGCCCCACGGTGCCGTGTCGAGCAGCCGCGCCAGCGGGGGTGGGTCGTCGTTGCCGAGCATGAAGAGAATGCGCTTGTTCAGCGGTCGGAGCCGCTCGTCGGCCAGGGCCAGCCAGCCGCTCAGGCGCTGCTGCATCAGCTCGAGAAACAGGTCGTCCAGCGTGCCCTCCGTCCGGCGAGCCTCCAGCTCGCCCGGCTCGGCGCGGTATGGATAGTAGCCGTGGTCGGCGATCAGCTTCTCCAGGGCTTCGAGCTCCGGACCGGCCTCGACCGTGTAGTCGGATCCGATGAAGCTGCAGCGGTACTTACCGCCGGGCTGGTGGACGATCGACTGGATTGCCTTGCCCGCCAGGTCTCCGCCCAGGATCATCACGTCGGCCTTGTATACCGGCCCCGCGTTGAGGAACTTGCGAAAGCACTTGGATGATCCGTGCAGGTCGGTGGCGAAGTAGATCCGCGTCGATCGAGCCATCGGTCGCCTCTTCAGTCGCCGGAGCCGGCGGCGCGCAGCTCGCGTACCGCGTGCATCAACTCCCGAGCCCTCTTGGGGTCGACCGGATTCCAGGTGATGCCGTCCACCTTGAGGCTGGTGCCGACGATCGCTCCGTCGGCGACCTTCATGATCTCGGCGACACGATCCGCACGGACACCCGTGTTGGCGATGATCGGCGTGTTCGGGGCGGCTTCCTTGGCGGCCACGAGATCGCTCATCGCCATCGGGCTGCCCGCGGCCCAGCCGCTTATCAGGATGGCGTCCATGCCGAGGAAGGCGGCCCCGCGGGCCCGATCGGCGACGGAACGCGACCCCAGCGGGCTGCTGAACTCGGGCGATATGTTGTCGAAGAGGGCCACGTCGGTCGCCCCGATCGCGACCCGATAGGCCGAGATGTCGCCTATGTTGGGCTGGATGATGCCCAGGTCCGATTCGTAGACTCCGGTCAGGACCTCGCGCACGAACCTCGCCCCCGTGGCCCGCGCTACCGCCAGGCTGGCCATCGGGTCCCACAGCAGGTTGACGCCGAAGGGGACGTGGATGCGGTCCCGCAGCCGGCCGATCGTGGCGGCCATGGAGGCGGCGACCTCGGCCCCCACCTTGAGCTGGTAGGGATAGTCCTTCTCGTTGCAGAAGAGCACGCCGTCCACGCCCGCCTCCTGCAGGGCGTCTAGATCGCGTGCGACCGGAGCGAGTATGGCCCCCGCACCGCCGGCAACGTCGTGGAGAGGCCGGCCGGGCAGGCCGGGTAGGTGGAGCATGGCGATGATCGGCTTCGATACGCCGAAGATCTGGTCCAGGCTGCTCATGCTGGTCTCATGCCTCCATTCCTGTGGAGCCGTCTAACTGGGCGCTCGCGCTCGGCGCCGCTCCGGCTTCCACCTGATGCGGGTCGTGCCGTCGGTCCGAGGCGGACGCGATGACGATCTCAATGCCCAGCGCCCTGAGAGCTGCCAGCTCACTCTCGGGCGCGGAAGCGTCGGTGACCAGGACGCCCACGCTGGAGGCCGGGGCGACCACCGAGCCGGTGACCTGACCCAGCTTCGACCCGTCGGCGATCACCATCAGCCGCCCGCTCCGTTCGATGGCCAGGCGGTGTATCTCCGCCTCCTCGTCGTTGAGGTCAGTCAGGCCCCACCGAGCCGTGAGGCCTGCGGTGCCGAGGACGGCGAGATCGAAGCGGTACCGCTCCAGGGCCGCCCGGGCCACGGGGCCCACGCAGCTCAACTCGTCGCGGCGGACCGATCCACCCAGGATCACCGCCCGCGAAGGTCGAGTGCCGAGCATGCTGGCAATGGGCAGCGAGCCGGTGACGACGGTCAGGTCCGTTCGCGCCGGCAGGTACCGGGCGAAATGCTCGGCAGTGGTGCCGATGCCCAGGTACAGCATTTGTGCGTCGTCGATTCGCCGCACGGCTTCGAGGGCGATGAGCCGCTTCTCACGGGCGTTGGCGAGAGCCCGGGAGTTGAAGGCCAGATCCAGCGACCGGGTGAGATGGGCGGTGGCCCCGCCGTAGGTGCGGCGCAGGAAGCCGTCGCGCTCGAGGCGCAGGATGTCGCGCCGGATTGTCATCTCCGAGCAGCCGAAGTCGCGAGCCAGGTCGGCGACGTGGATCGACATCTCCTCGGCCACCCGCTCGAGGATCTTCACGCGGCGGTCAACGGCTAGCGGCATATAGCCAACATCCCCCGGCTTCTCCCCGTACCGAACTTGTCCGGCTGGGCCGGCTCCTCACACAGTCGCACATCGCATATGACAATATCGCACATCAGTTTGTTGACGCCAACTGTGCGATTGTGTTTACTACATTCGGCCGAGAAGCGCTGTCGGACCGCGGGCCTCGCGGTGAGGCCCGGGCGGCAGTGATACCTCCGGCCGCGACGGCGACCTCCCAGCGGAGGCCGCGATGGAGGTGACTAGTGGCAGGAGGCAGTCAGCTCTTCGTCCGTCAGAGCACGGGTCTGGTACGGGAGGCCAACGCTCTCGACGCGACGATCTTCAACGCCGTCTTCTCGGCGCCGGTCGGCGCCACGCTGGCATGGGGCGTCTTCTTCGCTCTGTCGGCATTCCCAGGCTCCGACATCGTCACGGCGACGATCATCTCTTTCGTCATCAACATCCCTGTGCTGCTGATGATGGCGCTGCTGGCCTCCAGCATGCCGCGTACCGGCGGCGACTACGTCTGGGTCAGCCGCATCCTCTGGCCGCCGCTGGCCCTTGTCTCCAACTTCGGGGCGGCGTTGTCGGCCACGATCGGCGCCACGTTCTGGGCCCGCTACTTCCCGGTCTTCGCCTTGGGGCCGATCCTCGTCACGCTGGGCGTCACGTTCGACAATTCCACGCTCATCAGCTGGGGCAACAGCTTCCAGACGGACAAGCTCTGGATCTTCGTCGGGGCCATGGTGATGGTCGTGCTGATGGGCGCGATCCTCGTGGCCGGCCTGCGCACGACCTTCCGCTGGCAGAACGCCTTCTGGATCATCGCCTCGGCCGGCACTTTCCTGGCGTTCGTGGTCCTGGTCTTCGGCAACCACACCGACTTCGTCAACAACTTCAATTCCCTCAGCGACAAGTACAGCAGCCCCCACGCCGACGCCTTGATCACCGCCGCCGGCTCCACCGGAGCGTCGCCCAACGCGGGCGACATGAACGCCACGTTCCCGTCGATCTTCATAATCATGACCTTCATGATGTGGAACTGGTGGTCGGTCTACCTCTCCGGCGAGCTCAAGAGCGCCGCCAACCGCGCCCGCCAGCTGACGATCATGTTCGGCGCCCTCGCCTGGGACGTGATCTTCATCGTCGTCGGCGTCGTGCTCCTCTATCGGATCACCGGCTACGACTTCATGGTCGCGGTCAACTCGGCCGCGTCCGGCTACGCCATCCCGACCGGGCCGTGGTACCACTTCCTCGCGGCCCTCGTGGCCAACATCCCCGTCCTGACGTTCCTCATCGTCGGCTCGTTCCTCTTCTGGAGCCTGCCGGCCATGGTCGGCAACACCTACATGCCGATCCGCACCTGGTTCGCCTGGTCCTTCGACCGGCTGCTCCCCGAGAAGCTGTCTGAAGTCAACGAGCGGACGCACTCGCCGGTCTGGGCGATCCTCTTCGAGATGGTCCTGGTCACGATCATGCTCATCTGGAGCATCCTCGGCACCGACTTCAACACCTGGCTCGCGCTGGGCGTCCTGGCTGGTGTCGTCTGCGTGGTGATCGTGGCCGTGGCCGCCCTGGTCTTCCCGTCCCGGCGCCCGGATCTCTACCAGGCCTCGCCGGCCAACTGGAAGTTCGCGGGCATTCCCCTCCTCTACATCGTCGCCCCGCTCTCGATCCTGGTCATGGTCTACCTGACCTGGTGCACCCTGGCCTATCCGGGGCTCGCCCTCGGCGGCAATCCGGACAACTGGTGGCAGGTCCCGGCCTTCATGGGCATGATCGTGGTGGTCGGCCTCGTCGTCTGGGTCGTGGCCAAGTACTGGCGCAAGTCCCAGGGCATCGACATCAACCTCGTCTACAAGGAACTCCCGCCGGAGTGATCCTTCCTCTGCCGTAGTGCACAGCGGCCCCGGCTGCAAGGCCGGGGCCGCCCCTGTTAAGCTCGATCCCACAAGCGGTCCGCGACGCAGCGCCAGGAGCCAAACCCGTGCCCGACAACACGCTCATCCTCCCCGAGATTCGGGCAGAGGCGGAGCGACTCTCGCGGCTTGCCGTGGTCGAGGGCATCCCGATGCGGCTCATGGGCGGCCTGGGGATCTGGCTGCGATCCGAGTCGGTCCGCCGGCCGCCGTTTGCCCGCGAGTACGCCGACATGGATTTCGCCGCCAGCTCGAAGGTCCGCGGTTCCCTCAAGGCATTCCTCGAAGGCCAGGGCTACGTTCCCGAGAAGCTGTTCAACGCGATACACGGCGCCCAGCGCCTCAACTACGCCGAGCCCCAGGGCCGCTGGACGATGGATGTCCTCATCGACGAACTGGCGATGAGCCACCGGTTGGATCTGCGAGGCCGCCTGGAGGGTTCGGAGCCGACAATTCCACTGGCCGATCTGTTGTTGACCAAGCTCCAGATCTGGCAGATCAACCGGAAGGACCTGGGCGACGCCCTGTGCCTGCTGGCGGACCACCCGCTCGGGGCCGACGGCGATGGCGAGATCGGCCTGGGCCGGATCGGGGCGGTCCTCGGGTCGGATTGGGGCTTCTGCCACACGGCGGAGCGGAACCTCGGCCGGATCGCCGAGTTGTGGGCAAATGAGCCGGTGCCGGATGCGCGCTTTGACGTGGCCGGCCAGGTGAGGGCGCTGCTGGCGGCGATCGAGGCCGCACCCAAGACGCTTGGCTGGAAGACGCGGGCGCGGGTGGGGGAGCGGGTGCGCTGGTACGAGACGCCCGAAGAGGTGCAGCACTAGTCGAACGCCGGCAGGACCTCCCGGCCGAGCAAGGCGATCGACTCCGGGCCAGCCGGCCCGGGCCAGCCGTCGAGGACTATCCGCTCGACGCCCGCCGCCGCGTACCGCCCGAGGAATTCGCGCTGCTCGCGGGGCGCAGCGGTCGCAATCGGGCCGTCCCAGGCCAGCATGGCCGAGCGCCGGACGGCGCCGGGTTCTCGCCCGGCCGCCCGACACGCCTCTTCCAGCCGTCCGTAGATCTCGGCACACGACTCGGGGGTGGGATTGTCCAGGTTGAGCTCGTCGGCGTACGAGGCGGCGAGATGGACGATGCGGGGCTTGCCGTAGCCGCCGACGACGATCGGCGGATGCGGGCGCTGCAGCGGCTTCGGCTCGCACACCGCCCCGTTCAGTCGGTAGTGGCGGCCCTCGAAGGTGAAGCTCGGCTCCGTCCAGAGCCCGACCAGGATTCGCAGCTGCTCCTCCAGCATCTCGAACCGCTGCGCCATGGGAGGGTAGGGAATTCCGAACCGCTCATGTTCGGGGTCGTACCAGCCCGCCCCGATTCCCAGCTCAACCCGGCCGCCGCTCATCTCGTCGACCGTCGTGACGGCCTTGGCCAGGGCGACCGGCAGGCGGAACGTAACGGGGCTGACCATCGTTCCGAGCCGGATGCGGGCCGTCTCGCGGGCCAGACCGCCGAGAGTGGTCCAGGCATCTGTGGCTCCCGCCGACCAGTTTCCCTGGAGTGAAAGCCAGTGGTCCGATCGAACGAACGCGTCGAAACCGGCATGCTCGGCGGCCTGCGCCAGCTCAACCATGCGAGCGTAGGAGAGCCCCTCCTGGGGGTCGACCATGAAGGCGAAGCGCATGCTTTGGCGTTTGCCTGGCAGGCTCACGGGTTCGCACCTGATTCATTCGGCGGTGCCCAATTGCCCACGGATGAGGCGCCCTGCGCCGAACGGATAACATGCTGCCACATGGTCAAGTCGCCGGCACCAACCGGAACCCCTTCGGGGACCCCTGCCTCGTCGGCCGCGACTGCGACGCCGCTCGCGCCCGGCCTGACATCGGCCGAGGCAGCGGCGCGCCTGAAGCGGGACGGCCCCAATGCCCTGGGTAGTGAAGGCCGCCGCGGGCCGCTGGCCGTCCTGATCGGCCAGTTCGCCAGCCCTCTCGTCCTGATCCTGATAGCCGCCAGCGCCGTCAGCATCGCCGTGGGCGACAAGGTCGAGGCCGGCATCATCCTCGCCATCGTGGCCATGAGCGCGTTGCTCGGCTTCGTGCAGGAGGCCCGTTCCGAGGCCGCCGTGGCCGCGCTCCAGGCTCGACTGGCGGTGCGCGCAACGGTCGTCAGGAACGGCAAAGAGCAAGACGTGCCGATCCGCGATGTCGTCGTCGGCGACGTCGTCACCCTCGGCGCCGGCGACATCGTGCCGGCCGACGCGCGCCTGCTCGAAGCGAATCACCTGTTTGTGGACGAGTCGTCGCTGACCGGCGAGTCGGCGGCGTCACTCAAGAACCCGATGCCGGGCGATCTCGATCCGGGCAAGGACGAGGATCGGGCCGGGCTGGCCTTCTTCGGGACGAGCGTCGTCAGCGGAAACGGCAAAGCCGTGGTCACCGCCACGGGCGCGCGGACCAGCTACGGGACGATCGCCCACCGGCTCGCCGAACGTGCGCCCGAGACCGACTTCCAGCACGGCATCCGCGCCTTCAGCCTCCTGATCGGCCGCGTGACGATCATCCTGGTGGTCGGGGTGTTTGCCATGAACATGGTCCGTGGGCGGCCGCTCTTCGACGCGCTGCTGTTCGCCATCGCTTTGGCGGTGGGCCTGACGCCCGAGCTTCTACCGGCCATCGTGACCCTCAACCTGACCCGCGGCGCCCGCGCCCTTTCCGCCCACGGCGTCCTGGTCAAGCGCCTGCCGGCAATCCAGAACCTCGGCAGCGTCACGGTCCTGTGCACCGACAAGACCGGCACGCTGACCCTGGGCAAGCTGGAGCTGGTGAAGGCCGTCGGCATCGACAAGGACGACGCCGGCGAGGCCTCTCGCGCGCTGGAGCTGGCCTACCTCAACAGCCATTTCGAGTCGAGCTTCGAGAACCCGCTCGACACGGCGGTCCTTGCCGGCGCCTCCAAGCCGGCCGATCTCGCGACCTATCGCAAGCTCGCCGAGCTGCCTTACGACTTCAGTCGGCGGATGCTGAGCGTGGTCGTCCAGCGCGGCAGCGAGCCGCCCCTGCTGGTGACGAAGGGCGCGCCCGAGGCGGTGGTCGCCTGCTCGACGACGGTCCGGGAGGACCATACCGCCCGAACCATCCGCAAGGCCGAACACGACCGGCTGGCCAAGCTCGTCGACGGCTCCTCCGCCGGCGGCTTCCGGCTGGTCGCAGTTGCTTCGCGGGTGCTCGAGCCCAAGGAGCTGGCCGCTCTGCCGGCCTCGACCGCAAAGACGGCGAAATCCACCGCGAAGGCTTCCACCGCGAAGGCTTCGACCGCGACGGGCTCGACTCCGCCGGTCATCTCGGGCCTCGCGGACGCCCCACGCCTGGAGCGGGGCCTTACGTTCGAGGGCGTCATTCTCTTCAGCGACCCGCCCAAGCCGGGTGTCGGCAAGGCGATCGCGTCGTTGGCGAACCAGGGGATCGCACTCAAGATCATCACCGGCGACAACGACCTGGTCGCTCGCCACGTCGCCGGGCTCGTCGGGCTGCAGGTCGATGGCGTCCTGACCGGCGACCAGATGCGCAAGATGACCCACCCGGCGTTGGTCGCCCGAGCCCCTCGGACCACGATCTTCGCCCGCGTCGACCCCGACCAGAAGCTGCAGGTAATCCGCGCTCTGCGTGAGTCCGGCCATGTGGTCGGCTATATGGGCGACGGCATCAACGATGCCCCGGCCCTCCACGTCGCCGACGTCGGCATCAGCGTGAGCAACGCCACGGACGTGGCCCGGTCCGCGGCCGACATCATCCTTCTCAAGCCCAGCCTGGCGGCCATCTCCCAGGGTGTGACCGAGGGCCGGCGCACCTTCGCCAACACCCTCAAGTACATCCGCATGGGCACCAGCTCCAACTTCGGCAACATGCTGAGCATGGCCGGGGCGGCGCTGGTGCTGCCGTTCCTGCCGATGTCGCCCGGGCAGATCCTGCTCAACAACCTGATCTACGACGCGTCGCAGACGGCCATCCCGTCCGACAACGTGGATCCGGACGTGGAGGCCGAGCCGGCCCGCTGGGACGTCCACGCCATCGAGCGGTTCATGGTCGTCTTCGGCCCGATCTCGTCGATCTTCGACTATGCCACCTTCGGCGTGCTCCTCCTGATGCTGGGCAACAACGAGGATTCGTTCCACACCGGCTGGTTCGTGGAGTCGCTCTTCACCCAGATCCTGGTGGTCCTCGTCATCCGGACGCGACGCAGCCCGTTCTGGCTCAGCCGGCCCAGCAAGCAGCTCGCCGTGGCGATCGCCGGGGCACTGGCCGCCGCCGTGATCATTCCGGTGAGCCCGCTCGGATCGGTGATCGGCTTCGGAGGGCTGCCGTGGCAGTTCTGGCCGGTGCTCGTCGCCATCGTGGTCGCCTACCTGGCTCTCGTGGAAGTGGTCAAGCGCCTGTTCAACGCCTATGAAGACAGGCGGCCGGAGACGATCGCGCGGCGGGCCGGCGACCATCCGGCCGGCAGCCCTCCTAAGAGGGCGGCGCGCGCGGCCTGAGGGGAAACGCGTGGGGGACTCGGATCAGACGGGCTGGAGCCCGGCGTTCGCCTCCACCGCCGGTGTCTGGTGGCGCTGTGGCTCCACGACGGGCTGCAGCAACAGGGCCGCCACCCCATAGAGACCGACGGCCGCCAGGAACGCGGCCCGGGGACCCGCGGCCGAACCCGCCGCCGCAGTCGCGGCATCCAGCACCAGGCCACCGACCGCAGCCGCGAGCATGGTGGCCGAGCCCGTGGCCACGTTGCTCAAGCCCATGTACCGTCCCGCGGAAGAGCGCGGGATGATGTCGGTCATGAGCGCCCAGTCCACCGCAAGGAAGGTGCCGCTCGCGGCCCCGTACAGGCCGGCTCCGCAGATTGCGACCGGCACGACCGGTGCCATGGCCGTGATCCCGACGCCGATGGCGCCGATCAAGCACGCGGCGTAGATGACGGGCTTGCGGCCTGCGCGGTCCGACAGCCTGGAGGCGGGAATGACCGCGATCACGTTCCCGACCCCCACGACGGCCAGGATCGCGATGAAGATGGTCCCGGCCTGGTCCTCGCCGTAGCCGAAGGTGTACTTGAGGTAGGCGATCGAGTAGGCGAACAGGATCCCGCCGGCAATCAGGAAGAACAGGCGCGAGGCGACGAGCCAGACGTAGGACCGCTCCCGCAGGATGTCCATGCCCCAGGTCTCACGCGCGATGGCCGCCCACGACCGTCCCCGGCGAGGTTTCGGCGGTAGGCCGTGGCCCACCCGCAGCACGACGCTGAGCATCGTGACCAGCTCGACGATCGCGACGGCGAAGAGAGCGGCCGGCAGGCTGCCCACCGCCGCGGCGAGGCTCGCCAGCAGAAAGCCGGTGATGTTGCCGATGATCTGCATCATCCCCACCAGCCCGCTCGCCATGCCGACCTGCTTCTCGGCAACGAGGTCCGGAACGTAGCCCTGGAATGGCCCGCGGGCCGTATTGGTGGAGAACTGGAGCAGGATCACGAACGCGGTGATCGAGATGAGGGTGTTCGAGACGGCGATCCCGAGCAGGAACACGACGTCCAGAAGAGACCCAAAGACGATGAACGGCTTGCGGCGGCCCCAGCGCGAGACGGTGTAGTCGCTGATCGACCCCACCGTCGGTTGGACCAGGATCCCCACGACCGCGCCGCCGATCGTCACGAAAGCAGTGGCCGCGCCGAGCCCCATGTCACCTTTGATGTCCGAGTAGGCAAGCCGGAAGCCGATGAAGAGACCGACCGCCGCGTCGATGGCGGTCAGGCCTAGCCAGTAGGCCGAGATCCGGATCAGCTGTGAGGTCGGCAGCAGGGCAGTCGGTCGTGCCCCGGTCTCCGCCGCAGGCACAGCCGGAGCTGCGTCCCCGGCCTCGAGAGCCACGCCGTTTGAATGGCTCACCACCCAGCCTCCCCCTTGCCGATCGCCCATCTGCCGCCCGGGCCCACACCATCGCCGGGGCGGGCGCACCGCATCCTGCGCTGAGTGTCACGGCCGGGCGGCAGTTCCGCAAGAGCGCCGCCGACCTCGCGCCTGTCCGCCCGCCGACGGTTGTAGGATCGCGCCATCGGGGGTCCACTCTGCGTGTGGGCTGCTGCCAGCCCGAGCCGGAGGAAGGCATGGAACTGAAGTTGGAGCCGTCCAGGACGGCATTGGTGGTCATCGACCTGCAGCGCGGGATAGTGGCGCTGCCGGCCGGGCCGCGCTCCGCCCCGGAAGTCGTCGCCCGCGCGGCGCAGCTGGTCAAGGCGATGCGGGCGAAGGGCGGCACCGTGGTCCTCGTCCACGTCACTTCCTCGCCGGATGGCAGAGACGGCCTGGCGCCGATCACCGACGCACCGGTACGGGTCGGGGCGGGCCGGTCGCTGCCACCGGAGTGGTCGGAGTTCGTTCCCGAGCTCAAGCCTGAGATATCCGACATCGTCATCACCAAGCGCCAGTGGGGCGCTTTCTACGGCACCGAGCTGGACCTGCAGCTTCGCCGCCGCGGCGTCGACACCATCGTCCTGTGCGGCATATCGACCAGCATCGGCGTCGAGAGCACAGCCCGGGACGCCTTCGAGCGCGGCTACCAGCAGGTCTTCGTCGAGGACGCGATGGCGGACCGCGAGGCCGATGAGCACCGCCACACGGCCAATTCGCTCTTCCCGCGCATCGGCCGGATCCGCTCGACGGCGGAGGTTCTTGCCGCGCTGAAGTAGCCGCGCCCGAGCAGCAGCGGCCGGGCGGTGAAAGCGCCCCAAAAACGCTCCCAAGACTCCCCAGGCCGTGGTCCCACACAAGTCGAAGCCTCAGCGTTGGGATTCCTCGTCCGGGTTGGCCGGTAGGGCGGTGTGCTTCACCGTGGCGAGCGTCGTCGAGATCCCGGCACTAGAACCGGCGTGTGCCGATCAGGAGCGTCTTGCGCCCGAGGCCGGAACGGTCGTCAAGCCAGGCCTCAGGCCAGCGACGATGAGTACGGAGGCGACCGCGATGATGATCAGAGGTAGGGCTTTCATGTCCAGGGCGCGCTCCTGTCTATTTGTACGGGATCAAGACCGGCTCACCCACGAAGGGCGTCCCAGAAACGCACGCGCGCTCCCAGACGCAAGGCCGAATTGGCGTAGACGCGCCCGGCCAGCCAGGTCAGGCCAACGATGGCAACGACCGTCATCGACATACCGAGGACCACCTGCCAGAGCGCCGCGTCGCCGCTCGCCATCCGCACCGACATGGTATCGGTGCGAACGGCGGCAGGATCGAGAGGAACGTGATCAACGGGCTCGACGGATTTGGTATCGCGACATAGACGAGTAGCTCCGGCCATGGCCGAGGCGAGGTCCGAGGCAGGAAGTACAGCCTGCGGCCACCGGCCGGCAACTCGAGCGCGATCAGCGTCGCCGCCTGATCATCTCCACCCGAACCGAGCGCAGCCGGCCGCGCGAGCGGTCGGCCGCTTCGTTCAGTGGTGCCAGGCCGAGGTTGCGGTGACGGTGCTGGGCGAGCCGGACGAGACGCAGGGCGGAGCCGGCATTCCGGAGCCCGTGTTGGCGACGACCCTGCCCAGTCCACCCGGCAGCACGAAGGCGATCGTGATCGGCTGCCGCGGAGACTTCGAGGATCCGGGAAGCGCCCATCGTGAGCCGCCCGGCACCCGTTCGAATGGTGGTCATGCCTCTCCTCGAGCTCGCGACCGGCCGGATTCGCGGCAGGTTCGCAGCGGCTCAGGCGGATTGTGTGCCCCGCCAACCCACCCGAACGGGCAAGGTTCAGCCTGCGCAACCGGTAGCTCGCGGTTCGGGCCCGATCGTTGCGCCGGGTTCGGAACGGCCGGTTGTCGGTTCTAGGTCGCGGCGGCCCAGGGCTCAACCGCCGTCGTGACCGGCGCACCGCTCGTCGCCGATTGCTCGACGGCCAGAGCCACCATGTGGTCCTGGCATCCTTCGGCCAGCGGATAGGGCGGCGGGCCCTCGTCGCGACGCCAGGCGGCCATCGCCAGCAGCAGGGTCGCGATCGCGATCTCCTCGTCGCTCAGGCGCAGGCCGATGAAGGGGTTTCGGTACAGGATCGTCTCGCCGAGGCTGATGTGGTCGGTGTCGAAGCCGTCGAGGTCGAGGTCGTAGCCGGTCTGGCGGCGGACCAGCTCGGACCGGACGATCGTCCGCGGCGCGACCAGCCGGACGACCTCGTCGTCCACGATCTCCCCTGCCGAACCTCGGATCACGATCCGGCGCGAGCGGAGCTGGTTGTGCCACTGGTTGTCGGTGAAGTCATAGAGCCCCATGCCGCCGCCGAAATCGATCGTCGCGATGATCGTCTTGGCGTCGTGAAGCTGGTCGTCGTCGGTCCAGGCGTCCTTGATGAGCGGGTTGATGAGCGGTGCGACGAAGGTCCGGGCGCTCGCGGTGGCCGGCCCGAAGCGCGTCCCGAGGAAGGTCCGCATGAGCGAGACAGCGTGGTACATGTGCGTCGAGGAGACCTGGACGGAGGTCACCTGCCCGATAGCGCCACTGCGGGCGAGGGCAAGTCGCGAGGCGTGGCTTGGCATCAGCGCGTACTGTTCGGCGATCTGGACGAGCCCGCTGGCCCCCACGGCCGCCCACAGGCTGCGAAGCCCATCCAGGTCGGACGCGGGCGGTGTCTCGCACAGGATCGGCGCCCCGAGCTCGACCGCGGCTCGCGTCACGTCCGGCGTCACGTCCCACGGCACGGCGCTCACGACGAAGTCCGGATGTGCGGCCGCGACCAGTTCCGCGAGAGAGGCGTAGGCCAGTACGCCCCATTGCCCGGCCGCCTGCTCGGTCCGCTCCGGATTTCGGCCGACGATACCGACCACCTCGAGCTGGTCCGGCAGCAGACTCGCCAGCCTGAGGTAGAACCTCGAGCGCCAGCCGCTGCCGACTATCCCGAACTTGGATGCCGTGCCCATCGTCTCCTCTCCCGGTCGTGTTCCGTCAGCAGAGGCTATCAGGCGGGCGCGCCCTCGGTCAGTGGCCGGCGAGAGCCACGGCGAGCTGGCCCGCGACCAGGGCGTTGTTGACGATGAGGGCGACGTTGGCGCGGACGGACCCGCCTTCGGTGATCTCGGCGATACGGGCTAGCAGCCAGGGCGTGAGCGCCGGTCCCTCGATGCCGGCGACCGACGCATCGGCGATCGCCCGCTCCACGGCCGCTCGGGCGTCTGCGAGCGGGTACGCGTCGGCCTCCGGGACCGGGACGCACAGGAGCAAACCCGATCCGAGGCCGAGGCTCCGGTGGGTCGCTACCAATCTTGCGGCGGCCGCAACGTCGGGAACCGATGCGGGCGCCGGAATGCCACTCCCGCGCGACCAGAATCCGGGGATCTCGTCCGTGCCGATGGCAACGACCGGGACGCCCCGAGTCTCGAGGTACTCGAGCGTAGCCGGCACGTCCAGGATGGCCTTTGGCCCGGCGCAGACGACCGCGACGGGCGTCCGGGCCAGCTCTTCCAGGTCCGACGAGATGTCGAGCGTGGGCCGGGCCGCCTCGCCCGGCACCCCGAGCGCGCCCCTGTGCACGCCGCCGATGCCGCCGGTGGCGAAGACGCCGATACCTGCCGCGGCAGCGGCGATCATCGTCGCCGATACGGTCGTCGCCGCCCATCCGCCCCCGGCGAGAGCCAGTGACAGGCTCGGCCGGGCCGCCTTCATCACGCCCTGTGTCGTGGCGAGAGTCACGAGCTGATCCTCGTCGAGGCCGACGAGGATCCGGCCGCCGTTGATACCGATCGTGGCGGGAGTTGCGCCGCTCCGGCGCACCGCCAGCTCGGCCGCTCGGGCCACCTCGACGCTCTTCGGATAGGGCAGGCCGTGGCTGATGAGAGTCGATTCGAGGGCGACGACGGGGCGGCCGGCGGCCAGGTCATCGGCCACCTCGGGCGCGATGACGAGCCGATCGCGGAGACCGGCCGGGCGCGACGGGCTCGAATCGGACTGCATGGATCGATGGTACAGGCACGTCGGCCGCTTGGGCCGGTGAGCGAAGCCGTCAGTCGAACTCGAGTTCCTTGCGAGGCCGGACGAGGTGACGGGCAGCCATGCGGTTGCCGGCGATCGCGGCCCTTCGCAGGGCGGCCGCGGCCGAGACGCCGCCCCGCCGAGCCGCAAGCCAGGCCAGTATGAAGCCGGCGTCGAACGCGTCTCCGGCACCGGTCGTGTCGGAGGCGGCCACGGTCTTCGCCGCAACCTCGATCCTGCCGGCCGGTCCGCCCTCGCGATGCAGGATGGTGACGCCTTCGGAGCCTCGTTTGAGGACGACAATCCCGGCAAGATCGAGGAGCCCTTCGTCGCTGGACGCGAGCGCTCGCGCCTCGATCCCGGCCGCGAACAGGAGGTCCGGCCGGGCACTCCGGACGACATCGACGGCCGCCCTCTGCCCGACAGCAAGAAGCGGTCCGCTGGACGACAGATCTACCGTGACCAGAGCCCCGGCCGCGTGCGCCAGCTCTGCCGCCCGCACCCCGGCGTCGCCGAGTGGGTGGTCGAGGAGCGAGTAGGTCGGCAGATGGAGCAGCTCGGCGGAGGTGAACCACGCCTCGCGCAGGTGTTCCGGGGAGAGGCGGAGCGCCGCGCCGCGGTCCTGGACGAAGGATCGTTCGCCACCCGGCGCAACCAGGACGCCGATCCGGCCCGTGGCATAGCCGGGGACGCGGACGACGTGCGGCGTGACTCCGTCCCGGCGAATCGTCCGGACGAGGGAGCGGCCCTCGGCGTCCCGCCCGACGGCGGCGATGAGGGTCACCCGGGCCCCCCTTCGGCCGAGCCAGCGGGCCGTGGTCGCGGCCGATCCGCCCTGGCGGAGCATCACCCGGCCGGGGACGTCCGTGCCGGTCACCAGTTCCGTGGCGGGTGCGAGGACGACGTCGACGACGAGGTCGCCCAGAACGATCACGCGGGAGCGATGGATGCGTTGGGGCATCGGTAGTTCCTCAGCGGTGCAGGTTGCGCGCCGCCACGAAGCTCAGGCTGCCTTCGGTCAACGCCCGCGCCGTGTGGTTCATGGCGTCGACCTTGTCCATGAAGCTGTCCTGGAGGGCGTCCCAGTCGCCGCTGGCGATCACCTCGTCCTTGTCCCGGAAGTAGTCCAGGATGTCGGACGGGTGGGATCGCGCCGCATCCGCCGTCGGGTCGCCGCCCTCGTGCTTGGCCGAGATGTTTGGCACCCGGCCGGCGAGCTCGATCAACTCGGCTCGGCGGTCGTACGGCTGGCGCACGATGCTCTTGTAGGCCTCTGTGATGTGGTGCTCGAACCGGACGGCGTTCTCGAGGCCGAGCGCCCGGCGGATCCCGGCGGCGGACTCGAGGGTCCCATTGTCGACCGAGTTGCCCCAGTTGAGCCCGACGAGGGGCGTCGTGCCGTCCTCGCGGGCGAATAGCCTCGCGGCCAGCAGCAGCCACAGACCGGCGAACGGGGGCCCTCCGCGATGAAAGGCGGTTTGCGTACCAAAGTGCGTACCATCGGCAGCCCGGCGCCGGGAGGGCGGACTACGCTTTGAGGCGATTGTGAATGGGCTTGGCTCCTGACCGTCGTCACGCTTGCTTGTGGAAGGGGATGGTTCGACGATAGGGAGGCGGGTCGGCGGCCGATTCCGATGTCGACCCTTGGCGGACAGAGGAGATGGGCAGACTGATGACCCTCCCCAAGATCCGGGATCCGCGGTTCATCACCGTGCGTCGCGGCGGGACCCTCCAAGACGACGATCATCACCTACTCGCGATGTGGGCGGCTGACTGCGCGCAGCACGTGCTCCACCATTTCGAGCAGGCGCGGCCCGAGGACGACCGTCCGCGACGCGCGATCGACCTTGGGCGTGCCTGGGCGCGGGGTGAGATCACGTGGTGGGAGGCCCGCACGGCGGGCGGCCATGCAAACGCCGCGGCAAGGGACCTGAGTGGGGCAGCACGGTATACCGCCTACGCTGCCGGCCAAGCCGCAGCGGTGGGCCATGTGGCGGCCCACGAGCTCGGTGCCGCGGCCTACGCGATCAAGGCGGCGCGGGCGGCTGCGGCTCAAGACGAGCGCGAGGAGGCGGGCCGCTTGGAGTGCCAGTGGCAGCGTGCTCAGCTCCCCCTTGAGATTCGGGATCTCGTGCTCGACGACCAGCGGTTGCGCAACGAGCTGTGCTGGTTCGTGTTCGATTGCTGACCCGGTTCCTGGCGGCGCGCACGTGCGCGCAGCCTGCTACTGGTGCGGGGCAATCAACTAGGCTCTCAGAGCGGGCTGGGAATGCAAACGTTCTTTTGCATCCGACCTTCGGTAGCCAAATGCAAAGGATCGTTGACATATCTGCTCTGGCAGCCATAATGCAAACATTCGTTTACATGGTGGTGCGATGGAGCCGCGTGACATCTTCCGGGCCGAGGATTTCGGTCAGTCCGTTCGGGAGCTGCGACGACGCCGGGGCTGGTCCCAGTCCGAGCTGGCGGCGTGGCTCGGTGTCACGCGCCCAACAGTCGCCAAGCTCGAGGCGACCGGAGACGTCAGCGCGGCCCTCGTTGTTCGGGCTCTGACCCTTCTGGGCGCGGTTCCGACTGTCCACCTCAAGACGACCAGACTCGTAGCCGAGGACAGCCCCGATGCCGCCGACTGACCTGCTCGCGGTCTGGCTTCACGGGAGACGGGTTGGCTCGCTTGAGCAGGGCCGCGACCGCGAGTTCCGGTACGTCCCAGACCAGGACGCGCCGCTGAGTGTCGCCGCGTCAGGTCTTGCGCCATGGTCGCCAGACCTCACTCAGAACTGGTTCGACGGGTTGCTGCCTGAGGAAGGACGCCGGGCTCGCCTGGCGGCGAGGTTGGGCCTGCGGACCGAAGACACCTTCGGACTCCTGGCTCAAGTGGGCTGGGAGTGCGCCGGAGCAGTCGCAGTCTTGCCAGATGGAGTCCACCCGTCGGCTGGGAGGTACGACCTCGTTTCCGACTCGACCATCGGTGAGCAGCTCGATGGCTTGCCCTCGCTTGCCGACATCCCGGACTCCGAGATTCGGATGTCGCTCGGTGGAGCCCAGGAGAAGCTTCTGGTGGCCCGGGTCGGCGACTCCTGGGCGATACCTCTCGAGGGTGCCCCCTCGACGCACATCCTCAAGCCCGAACCCGAGCAATGGCCGGGCCTCGCGAGCGCAGAGGCGTGGGCGCTGGTCGCCGCCTCGAGGGCGACGCCGGCCGCCGAGGCGGTTGTCTCCAACAGCCTTGGAGCCCGCCCTGTGCTGATCGTCACCCGCTACGACAGGCCGATGCGCGCTGGTGCGATAACGCGGCTGCACCAGGAGGACCTGTGCCAGGCGCTGGGCCTGCCACCCGGAGCCAAGTACGCCCCGGTCCCGCCGAGGCCGGACTCGCCTTCGTTCCTGCGACTCGCCAACATCCTGCGTGAGCGATCAGCCGACCCGCCGGCCGAACTCGAGCGGCTCCTCACCCAGGTGGTCGTGTCCGTCGCGCTCCGCAACGCGGACCTGCACGCGAAGAACCTCTCGATCATCAACGAAGCCGGAGTCGTTCGACTCGCACCGGTCTACGACGTCTCTGCGACAACGGCGTTCGTTCCGCGCACGACCAGCGTTGGCCTGCCGGTCGGCGGCAAGTTCAAGATCACCGAGATCGGGACCGAGCATCTAGTGCGTGAGGCCCTGTCATGGGGCATCCCAGAACGCCGCTCCCGGCAGGTCGTAGCGGAAGCGATCGAGCATCTTCGTGAGGGGATAGATCTCGCGAACGACAGGTGGCCCGACACCCCGGAGTCAGCCCGCGGCGCGGCAATCGCCGGCGTCTTCGCTGTCGCCCAGGAGGATCCAGGCCGCAGAAGCCCGGCTGGCCAACGACCGCCCGGGCGACCTGGGAAAGCGTGATGCCCGACGCCGGCGAGCAGCCCCTCTCGAGGAACCTCTTGGTTATGCTGAAGGCGTGATTGGCTCGCGCGACATCACCATCAGGTGGGCCGTGTTCGACTGGTCTACTGAGCAGCGCCAGGAACACGGGGAGACGCTGTCACGCGTGTCTCTGCCGAATGACGGACGCACCTCGCTGGCGACCCATAGGGCTTGGCGAGTACGCTCAATGCGAGGAACCGTGGCGTCCCTCACCAGCCGGAATCGGAAGCTGATTCGTCGTTGCCTTCGTCATCGTCGGGGTCGGCTATGCGGTGCTGTCGACGGCGCGCCACGCGCAGTGTCGATCAGCCGCGGCATCGAAGGTGGACGAGGCCGTGTCCGTCAAGCACTCGGCCACGACCTTGATGGTCAGTAGCGGCGGCGCCTCCGACGGCATAGTCCAGGTGGCCACTTTGATGAGGGCATGTGAGCGGGGGCTGGTTCGATCGCCCAGGTTGAGCTGGGCGGCCCCGATGAACTCCTCCTTCTCCAGGGGTCCGTCCTTTTCCCATAATTCCCATACATGGGTCTCCCTGGCCCGGATCCGCACCCCATAGGCGGCGGCCTGGCCCAGGTTCCATACGTGGACCCAGACGTCGATCGACTGGTTCCTCATGGGAGCGTAGTCGCTCGGCTGCTGGGCCAGGAAGTTGCGGGCTTCCTCCCGGCCGAAGATCGTGCCGATGGGCAAGGGTGATGCCGGTACCACGATGATGTCGGGGCTGCCCGAGTTCCAGCCGCCCATGGCGGCCTGCGTGACGGGGCGTGCGCCGCAGTCGCCGGGGTAGGCCCGAACGAGCAGGAACGGGACGAACGATTTGGACCGGATCGGGGACCCGTGCGGTTCGTCCGGGTTGTCCGGGTTGTCCGGGTTGTCCGAGTGGCCACTCCTGCCGAGGAGCTTCTCCCTATCGTTCTCCAGCTTGGCCTTGATGTCCTTGGCCGCCTGCAGAATCGCGGCCACGTCCGGGGTCGATTGGTCGCCCGGCGTGAATGGAGCCGCGGGAGCGAAGGGCGGTCGAATCGGTCCCACCGGCCCGATGGGCTTCGGCACGATCGGCTTGGGCCCGATCGGCTCGACGGGTCCCTTTGGTCCGGGCAGAGTCGGGTCAGGCATCGATCAACCTTCCGGTGGGTGACATGCCCACGTCCTTGATCTCGTCGTCCGAGACCCAGAGATCGACGCCGTCCGGGCCGAGCGGCATCGGCGGATCGCCCGGCAGGTACTGATGGGCGAGCCGTTTCAGCGGGTCATAGGCAGAGGCATGGTGGACGTTGTCGCCGGCGCTGTAGCCCTCGGGCACGGTGAACGGCTCCTGGTAGCCGTACCACTGGCGGGGCGTGTCCGCGCTCTGCGACCCGAGCAGGTTGGGCATGTCCGGCACGCATTGCCACTGGTCGGTCGATTCCAGCGCGATTCGAGCCTGGTCGCCCCCCTGGTAGTTCGGGGGCGGGACGCTTGCCGCGTGACGCAGGTAATCCCAGCACTGGTAGGCGTAGCCGCGGTCGGCGTCCAGGTTGAAGTCCGGCACGAGGTGGTCGGCGTCGTTGGACTTGTAAACCGGGTTGTCCGGGGGACCCGACCAGCGACCGGTCAGCTGGCCGATCAGGTACGTCCCGTAGTCAATGGGGTCGCCGAGGTGTGAGCCCGGCGTGCCGAGCAGGCTCTTGGAGGCGTCTTCCGTCTCCTGAGGCGTCGTCGCTGCCTCGTAGGCTGTTCGGGCGACTTCGCTGCCGGGCAGGCCGCCCATCAGCACCTCGGCGGCCTGGCCTTGCCGGTAGGGTCCGGCGTGCGTCCGGGGCGCCTCCCAGCCGACTCTCATCCCGGCCATGTTGTGGTCCGGATACCGCCACGGGGCCACGTACTCGCTCGACACGATGGGTGCGTCAGCGGGGGCCGTATCGAGCCATGCCGGCTGCTGGTCCCTGACCACCGCTCGCGGATAGGCCTTGTCCAGGCTGTAGCCCCTGTCGGTCGTACCGCTCGGGTCCAGTCCGGAGAGCTCGCTGAAGCCGACATCGGAGGCGAAGCCGGTAGGGTCGTCCAGGTCGGCGCGGAGCTGCAGCAGCGGCCCCTTCTCCGACTGCCCCAGCTGGACGAGCCCGAGAGAGATCTCGTCGTTGCCGGGGGTCAGGAACCCCTCGAGCACAAGCAGGCTGCGGCAGCGCATGTAGAGATCCCAGGCCGGTAGGACCGTGGTGTAGTAGAGCAACTCGCGCGTGGGCCAGGTGGCCAGGCTCGTGAGCAGGCTGGGCACCACGGTTGCGAGCCAGATCGACAGCTCGGCCAGCCAGATCGGGAAGGCGAGGAGGGCGAGGAGGATCTCCAGCAGGGTCTTCTCGGCGCTCTGAGAAGGATCCGCGCCGCCGTGGTCGTCGAAGACGCCCGGCGGCTGGGGGAGCGGGTTATCGGTGACGAGCGGTGGCGCCTGGGGTGGCATGGGCGAGACACCGGAGCTCGTGACGTACTTCACATAGTCGAAGACCACCTGGTACATGTTCTGCATGGCCTGGAGGCTCGGGCGGCCGTCGCCGTTGCACGAGGAGTCCGGGTCCCAGCGCAGGATCTCGGGCCCTGCGTAGTTGCCGTTCTGGTCGCAATACACCTCGGCCATGGTCTTGAGCAGCAGTTCGCAGATGTGGTCGGGGAAGGGCTCGGTATCGTGGTCGAAGACGGCCTTGCGCTGCGAGTTGTCCCCGGAGGTCATGCCGGTAGGGTAGGTCGGGTACTTCTGCTGCCCCGACAGCGAGGGGCCCGGGAAGTAGTCGTACAGGGCAGCGTCGTTCGGGTTCGCTGCGGCGTCCGGATCGCCGAAGGCCAATGCGAAGTGCATCGCCGCCGTCGTCAGCGAGCCATAGTTGGTCGCGTTTGGATGCTGGATCTCATAGACACGGGCATCCATGTGGTTCTCGATGACGTGATGACGCTGCCAATGGGTCCGATAGGGTCCGCCGCACTTGGCGTTGGTGAAGGGATGGCCGGCGACATCCGTGGCGCAGTGGCTGATCCAGCCCAGGGCGAACGCCTGCTGCTTGGGGACGCGGCTGGGCTCGCTGGCCGGTTTGTCGGCATCGGCCAGGAGCGCGTTCTTGTAGAGCGCCCGAGCGAACTGATAGGTCTTGCGGTAGTGGAACATGTCCGACCAATAGAAGGCGCTGTCTGCGTAGCCGGTCTGTGTGCCGCTGCTGAAGAGGCCGAAGACGTCCACCGCCTGACCCAGGAGCCCCAGGGCGAGATCGTTGAGCGCGGAGTTGGCCGAGTTCAGAGCCTCGGAGCACTCGGCCAGCATGCCTCCCGTCAGGGCGTTGGCCAGGGTCGTCTGCTCGTCGAGCACCGGCGACATCCACTGGTCCCAGGCGGAGATGAAGTTGTCGTCCATGACCTTCCAGGTCTTCAGGACCCAGTCGACCACCGCCAGCAGACCCTTGCCGACGTCGCCCTTGAAATCTGGCAACAGGAAGAAGAGATCCGGGCCGAAGGCGCCGGCCGCGAGGTAGTTGCTGTACTGGTGAGCGGCGTCGCAGAGCGCGTCAGCCTCGGCCTGGCTGAGAGGAGAGCCGGCCGGCACGCCGGCCTTGAGCTTCTCCATCATCTCTGCCGCCGCCCGAATGTGGACGTAGTAGCTGGGCATCAGGGCTCCCCGCGACCTCAGGGCTTGATCTGGGAGGCGACGTGGTCGCACATCTCCCAGACGCGGAGGTACTGCTCCGCCGAACCGAAGAGGCTGCTCAAAGAAGCCTGATCCATACCCACGTTACAAAGGTCCTGGATCAGGTCCGGCAGCATCCCATAGTGGGCCATGCCGTCGAGATTGATGTCGAACTCGCGATGGCCGGCCGTCGATCGCTGAAGCGGAAGGTTGTCCCCGGTCATCGAGTTCCACTGACCCAGGATCTGGCCGAGCTGAGTGGCGAGGGCCCGGGCTTGGTCGGTGGAAGTGGGGTGGGGCTTGCCGGCCGCCATTGCGCCGGCCACCCAGTAGTCCGTCTGCGGCGTAGTCGAGCTGCCCTGGAGGCCGGCCACCATCTGGAGTACCTTCGAGTCCATGACGCTGATCGGCGCCAGGGCGACGGTCCTGGCCAGGGCGGCCAGCGCGACCGCCTGCCACATCGCCGGGCCGTCGCCGGGCACGGGGCCGGTGGCATGAGGGCCGGTACCGTAGTCGTTGTAGAGCCCGTCGTCGGTGAAGCGGTCGGCGCGCCAGCGGGTCAAGTCGGTCTGGTAGCGAACTCCGTTGTACTGCGACTCCGCGTCGCGGCGACGCTCGACGGCGATCTGGCGCTGCCAGTCCAGGTCTCCGGCGCCGACTTCGGCCTTGAGTGCGCCGGCCGATCGAGGGCCGAAACGCGGCCCGAGACACGCCAGCAGGACATTCCAGTCCGTTCCGAAAGCGACCGGAGTCTCGGCCAGCCGCTGTCTGACGTACGCATAGCCCTGAGCGAAGGTCTTGACCGTGCCCGGGCAGTTGTTGGCGACCAGGCAGGGGTTTACGTTGGGCGCCTGCCAGGCGTCGGGGATGCGCATGTCGCCGAGCGCGGTGCCGTGGCCGAGCATCCCACCCGTCTCGAGGATGTAGCCGAGCTGGGTCTCGGACTTGCTGCCCTCCGACGGCCAGTACCCCATCTTGCGGCGATGGCCTTCCTTGGGTGGGTCGGATTGCCCGAGCGGCCTCGGCGAGAGGGTTCTTGCGCCATTGTGAGCCGAGATTAGCGGATAGGGGTGGTCAGTCCCCAGGGTGGTCACCATGCGGTGCGCTTCCCCGGAGCACTTCTCGGACATGTGATCGATGTCGAGGACCATGCCCAGCCGCATCGCCTCGCGGATGGCCACCTCGCCGGCGACGGTCATCGATCGTGTGTTGCGACTGCCGGCGATGGTCGCGGGGATGGTGATGCCGATGCCGGCGGCCGCCTCGACGATGGGACCGAAGAGCTCCGACTCCAGGGTCACCGGCAGGTAGATCTGCTCATCATCCGACCGTCCCGGGACGACGCCACTCTCCGCCGAGGGGAAGTGGCCCGTGCGGTTGAACGTGTTCACCAAGAACATGGCGTCGTACAGAGCCATGCCGCCGAAGTCGTTATCACTCAGGTGGACCAGATTGATCTGGACGATCCCGAGGTTGCGCAGGTACTCGAAGTAGAGCCGCATGGCCTGCGAGATGGCAGCCCGGTTCGCGTCCGAGCCATCGTCGGTGAAGTCGTTGCTGGCCGCGTTCATCGGGTTGGCTGGATCGAAGTGCATCCAGCCGTTGATCGAATCGGTCTCCAGCCCAAGGACGAAGGCGAGCTTGTTCTGCTCGATCAGGCTGCGGGCGTCATGCGCCGTCTTGGCCAGCCCGCACCAGCTCGAGTTGTGCGTCACGAACTCATGGAGCATCTGGACCTGGGGCTCGATGATGTCGCGGTCGCGCTGCGGCGACGTGGTCAGGCAGTTCAGGGCGGTGATCAACTCGTTGTGGACCACGAGGGCGACCATAAGCCGCAGGCCGCCGTCGTAGGCACGCCGAATCCAGTCCTGGTGGGTCTTGATGTGGACTAGGTCGTCGAAGACGGGCCAGGATCCGAACTCGAGCTGCTCGCCTACCGCCGGGCTGCCGGTGGTCCAGCCGGTTGTGGTCAGGGAGCCGTCGTTGCCTCCCTTGCCGTTGGCCATAGCGACCGGGTGCAGCGGGTTGGAGTGGCCGGATCCGTGGGCCTGCAGGCACGAGCCCAGATCCTCGACCGGCCCATGCATGTGGCCGGCCATCACGCCGCCGAAGGCGGCCTGAGCCATGGGGTGGCAATGGAGATCGGCGAAGCCCCAGACCGGAACGTGGAAGGGCGCGGGTTGATCATCCTGCAATCGAATCAGCGCGGCCGACAGGCGCCTGGGCGTGGTGCTGGTGCCGAGGATGCGCAGCCGAACTTTCGCCTGGACCTTCGTGAGTGGGGCCAGGCCCGCGCCCAGGTCCCACACGTACTGGCTCAGAACGTCCGAGCCGGTCGGTTTGGCCGTCATCACCGCCACGAAGCCGTCCGTGTCCGGCCGGTCTAGTGGCGGGCAGAAGGGCTTGCGGGCGATCTTGGCAGGGATCCGGAGCTCGACGGCCACGTCAGTGGTGCCACTGCCGCCGAGCAAGAAGACCAAGTAGCGCCGCGCGATTTTGAAGATGCGGGACTCGAGGGCGATGGCCGACGTGCTCGACGTGCGGATGAGCTTATGGCCGCTCGGGACTCCAATCGGGTAGTCCAGGTGCCAGTAGTTGCCGCCAAGGGGCACGACGGGTTGGTCGTCGATGAGGACGTGGTCGGCGCGGATTGGCGCGGCTATCGGCCGCCACGTCTGCGCTCCGCCGGCGAGCACGCGCCAGCCCACTAGACCCTTGTCGAAATCCCCGATCCAGATAGCGCCAGCCAACTCGCTCTCCCCCGCAAGACGCCGAGCTCAGGCAGAACATAGCACCTCGGACAACTCCGGTCCAGTTGCCAATTCGCCTCCCGCGCCAGTGCGGCGGATGGCAGCTCATTCCGGCAGATCGACCGGGCCATGCCGACCGAGCCGACGAAACGGTTTTGGAACCGCCTGGTCATGGTGCGAGTTTGACAGCGCCAGGCGAGCGCGAGCGTGAGCAAGTGCGTCGCGGGGTTCGTCTGGCAAGGCGGTGACCTCAACACATCCCCCAGGCGGGTGAGGCCGCCCTAGAATCCTCGATCTGATCCTCGACGGCCCTGAAGGAACCCGAGTCGTTCGGATGATGGGCCATCGAGTTCGCCGTGTGCCCTCGCGGCGTATGCCCAACTAGTGGCAATCCGATCGCGATCCTCGCCGTAGTGGTCACCGAAGAACGGCAAGGCGGCCAGGACGACGGCGAATGGCTCATGTGTCGCCAACGACCGAACGGCGTTGTCTTGCTGGTTGTCTCGATTGGGCACGTCCGGACGGAAACCGCCGACCCTGGCCTCGCCTCCGAGTCGTAGAGCCAGATCGGTGAGTTCGCGCGGTGGGGTGTTGGTCACGCGCCAAGTCTTGCCCCGAGCGAGCACGGGCACAAGGCCGCGTCTAGCGCCGCCCGCTCCTGGCCCAAGGGCGACAAATTCGCGATCAGTAACGATCGCCCGGACCGAGCCGTCGGTGCGCCTCTCGCGCTCTCTCGTCCGCGGCTGAGGCGCCGTACCGGGTCAGCATCGTCCGGCTCCGCCAGCCGGCAAGGCGCATGAGGTCGCCCTCGTTGCCGCCGGCGGCGAGCCACTGGTGGGCATAGGTGTGGCGGAAGCGGTGCGGGTGGACGTCGGCGATGCCGGCCGCGGTGCCACGGCGCCGGACGACGTCCGCCACGCCGTTGGGCGTCATCGGGCCCGCCAGCCCGAGCCAGAACTCGGGCCGATCCCTGTCGCGGTGGCTCGCCCGGGCTCGAAGGTAACGGTCGAGCGCTTGCGCCGTCCGCCGCCCAAAGGGACACGCCCGCTGCCGGCGACCCTTGCCCAGCACCAGCGCGATGTTCTGCTCGAGATCGACGTCGGCGAGCCGCAAGCCTGCCGCCTCCGCCAGGCGCATGCCGGTGTCGAGGAAGAGCCGAACGATCGCCATGTCTCGGCGATCCTCGAACGCTCGGCCCTCGCAGGCCGCAAGCAGGCGGTGGATCTCGTCGTCGGTGTAGACGTTGGGCGGTGATTCGGGCACGTGCGGTGGACGCATCGTGGCCATCGGGCTCGCCTCGAGCTCGCCCTCGGCGACCGCCCAGCGGAAGAACGTCTGGAGCGCGCGATAGCGAACGGACGCCGTTGCCGGCTTGAATCGGGCCAGTTGGTCGGCGATGAAGTCCAGGCAGAATGTCTTAGTGATGCGGTCGACGGCGGTCGGGAGACGCTTCGCCCGCAGGTACACTTCGAACGTCGTGACCGCGTCGAGATACGTCGTCACGGTCTTCGCGCTCTTGTTTTCGGCCAGCAGCGACCGCCGGAAGCTGTCGGCGAGGACGCCGAGCGTCGGTCCGGACGGCGAATCGGGGGTCTTTTGGGCCATTTCGAGCCCTCCGGAACTTGTCCAGTTAGAGTGTCGGAGAGCATAGTGCCAGGCCAGAGAATCGTCGAGCCCCTCAGTTAGAGAGGCTCTTCACGACGGAATTTGCGATTTGGAGCGGGAGACGGGATTCGAACCCGCGACATTCTGCTTGGGAAGCAGACACTCTGCCAGCTGAGTTACTCCCGCTCGGGAGGCGGCGGAACGGTTCCGTGCGCCCGAGAGGTTACCACCAGCGAGCCGCGGGGTGTACGCGGGGGGCCGCGCCGACCATATCATTTACTCCGGCCCGCCCTGAAAGCAAGTCACTCGCACACGATCGTGGCCGGGCCGGTACGCGTTCATCGCCGGTCTGCCGTGATCGCGACCGACTCCCTCTCATCCACTCCGCGTCTCGCCGGGAGCCCTACAGCGTTCTCAGCGTCGAACGTGGGGGGTCACTGACTGCCGCCGTTCGCCCTCGTTGATCTCGAGCTCCACCCGGTAGGGGTCGCTGGCGTGGCGGGAGATCGTCACGGTCGAGCGGCCGATGCGGAGCTCGACGTCAGCCAGCGCGAGGTCGATGGTCGCCTCGTGTACGGAGACGCGCGGCTCGCGACCTAATCTGTGAACCTCAAGGATCATCTCGTCCGGCATATCGGGCCTCCTGCTCAAGCCTCCGGCATTCCCGTTCCTATCCAGCGTCGCGAGTTGGAGAACGAAGAGACTGTTCAGCCTAGACGCCTCCTCGCGGGGACGTGTTCATGGACCGCTTTCGCTCCGGCGGTCCTCCGCAGGCGC
>JBEKKR010000014.1:0-75462 GCA_050010635.1 Candidatus Limnocylindrales bacterium
GACGGAACCCGCTACGGCGACTCCGACGGAACCCGCTACGGCGACTCCGACGGAACCCGCTACGGCGACTCCGACGGAACCCGCTACGGCGACTCCGACGGAACCCGCTACGGCGACTCCGACGGAAACCCCGTTCGAGTCCGTCGGTGGTAGGACGGGCACACCGGTCCAGTCCCTGACACCGCCGCCCACCGGCACCGGGGGCAACGGCTCGAGCGGTAGCACGACACCGCTTCTGGCGCTCCTGATCTGCGCCACCTTCGGCGCGTTCGGGCTTTCCGCGGTCGAGGCCCAGCGACGGACCATCCGCCGCTAGCGAAACCAGAGGTCGCCCTGAGCGACCCCGCTTGAACCATTGACCGGCGGGTCGTGACAACGGCTGGCCGTCCCTCGCACGTGTATGGTTGACCAGCATGGGCGGTCCGGCCGCCCGAGCTGGAGGTCTCCTTGAAACAGGACCCGGCACCCCGTCTCGCGGCGTCGCTGGCGCCTGAGCACGATTGGGCCGCCGCGTCGAAGGTGATCCGGCCCGCGCTGCGGCCTGTGGGGACGGCCGGCACGGACGGGCGCGACCTGCGGCTTCCCGCCGGCACTGCCGGGCCGGGCAAGCCGGTGATGGCGGTGGGTCCGGCCGGGTTGCCCCTCGTCTACGTTCTGCCCGGGGCGGGGTTTGAGGTCGTAGTGGGCGTCGAGCATCTCCTGGCGTGGGGAGTGGGGCCCGACCAGGTCCACGCCGCGGCGATCTCCAACCTCGGGGCGTGGTCCGACAGGGCCGCGTGGGTGGACGAGTCCAGCGGGCACCGAAGACTCTCGTGGTCGGACGCCGGCGAAGGGCAGGATGCCGCCCGCATCCTCCTGCCGCAGGTGCGAGACCGCCTCATGTCAATCCTGGGACCCGGCCGGCGCATCCTCGTCGGGCTGCCGGAGCGCGACCTGCTGATCGCCGCCGGACTGGCCGAGGGCGACGTCGAGTTCGTCGCGATGTTCGCCGAGTACGTCGCGGACCGAGCTCTTGCCGCGGACCAGCCGATCGACGGCCGGGTATTCGAGCTGGTCGAGGGCGAGCTAGTCGAGTTGCAGGCCTGACGTCGGGCCGGGGCGCTTCAGGATCGGGGCTACGGAACGATCAGGTGCAGGACCGTCGTCTGCCCATACGCGTAGGCCCCGTTGGGATACCCGATCGCCTGGATGCGGACCTGATAGTCGCCGGAGGAAATGGGGATCGGCCCGGCCGACGTGTCGCCCGTCCCGGGAACGGCCCAGTACGGACTCCCGCCCGGGTAGGAGGGCGTCTTGCCCGAGGCCGTCGTCTCGTAGACGAGCTTGTAGTAGTTGAACGGGCCGCCCGTGTAGGCCGTCCAGCTGAAGGTGTAGGTCCCATCGCCGTTGTCGGTGACCCCGAGGGCTCCCATGTTCACGGTCGGAGGCAGGCTCGGCGGCACTGTCACGGTCAGGCGGACGACGTTGGTCTGGGCCCGAATGATCGTCGTCCCGCCCGACTCGTCGACGACCTGGAGGCGGACAGCGTAGTCGCCGACCTCGATCGAGCCGGTCCATGTGTTGTCTGTGGCGGCGGTGTTGCAGGCCCAGTAGGGCGAGGCCGGGTAGTTGGGCGTCTGGCCCCAGGGCGCGTAGACCAGCTTGTAGTACAGGAAGCCGCTGCCGGTGTACTTCGGCCAGACGAACGAGTAGGAGCCGTCGCCGTTCCTAGTGATCGTCAGCTGGCCCAGGTTGGCCGGTCCAGTCGGCGTCGGCTTTGGCGTCGGCCTGGCGGTGGGAGCCCGAGTTGGGATGGGGGCCGGCGTCGCCGTGGGCTCGGCCGTCGCCGTCGGTGCGTCGGCGGGCTCGTCGGGGATGACGATCGCCGTATCGGCCGTGGAGGTTGCCCGCGGCGTCGGCGTGACCACGGAGGCGAGCTGCCCGAGCGGCAGCCCCAGCCTGGAATCGAGGCCGGCGTTGCCGAGCAGCCATGCGTCGGCGAGTGTGACGGCGGTGATCGGCTCGATGACGGGCGAGCCGGACGGCGTTCCGTCCGGGGCAAGCACGACCGTAGCGCTCGTTCCCTCGGCCAGGGTCGCCTGGAGCTGCGGGCCGTGGACGTCGATGCCGTCGAACAGGGCCAGGCCCCGCACCTCCTCGCCGCCCCCCGCGGTGGAGTGGCGATCCAGGTCGAAGGCGGTGCCGTGGGCCTTCCACGTGACCGAGGCGGTCGTGACCTGGTAGTCGCCGCCGGCCGGGACCGCCACTCGATAGTAGACACGGCCGGCGATCTGGCCGAGGGCCACGTGGTTCGGATCGAGTGACGCGAACCGAACGTCCGCGCCGCCTGCCATCCGGACGTAGCTGCCGCCGATCTGAAGCGTGGCTCGGCCCCCGTCCACAACCTTGATTTCGTCGCCCTCGCGCAGTTCCGTGCCCGACATCAGGGCCATCGAGGCGCCGCCTCGGACCAGCGTCGTGGCCACGGCCTCGTCGGTCGTGGCCACGGACCTCACCGGCCAGAGAATGCCGCTGCCGTAGAGGAGCGAAGCGATGGCCACGGAAGCGGCAAGCCCGGCGGCAATCCATCTCGACGGCACGATGCGGGTCGGGATGTGCCAGCGCATCGAGGGCTTGAGGGCGGTCTCTCCGCCGGTTCCATCGAAATCCTGACCGGGGTCCACGTCCGGCAGCGAGCCGAACCCCGCCTGCGCGCGACGCGGTCCGAACGCGGTGCCGGTCGCGGCCGAGCGCTGCCCGTCACGATTCACGGCCGCTCCATCCGGGGCGGCGGCGCGAGCCCGCACCGCGGGCTGGATGCGGTTCGGGTTCGCGGGCACGTCGGCCCAGCGGCGATCGGGGCCGCCGAACGGGCGATTGGCGTGGCGCCGGTCGAGGGGCCGTTCCGGGGCATCGAGGGGACGGACCGGCGGCATCGGCCGGCGGGCGGCATCTTCGGCGAGCGGCGCACCCGCGGACTCGGCGCGCGCCGGAATCTGGCTCAGGAGCTCGACGCGAAGTCGCACGGCGAAGGACGGCTCCGGTCGTTCGCGATTGGCGCTTGCCACGCGGGTCAGGCGGCCGGCCTCGGCCAGTTCGGCGGCCAGGGCGTCCAGCTGGGCCAGCTCCGTCATCTCACTAGGCGACATCGGCCGACTCCTTGGCGACGGCCAACCGCAGCGCCCGCAGGGCGCGGTGGAGTCGCACGGCCAGGGCCTCGCGAGAGCAGCCGAACACGGCGCACATCTCGGGCACGTCCAGGTCGTCGTAGAAACGGAGCACGAGCACTTCGCGATGGTTGTTGGACAGCTGCGACAGGGCCCGGCGAAGCTGGTCTCGGTCGAGCGCGGCAGCCATGGCGTCCAGAGCCATGTCGCCCGGCTCCTCGCGGCCCTCGAGCTCGCCCATCGAGACGAAGCGGCGGTCGCGGCGAACGTGATCGACCACGGCGTTGGAGGCCACACGGTAGAGCCAGCCCCCGAACGATTCGTTCCGGAAGTCCGCGCGTCGGACGTTCTCGAGCGCTCGCTGGAAGGTCATGGAGGTGAGGTCCTCCGCCAGACTGCGGTCCTGCACGCGGCGGTAGACGAAGCCATAGATGCGTGGCAGGTAGAAGTCGTAGAGCTCGGCGAACGCGTCGCACTCGTCGCGCGCTCTGACCACGAGCGCCCGCTCGCGCTCGGCTGCCATTCGAGAAACCCCGTCACGCTCCATAGGCGAACGAACGGTACGGAGTGCCGCCCGTCCGGACAATCCACCACCTGTACTGTCCGGTAGTTCCAGTCGATCCCGGACTCCATGTCCCTTCGCTCACAATCGGTCACTCGTTGCGGTTCGTTGTCGCCGCAGCGGCGGTCCATTTCAGGCAGCTCCCGGATGGAGGGGCTTCGGCTTTCGCCGAAGCCCCTCCATCCCTCCGGCTGGCGCCGGAGCAATTCACCCAGTCCAGCGCCGTCTGCCGGACTGTCGAGGTACCCATGGGGTAGCCTGGGCCCTCGAGGAAGACTCAGACCGTGCGCGAGCCGCTAGGGCCCCGGCGTAGCGGTCGGCGTCGCGGTCGGCACCGGAGTCGGCGTCGGGGTGGGCACCGGCGTTGGGGTTGGCGTCGGAGAGGGCGGCACCGGGACCGTCACGTCGATGACGTTGGAGACCGCCAGGATCGTGCCTACCGTGCAGGCCGGGACCAGGCTGCTGAAGGCCTGGTCCGTGTAGGCGTACACGCGGTAGTGGTAGGTGTGCCCGGGGATCAGGTGCGTCGTGTCCGCATAGAAGAGGGTGTTCACGTTGTCGAAGTAGAACTGGGGCGTCGATCCAAGGGTCAGGACCGGCTGGGTCGAGCCTTCGGTTCGGACGAGGCCGTAGTACTTGAAGTACGGGCCGGAGTACTTGTTCCAGTAGAGGTGCGCGTTGTCGCCGGCGAGGTAGTAGTTCAGGGTCAGCGAGAGGACCGGCGGAGCTGTGTGAGGGGCGACGGTCAGCTTGAGGACGCTGGTCTTGGCGGCCGCCCGGGCGCCGTCCGGGTAGTAGACGGCTTCGACGTTGATATTCCAGGTGCCGGGCTCGACTGGGATCGTCGTGCTGGTCGTGCTCGCGCTCGCGTACGCCCAGTAATGGCCGCCGTTCTCGACGTAGCCGGGCGTGTTCGGGTAGGGCTGGCCGTCCAGCTTGTAGTAGCTGAAGGCGATACCGCCCGTGTAGGCGTTCCAGCTGAAGGTGTACGTTCCATCGCCGTTGTCCGTGGCGTGGAGGACGCCCAGGTCGGCCGGGTTGGTAACCGGCTGGGAAGGCGCCTTGGTGGTGGCCGGCGCAACCGTCACCGTCTTGCCGTCGCTTGAGGCCAGCACCGCGTAGCCGGACTCGGACGACTTCACCGCGAAGACCCGGTACGTGAAGGTGCCGGGGCCGCTGCAGTCGAGGAAGGTGAGGGTGGCCTTGTTGTCGATCGCGGCGACAAGCGTGTCGCCCCCGCCGAGCGGCCACGCGGCGGTGCCGTCGCTCGAGCGGACGACCTTGTAGTAGGCGAAGTCGGCGCCCGTGTAGGCACTCCAGCTGACCTGGGCCTTGCCGGGCAGAACCTGGACGTTGATCGTCAGCTGACCCGCCGTGGGGGCAGTCGTCGGCGCGTCGGTCGGCGCGTCGACGGGGCCGTCGACAGGCGCGTCGGTCGGCGCGTCGGTCGGCGCATCGGTCGGCGCATCGGTCGGCTCGAGCGTGGGCTCGTCGGTCGGGTTGTCGTCGCCGACGAGCACGGCCGAGGCGCTCGGCGACGGAGCGACGATGTTCCGAATGACGGTGGCGCCGAACGCCACGCTCGACACCACGAAGATCGCGGCGATGGCGAAGGGCAGGGCGGCCGGCAGGCGGCGGTGCGAGGTGCCACGGATCGGCGTCAGCGGCCGAACGAAGTCATCCTCGACCCTTCCGCCGGTGGGCGATGACCGGTAGTCCCGATCTGGTCTGTGGTGGTCCATTCCGCTAGCTCCAACAACTGTGGGTATGAGTGCACACGGATGGGGAAGCGATCCGCTTGCCAACAGAACGTCGCAGGCCGGTCACTATTACAGGCGGTGCCCGGATTCAACGAAAGTCGAGGCCGGGGCCCACGTTTGACACCCGGGCGGGCGGGAGGCCATGCTCGGCAGGACCAGCGCGGCCGTGATCGATCCCGCGGCCGTGGCAATGCCATCCGATCGGGGTAGCAGATGATTCGCCGTTCCAGCGCCACGTTGTCCACGTTGCTCGGTGCCGCCCTGACGATCGTCTTCGTGGCGGGCTGCGGCAGCGCGACGGCGACGCCGGTGCCGACACGCACGGCAATTCCGGCCATCTCGACGTCGGCTGGGCCAGGCACCTCGGGTTCGGCTGCCGCATCCGGGTCGCCAGGGGCATCCGAGTCGGCGGCTGCCACCTGCGACTCGTCACTCAGCGGCGGGCAACATGTGTCCGTTGCGCTCGAGGATCTACTGCCGTCCACGATCGGTGGCGTGTGCCTGGAGAAGTTCAGTCTTGTCCTCTCCGCCTATATCGCGTCGCCACCGACCGGCGGCGACAAGCCTCTCTACGCTCCCTGGCTGGTGAAGTTCGGCAAGACCCCGGACGACGTGAACATGGCGGTGACGGCGGACCTGTCGCAGCCGCCGCAGATCAACTTCAACATCCACGCGATCGAGGTCCCCGGCGTGGCCGCCGCGACGTTAAGCTCCTCTTTTGCAGAGGTCGCCCGCGCCGCCGGGTGGCCGGTCACGAGCCACCCGAACTACCTGCCCGGCAAGTCGATCCTGGAGATCACAGACCCGGCCACGGGGCACCTCGGCTACGTGTACGCCAGTGGCAACGTGCTCTACATCGTCATCACAGACGGCCAAGACCTCCTGAACGAGGCGCTGTACAAGTTGCCCTGACCGCGCGTCGCACCCGGGATCGGCGAGTCGAGCGCCGCAGATCCACGGCGGCCGGCCGTACAATCGAGCCATGGAACGCCAGTTCGACCGACCCGTGCGCGAGGCCTGGATCGTGGCCGCGCTCCGAACTCCGTTTGGGCGCTACGGCGGCGCCCTCGCCTCGGTCCGACCGGATGACCTGGCCGCGGCCGTCATTCGAGCCCTGGTTGAGCGCTCCGGCATCGACCCTGCCCTGATCGAGGACGTGATCCTCGGCTGCGCCAACCAGGCCGGCGAGGACAACCGAAATGTCGCCCGGATGGCGGCGCTGCTGGCGGGATTGCCGGTCGAGGTCGGGGGGATGACCGTGAACAGGCTATGCGGCAGCGGCCTCCAGGCCGTCAACTCGGCCGCCCACGCCATCGCCGCCGGCGACGGCGAGGTCTTCATCGCCGGCGGAGTCGAGTCGATGAGCCGGGCCCCGTACGTCATGCTCAAGCCCGAGACGGCTTACGAACGCGGAACCCGCGAGCTGGTCGATTCGACGCTGGGCTGGCGCTTCGTCAATCCAGCCCTCGCGGCAGCCCATCATCCCTGCTCGATGGGCGAGACCGGCGAGAACGTGGCCGAGCGGCTCGGGATTAGCCGTGAAGACCAGGATGCCTTCGCCCTGGCCAGCCAGCGCAACGCCGCCGCGGCGATCGCCGAGGGTCGCTACCGCGACCAGATAGTTCCGGTCACGATCCCGGCGCGCAAGGGCGAGCCGATCGTGGTGGACGCCGACGAGCATCCGCGACCCGAAACCAGTGCCGAAGCGCTGGCGCGCCTGCGGCCCGCCTTCCGGGAGGGCGGCAGCGTGACGGCGGGCAACGCGAGCGGCATCAACGACGGGGCCGCTGCGGCCCTGGTCGTCGAGGCCGAGCGGGCCCGGGCGCTGGGCCTGCGGCCCATGGCGCGGGTCGTGGCCACGGCCGTCGCCGGCGTCGATCCGGCGGTCATGGGCCTGGGCCCCATACCCGCGACGCGGAAGGCCCTGGCCAGGGCCGGCCTGACCGTCACGGATCTGGATCTCGTGGAGTTGAACGAGGCCTTCGCCAGCCAGTCGATCGCGTGCATCCGCGAGCTCGGCCTGGACCCGGCCCGCGTCAACGTCGACGGCGGCGCGATCGCGCTTGGCCACCCGCTGGGGGCGAGCGGCGGACGCCTGGTCGCAAGCCTCGTCCACGGCTTGCACCGGACCGGCGGCCGCTACGGCCTGGCCTCGATGTGCATCGGCGTGGGCCAGGGGATCGCCACGATCGTCGAGCGGATCGACGGGTAGCCGCGCATGAGCGGCGGAGCGGGGTCCGCGGCCGGCGGCCCGGTCCCCGCGGCCATCGAGACACGCGAGCTGCGCAAGGAGTTCGGGCGGATCGTCGCCCTGGCCGGGCTGACCATGACGGTGCCGCGGGGTGAGGTCTTCGGCTTCCTCGGTCCGAACGGGGCCGGCAAGACCACGGCCGTGAAGCTTCTCCTGGGCCTGTCGCGGCCGACGGCCGGCCACGGACGGGTCCTGGGGGCGGGGATCGGCGACGTCGCGACGCGCCGCCGCATCGGCTACCTGCCGGAGCTGTTCCGCTACCAGGGCTGGATGACGGCCCGCGAAGTGCTCGCCCTCCATTGCGAGCTGGCCCGCCTGCCCCGAGCCGATTGGGCCGCGGAGATTCGGGCCGTCCTGGAGCTGGTCGGCCTCGCTGCCCGGGCCGAGGGTCGAACTGAGACCTTCTCGAAGGGGATGCAGCAGCGGCTGGGTCTGGCCGTCGCGCTGCTCGGCCGGCCCGACCTGGTGGTCCTCGACGAACCGACCTCGGCCCTCGATCCGGTGGGCCGCCAGGACGTCCGCGCCATCATCGGCGCGCTTCGCGACCGGGGCACGACCGTCTTCCTGAATTCGCATCTCCTGACGGAGGTCGAGCGGGTCTGCGATCGCGTCGCGATCGTGGACCGCGGCCGCGTGGTCGCCGAGTTGCGCATGGCCGAGCTGACGCGGGAGAGCGGCGTCGGCATACGCGTCACCGGCCCGGACGGCGTCGCTCGGGAAGTCGCGGCGCGCTACGGTCCCACCCGCGTCGACGGAGAGTGGCTCTTCGTGGACGGCATCGCCGAGGCGGAGGTGCCGGCCCTGGTCGGCGCGCTGGTGGCGAGCGGCGGGGCGATCCACGCCGTCGTGCCGACGCGGCAGACGCTGGAGGAGCGGTTCATGTCGCTCCTGGGGGCGCCGCCGGAAGACCCGAACGAGTACGAGACGGCCTCGGTCGGACGCGAGACCGAACAGTGACCACCATCGAGGCAATCCTGATCATCGCCCGTCTCACGCTCCGTGAGGCGTTCAGGCGGCGCCTGCTGTGGGTCCTGGTCGGCCTGACGGCGCTCGTCGTCGGGCTGACGTGGTGGGCGTTCTCACGCATTGCCGAGGTCACGCCCATCACCGGGGCGGTCCAGATACTCGGCGTGTCCCAGGTCACCGTAATGCTGGCCTTCATGTTCAGCTTCGTCCTGGCGATGACGGCCGTCTTCGCGGGAGCGCCGGCGATCGGCCCCGACATCGAGAACGGGCTCCTCCTCGCCATGCTGGCCCGGCCCATCCGCCGCGCCGAGGTGATGCTCGGCCGCTGGCTCGGCCTGGCCGTCGTCCTGGTCGTCTACGCCCTCGCGGCCGGCTACCTGGAGCTGGCGGCCGTCGTGCTGGCCACTAGCTACGCCCCCGTCGAACCGCTGACGGCGCCCCTGTACCTGGCCGGGGAGTCCCTGATCCTCCTGACGCTCGCGATCGTGCTGAGCACGCGCATCACATCGGTCGCGGGCGGCGCCATGGCCGTCGTCGGCTACGGGCTGGCCTGGATGGCCGGCGTCATGGGCGTCGTGGGCGAGGCCTTCAACAACGACATCCTCCGGGCCGCCGGCACGCTGGCCCGGCTGATCCTCCCGAGCGACGTCCTGTGGAGAGGGTGCGCGGGCGCCCTGTCGCCATCCGAGAGGGTGCTCGGGTCGGCCGGCGTCAACGCCGGGATCTACCGCTTCAGTCCGTTCTCCGGGACCGCGCCGAGCCTGCTCTGGCTGGCCTGGTGCCTCGTCTGGGTCGCAGGCGCGATGTCGATCGGGATCTTCCTGCTCCGCCGCCGCGAGTTGTAGGCGGCGGATCGGCCGGCTGGCGGCGACTACTTGTAGATCTCCCAGATGTAGCCGTAGCAGACGAACGCAACGCTGAGAGCGATCAGGGCCTTCTCCAGGTTGCCGAAACGATCCCGCAGGGCGATGGCAACCAACGGCACCAGGAACGGCACGAAGTCCATGGCGTAGCGGTAGCCGTAGGTGTTGGCGCCGCCGCCGCCGTAGTAGAGGAACACCGGCACGGCGGTCACGATGACGGCCCCCCAGAGGACCAGGTTGAGCCGCTCGCGAAGGCTCGCCCCCACGGCTATCAACAGAGCTGGCATGGTGAGCAGGATCGATTGGCCCTGGTTGCTGGGCACCAGCCAGGGGAAGGCATCCCGGATCGAGTAGCCGCCGCCGAGGAAGAGCGCCAGGTTGGTGGGCACGTGGGTCGTCGAGAAGAGGCCCTGATCTCGCAACGCCTGAAGTGGCGGCGTCAGCCAGGCGATGGTGTAGCCGGTCTCCGTCGGAGAGCCGAACCGGACCCAGTCCCACCACCCGGTGACCGCCACCGCGGCTAGCAGCGGCACGGCGAAGGCCACGGAGACCCTGACGCGGTCCTTGGCTTCCGCCAGCAGGGCCAGACCGAACGGCACGGCCACCAGGATCAGCGTCGGCCGGGCCAACGCGGCAAGGCCGATCAACAGGCCTATGGCCCAGGGCCGGCGCCGGTCGTGCCACTCGATCAAGGCGAGGAAGGTGAGGAGCACCGCCTCGAGATGGGCGAGGTAGTAGAAGTCGCCCTCGATGGTGAGGGTGAAGAGCAGCGTCCCAAAGGCACCGAAGGCGGCGAGCCAGTAGCTGACCGCCCCGCCGGGCCCGTACCTGCGCGCCAGCGGCAGCGCCAGGCAGCCCCCCAGGATGCCGATGACCCCCGAGACGATCCAGCGTGAGAACGGCCAGAGGACCTGGAAGGGCACCAGGGGCAGGTACGGGATCGTGGGCAACAGGCTCATCGCCTGGTAGTTGCGGCCGTCGATGGTGACGATGTCGTTGATCGTGGTCAGCGAGCTGAGATCGGAGTGGCCGGACCACATGCCGGCGGCCAGGATCATCATGTGGTCCGGGCCCCAGCTGGAGGCCTGGCTGCGGACGAAGGTCGCGCCCCCGTAGGCGAAGGCGACCAGCAGCATCCAGGCAATCGCGGCGGGATCGTCGCGCAGCTGCGCCGCTCGGTCGCGTACCCACTCCGGTCGGCCGCGAACCCACTCCAGAGCCCTCACGGGACCTCCCTCACCGGGCGCAGTTTGCTGGACAAAGATCGGCCGATGCTAGCACCGCCGTGCCCGGCAGTATCGATGCCCTCGATCAGGCCGGATCGACAGACGGTCGTTTCCGGTAGGCTAGCGCGGTGTCGGAAAGGAAGCAGAAGTCGCCAGCCAGCCACGATCCGGCGGCCGCTCCGGCCGAGGGGGCGCGGAAGCGCGTCGTCGTGGTGATGCCTGCCTACAACGCCGCCCGGACGCTGGAACGGACGTACAGCGACATCCCGCACGAGATCGTCGACAGGATCATCCTCGTGGACGACGTCTCCAGGGACCAGACCGTCGCGATCGCCCGTCAGCTCGGCCTGGACGTGATCATCCATCGCCAGAACCTCGGCTACGGCGGCAATCAGAAGACGTGCTACGACGCCGCCCTCGAGGCCGGCGCCGACGCTGTTGTGATGCTCCACCCGGACTACCAGTACGACGCCACCCGCATCCCCGATCTCGTGGAGCCGATCCTGAGCGGGACGAAGGACCTGATGCTGGGCAGTCGCTTCCTCGGCGATCCGCTCGCCGGCGGGATGCCGCGCTGGAAGTACGTCAGCAACCGCTTCCTGACGGGCATCGAGAACCTCATCTTCGGCCTGCACCTGTCTGAGTACCACACCGGGTTTCGGGCCTACAGCCGCGCTCTGCTGGAGTCGATCCCCTACCGCCTCAACAGCGACGACTTCGTGTTCGACCAGGAGCTGGTGGCCCAGGCCGTGGCGAGCCACATGAGGATCGGTGAGATCGCGGTGCCAACTCGCTATTTCGAGGAGGCCAGCTCGGTCGGCTTCCGCCGCAGTGTGGTCTACGGCCTCTCGACTCTGCGGGTCGTGGCGCGTTTCCTGCTGCACCGGATGCGACTCCGGCGCTCCCGGAAGCTGGCCAGCCGGAAGCCGACGACTCGGTGAGACGCCTGACGACAAACCTGGCGCGGAGCGGAATCGGAATCCTGATATCCCTGGTCTGCGTCTACCTGGCCCTCCGCGGGGTGGACCTGGGCGAGACGGCCCGGCTGCTCGGCGGCGCCCGACTCCCCTGGCTCTGCCTCGGCGTCGCGGGGGTGACGGCCGACCTGGCCTTCCGGGCCGTCCGCTGGCAGCGCCTGATCGCACCGATCCGGCCCGTCCCGCTCCGACGTCTGTCCGGCTACATGCTCGTGGGCTACCTGGCCAACAACGTCCTGCCGGCTCGCCTGGGTGAGCTGGTCCGGAGCCACTACCTGGGCGACCGCGAGGGGATCAGTCGCAGCGCCACCCTCGGCACGGTCATCGTCGAGCGGGTCGTGGACACGGTCGTTCTCGTCGGCATCGGCGCCGCGGCCATCCTCGTCCTGAACGTCAGAGGAGTGGTGGTGAGCGCGATTCTCGTCGGGGTGGCGCTGGCCGGCCTGCTCGTCGTGGCCCTGGCGGCCGCCCTCGCCGCTCACCGTCTCCCGGGGGCCGGCCGGCTCGCCGCCTTCCTGGGCCGCTGGCCGCGCCTCAAAGGCACCGTCCTGCGGCTGCGCGACGGTCTGCGGGTCGCCGCCCTGCCGGGGACGATCGCCGCATCGGCGGTTCTGAGCGTGGCGGCCTGGAGCTGCACCGTCGTGGCCGTGCTGGCCGTCGGCCAGGCCCTCGGCATCGAGCTCACCGTCGGCGAGGGAGCGCTTCTTGCTGCCGGTATGAACCTGGCCACGGCCATACCGTCGGGTCCGGGCTACCTGGGCACCTTCGAGTACGCCGGTCAGACGATCGCCCTGGCCTTCGGGCTGCCCGCCCCGAGCGGCCTCGCACTGGCCCTTCTGACCCACGTCATGACCCTCGTCATCAGCTCGGCCGGCGGTCTCGTCGCCCTGGTCCGATTGGGCTGGACGCGGAGCGCCCGCGCGGCGAGTGCCGGGATCGCCGAACCTGGGAGCGCCGCCGGCGCCTAAGCAGTTGGCCGGTGGCCGGCCGTGGCCGCCCGTGGTGACGTCCGGGCCGTGACGGCCGCTCTCAACCGGGATATGGTGCTAGTCGCAATGTCGAACGATATGAGCGCCGCCGTTCCGGATGACCAGCGCTGGCTGGCGGGCGTCGCCCGAATCCTCGCCAACCTGGGTTTCGAGCTCGTGGAGCCCGACCGGTCGCGGGGCGACGAGACCAGCCACCTGCTCGCCGCGCTCCGGCCCAAGCCGACGCTCCAGCACTACGACCCCGATTCGATCGACTACTGGATCACCGACGGGAGCCGCGGCCGTGCCGCCGCGCTGGACCGCGAGACGCGTTTCCCGGTGGTCGCCGATTTCGCCTGGGGCCGGATCACCCTCACCGACCGCGTTGGGGTCAAGAACGAGTTCCTGAGCTTCGGCGGCACGATGAGAGCGCAGATGACCGACGACACCACGGTCTTGATCGACTTCAGCTCCAATGCCCCGATACTGCGCTGGAGCGGTCACAGCCAGAGCACCGACCCGCTGGCCGCCGAGGTGGGCGCGTTCTTCGCCCGGATCAAGGTCCCGATCGACTTCGTCCCCGGAGCGGAGGCGCTCGTCTCTCAGGCTGCGCCGCGGACGTTCTACTGCGCCTTCATCCAGTACGTGCGGGAACGTTTGAGCGAGGCCCATACCCTGCGCGACGCCAACCGCTGGCTGGCGGAGTGGAGCTCCCGCGAGAGCCAGCGCATGGAGTCCACCGCGAACGACCACTGGCGCGCGGGCGCCGAGCTGAGGAGGCAGCTGGGCGCAATCGAAACGATCGCTCGCGAGTAGAACGCGAGGGATGGCGCCCGGCGGGGTCGATCAGCCGAGCGAGTCGATGTAGGCCTTGATCTGCGGGTACTGGGGCCAGCTGTCGACCGATCCGCCGGTCACCAGCGCGCCGTTGATGAAGACGGCCGGCGTTCCCGTCACGCCAGAGGGAGTCGCCTGGTCCTCGGCCGCTATGTCCGCGTAGTGCCTGCCGGCGTCGATGCACGGCTGGTAGGCAGACATGTCGAGTCCGGCCGCCTTGCCGATGTCGGAGAGCCTGGCCGCGGTGAAGGCCGAGGCATCCTCGGTCGCCGACTGGTTGGCGAAGAGCCAGTCGTGCATCACCCAGAACTTGCCTTGATCTGCGGCGCACCAGGCGGCGTTTGCGGCATCGCGGGACGCGGTGTTGCCCTGGATCTTGTCGATCGAGAGGAAGTCGTGCCAGACGAGCTTGACCTTGTTGGTCGAGATGTAGTTGTCGATCAGGCTCTGCTCGGTTCCACCGGTCGTGAAGCTGAGGCATGCCGAGCAGCGGAAGTCACCGTACAGATCGAGCGTGATCGGCGCGTTGGGATAGCCCAGCGTCCGGCCGCTCGCGATGTTCAACGGCGTGACGACCGCCGGCGCAGCCACAGGACCGGAGGCGGGGCCGCTCTTCGCCCCCGTCGCGATGAGGGTGACGACGACCACGACGACGGCGACCGCCACGAAGGCCAGGCTCCAGAGCGCGAGGGAGCTAACGCCGGACTCGGAACCGCGCGTGCCGGCTCGGGCGAGGTTACGGTTCACCTCACCGCCGGTTGGGCGGCCCTGCCTGGCCGGCCCCCGGTCGTTGGGCGGCGTGCCGCTGTCTATCGAGAAACGCCGGCTGCGGTTCTTGGATGGCATCGCGAATTCCCTCTACAGGCCGGCTATCGGGGCTAGGACGGAGACGCGCTCGGCGCGGGTGTGGCCGAGGGCGCCGAGGAGGCACTGGCCGAGGCGCCGGCAGACGGGCTGGGTGTGATGCCGAGGGCCTTGTCGAGGGCCGACTGAATGGTCCCGTAGTCGAAACCGGAAAGGACAGTCCCGTCGACGACGATCGTCGGCGTGCTGCTGTAGCCGCTCGCGGCCGACTGGTCCGTGATGTCGCTGTTATGCGTGCCGGCGTCCACGCACGAGTTGAACTTGTTCAGATCCGGGATGCCGGCAAGCTTCGCGATGCTCTTCAGCCGATCCTTGCTGAACGCGCCAGATCCTTCGGAGTACTGGTTGGTGTAGAGCCAGTCGTGGTATGGCCAGAACATGCCCTGGTCACTGGCACAGCGGGCAGCGTTGGCCGCGTCGAGCGACTCGGTCCCGCCAACGAGCTTGTCGATGATGACCAGGTCATGCCAGACGAGCTTGGCCTTGCCGGTCGCAACGTAGTTGGCCACTACCTGCGGCTCGGTATCCACGGCGAAATCGCGGCAATACGGGCACTGGAAATCCGAATACACGTCGATCGTGTGCTTCGCGTCGGCGTTGCCGAGCGTGGGACCGCTGGCTGGGATCGACTTCGGCGTCAGGGCGCTCCCGACCGGGGCGTTGAGGGCGCCGGGCGGCTGCTTGGCCTTGCCCTGGTTGGTGAGGATGAACGCGCCCGCGATGACGATCGCCGCGATCGCGACGGCGATGATTGTGTACATCATCAGCGGGCCGTTGGAGCCGCTGGAGCCGCGCGTCCCGGCGCGAGCGAGGGCCCGATTCGCCTCCCGAGCCGCGAGGCGCTGCTGCCTGGCAGACCGGCGGCTGGTCGGCGGCACGCTGCCGCCGCTGGAAGGACGCCCACTCGGACGGTTGGATGTCATCGCGTTTTCCTCGTTCGTTGTTGGGTAGGCAGTTGTAGGTCAGGTGAGCTCGTCGGCAGGTATCGAGTCCGGTTTGGGCGTGTGCAGGTACACCCACAGGGCCACCACGAACCGGAGAACGAGCGAAAGACCGTACGACTCGCACCAGATGCACACGGCGCCGATCAGGAAGATCTGCGCGAACTGGAACCAGCCTTCGAAGACGACGCCGACGAGCGACAGGCCGTAGTGCATGAGCAGGAGGCGGTAGTTGTTGGTCCGCCACCAGGCGATTGCCAGGATCAAGAGCGTGATCGAGAGGAAGACGCCGTAGACGGCGACCGGGATCCCGGCAAACGGGCGCGAGTAGACGCTGTGCTGGACCGTCTCGCAGCCGTGAATGGGGCCGCACTGGACCTCGCCACCAGGCGTGAGCTCGGTGATAGACAGGTACGACGCGATTCCGAGCCCGATCACATCCAGCACGGCCAGCACGAGACCCGGGTGCACGCCGAAGATCCGGTAGGGTGCTGCCGCCTCTTTAGCCGTGCTTGTGTCTGCCATTCAGTCCTGCCTTCGAGTGGCGCCGGTGAAGAGCCATTGTTGCCCATTTTCGCGCGCGGGCGCGCCGGCCGAAGCGTCCGCATATGTTACTCGACACACGCGGATGAGACCTGGTATCATCCGGCCCAACCTTTGAGACCGAGTATCAAGTGGACCAGACCGAACGCATCATCCAAACGCTTGAACGGGCAGGTTACCAGCCCACGCCAAGCAGGCGCCTGGTGGCCCGGCTCGTTGCGGCCACCGGTGGCCATTTCACCGCGGCCGAGCTGCTCGAGCGCGGGCGGCGGGAGCGGGTCAAGATCGGTCGGGCGACGGTCTTTCGGGCCCTGGATCTGCTGACCGACCTGCAGGTCGTGGAACGCCTGGATCTACCGAGCGGATCCCATGCGTACGTGGTCTGCGATCCGGACGAGCACCATCACCACCTCATCTGCTCGAGCTGCGGCAGGAGCGAGGACGTGGCCGACGGTGATCTGGCCCGGCTGGTCGACGAGATCGGGCGGCGCCACGGATATCAGATCGAAGCCCACCGGCTGGAGCTGTTCGGGGTCTGCCCGTCCTGCGCGGCGGGGGATGCGAGGCAACGGGGGACACTCTCGTGAGCCGGACCGTCGCCCCGAGCCGCGCCGCCTCGCTGGCCATCGGCCTTGCGATGGTCATCGTCTCAACCCTGGCCGGCTGCGCGGCCGGTGCCCCTTCCGGCGGCAAGATCAACGCGGTGGCGGGTGAGAACTTCTACGGCGACCTCGTGTCGAGGGTCGGCGGCGATCTCGTGTCGGTCACCAGTATCCTCAATGACCCGAACATCGACCCGCACACCTACGAGAGCAGCCCCCAGAACGCCCAGGCTGTCGCCGACGCGACTCTGGTCGTCAAGAACGGTCTCGGCTACGACGCCTTCCTCGACCATCTGCTCAGCGCGTCGCCGCGGTCCGACCGCAAGGTGATCGACGTCCAGCAGCTGCTCGGCCTGGCGGACGGCGTCAACCCGCACATCTGGTACGACCCCCGGACGATGCCGGAGGTCGGCCGTGCAGTCGCCGACGCGCTCGAGGCACTGCAGCCGGCGTCCAGGTCGACCTTTGAGGCGAACCTGAAGGCCTATCTCGACTCGTTCGCCCCGCTGATAGCGAAGATCGCCGCGATCAAGACCCGCTACCCCGGCACGGCCGTCGCCTACACGGAGCCGGTAGCGGGGTACCTCATCGCCGCCCTCGGCTTCCAGTCTCTAACGCCCGATGGCTTCGCCAGGTCGATCGAAAACGGCACGGACCCGGCTCCGGCCGACGTAGCCGCCCAGCAGGACCTGCTGACCGGCCACAAGGTCAAGCTGCTCCTCTACAACAGCCAGGCGACCTCTCCGGTCACCACGTCGATCAAGACGGTCGCAAGCCAGTCCGGCGTCCCCGTTGTGGGCATGTCGGAGTTGATGCCCAAGGGCGTGTCTTTCGTCGACTGGCAGGTGGCGCAACTCGATGACATCGAAACGGCGATCGGGGGATCTCAATGAGAAACGACGGTCGCAAGCCCCGCGCCGCCGGGCCACGGGGGGTGCCGCAGCCGCCGGACGGACCGGCCATGTGCTTCGACCTGGCCACGCTCGCCTACGGCGATCGAGTCGTCTGGTCGGAGTTGTCGATGACGGTGCCGCAGGGCGAGTTCTTGGCCGTGCTCGGGCCCAACGGATCGGGCAAGACGTCGCTCTTGCGGGCTCTGCTCGGCTTGACTCCACTGGCGAGCGGCTCGCTGGAAGTACTCGGCCGGCCGCCACGACGCGGGAATCCGGCCATCGGCTACGTCCCGCAGCATGCCGGGTTCGATCGGGACGTGCCGCTCCGAGGCCGCGACCTCGTCGCCCTCGGAATCGACGGGCACCGCTGGGGCTTCGGCCGCCTTTCGCGGGATGATCGAGCCCGTGTGGAGTCGGCTCTTGAAGCAGTCGCCGCCGGTGCGTATGCGAACGAGCCGATCGGCCGGCTGTCCGGCGGCGAGCAGCAACGCCTCCGCATCGCCCAGGCGCTGGTCGGGGAACCGAGGCTGCTGCTGTGCGACGAGCCCCTGGCGAGCCTGGACCTGCGCTACCAGCAGGAGATCACCGAACTGATCGGCGGCTGGTCGCGTGACAAGGGCGGCACCGTTGTCTTTGTGACCCACGACGTCAACCCCGTCCTCGGCTACGCGGACCGAGTCGTATTCGTGGTGAACGGGCGTTGGGCCGCGGGCAGCACGGACGAAGTCCTTACCACCGCGACGATGTCGAATCTCTACAACGCGCCGGTCGAGGTCCTGCGAGTGCGCGGCCGGATCGTCGTCGTGGGTGAAGCCAGCGGGGCCGGGTTCGACATAGACGAACCGCACCACTTCCCGGAGCCGGCCGGGGTGCACCACCGATGAGCGAGCTCGTCCATCTTCTCGGCTATTCGTTCGTCCAGAACATGCTGCTGGCCGGCGTCCTCGTGGCAACCGTCGCTGGCCTGGTAAGCCGTTTCGTCGTGGCCCGCAGCATGTCGTTCGCGGTCCACGCCCTGGCCGAGGTCGGCTTCACGGGCTCCGTCGGCTTTCTCCTGCTGGGCCTGTCGCCCGTTCTGGGGTTGTTGTCCGGGTCGTTCCTCGTCGCTCTCATCATCGGCGCCCTGGGCCTGCGCGTTCGAGAGCGCGACGCGGTCGTCGGCCTCGTCATGGCCTTCGGTCTGGGCGTTGGCGTGCTCTTCCTGTCCCTCTACGGGCGCTATGCGACAGAGGCCATGGCGCTCCTGTTCGGAGCCATCACCGCCGTCAGCCAGGGCGACATCATTCTGATGGTGGTCGTGGCAGTCGTGACGATCGCGGGGCTGGCGGTCATGTACCGCCCACTCACCTTCGCCACCGTTGACCCGATCGTCGCCGAGGCGCGCGGCGTGCCGGTCCGGCTCCTCTCGATCCTCTTCCTGCTGCTGCTCGCGGCGGCGGTCGCCGAGGCCGTTCAGGTCGTGGGCGTGCTGCTCATCCTGACGTTGCTGATCACGCCCGGTGCGACGGCCGAACGCCTGACGTCGCATCCGGGCCTGGCAACGTTGGCGAGCGTCTCCGTGGCTCTGCTGGCAACCGTTGGAGGAATCCTCCTGGCCCTCCTGACCGGGGCTCCGGTGAGCTTTTACGTGACGGCGATCGCCTTCGTCCTGTACATGGGGGCGAGGTTGGGCGCGCCGGCCCTGGCCCGGCTCCGAAGCCGCGGCGCGAACTCGGCCGCCTGACGGGCCGACCGGCCAACCTAGCGGGCCGCCAGGAATTCCTCGAGCTCGGCGAAGGTCGGCATTCCCTCGCGCGCCCCGACGTGGGTCGTGGCCAGCGCGCCGCCGGCGACCGCGCGCTCGACGGCCTCCGCCAGCGGGCGGCCTTCCGCCAGGGCAGCGGCGAGGGCTCCGCAGAAGGCATCTCCGGCGCCGGTGCTGTCGACGGTGGCGACTCGATCCGCGGAGACCTCCCATACGTGGATGTCGCTTCGACGGCCCGCGCTCCTCCGTGCCGCAGCCGGGGCCGGAGCCGGAGTCGGGGCCGGGGTCGGAGCAGCGGGCGCGGCCGCGGCCGGAGCCGGGGCCGCTGTGGCGTCCGTCGCTCCGCCGCCTTCGGCGTCGGCCGCTGTGGCGTCGGCCGCAGCGCTCAGCCCCGAGCCCACCCTTTCCAGGACCACGACACCGGAGGCGCCGAGAGTCACGATGACCGCCTTGCGGACACCGGGTCCGTCCGGCCCGGGCTCCAGCAACGAGCGGGCCCTCACGGCCGCATCGGTGCTGGCGTCGACCCGGCGCCCGGTCCGGCTGGCCTCGGTCTGCAGCAGGGTCGCCAGCTCGTTGCGGTTCGGCGTGACGATGTCGGCGAGTCCGAAGATGGACCGGTCGATGCCGATCGCCGGTGCCGGGTTGAGGATCGTCGTCGCGCCGGCGGCGGCGCCGCACATCAGCGCCTCACGGACGACGTGGAGCGGCACCTCGTTGCAGACCAGCATGACGTCGCCGTGGAGAGGCCCGAGCCGGGCCAGGCAGTCGCGGACGTAGCCCGACTCGATCGCGCCGTTCGCGCCCGGGACGACGGCGATCTGGTTCTCCCCGGTCGCGTCCACGAGGATCAGCGCCACTCCCGTCGGCTGGCCGGGCAGGGAGGCGACCATAGAGACATCCACTCGCTCGGAAGAGAGGGCACGCCGGGCCTCGATCTCGAAAGTGTCGTCCCCGACGGCCCCGATGAAGAGAGTAGGCCGGCGCAAGCGGGCAGCGGCTACGGCCTGGTTGCCGCCCTTGCCGCCGTGGTGGCGCTCGTAGCTGCCGCCCGTGACGGTCTCGCCCGGATGCGGTAGGTGAGGAACGCGCGCGACAAGGTCGATGTTGACCGAGCCGACCACGATGACGCGGCCGCTCATACGCTCGTGCCTCCCCGGTGACGTGGCGCCGGCCTCGCGGCGCCTCCGGCCTGATTGTGCGTCAGCGGCGGCTTCTTGGCACGCCCCGGGCTCTGCAGGAGTCCCGCAGGAAATCGACCGTGCGCTCGAAGGCAAGGTCGGCGGCGGCGGCGCGATAGGCGTCGCGAGACGGCTCCGCGAACCAGTGGCCCGTCCCCGGGTAGCGGTGGATGACTACGTCGCGGCCGGCCGACCGAAGTGTGGCCTCGAACCCGGCAATCCCCTCGTCGGACTCGAACGGGTCCGTCTCGGCAAAGTGCCCCAGGACCGGGACCGACGCCCGGGTGAGGCTCCCGCCCGCGATCGAGCCGTAGTACACGACCGAGCCGGCGAGGCGGTCGCGTTCGGCCGGGCTCCACATCGACCAGGCCGCTCCCAACGAGAAACCCACGGCCGCGAGTCCCGCAGCCGGGCCCAGGCGATCCGCGAGGCGGTCCACCGCTGCCAGGGCGATCGCATCCGCTGCCGCCTGGTCCATCGAGTCCGACAGCCGCTCGGCCTCCTCGATCGTGGACACCACCGGGCCGCCATAGAGGTCCGGAGCGAAGACGGCGAACCCGGCCGCGGCCAACCGGTCGGCGTACAGGACGACGTCGTCGTTCAGGCCCCACCAGGCGTGGAACAGGACCACGCCCGGCGCCCCGGGCGTGAAGTCGCCAGTCGCGTACAGGCGGTTGGCGGTACCTCCGGACTCGATCTTCTCGAACGTGCCCATGACAATCCTCGGCTGCGCCTCGATGCCCCCTGAGTATTGCTCCGCGGAGCCCGACCCGCGAGTCTCGGCGTCCGGGTATCGACCGGCCGAATTGACGCCGCCGGACGACAGGCTACCGCGGGCAAAAGAAAGCCCCGTCCGGGCGGGGACGGGGCTGGGATATGCACTATGGCGGGCTCGACCGGATTCGAACCGGCGATCTCCAGCGTGACAGGCTGGCATGTTAGGCCGCTACACCACGAGCCCGTGCCGACCGCGAAGGATAGCAGGTGCCGGCTCCGATGTCCGGGCCGGCCGCGGCCAAATCATCGCGCCGACCTATACTCGACCGACCACTCCGCGGCGGCTCCGCGAGCCCAAGAGCGAGGCGCGCTCCCGATGATCGATCTCCGCAGCGATACCGTGACCCATCCCACGCCGGCGATGCGCAAGGCCATGTACGAGGCCGAGCTCGGCGACGACGTCTGGGGTGACGATCCCACCGTCAACGCCCTACAGGAGCGCGCCGCCGAGCTGCTCGGCAAGGAGGCCGCGCTCTTCGTCGCCAGCGGATCGATGGCCAACCTCGTCTCGCAGCTCGGCCACCTGGCCCGCGGGCAGGAGACGATCGCCGGGGCGAGCACGCACATCGTCGACGACGAGCAGGCGGGCCACGCGGTCGTCGTCGGGACATCGATCCGCCAGATGCGCGAGAACCCGGACGGCACCTTCGACCTCGACGAGCTCGAGGAAGCCTTCCGCGACCCGTCCGACCCACACCAGCCGATCACGGGCCTGGTTGCCCTGGAGAACACCCACGCCCATTCGATGGGCCAGCCGCTCAGCCTCGAATACACGCGGGCTGTGGCGAAGATCGCCCACGCTCACGGTGTCCCGCTCCACGTCGACGGCGCTCGCTTCTTCGACGCTGTCGTCGCCGAGGGGCTGACGCCGAGGCAGCTGGCCGAACCGTCCGACTCGGTCGCCTTCTGCCTCTCGAAAGGCCTCGCCTGCCCGATCGGCTCGATGGTCGTCGGCTCGAAGGAGTTCATCCACAAGGCCTGGCGCGGGCGCAAGCTCGTCGGCGGCGGGATGCGCCAGGTCGGCATCGTGGCCGCGGCCGGGCTCGTGGCCCTGAGCGACGGCCCCGACGGGACGATCACCCGGCTGGCCGAGGATCACGCCAATGCCCGCCGCCTGGCCGAGGGACTGGCCGCGATGGACGGCATCGAGTCGCCCGGCGGCCTGGCCCAGCCGACGCCCGGCCCCCTGGACCCGCGCCGCGCCACCACAAACTTCGTGGTCTTCCGCGTTCGCGGCAACCGCGCCGCCTTCCTCGACGGGATCCGGTCCCGCGGCGTGCTGATGACCGAGTACAACCACGGAACCGTCCGCGCTGTCACCCACTACGGCGTCACCGAGGCAGACATCGATCGTGTCGTGGCTGCCTGCGCCGACGCCCTTCGCGAAACCACGACCAGGACCGCCGCCGCAGCCATGGAGCGATAGATGGACGACCTGCTTCTCCCGCGTCCCGTCTCGGAGCCCACCGCCGGCCCGCTCGACGACCGGTTCTGGGACCTCGTCGAGTCGCATTTCCGGGACATGGTCAAGCGGCACCCGGTATTCGCCACGTACCAGGGCATCCACGACGCGGACGGGGAGCTGGAGAACGGCACGCGTGACGCCGTCGAGCAGGAGATCGCGGACTCGCATCGCCTGCAGAGCGACATCCAGGCAATCGATCCGGCCGGGTTGTCGGACGGCGTCCGCCTGGAGCGGGAGCTGGCCCTCCACAACGTCCGCCGCGAGCTGTTCGACATGGAGGTCCACCGCGTCTGGGAACGGCGCTCCACCGCGATGGACGCCGTCGGCGATGCCCTCTTCGCCCCGTTCGCCCGCAACTACGCCCCGCTGGCAGAGAGGCTCGCGTCGCTGACCTCCCGGATCGAGGGCGTGCCCAACCTGCTCGAGCAGCATCGCTCGCGCGCCACCGCTCCCCAAGTCCGGCTGTGGCAGGAGCTGGAGATCGATTCCGGCGAGCAGATCCCGGGCTTCTTCGGCGAGATCAGGACGGCCGGCCACGGCGTCCTCGACGAGCGTGCCCAGGCGCGCCTCGACAAGGCGGTCGAGAAGGCCTCAGCGGCCGTGACGGGCTACCTGGCGGGGATCAAGTCGAGGATGGGCGCCACGGTCGAGTTGTGGGCACTGGGCTCGGAGACCCTCGACGGGCTGGTGAGCCTGCGCGCCTTCGACGGACTGGACGCCTCGCACATCCTCGAGATCGGCCACGAGCAGCTGGCACTCAACAAGGCCGCCCGGGTGGAGGACGCGCGCCGGATCGACCCGAGCGTGACCGAGCCGGTCGTCGTCGATCGCGTCAAGTCGAACCACCCGGCCACCTTCGAGAAGGCGCTCGCGACCTACGAGGACGCCATGCTCAGGGCCCGGGCCCACATCGTCGCGCACGAGCTGGCGACGATGCCTCCGGGTGAGCAGATCTCGGTAATCCCCACGCCCGAGTACCTGCGCAACGTCATCCCGTTCGCCGCCTACTTCGAGCCGGCCAAGTTCGAGAAGCATCCGACCGGCATCTACGTCGTCACGCCCTCGGTCGGCGACGACCCGAACGCGATGCGCGAGCACAACTACGCCTCGATCAGCAACACCAGCGTCCACGAGGCCTACCCGGGCCACCATCTCCAGCTCTCCGCCGCCACCCGCCATCCGTCGCTCGTGCGGCTCCTGACCGACGCCCCGGAGTTCGTCGAGGGCTGGGGCATGTACAGCGAGCAGATGATGCGCGAGCAGGGCTTCGACGCCGGCCCGGAGTTCCTGCTGGCGATGCACACGGACGCGATCTGGCGAGCTTGCCGGATCATCCTCGACATCCGGATGCATCGCGGCGAGATCTCAGTGGACGACGCCACCGCCTTCCTCATCGAGCACACGGCCTTCGAGCACGCCAACGCCCAGGCCGAGGTCTTCCGCTACACGTACACGCCGACCTATCAGCTGAGCTACCTCCTGGGCAAGGTGATGCTTCTCCAGCTCCGGGCCGACGAGCAGTACCGCCTGGGCGACAAGTTCAGCCTCAAGGGCTTCCACGACACCCTGCTGCGCAACGGCTCGCTGCCGATCAGCTTCCACCGGCGTCTGCTGGCGGCCGAGGCCGCGAACGGCTCGGGGAACGACACCGGGAGTGGCGCGGCCCGCGCCAACCAGTAGCGGCGGCCGTGCTGGTCATCCCGTCCATCGACGTCGAGAACGGCCGCTCCCGCCTCGTCCACTGGCCGGGCGCGGCCGCGGGAGTGGGCTCGCCCACCGACCGGCCCGAGCGCATCGCGGAGCGGTTCGTCGCCGAGGGCGCCCAAATGATCCACATGGTGGACATGGACGGCGCACGGTCCGGCCGGCCGGGGAATCTCGAGGCGATGGGCCGCGTGGCCTCGAGAGTGGCGGTGCCACTCCAGGTTGCCGGGGGCATGGAGGGGCCGGACAACATCCGGCTCGCCTTCGCCGCCGGCGCCACCCGCGTCGTCGTCTCGATGGCCCTGGCTGACGACCCGGAGCTGCTCCACGCCTGCCTGGACGTGGCCGGCGACTGGCTCGCCGTCGGGCTGGACCCGCGGCCGAATCGCATTGCCGCGTATCCTTGGCATCGACCCGCGCCGCCAAACCTGACGGACCTGGCCGCAGAACTCGTGGACCACGGGGTCCGGCGGCTGGTTCTATCGCACGGCGGAGCGGTTCCGGACCTGGCATTCCTGGCCGGGCTGGCGCGGACTCTCCGCGCCGAGCTGTTCGTGGCGGGCGGGTCCGTTGACGTCGATGCAATAAAGAGCCTGCGAGACGCAGCGATCGCAGGCATCATCCTCGGAGAGCCGCTCCTGTCCGGAGCCGTCGACTTCGCCAAAGCCCTGGAGGCCGCTTCATGATCCTCGCCCCCGCCACGTCATCCGTTCGCCGGCTCGCGACCGTCGGCCTCCTCGCGCTGCTTCTCGGCGGCTGCTCAACCGTGCCCAACGTGACGCCGACGCCGTCGCCGACAGCCGGGGCGACCATCCCGCCGACGGCCCCGGCGTATACCCTCGCGCCTGCGCCGTCCGGTTGTCCGACTGCCGCTCCGGCCGCCATGAGCGGGACGGCCACCGTGACGATGTCCACCAACTTCGGCAACATCGTCATCAAGGTGGACGCCGGCCTCGGGGCGAACGCGGCCGGTACCTTCGTAGCCCTGGCCAAGTGCGGCTACTACAACAACGTCGTCTTCCACCGCATCGTCGAGGGCTTCGTCATCCAGGCCGGGGACGGAACCTATGCCCGGCTGCCAACCCTCACTCAGTCCAAGATGGGCACCGGTGGGCCCGGCTGGTCGATCCAGGACGACAAGGTGACGACGGCCTACAAGCGGGGCACCGTCGCCATGGCGAACACCGGCGCCGCCAATTCGGCTAGCTCCCAGTTCTTCATCGTCCTGAGCGACACGGCCTGGACGGCCACCACGCCCACGACCTATGCGATCTTCGGCAACGTGAGCAGTGGCCTGGACGTGGTCGACCGCATCGCCCAGGTTCCGACCGGCGGCGAGCCCGGCTCCGACGGCTCCCCGGCCTCGATGCCGCTCCAGCCGATCGTGATCACGGGCACCACGGTCACCACGCCGTAGGATCGACCCAGGAATTAGAGCGATATCGCCGGCCGCCGGCGAGCCGAGGAGTCACCAATGACCAGGGCGACCATCGACACCGACAAGGGCGCAATCGAGATCGAGCTGAGCACGACCGGCGCACCGAAAGCGGCCGCCAACTTCATCGAGCTCGCCAAGAAGGGCTACTACGACGGCGTGGTCTTCCACCGACTGGTACCCGGCTTCGTCATCCAGGGTGGCGACGGCGAGCACGGGCACGCCGACAAGCTCGACCGGGGGCGCCTCGGCACGGGCGGTCCCGGCTACAAGTTCGCCGACGAACCCTTCGAAGGCGACTACGTGCGCGGCGCGGTGGCGATGGCCAACGCCGGCCCGAACACGAACGGCAGCCAGTTCTTCATCTGCCTGGCCGACCTGTCGGGCGGGCAGCTACCCAAGAAGTACACCCTGTTCGGACATGTCACGAGCGGCATGGACGTGGTGGATGCCATCGCGGCCTCAAAACGCGACAGCCGAGACCAGCCGGTCGAGCCCACGGCCATGCGCTCCGTGAAGATCGCCGAATAGTCGTTTACGAGTCAATTTGCGGCCCGTTGCGCCGGCCGCAACATTGTTGTAATCAAAGCCTCACAAAGTTGCGGGATTTTAACCCATCCGGCCGCCAAAACCCTTGGATTGAAGGCAGAAGGGGCTGTAGACTTTAGAAGCTGCCAGTCAGCCTGCTGCCCCAGTTACAAGGTCATGGGTAGGTCGGGTTAGGGTAGTCGGTGCAGCCGACGTGATAGATGCCTTTGTAGCGTGGCAGAAGACGATCCGCTTCGGCGGAACGACCCTTCACCGGGACAGCAACGAAGCGGCTCCTTCGGGAGCCGCTTCGACTTTAACTCGCTGTTGAGACCGGGAATCGAGGGGTAGGTAGCGTCCGGGCGGCAATCAGCGAATTGCGGCCGCCACGATCGGCAGAAGCGCCGCATCGATCTCGGCGTCGCTCGGACCGCATTGAACCCTGGCCAGGCTCCAGGATTCGACGTGGTCCACGTGAGCCCCGGGCTCGAGCCTGGTCAACGGTCCGAGGGTCTCCACCTCGAGCATCTCGGGGTCCGTGTAGGTCTCGGTGTTGCAACCCATGTCAGCGTACGTGGCGCGCGGGTCGTACCCGTAGCGGACGATTAGGGCATCGCCGCCGAGCAGGTAGGCCGCCCAGCCCTGCTTGTTGAGGAAGCCGACCTTCTGCTTCGTCGTCGCCGCCGGATCCTGGCGGAGCTGGATGTACTTGCGGCCCCAAGTCCAGCGCGGATCGCTCATGTCGGTGAAGTGCCACAGCACAAGCGGCCGGGCCGGCGCGAGCATGTCCGGATGGGGCAGGAACTCCTCCTGCGGGTAGATCGCCCGACCACCCGGGGCCATGACCGAGAGGGCCCAGGGCGCAAGCTCGACGGCCCAGGGGTTGCGATTGACCAGGCGGTGGGTGACCTCGACGCACGGCGACGTGGGAGACACCGTGACGCGCATCTCCTTGGCGATCCCGTTGTCACCCTCCGAGTTTCGGAGGACGAGGGTGGCGCCGTCCCAGGCGTGCTCGACGGGTCCGTTGTCCGGAGCGTAGGTCCGCGGGAAGACCTCGGGCGCATGCCACAGCCGGTGGCCGCCGTAGCTGTGCCACTCCCTGTCGCCGGTCCGACCCAGCGTCGCCTCGTAGTTCTTGAAGAGGTTCTGGCCGCCTATGAAGCCGAGCCGGATTATCCGCGGGCCGACGTCGGTCGTGGCCACGAGCTCGATCTCCCCGTTGGAGATACGGATTGAGCTCGGCCACCCACCGTATTCGACCGTCTCGATCGCCAGGGAATCTTCATTCATGGGAACGATCCACCTCGCTTGTCTTGTCATGTCGATGAATCCGGGAGTCGGCGACCGAGGCTATTCTCCAATAGCTTCTAGGCGGATGCCCGACTTACCATCGTGCAGTAGGCCGAACGCCGCGGACGCCGTGCCGGCCACCCGGCCGTGTGGAGTTCGCTCGGAACGGCCGATCCAGAAGGCGCCGACTTCCGAGCCTGCGCGAACTTCGGGCCGCTGCACGGGCGCGGCTGAGCAAGGAGGCGCGCTCCGCCCCGCCGCCCGGCTCTTGTACCATGACAGGACTTTCAGGGGCTCCACCAACCGCCGCCAGATTGGTGGCCATCTCACTACGGTGATCAGTTTGGGCGAAGATCGAGCCCGGGCAGATTCCGGGGCGACCTCGGAGATCAGGCCCGATGTGGAGATACCGGGCGCCCGGCCGGCCGAGGCGCCGGCCCAGCCGCAGTTCCTTACGGTCGGGGGCATCCGGATCCGGTACGCCTCCCGGGGGAGCGGCCGGCCCCTTCTTCTGCTGCACGGTTGGGGGACCTCGCTGGACACGTTCGACGGCATGGCGGCCGACCTGGGGCGCTCCTCCCGCGTCACCGCCTTCGACTTCCCAGGCCACGGCGAGTCGGACCTGCCGCCGGCCACGTGGCATGTCGACGACTTCGTCGGGCTCACACTGCGCCTGATGACGGAACTGGGGATCGAGCGGCCGGCCATTCTCGGCCATTCCTTCGGCGGACGCGTGGCCATCAAGCTGGCGGCCGCGCATCCGGAGGCGGTCGAACGGCTGGTCCTGGTCGACGCCGCCGGAGTGCCGCCGCGCCGGACCATCCGCCGGGCGACGCGGCGCGCCGCCTCTCGGTTCGCCAACGCGGTAGGACGCCGGCTCGGCCGGCCCGGGCAGGCGGTCCGTGGCGCGATCGTCCGCCGGATCGCGTCGCCGGACTACCTCAACGCGGGCCCGCTCCGAGCCACGTTCGTGGCGATCGTGAACGAGGATCTCCGGCCGGCGCTCGGCGCCATCAAGTGCCCTACCCTGCTGGTCTGGGGCGAGTCGGACGACGACACGCCGCTGGCCGACGCGCGGACCATGGAGAAGCTGATCCCGGACGCCCACCTCCTGGTCCTGAAAAACGCCGGGCACTTCTCGTACCTGGACCAGTACGGCCGGTTCCGGCTGGCCGTCATCCCGTTCCTGAATGGCTAGCGGCGTGGACCCGGTGCAAGTCGTCGTACTGACGCTCGTGGCCGCCACAGCGATGGTCCTGGGATTTCGCCAGCTGCTCGGGAGCGTCCACGCGCTGCAGCAGGACGACTACTCGAACCGCCGGTTCCTCGGTTGGGTTCGCAAGTCGAAGGGCCAGTTCCCCGGTCCGGCAGTGGCCGCCTTCCTGGTCGCGGCATTTGCCGAACGTACCCTGGCGTTGTCGGGCGTCGACTGGCTCGCTTACATCGCGCCGATCCTAGCGGCCGGCGCTGCCGTCGCGTTCACCCTGTGGCGGCTCGAGAGGACTCCGAGCAAGAAGCCTCTGGTCTACACCGGCCGGGTGCGACGTCTTCTTGTCGCCTCGGTGATGCTCGAGGCTCTCCTTTTCGCAGCCGTCTACTTCGCTCAGACACGGTGGGGCGAGGTCACGGGAGCCGTGCCTGGCTCGTACTCGTCCGGGCTTGGTGTGACCGTGGCGGCGATGATCTCGATCTTCGCGGCACCGGCCGTCGCCATCGCCGCCAACCTGGTCCTCGGGCCGGTCCAGGCCACGATCAACTACTCCTACCGGGTCCGGGCCGCGCGCAAGCTGCGACGCCTCGGGCCGATGGTGGTGGGGATCACCGGGAGCTACGGCAAGACCTCCACCAAGTACTTCACCGAGGCGCTCCTCGAGCCGCGCTTCCGCGTCCTCAAGACCAGGGCCAGCTTCAACACGATCCTGGGCGTCTGCCGGGCAATCAACGAGGAGCTGGGCCCGGAGCACCAGGTCCTGATCGTCGAGATGGGCGCATACCGGCGCGGCGAGATCCGCGACATGGCCCGCCTGACCCGGCCCCACATCGGCGTCCTGACGGCTATCGGGCCGCAGCATCTCGAGCGCTTCGGCAGCATCGAGACGATCGAGAAGGCCAAGTTCGAGCTGCTCGAATCGCTCGCCCCCGACGACATCGCCGTCATCAACAACGACGACCCGCGCGTCCACCGGCTGGCCGGTGAGAACTGGCTCCCGAACGTCCAGCGCTACGGCATCGACGCGCCGGCCGGAACCCTCGACCTGGCCGCTGAGGAGATATCGCACGGACCCGAGGGCCTGAGCTTCACCCTGGTCGAGAGGAACGGCACGCGGACGCCTGTGAAGACGCGGCTGATCGGCCTTCACAACGTGTCGAACATCCTGGCCGCGGCGACGGTCGCGAAGTCCGCCGGAGTAAGCCCCCAGGAGATGGCCCGCGCGATCGGCCGCCTGCAGCCCGTCCCCCACCGCCTCGAGGCCCGCACCGGGCCGGACGGCGTGACGATCATCGACGACGCCTACAACTCGAACCCGGTCGGGGCCTTCAACGCCCTCGACGCCCTGGCGGCCTTCAAGACGGGCCGGAAGCTGCTGGTCACGCCCGGCATGGTCGAGCTCGGAGCCGAGCAGGACGAGTGGAACGAGAAGTTCGGCGCGAAGGCCGCGGATGTGTGCGATTCCGTCATCCTGGTCGGCACGCGCCAGACCGCGGCCATTCGGCGCGGCCTCGACGGAGCGGGCTTCGCCGCCGACCGCGTGAATTCGGTGCGCAACCTCGACGACGCCCTGGAGGCGCTCAAGGGTATCGTTCGGGCGGGCGACGTCGTGTTGTTCGAGAATGATCTCCCCGACCTGTACGAGGAGTGAGGAGCCAAATGGCCAATCCGACCGTGGCCGTCCTGTTCGGCGGCCGGTCAGTCGAACACGAGGTCTCCATCATCTCGGGCCACCAGGCCATGGATGCGCTCGACCAGGCGGGCTTCCCCGTCCTCCCGATCTACATCACCAAGCAGGGTGACTGGTACGCCGGCGAGGGGCTCCACAACCTGGACCTCTACCGCGAGCAGACCTTCCACGCGGCCGGGCTGAAGAACGTCCACCGCGTCAGCCTGAGCCCGGACCGGTCGATCCGGCAGCTTGTGATTCATCCCGGCTCAGGCGGCGGCCTGCTTGGCGGCAAGAGCCCGAAGCTCTGGGCCGACGTCTTCTTCCCCGTCTTCCACGGCACCCACGGTGAGGATGGGTCCCTCCAGGGACTCTTCGAGATGGCCGACGTGGCGTACGTGGGGTCGGGCGTGCTGGCCTCCGCGATCGGGATGGACAAGGTCTTCCAGAAGGGCGTCTTCGAAGGAGCCGGCATCCCGGTCCTCGACTGCCTGGAAGTTTCGCGGGCCGAATGGGAGGCCCGCCGGGACGCCGCGGTAGCCGGAGTCGAATCGAAGTACGCCTACCCGGTGATGGTCAAGCCGGTTCGCCTCGGCAGCAGCGTCGGCGTCTCCAGCTGCACCGATCGGACCGCCCTCAACGATGCGCTGGACCTCGCGCTGGAGCTCGACGGCCGTGCCCTGGTGGAGCAGGCCCTCACCGATTTCATCGAAATCAACTGCTCGGTGCTCGGACCGCCCGAGCGCGCCTCGGTCTGCGAGCAGCCGGCCCGGTCGGATGCCGTGCTCTCCTTCGACGACAAGTACAAGCACGGCGGAAGCAAGAAGCTCGGTCGTGGTCAGGCCCAGAGCTCGGGTATGGCCGGCCTCCAGCGCCAGGTGCCGGCGCCGATCGGGGAGGCCCTCACGGCCGAGGTGCGGGGGCTCGCGAAGAAGGCATTCCGCACCATAGGGGCCAGCGGCGTGGTTCGGGTGGACTTCCTCTACGACCGGGCCACAAGCCGGCTGCTGATAAACGAGATCAACACCACCCCGGGATCGCTCAGCTACTACCTCTGGGAGGAGGAGGGGCTCCGTTTCGACCAGCTCGTCGCGGAGCTGGTCCGGATCGCGCTGGACCGGCACGAGCTGCAGCGCGCCACGGTCTACTCGTTCTCGGCGAACTTGCTGACGCGGTAGCGGTAGCGGGAGCGGGCGCGGGCTCCGGCGGCCGGAAGACCTCGCCGGCGGGTTTATCGTTTGCCGCAGGGAGGCGACGATGTTGGGACTTGCCGAACCGATCGACGGCATCACCGTTGACTGGCTGCTGGAGCCGGCGGACCCCGCGGTCCGGCACCTGGCCCTCCGCCAGATCGTCGGCAGACCGGCCACGGACGCGGAGGTCGTCGAGGCCCGGAAGGCCGCGATGGCGTCCCGGCCGATCGCCCCGGTTCTCGCCGCGCAGGATCCGGAGGGCTGGTGGGTCAAGCCCGGCGGCGGCTACTCGCCCAAGTACAGCGGCACGGTATGGAGCCTGATCTTCCTGGATCAGATGGGCGCGGACGGCGCCGATCCCCGGATCAGGACGGGCTGCGAGTACCTGCTCGTGCACACTCAGGCCGGCAACGGCGGTCTGGCGATCGGGATGTCCGGCGACGGACCCGAGCCGTCGCGCGTCGTCCACTGCCTCAACGGCAATCTCCTGCGGGCTCTCATCGACTTCGGCCGGCTCGACGACGAGCGCGTCCAGCGCGCCCTGGCCTGGCAGGCGGCCGCCATCACCGGCGACGGGATGGGGCGCTGGTACGCGACGACCCCCGGCCCCGGGTTCCTCTGCGGCCCGAATGCGGGCCGGCCCTGCGCCTGGGGAGCGGCGAAGGCCGTCCTGGCTCTCGCCCGAGTCCCCGCCGAGCGGCGCAGCCCGGCGGTCGCGCGGGCCCTCGAAGCGGGAGCGGCATTCCTCCTGAGCCGGGATCCGGCCGTGGCGGACTACCCCATGCCGCCCGGCAACACGAAGCCGAACGGCTCGTGGTTCAAGCTCGGCTTCCCGTCCGGCTACGTGGCCGACGTGCTGCAGGTCCTGGAGGCGCTGTCCGATGCCGGCGCCGCCGGGAACGCTCGCCTTGGCCCGGCCTTCGACTGGCTCCTGGAACAACGCGGCACGGACGGCCGGTGGGCCAACAACTACACGTACCAGGGCAAGATGGTCCGCGACATCGACCGCACCGGCCGGCCGAGCAAGTGGGTCACGCTGCGGGCTCTTCGGGTTCTCAAGGCTCGCGCGGAAGCCCTGAGATAATCGGCCTCCCTTCGGAGATCCACCCCGATCGCCGACAACTCAGCCGCGTGCAACTCAATTGCGTCCAATTCGCCGGCGCCCGCAAGGCCGGCTTCAACCGACGACCAGACGCACAGGAGCTGATCGCTTGACGACTCTCGACTTTCCGCGTGATTTCCTCTGGGGCGCCGCCACCAGCGCCCACCAGGTCGAGGGCGACAACGTCAACAGCGACTGGTGGGATTGGGAGCTCGCGCCGGGCACCCATTGCAAGGCGCCCAGCGGCAAGGCCTGCGAGCACTACACGCGCTACCCGCGGGACATCGAGCTCCTGGCGGCTCTCGGCCTCAACACGTACCGCTTCTCGGTTGAGTGGGCCCGGATCGAGCCGTCCGAGGGCGTCTTCGACCCGGAGGCGCTCGATCACTACCGGCGGGTCGTCGAATGCGTGCTCGAGAACGGCCTCGTCCCGATGGTGACGCTCAACCACTTCACGCTTCCGCGCTGGGTCGCGGCCGAAGGCGGCTGGACGTGGAATCGCACCCCAGCGCTGTTCGAGCGCTACAGCCGTCGCGTGGTAGACGCGCTCGGCGACGGCGTGCCGTGGTACTGCACGATCAACGAACCGACGGCGATGTCCACCGGCGGGTACATGAGCGACTGGGGATTCCCGCCCCGCGTCGTGGACCCGCGGAGATGGCGGACCTCGATCGCCGCGCTCATCGACGCGCACCGGCGGGCCGTCATTGCGATCCACGAGCTCCGGCCCGGGGCGAAAGCCGGGCTGGCGGCCTTCACCGTCGAAACGGTGGCCAATGCGGGCGGAAAGCCGGCGGCCGATTACGCGCTGCGCATGAACCAGGACATCTTCCTCGAGGCGACGGCCGACGACGACTTCATCGGCGTCCAGACATACACCCGCAACCACCTGTTCCTGCCAAGGATCGCGGCTCCGCTGACGCGGCTGGCGCTTGCCGTCCGCCCGATCGAGGATCGCATCGCTGCCCGGCTGCTCGACCTCAAGACCGCGGCGCCGGGCACTCAGGCCCTGCCCGGCCAGCGCGTGACCCAGATGGGCTGGGAGTACCGCCCCGAGGCGCTCGCCGCAGTCGTGCGGCGGATCGCGAAGCTGTGCCCGGGCAAGGATCTGGTCGTGACGGAGAACGGCGTTGCCACCCTCAAGGACACGGAGCGAGTCGAGTTCATCACGCGCGCTCTTGCAGCGCTCCACGAGGCCATGGCGGAAGGGGCGCCGGTTCGCGGCTACATCCACTGGAGCCTGATGGACAACTTCGAATGGGCCCACGGCTACGGCCCGAAGTTCGGCCTGATCGCCGTCGACTTCGAGACTCAGGAGCGGACGGTCCGGCCATCCGGCTTCTACCTCGGCGGTATCGCGAGGAGCGGGCAGCTGTACGTCGAGGATGCGGGTCCCGCCGAGGCGGCGACCGCGACGTCGAGGCCGGCGACGGCCTGACGTCCCGAGATCAACCGGCGCCGGGTCCGCCCGCTACTGCCGCCGGCTGGGCCGGCGCCTGGTCGGGGTGGTGGGGCGCCGATCCGCGGATCAGGCTGGCGACCACGCCCACGCAGCAGATCAGGGCCGCGACCGCGAAGGCGTCGTGGATGGCGCCGGCGAGGGCCAGGTTCTGAGCCAACACGCTCGGATGCCCGCCGGGCGGTATGACCAGGTGCGCAGGCAGCCGAGTTGCGACGATGGCCGCGCTCACGGCGATGCCCAGCGCCTGACCGTTGACGCGCATCTGGGCCAGCGTCCCGGAGGCCGTGCCGACGCGCGGCCGCGGGACCGAGCCGAGCACGGCGCTGCTGTTCGGGCTCATGAAGAGCCCCTGGCCGATCCCGAGCAGCACGAGCCGCCAGATGAGATCCGGCAGGCTGAAGTCCACGGGCAGCTGCGTCAGCGAAAGCAGGCCGAGGACCATGATCGCCATCCCCGCGCTCGCCGGAAGCCGCGGGCCGAGCCGGTCCGAGACCGTGCCGCTGAGCGGAGCCACGATCGCCATGGTTATCGGCACGGGGGTCAGGAGAAGGCCGGCCTCGATCGGCGAGAAGCCGCGGCCCTGCTGGAGCAGGAACGGCAGCAGGAACGTCGCGGTGAACAGGCTCGCAAAGGCGACCACGACGGCGACCAGTCCGGCCGTGAACGGTCGAATTCGGAAGAGGGCGAGATCGATCATCGGCTGAAGCGCGTGGCGTTCGACGTACAGGAAGGCCGAACCGAGCACGAGGAATGCGAGCAGCAGGGCCACGATCGCGGGGCCGGTCCAGCCCCAGCTCTGGCCCTCGCTCAGTGCGAGAAGCAGCGAGAAGAGCGCGACGCCCGAGAGCATCGCCCCCACGACGTCGAACGATTGGCCCTTGCCGCGCTCCTCAGCCGGCAGGATTCGCGCGGCCCACACGATGGCCAGGATCCCGATCGGGGCGTTGATGAGGAAGATCGCTCGCCACGTGGCGGCCTGGGTGAGGATGCCGCCCAGGGCCGGCCCGAGGCTGAGCCCGATCGAGACGCTGACGCCGTTGAGACCGAGGGCTCGCCCTCGCTCGTTGGCCGGGAAGGTGCGGGCCACGATCGCCGGCCCCATGGCCATGATCATCGCCGCTCCCATCGCCTGGACGACCCGAAACCCGATCAGCGTCAGCTCGTTGGGCGAGGCGCCGCAGCAGACGCTGGCGACGGTGAAGACGGCGAAGCCGACCAGGTAGACGCGTTTGAACGTGAGAACCTCGCCCAGCCGGCCGAACGGCAGGAGCAGGCTGCCGACCACGAGCAGGTAGGCGACCACGACCCACTCGACCGTCGTGAGGTCGATCCGGAAATCCGTCTGGATCGCGGGAAGGGCGATGTTGACGATGCTGCCGTCCAGCGTCGCCATGAGCGACCCGAGCGAGACGCTCGTCAGGATCAGCCACTTGCGCTGCATCGGGTGATTGTGCCTTCTCTGCTGGCCGGCGCCGGGCCGCGGCGGCGGGGTTGCAGACTTGGCTACTCGGCGGTGTCGACGACGTCGAGGATTTCCGCGCCGTACCGCTCCAGCTTGGCCGGGCCCATGCCTCGGACCCGGCGCAGCGCGGGCAGCGTCCGCGGCCGCACTTCGGCGATCTCGGCGAGGGTGGTGTCGTGGGCAACAACGTAGGCGGGAACGGCGTCCGCCGCGGCCCGCGCGCGGCGCCAGACCCGGAGCGCCTCGATGAGCGTGTCGTCGGCAGGCGCGGCCGTGGCGATCGGAGCGCCCGGCAGGACGTGGACGCGGCGCTCGCCCTTCGCGGCCGCGGGTCGGGCACCCGGCCGGGCCCCGGCCCGGGGCGGCTCGACGGCGGCGAGGAAACGCGACGGCTTGCGGCTCGATGACGACAGCGCGAGGAACCTCCGAGCGCGGGTGATCCCGACGTACAGGAGACGGCGCTCCTCCGCGACCTCCTCGTCTTCCTTTGCCTGGCGGATCGGCAGGATGCCCTCGTCCAGCGCCGGCAGGTAGACAGCGTCCCACTCGAGCCCCTTGGCCCGGTGGTAGGTCAGCAGGTTTACGCCCTCGGTCGATCCGCCTGCCTCGGCGGCTTGCCGCCGGTCGAGCTCGGTCAGCGCGGCATCGATGACGAGATCGGAGTCGGCGGCGGCAAGGTCGCCGAATATGCCGACTAGCAGCTCCAGCGAGGCCGCGCGGTCTCGACCCTCCTGGCCCGTATCCGCGGCCACGTCGTCAAGGCCGAGCTTCTCCACGAACAGCCGCTCCACGGCGTCGACGAGTGCGGCGCCGGTCGCATCCGGGCGGGCGCGGCGCAGGAGCTGCCGCGCGTCGCGGATCTCACGGCGATCGAAGAACCGCTGGCCGCGCACGGTGAACGGGACGCCGGCCCGCGTCAGCGCTTCCTCGATCGGCGGCAGCTGGGCGTTGATCCGAACGAGCACCGCGATCTCGGTGAGCGGGACCCCGGCGTCCCCGACCGCCCGGATCCAGGCCAGGATCTCGCCAAGTTCGGCTTCGGGGGTCGCGAAGCGATGGATGGCGGGCGGCGGCGCCGCGGGCCGAGTGGCCACAAGCGCGCCGCGCGGCCCATCCCCCACGAGCCGGTTCGCCAGCTCGAGGATCTGCGGGCTCGAGCGGTAGTTCTCGGCCAGCGTCACCGTCCGCGCGCCCGGGTGTCGCTCGGAGAAGCGCAGCAGGAACTCGGGCGTGGCGCCCGTGAAGGTGTAGATGGTCTGGTCAGGGTCGCCGACGACGGCGAGGTCGCGCGACTCGCCCATCCACAGCTCGAGGAGCCGCTCCGAGAGCGGGTTCGTGTCCTGGTATTCGTCGACGCTTAACCAGCTCTTGCGAGAGCGCACGAGGGCGCCCGCCTCCGCGTCGCCTTCGAGCAGCTCGACGGTCCGGACGAGCATGTCCTCGAAGTCGAGCAGACCCGCCGCGGCCTTGGCTCGCTCGTAGTCCCGGTACAGGCGGGCGAACAGGTCGGGCCTTGTCGGAGCCCGATTGCCTCCCTCGTGGACCCACCGCTCGGGCCGGATTCGGCGGACCTTAGCCCACTCGATGGCGTCCGCGACGTCCCTGGCCGGCGTGAACCGATACCCGCCCGGCAGCCGGCCGATGAGCGGCACGAGCAGGCGCAGCTTCGTATCCAGGATGGCTGGCATCTCGGCGCCGTCGTGGCGGCTCGGCCAGAAGTGCCGCAACTGGGCCAGTGCGGCCGCGTGGAAGGTTCGCGCCATGACGCCCCGATGACCGAGCGCCGCCATCCGCTCGACCATCTCGCTGGCGGCCCTGTCCGTGAACGTCACGAGCAGGATCTGGTCGGAGGCGACCGCTCCGGTTTCGATCGCGTAGGCCGCCCGCCGGCTGATGACCCGTGTCTTGCCCGAACCGGCGCCGGCGACGATAGCCAGCGGCCCGGAGGTCGTCGTGACGGCCTCGCGCTGCGATGGATTGAGGTCTTCGAGCAGTCGTTCGGGATCGAAGGTCAAGCGATCAAGCCTCGGAGGGCAGCCTCCAGGGCGAGGCCTCGGATCGCAGAGTATCAGCCCGCAGTATGCCCGGGCTTAGCGAGCCGCTCCAGCGCGATGACCGGCAGTGCGCGCTTCGTCATCGTCTCGTACACACCGAACTGGGGAACCGCGGCGATGCGGTCATCGAGGAGACGGCGCCGTTCGGCTCCCTCGGTGATGGTTGCCCGGGCCTGGAACTTCTCGGTTCCGACCTCGACGGTCACGATGGGATTCTTCCGTACGTTCTCCAGCCAGGCTGGATGGGCGTCTCGGCCCTGGTTGGACCCGACCACGATGTAGCGCCCGCGATCGAGGTGATAGCCGACGAAGGCTGTCCTCGGCCGGCCGGTCTTTGCTCCGGTCGTGGTCATCAGCAGGAGCGACGCACCCTTCAGACGGCCCTCCGTGATCTGGCCGTCGTGCGCGCGGAAGTCCGCGAGGATCGTGTCGTTCCAGTTGTCGGTGGTAGGCATCTGGGCTGCCTCCTGCTTGTGACTCGGGGGCAGCCTAGGCCATTTGTTGACGAGGCAATCTCCTGATGCCCCGCGGTATCGTCAGCCGGCACTTCTCTGCGGACCCGTCGAGGCGTTCGACCCCTCGGCAGCTGGTGACTCCGAGTCGGTGCGACCGCCGTCGGTCTGACGACCGGTCGCCGCCCTGGCGGCTCGCTCGGCCGCGCTTTCGCGAAGTAGGTGGACGTGGACCTTGCCCGACACCGCACCGCGGTGTGTACCGACGATCGTCACCGAATGCCTCGCTTCGTGGGGCTCTGGGCCGCGGTCCGGCGGAACTTCGCGGCGTGTATTGCAGGCAATCTACACGAGGCCACCTTTCGATTACCTGAATTGGGAACCCGATTCGGCCGCCGACGGCGAGATTGCGCGCACAGCGCGTCGCCCGGTTCGCGATTCAGGCGTTGTCCGCGGCCAGCTTCAGCCCGAACGCGACGAGAACCATCCCCGTCGCGGCTTCGATGCCCTGCCGGATGCGCCCGCGATTCATTACGTCCGCGAGGCGGCTCGCGCCGTAGCCGTAGACCGTCAGCCAGACCAGGCCCATTCCGGCGTGAATGCAGGCCAGCGCCACCGACGTCGCGAAGACCGGCTGACCCGGCGCGATGAACTGCGGCAGGAACGTGGCGTAGAAGACGCCGACCTTCGGGTTGAGCAGATTCGTCAGCAGGCCCTGCCGGTAGGAGCCGGCCCGAGTCCGGGCGAGGTCGCCGGGCGCGGCTTCTGCGGGTCCACCGCGTATCGCGGCCCGCAACGCCAGCACACCCCGAGGAACACGAGGTACGCGGCGCCGGCCAGCTTGAGCCCCTGGTACAGCTGCGCCGACGCAGCCAGCAGCGCCGCCACGCCCAGCGACGAAGCCGCTCCCCAGACGATGCAGCCCGTGCATATCCCCGCCGCCGTGGGCACCACCGTCGGCCGGCCGCCGCGCAGCGCGTTCCGCAGCACCAGCGCCATGTCGGGCCCGGGCGCGATCGTCAGGAGTGCCGCCATGCCGATGAACGCGATCAGCCGCGAATCCATTGCCCCTCCGGGAACGGTCTGGGGCAGTCTGCCACGGGGTCAGATCGTGGTCGTGAACGCCTCTACTTTGCGGCCCCGTAGGAGCCCGCGAGGATGACGCCACGGGGCAGCACCAGGAAGGTCCGGAGATCGGGAACCGGGCCGTTGCCGGCGATCGGGGTCCAAGTCTTGCCGTCGTACGACGTCCAGATCCTGCCGTTGCTCTTGACCGCCACGAAGACGGTGCCGTTCGAGGCGATTACGCCGTCCGGTCCCTCGCTGCATTCGCCCTGGCCGCATACTGCCGCGCCGAGAGGTCCGTAGTTCGTCGCCTTAGCCCAGGTCTTGCCGCCATCGGTGGAGACGTCGAGTCCGACGTAGCCCGGGATCAGTCGCGGGTTCTCGTGCACAAGGATGCCGTCTCTCCCGAAGACGAGCGCGTCGGCATAAGCCCAGGTCCCTGTGGACTTCCATTTCCGACCGTCGTCGGACCACCACAGGCCACCTTTGCCTATCTGGCTTGCCCCGACCGGGCCTGAGCGTCCCGTGACGCCGGTCACATCAAGCGCATCGAATCGGAAGTCCGCGCCCTTCGCCTGGCTGTCGGAAAGGCCGCCCATTACAAAGAAACGGTTGTTCCCCGACTGGACCTGCGGACCGACGTCGTCCCAGGCGATCCCCGGCTCAACTTCGATCGGGGTCCAGCTGATACCGTCGGTCGAGAAGGCAACGCTGAACGTCGATGTCGCGAACTTGCCAGCACCGTTGAGGGTGTGCCCGGTTGCCACCAGACCTGCCGACGTTCCGGCGATGGAGTCCACGAATGCCAGGCCAGACAGAGCTCCGACGATGTGCCATTGCACACCGTCGGAGCTGGCCCAAACCATCTGCGTAGAGCCCGTCGCGGAAGGATCGCCCGCCACGGCCACCAGGCCCGCCGCGCATGCCGCCACGAGCACCCTCGGCGCGACGATCGCGGTGACCTGCGTCCACGTCTGGCCGTCTGCGGAAGTCCAGACGAAGGCGTTCGAATTGCCGTTCGTCGTCCCGTAGACCACGTAGCCGTGCTGCCAGGCGAGAAGCTGAGCGCCTGTTCGCCAGGGGTCGGCGGTCGCCAGAGGATTGTCGGCTGGAAGCCGGCTCCACGAGAAGCCCGTCCAATTCGACGCAACGCCGACAGTCGTGGATGAGGCAGCGTAGGGCGGCAGAGTTGGAGTTGCGGTCCCAAGCGAAGGCGAAACCGCCGTGAAGGAGACCGCAACAGGCGATGGCAACGCTTCGGACGTCGGCGACGGGGAAGCGCCGGCCACGCTGCATCCGGTGACAAGACCCACCGCCGCAAGGCTGATCGCCAGGCCGCTTATGAGTCCGAGTCGCGATCGGGTGTAGTGAGCCGCGATGGGATCCATGCCCTGCCCTCGTTCAGTGGCGGTTCGTCCTGGGCTGCACGCCGAAGTGGCGATCGCTCAGACGTTCAGCGTGGGGGCCGAGTGATCCAGCAGACGTTCGGCCGACAGGACCCCACGGCACCTCGGCGCAGCCAGAGAGGACCGCCGCGTGCCTGGCGCGGCCGGCCGCGCCAGGGTTCTTCAGGCGACCCTGCCCGAACACCGCGGGTTGTCAACGACGTACCGGTTAGCGGAGCGCTCCGGCGCGGCTGATCGCGCTCATCGGCGTGGCGGCGCTGCCGTCCGGGGCAACGTGATCACGAACGTTGCACCGGCGCCTGGATGCGACGTGGCGGTGATCGTCCCTCCGCACAGGACAACGATCTTGCGACAGATCGCCAGGCCCATTCCGGTGCCCTCGAACTCCTGGCGGCCGTTCAGTCGCTGGAGTGGCGCGAAGATCTTCTCCGCGTACTCCTCATCGAAGCCGATGCCGTTGTCGCGGACCCGAATCTCCCAGACCGGGGCGTGGGCCTGACGCCGTGCCGCGCTCCGTGCTACCGCTTCGACGTGGACTTCGGGGGCGACACCTTCGGGATGGAACTTGAGGGCGTTCGAGATCAGGTTCTGGAAGAGCTGGCGCATCTGCAAAGGACCGGCGAGGAGAGTGGGGAGCGGGCCCACGTGAACCTGGCCCTTGGTGGAGCGGATGCGCTCGTCGAGGTCCAGCAGGACGTCCGACACGACCCGCCCGAGGTCCACCGCTTGCGGCGGCTCGGGTCGTATCGCAACTTGCGAGTAGGCAAGGAGATCGTTGATCAGGGTTTGCATCCTGGCGGCCGCAGCCTTCATGCGCCGCAGGTACTCTGCAGACTCCTCATCCATCACGTTCGACAGGCGCTCTTCGAGCCGATCCCCGAAAGCCTCAATCTTCCGCAGCGGCTCCTGCAAATCGTGCGACGCGACCGTCGCGAAGTCCTGCAGCTCGCGATTGCTGCGCCTCGCCTCCGCAGTCTTGCGCACGCTGATATCCCGGGCGATCGTCGACGCCCCGATGATCTTGCCGTAAGCATCCTTGATTGGCGAAACGGTCACCGATACGTCGATCAGACTTCCGCTCTTGCAGACACGCACTGTCTCGAAGTGTTCGATCGCTTCGCCTCGCTGGAGTCTCTCGATCATGTCCTCGACTTCATGTGGGCGGTCGGGCGGCAAGAGCAGGGAGATCGGTCTCCCGACGATCTGCTGCGGTGTGTAGCCATAGAGCTTCTCGGCACCCCGGTTCCAACTGAGGACGGTGCCGTCGAGGGCTTTGCTGAAGATGGCCTCGTCGCTGGACTCGACGAGCGCCGCGAGGTGGGCCAGGCGCTCTTCGGCGGCCTTGCGCACGCTGATGTCGCGGATGGCCGCGGTGACGAGGATCCCAGCGGAGCCTTCCAGGGGGCTCAGCATCAGCTCGATCGGGAACTCGGTTCCGTCCTTGCGCAGCGCCACCAGCTCGATGCCGGTCCCGATCTGCCGGGCCAGGGCGTCGGCGGCGGAGAGAAGGCCGTCGGCGATGAGCCGTTCGGCGAAGCCCTCGGGGATGATGTTGGTGACCTGTTGCCCGACGAGCTCGTCGCGGTGGTAGCCGAACTGCTTCTCGGCCTGGAGATTGAGGAGGACTATTTCGCCCGCCCCGTTCACGACCACCATGGCGTCCGGAGCGGCTTCCAGGAGACTGCGGTAGCGGCCCTCCATGGCCGTAGGAATCAGATCCGCAGCATCCACTACAGGGAACCTCGAAAGGGGCACGTCGTGGCACAGGCTCGCCCCATTTCTGGCAGGCTAGGCCCTGGCGTACTCGTCCCGGTAGGATGAAAACTCGCCATCCGTCGGCACGTCGGAGACGAGGACGGCGGGCCGTCGCAAGCATCCCCGACACGTCGGCAGAGACGTCAGCGGAAACCATCGACTCGATGCGAGAGCTAACGCATTCGTGGTACGACGTCGAACAGTCAGCTCGCAAGCCCGGCCCGAGACTCCGTTGGCCGGTGGTCAGGCCGGGCGACTGCCCGATCGTGCGATCCGCTCGCCCGGCATGGACGAATGGCCGACTCGACGCTCGCCGGACGACTGGTCGTAACCGCCGTTGCCGCGAGACGGGGCGTAGCGCCGGTCGGGCTGCCGAAACCCGCGCGCAGCTGGCCGTCCGGTGGACTGCCGGTCGGCCGGGCCCTGCGAGGGTCGGGCGGTGCCACCGTTGAAGCGATCCGGGCGGCGGCCCGGGGCATAGCCGATCGACGGCGCGCTCGGGGCCTGGTTGAAGTCGCTCGGGGACGGCCGGCGGTATCCCACGGCCGAGTTGCGACGTGGCTCGACAGGCATCGATTGATTGAACCCGCGAGGGGCAGCCTGGCTGGCGCCACCCTGTGGCCGGCGGTACTCGGTTGGGATCGGCCGGCGGTAGCCGCCCGGCGCAACCGACTGAGGAGGTCGGCTCGGCGCGGTCTGCCGCGCCGCGGCAGGCCGCGCCGCAACGCCACGCGGCGCCATCGGGCGCCGGCCCTCGACGGGGCGGCTGCGGCCGAGGCCGTAGCCGACACTGCGCTGGCGGATCGTCTCGCGCTTGATCGACGGATCGACCTCGAACCCCGGAATGACTTCCCGGGTGATGCGCGCGCGGAGCAGCGACTCGATATCGGCCAGGAGCATGTTCTCGTCGATGCAGACCAGCGAGACGGCGTCGCCCTCCATCCCGGCGCGACCGGTTCGGCCGATCCGGTGGACATAGTCCTGCGGGACCGTGGGCATCTCGAAGTTGACGACATGCGGCAGTCCGTCGATGTCGAGACCGCGCGAAGCGACCTCGGTGGCGACCAGGATCGCGACGCGGCCGGCCTTGAAGTCGTCCAGGGCCTTGACTCGCTGGCTCTGGCTCTTGTTGCCGTGGATCGCGCCGGCGCTGATCCCGTCCATGACGAGCTGTTCGGCCAGCCGGTTGGCGCCGTGCTTGGTTCGAGTGAAGACGAGCGCCCGGTCGATTCGGCCGGTTCGGATGAGGTGGCTCAGCAGCTCGCGCTTGCGCTCGCGGTCGACCGGGTAGACGACCTGGCGAACCAGCTCGATGGGTGCATTGCGGCGCGCGATCTGGACGTAGGCCGGGTCGCGGAGGATCCCGGCGGCGAGGTCCCGGATCTCGTCGGAGAAGGTCGCCGAGAACATCAGGTTCTGGCGGTGGGCCGGCAGCAGGTCGATGATGCGGCGGATGTCGCGGATGAAGCCCATGTCCAGCATCCGGTCGGCCTCATCGAGGACGAGGATCTCGACCGACGACAGGTCGATGGTTCGCTGCGCGGCGTGGTCTAGCAGGCGGCCCGGCGTGGCGACGACGATCTCGGGTCCGGTGCGCAGCGCCTGGACCTGGGGCTGGAAGCCAACGCCGCCGTAGATCGTGGTCGAACCGACAGGCTTCTCGGCGCCGTAGGTTCGAACGCTTTCCTCGATCTGAAGGGCAAGCTCGCGCGTCGGTGTGAGGACGAGACAACGGATCGGCAAGCCGGTCTCGCCGCGGCGGCGCGGCTTACCGGCGGGCATGTAGCGCACCGCGGGCCGGCTGGCATCGAGTAGCTGGAGGATCGGCAGCACGAACGCCGCCGTCTTGCCTGTCCCGGTCTGGGCGCCGGCGAGGATGTCGCGGCCGGCCAGGACGATCGGGATCGACTGGGCCTGGACGGGCGTGGGCACGGTGTAGCCCTGCTTGGCCACGGTGCGAAGGAGGTCGGGCGTCAACCCGAGCTGATCGAAGGCGGGAAGTTCGGTCGCCGGCGCAAGATTGGCGGGCGACTCGAGGCGCTCGGGCACAAGGCCGAGCTGGACGGAAGACATTAGAGCAAAGCTCCTGACGAGCCCACCCGCGACATTTCATCTGCGGGGCCGGTCAGGGCGAGGGAGTGGATCGGGATCGGGCGGTGAGTTACCGGGACGCCGACCGTAGCGTCCATTCGTTCACGAAGGCGCTAAGCATACACGACGAGCGAGATTCGACCCCAAAGGGCCGGTCGGCACCGCGGGCCGGGCCCGAACCGCCAGCGCCGTACGGTCGCGTTGACCTCTTGAGATGGGATAGTTGGGCGGCCCCAAGACTACCCAACAGGATCGATGACGACCCACTTTCCGTACCACTCGGTCGTACCGACCTGGCCGTCGATGGGATCCTGGTACGGTGAGTCGGTCTCGAGGTACGGGGAGAACTGGATCGACGCGCTGCCGGAGCGCCAGTCGGCAACGTAGACCCAAGTGTCGCGATAGCCGGCAGATTGCAGGGTATCTGTCAGGTCCACGCCCATGATCGTGAAGTTCGTCGAGCCTGTGCTCGGATCGTCCCCCGTGACCATGTAGCCGACGACGTACTGCGAATGGCGGCCGGCGTGGGCAAGGATCCCCACCGGCTTGTGGTACCGGGCCAGAGCCGAAACCACCGCCTTGGCGGCCGTGTCGAAGGATCCGTAGGACGAGTCGCGATAGACCGCGGCGGTCACGCTGCCCCAGCCGTAGTAGTTGAGGGCATTCCGCCAGCCGTGCGGGTCCGTGCCGGCCGAGGTCGTGAGCATCGTCATGTTGGCGCGCTCGTAGGCCAGGATCGCCTCCTGATCCGTATAAGAGGTGGTCGGCTGCCAGACCAGGCCGGAGGCCGAGCCGGTGTAGTAGATGTCGTTCAGCATCGATGCCGTCGCCGCGGCAGTGCACGCCGTTAGATCGGGATCCTGCCAGCGGTCCGCCCGCGGATCCGAGATGTCCAGGGTCCACGTGGCGGGCGCGCTCGTGTCGGGCGTCCAGTAGCCGGTGATGTCGAGAGACAGGTTGGCCGTGGAGCCGACCTCTCCGGCCCACTCGAGAGCTACGTGGTTGGACGTGCCGATGGTGACGTCGAACCCGTTGGCCTCCGAGTGGCCGGCCGAGGCATTGACCGTGGAGGTCTTGGGTGCGGCCACTATCTCAGGCGTGATCAGGGCCCAGCCGTTGGTCGAAGGCGTGAGCAGGGTCAGGTTGCCGCTGATGCCGGCGGCACCGGTCGGGACGCCGGGGAGCGTGAAGAGCTGGGCCGTCCGGCTCGGGAAGGGGCCTGTGATGCCCAGGTTCTTGGAGGAGTCCAGGACCCGCGACGGGGCGATGGGGTAGTAGTACAGACCATCCGGACCTGACGTGAAGTAGCCGGTCACGTCGAAGATGACATCCGCGCTCGAACCGGTCGTGCCGCACCACACCACCGAGAGGCTGCCCCTGTATAGAGCCACGGTGACCCCGTTGGCGACGTTGGTCCAGGCCGCCACGTTGGCCGTGGAGGTCGAAGGGAAGGTGCTCATGGTCGGACCAAGCGCGACGTAGCCGAGACTGGTGGCGTTGGTGACGGTCACGTTGCCGGTGACCGCGACGGCGGTCGATGGCACCTGGGGACTCGACCAGCCAAGGCCGGTCACCCCGACCACCGGGAAGCTCTTGACGACCCGGTTGGGCAGCTTCGTGAGCGGGCCGATGTGGGTCACCCCGCCGTAGGTGGGTCTCGTGTCGAGGACGCGCCCGGGGGTGACCACCGTGTGGTACGTGGCCCCACCCGCTCCGGGCGTGAAGTAGCCGGTCAGATCGAAGATGAGATCGGTGGTGGCGCCCGCGGACGGAGTGCGATAGACCGCCGAGAGGTAGCCGTCAGTGGCGAGGCCGAGCGTCACGTTATTGGCCCGCGTGTCACCCGGCACGAAGTTGAGCGAGCTGGTGGCCCCGTCGGGGGTCACCGCCGGGCCCAGATCGATGACGCCGGGCGCGGTCTCGTACACGATCGTGAGGTTGCCCGTTATAGCGACCGCGTTGGCCGGGATGGCCGGTGCGCTTCCGCCTCCGACGTAGCGGGCTCCGGCCACGGCAAACCGCCGGACCGTGCCGGCCACGAACTTGCCCGACAGGCCGATGTTGGTGGGATTGCCGCTCGGGATCGTCGGGCGCGTGTCGAGGATGCGCCGCGGTGGGATGGCCGTGTAGGTCGCCCCGCTCGTCGGCGCCGCCGCGGCCCAGCTGCGGGACGAAGATCCCGCGCCCGCGCCGTACGATCCGGTCGAGCCGGCCAGAGACGGCGCCACTCCGATCACGAGCAGCGCCAGCAGGGTCTGGACCGCAGCGACGGCGACCCGGCCCATCACCCTCGGAATCGGAAACCGTCCCGGCCGACCCGCTGCTGCCCGACGATACGCCATTCGCGAATCCATCCCACGACGGATGGCCCACAACCTTGCCGGCGCCTGGACCATCCGGTACGGGAAGCGTCGGTGGCCAACTCGCTCCCGTTGAACCGGTGGATCGACTTTCCAGTCCACCGGAGGCACGCAGATGCCCCGACCACCCCCGCCCACAATGATTGGTACGAACGCTGTTGGCAACCCTAGATTCGACGCCGGTTCGACGCCATCACCTGATCGTCATGCTCGCCTTCTCGTTCGTGATGCGGCGGCTCCGGGCGGCGCCCGTTTCTCCGGCCGGCGTCCTGCTCGCCTTTGCCCTCGGCACGATCGCCTGCGTCGCGATCGGCGTCTTCCTTGGCGCCGTCCTGCCCAATGCCCAGGCCGCCCAGGCGGTCGGCCTGCTCCTCTTCTTCCTGTCCGAGATGACCTCCGGAGTGGGCCCGCCGAGGGAGGTGCTTCCGGACACGATGAGGCAGGCGGCTCTGGCGCTGCCGCTGACGCATGTCGCCATTTCCATGCAGGATCCCTGGATCGGGCGGGGGTCGAGCCTCGCCGAACTCTGGATCGTCGCCGCCATCGCGATCGTCTGCGCCGCCCTCGCCTACCGCTCGTTCCGCTGGGAGTAGCGGCCGGTTACGTCCTGCAAGTTCACCAGATCGTCCTAGGCCTTGGGTCGTGATCCGAGAGACGTTCGTGCCACGCAGCGCAGGGACGAATGTGTCGTAGGCGGGGGCACATGCCCGCCATGAAGTCGGGGCCGCCAAGTTCCGAGTGACCTTCGCAAGCCTTCGTCAGGGTCGCATTGCCCGGTCACTCGCATGCCGCGCCGTCACCCTCATCTCCTCCTGCCCGGGAATCCATGGGAGGTGTGTGCAGGCACAGAGGACCCGCTCTATGTCCGAACCACGATCGCTCAGCCCGTCGCCGAACAGCGGCCCCCGTCGCTTCCGAGACGGCGTCCCTTTTCCACGAGCCGGGGGCTACTGGCGGCGTCGGCACTCGCGTGTCTGCTCATAGCGGCGGGCTCAACCTCTGCGGCATCGCCCGAGCCGGTCGAGAAGGGCCCAATCGCGCAGGTACCCGTCTCGGCGGATTACTCCCCGTTGCCGGTCTCCTCGCCGACCCAGACCGCGCCGACTCCAGCATCGCCTATGGCCGTGCGGTCGGCGCCACAGGGTATCGCCGCCCCCGAGGGGTTCGTGGTACGGCCGTCGCCGCAGAGCCGGACCGCGGAGCCGCCGAACGCCGTGGTATTTGGAGGCCGGAACCGCTTTGCGATTCCGACGCTGGGCATCGACTCGACGGTCGGCACCACGAGCTGTGGAGTGCTGATCCCCAACGGCATCTGGTATTGGCCGTGTGCGGGCAAGAACAACCTCTACTTGACGGGACATGCGTGGGGAGCGTTCGCCCCGATACACGACGGCTACCACTCCGGATTGCTGAGCGCCGGCCTGACCGCGTCGTATGCGGACGGCGCCGGCGTAGTCCACAGATACCGACTGCTCTGGGTAGAGGATCTGCCCGTGGCGGTTTGGGGCCGGGGCGCCGCGTGGGCTTCCACCGCGGGCCCGGTCATCACGCTTCAGACATGCGACGGCGCAACGGATAACTACCGAATCATCGTTCGGTTCGTCCCCGCCTGAGCCGACGCCACCCAGGCGATAAGGGCGGCTCGCGGATCGTCGACCGCTCAGACCTCGCTCGGTCTCTCGACGGCTGACAGCTTGGCGCGCGTGGACGCCCAGCGCCCGAGTTCGAGCAGCGCCCCCTCGGAGGCTGAGCCCGGCTCGGCGGAGTACGTGACGATCGTCAGGCCGGGGTCGGCGGGGAGCTCGAGAGATTCGTAGGCGAGGGTCAGGTCGCCGACCAACGGGTGGTGAAGGCGCTTCGTGCCGGTTCGGTGGAAGCGCACGTCGTGGCTGGCCCATCGAACCCGAAACTCGTCGCTGCGGGTGGAGAGCAGTCCGATGAGGTCGGACAGGGCACGGTCGTAGGGGTTCCGCCCGGCCTCGCCCCGAAGCGTCGCGACGATGTCGTGAGCGGTCGTCTCCCAGTCGGCGTAGAAGGTTCTCGCCCGAGGATCGAGGAACACAAAGTGGGCCGAGTTCGGCGGCCGCACGGGGTCGCGGAAATGCTCGGAGTACAGCGCGGCCGCCAACTGGTTGGCATGCAGGATGTCGAAGCGGCCGTTGCGTACGAACGCGGGCACGCCCGCCATGGAGTCGACGATCCGCTGGATGCTCGGGCGGACCCGTTGTGGCGCTGCGGTCCGGCGCGGCGGCCGCTCCGCGTTCGCGGTGCGCATCAGGTCGAGCAGGTGCGCGCGCTCGGCCTCGTCGAGCTGGAGGGCGCGACTCACGGCGTCGAGCACTTCGTCGGACACCCCGTGAGCGTTCCCGCGCTCGAGCCGCGTGTAGTACTCGACGCTGATGCCCGCGAGGAGCGCCACCTCCTCGCGCCGCAGGCCCGGTACCCGGCGCTGCCGGCCATACGCGGGCAGGCCGGCGCGGCCGGGCGTGACCTTCGCCCGGCGGGTGGTCAGGAACTCGCGGATCTCGTTGGCGTTGCTCATGTCACGTGCACGGTACGCGGGTATCGCGCCGAATGGGAGGTACTCGTGGTACCCCTATCACGGGTGCCTTCCTCGACGTCACGAGCAGTGGTTGGATAGCGGCGACATCAGGAACGGCCATCAGTGCCAGGAGCGAAATGCAAGCCGCGATCTTCAACGGCCCCCGCCGGATCGACGTCGGCGACAGGCCCGACCCCGCCATCACCTCCCCGACAGACGCCATCGTGCGTGTGGTCATGGGCTGCGTCTGCGGTTCCGACCTCTGGTACTACCGCGGCGAGTCGCCGCACGACCTCGGCCCGATTGGGCACGAGTTCGTCGGCGTTGTTGCCGAGGTCGGGTCGGCCGTCAGCGGCATCGCGAAGGGCGACTTCGTCGTCGCTCCCTTCACCTACAGCGACGGCACCTGCCCGCACTGCCTCGCCGGCTGGTCGTCGAATTGCGCAAACGGCGGCGGGTTCGGGAACCACGGGATCGATGGCGGCCAGGGTGAGGCGGTCCGGGTTCCCCTCGCGGGCACGACTCTCGTGAAGGTCCCGGGCTCCGGCCACTCGGCCGAGACCATGCGCTCGCTCCTCGCGCTCTCCGATGTGATGTGCACCGGCCACCACGCGGCCGTCAGCGGCGGGGTCAAGCCTGGGAGCGTGGTGGCGGTCGTCGGCGACGGTGCCGTCGGCCTGTGCGCGATGATCGCGGCCGGGCGTCTCGGCGCCGAGCGGATCATCGCGTTGTCCCGGAACCCCGCCCGCCAGGCGCTGGCGCGCGAGTTCGGCGCCACCGACATCGTCGCCGAGCGCGGCGAGGCCGCGACCACCGCGGTCATGGAGATGACCGGTGGCATCGGCGTCGACGCCGCCCTCGAGTGCGTCGGCACGAACCAGTCGATGGCGACGGCGTTCGCGATCGCCCGGCCGGGCTCCGTCGTCGGCGCCATCGGCGCTCCCCATGACGTCCATGTGCCGATTGAGACGGTGATCTTCCGGAACATCGGCCTGCGCGGCGGCGTGTCGCCCGCGCGTCGGTATCTGCCAGAGCTCATGGACGACGTCCTCGCCGGGCGCATCAACCCCGGCCGCGTCTTCGACTTCGAGACGGACCTGGCCGGCATCGCCGAGGCTTACGCTGCGATGGATGAGCGACGGGCGATCAAGTCGCTCGTGCGGATTGGAGCGATCTGATGGCCACTTGGACGCGCGACGAGGTCGCAAGGATTGGAGCGGCAGCCATCCTCTACATCGCGGCGCGCAGCGCCGACGGTACCCTCCGAAACTCGGTGCCGATCTGGGCAGTCGCGCACGACGGCAGGCTCTACGTCCGTTCTGTGAACGGGCGCGACGCCGCCTGGTTCCGCGGCACGCAGGCAACTCACGAAGGCCACATACGGGCCGGCGGCGTGGACAAAGACGTGACGTTCGTGGACGTCCCCAACGACATCAACGACGCGCTCGATGCCGCCTATCGAGCGAAGTACCGGAACTCGACCGGCATCGACCACATCCAGAGGCCGCAGGCCCGGTCCGCGACGCTCGAACTCGTGCCGCGCTGAACGCGCTGCCAGACAGAAGGAGAACTGACGATGCAGAAGCGCACACTGGGCGCGAATCTCGAAGTCTCGGCCATGGGCCTCGGCTGCATGGGCATGAGCTTTTCCTACACTCCGTTGCCAGACCCGAAGGAAATGGTCTTGCTTGTCCGCGCCGCCGTCGAACGCGGCGTGACGTTCTTCGACACCGCCGAGGTGTACGGACCGTTCACGAACGAAGAACTCGTGGGGGAGGCCCTGGCCCCCTTCCGTGGGCAAGTGGTGATCGCCACCAAGTTCGGGTTCAAGCCTGCTTCCGTCGGCGAGGCAAGGTGGAATGGGCTCGACAGTCGTCCTGAGCACATCAGGGAGGCTGCCGAGGGCTCACTCAAGCGGCTCCGAGTCGAAACCATCGACCTCTTCTACCAGCACCGGGTTGACCCGGACGTACCCATCGAAGATGTCGCGGGAGCGGTGAAGGACTTGATCGCGCAGGGCAAGGTCAAGCACTTCGGCCTTTCAGAGGCCGGCGCGCAGACGATCCGTCGCGCGCACGCCATCCAGCCGGTCACCGCCGTCCAGAGCGAGTACTCGCTGTGGTGGAGACGGCCGGAAGAGGAGCTGCTGCCGACGCTCGAGGAACTCGGCATCGGGTTCGTTCCGTTCAGCCCGCTCGGCAAGGGCTTCCTCACGGGCAAGATCGACGAGCACACGACGTTCGACAGCACCGACTTCCGCAACATCGTCCCTCGCTTCACGCCTGAGGCTCGGAAGGCGAACCAGGCCCTGGTCGATCTGCTTCGCACGATCGCGGACGGGAAGAACGCGACGCCGGCTCAGATTGCGCTTGCCTGGCTCCTCGCCCAGAAGCCGTGGATCGTGCCGATCCCCGGCACCACGAAGCTGCTGCGCCTCGAGGAGAACATGAGCGCGGCTGCCGTCGTGCTCACCCCTGAGGACTTGCGCATGATCGACAGCGCCGCTTCGAAGATCACCATCCAGGGGGCACGCTACCCCGACGCCCTGGAGGCGAAGACGGGCCTCTAGCCGGCCGCCGTCTCGCACCCGACAACAAGGAGCACAAGATGCACATCCTCAGGAGGCCGCCGACGGTCAAGGCCCCTGCCGAGACCTTCACGGGCGATGCCTGGTTCGACGTGATCGCGCGGGGCGAAGAGCCGTCCCGGATCCGCGTCAACGTCGTCCGCTTCGCACCTGGCGCCCGCAACGCCTGGCACGCGCATGCCATGGGACAAACCCTGCACGTGACCGAAGGCGTCGGGCTGATCCAGTCCCGCGGTGGGGCGGTCATCGAGATCCACCCCGGCGACACGATCTACACGCCCGCTCGCGAATGGCACTGGCACGGCGCCGCGTGCGACCACTTCATGACGCACATCGCGATGTGGGAGGCGCCCGCCGAAGGCCCACGTCCCCGTCCGACATGAGAAGGTCGACCTGGACCAGCGTCCCGGATAGGCCAGCCGTTACTGATTGGGCCCGCGAAGGTCCACACGATGGCTGCATTGCACTCGTCTCGACGGCGCCGAACGGGAGCCAGGGAGCCATTGGCGACAACGGATCGAGTCAGGCTTCTGCACATTCCGCCATACCGCCCGCGGGTTTGGTGGATAAGTACGGGAAACGGGCCGCCAGTTGGTGGACAAGTCCCTTGTGCGGATCACTTCGAACATTGATTCTAAATCTTGCCCGAAGGGGCCGACATTCACTGTCGAACCGGACCAGGGAGCAATCTCCGGAACGGTACCGGGAGACCGGGCCGACGACCGCAAGGCTGCCGGCAACGGATCCGGCGGCGGATCGACGATCACGAGCAATCGCGATTGCCGGTGCGCCAGTCGATGGACAGCCAGTTCCTTTGGGCGTTTTGCTGTCCGCCCCCCGGCCTTCGGGCGCCCCAATGGACCCGAGAGACAGTCCTTGTCGACGACTACGCTCACCTGACGCCACGGCTCGGCCGGCGACAGCGTGATGGTTCCGGCGGCTGGTACCTCGAAGGCGATCCCCGATTCGACGGAAGCCTGACAAGCCTCCTGCGATCGGGTCGAACGAGCCGGGTCTTGAGTTCTTGGCTCGGCACCATCTGGTCGGAGGCTTTCGAGAGGATCCTCTCGACGGAACTCACACAGTCGGGATCTAGGCGAAGGATCCCCGATCAATGGCAGACCTGGACATCCGACGAGAGGACGCACTGGGTCGAGAAGAGCCTTCGCCCGGCTCGGGAGTCGGAGGCGGAGCGAAACCATGGGTCCCGTTCCTGAAGTCTCGGCCGCGTTTCGCCCCTTCCGCAGAGACTAACCGCGCATGGTGCCAGGAGTTACCTACGCCCGGGCCAGGACAGCTCCGCCCCGCCGGGAGGTCGAGTCGGTGCCTGCCCAAGGAGGTTGTCGGCCCTGACTTTCTCTGAAGTCGTCAAGGAACAACGCGCTCCCGGCTGAAAACGCCAGACCGGCGCCCCGCCCCAGGCACAAGTCCCGCCCTTGGGCCTGCCCCAAGATGTGGCTCGCATTGTGGCGGTCCGGCGGCGCGGCAGCGGCGTTCAGGGGTCGGTGCGGCCCGTCGCCACTTCGGCACCAATGGCCCTGACCCTTGCACCAGTGGCCGGCGGATACTGAATGTCGTCTTCGGAAGATGCCGAGGCGCGGCCTGTGGACAAGAAGGATGCCATCATGAAAACCATCGTCGAGTCCCCCGATCTCGTCGTCGTAACCAGGTACACGCGCGGCGTGGTCGGGCCGAGCCTCGGGACCGCTGGGACTGTCAGAGACGGCGGACGGATCCGCACCGTCACACCGCCCGGCTGCTGGGGCCCGATGATCACGCCCATCTTCGCCGGGGGTCACGAGGTCTCCTGGCCGGTGGCCGTCGAAGGCGCCAGGGTGGGCGACGCTATTGCCATCAGCATCGACAAGGTCGAGGTCCGTTCCCGCGCGACCAGCTCGGGAACAATGACCACCAATCCGGCCGCGTTCGGGAGCGACCCATTCGTCGACCACAAGTGCCCCGGGTGTGGCACGCTCTGGCCGGAGACCCGCCTCGAGGGCACGGGTCCCGACGCCGTGCGGTGCGCGAGCTGCGGCGCCGAGTGCAGCCCGTTCAAGTTCGACGAGGGATACACGATCGCGTTCGACGACGACCGGGTCATGGGCCTGACAGTCGACGAGCGGGTCGCCCACGCGTTCGCGCTCGACGCTCGCGAGGTCGCTGGCCTGCCCGAGGGCAGCGAACAGCACCCGATCCTCGTGTATGAACCCCACACTATCCCCGGCACTCTCTCGCGACTGCGCTCGTTCATCGGCAACATCGGCACGATACCGTCGAAAGACATGCCCGACTCCCACAACGCCGGCGACTTTGGGTCGTTCCTCGTCGGGGCCTCTCACAAGTTCGCTATGACCGCGGATGAGCTCAAGGAGCATCGCACCGACGGTCACCTCGATTGCGACTCGGTGCGCGCCGGGGCCATCCTCGTGGTCCCGGTCAAGGTGGACGGCGGCGGGATCTACATCGGTGACTCTCACGCCAACGAGGGCGACGGGGAGCTCGCGCTGCACACGACCGACATTACGGCGGAAGTCGAAGTGAGGGTGGACGTGCTGAAGGGCGTACACCTCGAGGGGCCGGTCCTGCTGCCGGTCGCCGAAGACCTGCCCTGGATCGCCCGGCCGTTCACGACCAGCGAGATCGAGCGGGGGCGCAAACTCGGTGAGCACCACGGCGTGCAGGTCCAGGCGGGCGTCGCCCCGGTCCAGTTCATCGGCTCTGGTCCCACCATCAACGATGCCGCCGACAACGCCATCGCGAGAGCGGCGACACTGCTTGGCATCAGCCAGGCAGAGGTTCGCAACCGCTGCACGATCAGCGGTAACGTCGAGATTGCTCGGCTGCCGGGGGTGGTGCAGCTCACGATGCTGGCCCCTCTCGACCTGCTCGACCGCGCCGGCCTCGGTGACCTGGCGCGGAGGCAGTACGGTTCTAACCCCTTGCCGAAGACGCCGAGGCAGTGAGTAAGGCGAGCGGGCCAACCTTCCCCGCGCCGCTACCGATCGTCATGAATGGAGGCGCCAGCCCGACCTAGCTCGGATCGCCTCGGTCTTGGTGTCGCCGGCGGCCAGGCGTGTGGCAACGTAAGCCTGCCCGAGCCGGGTAATTCGGCGCAGATTGTTGACCGACGCCGTCGCCGCCTCAGGCGTTCGCGAAGCGCAGTCGCTCGGCCGCGCCTGGATCGTGGGCCGGAAGGATGACCAGGCCCGGATTGCGCTCCTCGAGCTGCCGGACCAATGCCGACGCCCGATGAAGCTCGGCCTTATCCCCAACGCCGGGAATCCGGCCCGCCTCGAGCAGCTGCGACTCGTAGGTCAGGTCGCCGACAAGCAGCAAAGGCACCCTGCCAGGACGCCGGACCAGGAGGGACATCGAACCGGGTGTGTGTCCCGGAGTAGGTAGAAGGACCAGCGACCCATCGCCCATGACGTCATACGCCGCCGTGAAGGGAGCGAGGGCCGGATCATCCGTAGGTGTGAACTTGATCTGGCGATAGCGTGCTCCGGGCAAGTCGATGTGGCGACGTGCCGAAGGCGAACCCCACGGCGGATGCAGCGTCGGCTGCCGCGCCATAATGCCGGCGATGCAAATTGCCGCCGGCGTCTACAAGGTCGATGGCCTGAGAGCGGCCAATGTCTACCTGGTGGCGATCGATGATGGCCTCCTCCTGGTCGATACCGGCATGCCTGGGAACGCTAAGCGGATCCTGGCCTACATCGAGAGCACCGGCGGTCACGCGGCCGACCTGCGCTACATCGTCCTTACGCACTCCGACATGGACCACATCGGCAGTGTCGCGCGGCTCAAGGAGCTGACGGGCGCCAAGGTCGCCATCCACGAACTCGACGGGCCTGTCCTCGCGGGGCGGCGGCGGGCCCAGAAGGGCGGGCCTCTGATGGCCGTGTTCGGTCGGCTGTTCAGGATTCGGCACATGGCGCCAGACCTGCTCCTCAAGGATGGGGATGTTGTCGGTGGCCTGACGGTCATTCACGTGCCGGGTCACACCGCCGGGAGCATCGTCTTGGTCCGCGAGGACGGCGTGGTGTTCTCCGGAGATGCGCTGATCAGCAACAACGCTGGGCAGGTCCGCCCGCCCAGGCCGCGTCTTGCGCTCGATCCAGCTCAGGCGCAGGCCTCCGCCGAGCGGATCAAGGCGCTGCCGACGAAGCTGCTCTGCACGGGCCACGGGGCGCCGGTCCGTTTCTAGCCGGCGCCGCTGGCCGAGCATCTGACCAGGAGCGCTATTCACTCATGGTGTAGCGGACACCCGCATGCTTTACGCTCAGTACTCCGCCAGACTCGGCTGTCCACTGTCTGGGACAATGTCGTCGCTCGGCGTGCTCGCTCGACGAGTCGACGGGGATCGGCCAGATCCCCGGTCCGGCCGGCCGCGCCCGGCTGCAGGGCAGCCCCGTCGCTTGTCTCTGGCCGGCTCTTCTAGGACGTGAGGATGGCAATGGATCTGCTTCAGGCGATTTCCGGACGGCGATCGGTTCGCGACTACACCAGCCAGCGGCCAGACGACTCGATCATCGCCCGGTTGCTGACCGCTGCCGTGAACGCTCCCAGCGCTCGCAACGGTCAGCCATGGCGCTTCACAGTCGTACGGGACCCCGAACTGCTCGATCGCCTTTCGACCGAGGCTAAGACATACCAGCTGGCCACACTGCCGGCCGGGCATGGCAATGAGGAGCGACGGGCCAGAATGGCCGACCCGGCCAACCATCTGCTGCAACACGCCCCCGCATTGGTCCTCATCTCGGCCGTCGAGTCTTCGACCTGGGCAGTGGAGGATTGCGCCCTTGCCGCCCAGAACCTGATGCTCGCGGGCTGGAGCCTGGGTCTCGGCAGCTGCTGGATCGGCAATGTCCAGTTCTACCTCAACACCCCCGAGGGCAAGCGGCTCCTCGGCCTGCCTGAAGGATGCGTGCCGGTAGCCCCGATCATCGTCGGCTACCCTGCGAGCCAGCCTGTCCCAGTCCCGCGCAACGAGCCCGTTGTCAGCTGGATTGGTTAGAGGAGGCGTTCGTCTCCGCTGCTCGCAGACCGCGACGACTCGGCCCGAGCGCCCACGCTCAGGGTCCTGACGCTATGAAACTCTATGAAAGGGAGCCCGCGGTCAAGCTGGGCACCTCGCGTGTGATTTCAGCCCAGGCCGGCCTCACGGCCCGGCGGACTGATCAACGAATCGAGCAGCGCTCATCTCTCTATGGCCTTCTCTCGTTGGCGAAGGACCAGGTCAGGTGGGAGGCTGCGCCGGCGGCCCAATTCCATTAGGGGGTCGTCACGCGACCAGTTTCATAGCGGGGCCTGCCGGGGCAAAGGGTTCGTTCTTTGTGAGGACGTGCCAGATGGCTTCGGCCAGCTGGCGGGCGATATCGACACGGGCAACCTTGGCGCCACGCTGGCGGCCGAGGCGGCGCTTGTTCCGCTCGTAGCGATCGCGATAGCGCGGATCGCGGGCGGCGTGGGTGGCGGCCTCGATGAGCGCCCAGCGCAGGTACTTCGGGCCATTCTTGGCGAGCGGCCCACGGACGTCCCGGTTGCCAGACTGGCGCACGAGCGGGCACAGTCCGGTGTATCCGGTGAGCTTCTTAGGACTGGCGAACCGAGCAATGTCGCCGATCTCGGAGGAGATCGTGTAGGCGAGCAGCGGACCCACGCCGGGTACCGTCAGCAACAGCGGGACGTATGGGTGGTCTGCACCGAGCCGGGCGATCTCTCGACCGCACTCATCGATGCGCTCGTCGAGCTCGTCGACCATGGCCAGGCTCGTGGCCAGGGTGGTTGCCCAGGGCTCGGACAGCTCGAGGCCCGCGAGTAGTTGACGGCCAGCGGTCCCGAACAGGTCGGCCACCGGGACCGGGTGGCCAAAGCTCATGAGCGTGGCATGGATGCGACACTTCAACGCGCTCCGGTGGCGGACCAGATGGATTCGGAAGCGGGCCCGCTCGCGCTCCGCGCGGACGCCTGGTGTGGGCAGCCAGATCTCGGGCACGAGGTCGCGGCGGGCCAGTTCGGCCAGCACGTGAGCGTCGATCTTGTCGGTCTTGGCGGCGAGCGGCGCCAGACCCTTGGCCTTCACCGGATCTGCAATAGCGACGTCCCAGCCCCACCGCTCAAGGGTGTCGTGGACGAACCGCGCGCCAGTCATGGACTCTATGGCCGCGGTAACCTCCTCGCGGTGGAGTAGGACGTGCCCTGCGAGGCTGCGCAGGGCGTCCGCGTCTGGGTGAATGGCTAGGACCTCGACCGTTCGCCCTTCTTCATCGAGCACGTGCACATCGAGCCTCTGGCGCGACAGGTCCAATCCGGCGTACAACATGGCTGGAGCCTCCTCGGTGCTGGTTGCTTTGACAACCCAACCTTGTCACCGGTGGGGCTCCCTTTCATGGAATTCCATAGGGTCGGAGCCGGAAAACGGCCAAGCACGTGGAAATGGGGTTTCCATCCTCGTTCCGGCGGGTGCGGACAAGCAGGCTGTGGACGAAAGAAGGTCCCCATGGAACTCCTACTCGTCATCATCATTCTGATTCTGCTGTTCGGCGGCGGCTTCAGCTTCTACCGTCGCTGAGGATCGGGCATCTGAGGGCGGCCGATCCCTCAGGCTGAACGAGACCGCGTCCCGAGTGCGAGGGCGCGGTCTTGCTGCAGCGTGGGGTGCCATGCCTCTGACTATGCTCAACAGTCTGTTCGCCGGGTTCGTGGCAGTCAGGGACGACGATTCTTCTTCAGATTCCTGGTCCGGCAGCTGGTCGGACGCGACTTCAAACGCGCCCGAACAACGACGCCACGGTTCTCACGACCACTAGCACGTGATCCGCACATTCATCGCCCGCGTACCTGAAGGAGATCCCGTGACCAACGACAGTGCTACCAGTCCGGGCACCCCGGACGCCGTCGACATCGTCACCGACCCGACGGGGGACGCGCGGCTCAACGAAGACTCAATCGGGGCCAATGTCGGACCATTGCCGCCCATCGATGCCGTGCCCGGCGGCCCGTCAAACGAGAATGGAGCGATAGACGGCCTGCCCGGCCGCTACGAGCGCCAGGATGAAGAGGACGCCGCAGCAGGGTTGGATATGACCCGAGCTCCACTCGTCGCGAGCAATGGGTAGCGAGCGTCCGCAAATCATCGTCGTCCGCCAGGGCGGCGACCATGGCTGCCTCATCACGATTCTTCTCCTGATCGTGGCGTGGCCGCTGGCCATCGTCTATTGGATCCTGCGGTTGATGGCTTGGGGCGTTGGCGCCATGGTTGACTGGCTGACCCTCGGGCCGGCCCGACGCCGCCGACGCTGAGCGCTTGGGCGTGTGCCTCGCACGCAGGCAGTAGAGCCTGTCGTGCTCCGCGGGCCAGGGTCTCGCGACCACGTACTTGGCGCTGCGGACGGCTAGCCTAGAGTAGAGAGGGGAGGAGGTCTGGCTTGCCCGAACGGAACCCATCGACCAGAGCTGCCGAGCCGCGGGTGCACTCCGACCGGCCCGTAGATCCCAAGGCAGTCGAGCTTCGGGCCGAGAAGAATCCACTGAGGCGCCTCGGCAAAGCCCTTGGTCCGGGCCTGATCACCGGGGCATCAGACGACGATCCTTCGGGCATCGGGACCTATGCCCAGGCCGGCGCGCAGTACGGCTTTGCCACGCTCTGGACGACTATCGCGATGCTGCCGATGCAGACGGCCGTCCAGTACATGTGCGCCAAGATCGGCCTGGTGACCGGCAAAGGTCTGGCGGGCGTGCTGCGCGAGCATTACCACCGGGCCCTCTATCCGGCAGTCATCGGTCTGGTCATTGCCAACACCTTGAATGCCGGCGCCGATATCGGTGCGATAGCCGCGGCCATGAACCTGCTCGTGCCGCCGATCGAGACCATCGTCTTCGTCGTGCCCGTCGGCCTCGGGATAATCGCCCTCCAGGTCTTCGGCAGCTATCGCCTCATCGAGAAGGTCTTCAAGTGGCTTTCTCTGGCCCTGCTCGCTTACATCGGGGCAGCCCTGTTCGCGCGGCCCGACGTCGTAAAGGTCCTGATCGGATCGCTGGTTCCCACGATCTCGTTTGACCCGAAATACATAGGAATCGTCGTCGCGCTCCTGGGCACCACCATCTCGCCCTACCTCTTCTTCTGGCAGGCCAGCCAGGAAGTGGAGGAGCAGATCAGCATCGGGCGGCGCACCCTCCGACACCGCCAGGGGGCCACTCGGTTCGAGCTCAAATACGCACGGTGGGACACGATTGCGGGGATGGTCTTCTCGGAGATCGTGGCCTACTTCATCATCCTCACCACCGGCGCCACTCTGTTCGTGGCGGGCAAGCATGATGTCGCCTCAGCAACCGATGCCGCGCAGGCTTTGCGTCCCCTGGCCGGCGACGCGTCCGCCCTCCTGCTTGCCATCGGGCTCATCGGAGCCGGCGTCCTGGCAGTGCCTGTCCTCACGGGTTCGGCGGCCTACGGCGTGTCCGAGGCATTCGGCTGGCGATCCGGCCTCGATCACAAGCTCACTCGGGCGCCGCAGTTCTACCTTGTTATCGTCGCGGCGACGCTTGTCGGGATGGCCATCAACTTCCTGGGGATCAATCCCATCACGGCCCTTGTACTGAGCGCCGTCTTGAACGGCCTGATCGCCGTGCCGCTCGTCTTCCTACTGATGATCGTCTGCAACGATCGCGCGGCGATGGGCGATCGGACCAACGGTCGTCTTCTGAATGTCATCGGTTGGGTCACGACGATAGCCATGGGCGTGGCGGCCGTCGGCCTGATCTTGACGACGGTATTCGGCTAGACGGCAAGCGGTCCGAGGAGTGGGCGCCAGCATCGATCAGCGGACGGCGGTCCCGAGCAAGGCGCCGATCCCATAGGTCGTGGCGGCCGCCAGAAGCCCCAACGCCGCTTGCCGAAGACCGGACCGAACTGGCTGGCGGTGAGTGAGTCGACTCACGCCCAGCCCGACAAGGAACAGCGCGGCCAGCGTCGCGGCGATGGTCAGCGCAAAGGCCGTGGCTCCGGACAGAAGCAGGAAAGGCGCCAGGGGCACGGAGGCACCGAGCGCGAAAGCAAGCAGCGAGCCCGCCGCGGCAGCGATTGGGGAGCCCATCGTCTTAGCAGAGAGACCGATCTCATCGCGTACGAAGGTGTCGAGCGCTCGCTTCGGTTTGGCCAGGAGGCGATCCACGATGAAGTTCGCGTCGCCTCGCGACAGACCTCTCGACTCGTAGATCTCCACCAGGATGGCTCGCTCCTGGTCGGGCGTATGACGAAGCTGCTGGCGCTGAAGCTCGACCTGGTAGTCGAGGAGCTCGTGCTGCGAACGCACCGAGATGTACTCACCCACGGCCATGCTGAAGCTCCCCGCCATGAGACCAGCGATGCCGGCCAGGATGACGGTATGGGCGTCACCGGACGACGCACCGGCGACGCCCATGATCAGGCTCACGTTGGCCACGAGGCCGTCGGTTGCTCCAAACACGGAAGGGCGAAGGACGCTCGAACCGCGCGTCTCGTGGGGACTCGTCGGGGCCGCGAGCAGGGGCCGCAATCCGGACCGAACGGCACGCACTACGGCTCGAGACGCTGGGGCCCTTGTCAGCGGGATAGTCCACGCTGACCCGTGCGCTACTTCCGGGTGCTCCAGTGGTCGGCCGCCTCTCGCTCCAGGACCGCCAGGCGAGTGTAGTAGTCCGAAAACTCATTCAGGTGGGCGAGCGCGATCTTCCCGGTGGTGATCGAATCGTCTCCGGTGACGTCGGTCTTAGGGCTTCGCAGCCCGTGCTCGAGCTCGACGTCCAGCCCCTTCCGGAACTGCTCGAGGTCGTACTTCAGCGCCTCGAAGTCCATCCCGAGTTTAGTCGCGACGGCGAGCGCCTCTTCGCGCGTGAACGATTTCTTTACGGCAGTCGCAGCAGTTCCCACAGCGATCTCCTTCGGCCGATACTTCGTGCAGACCATCCGTAAGTCATTAATCTTCATGCCGTTGCATCAGTCTGGGCTGTATCTGGTGCCGGCCACGAGGATGAGAACCCTCCAGCGCGGAAGCTCGCTGGCGGACCAAACGCTATGGCTCAATCGAGACGACGGCGCGTGCGGGAGGTCGCAGCCCCGTCGCTAGTTGAGGGTTTCGGTTGCGGCCGCCCTAACGGCCACGCTTGTCAGGTTTCTGCCGCGCTGAGACCAACTACGCGTTCAGCCCTACCGGCGGTGAACCAGGCCCTGATTGCCCCGCTTGCGCGATGCGATCGCGATACCCGCCACGAGCGCAGGAGACAGCGCCGCGAGGGTGATAAGACGTGGAGCACCGGCCATCCACAGCCCAGCCCCAACGCCCATGGAGAATGCCATCAGCAGTTTGAGCCTTGGATCGGACAACTCCTGGAGCATCTTCACTGACTCGGCGGCTCCTTCGGCACCTGCCGACGCGATGCCGGGCAGGCGGGTCCCGACCTCGTCGGCGACGATGCGGGCACCCGCAACCGCGGCGGCCGCGCCCTCCTGCGCCTTGGACGCTAAATCGGCGGCGGCGTCGATAACGGTCGCGGACATATCGCTGCCCACATGACGGGCCTCGGTAGCATTCATCGTTTGCGCCTCCCGGCGAAATCGGGGACTTGCCGAAGCCCTGCTGCCTCGGCCTGATGCGTGGCCATAGAGCCCGAGCCTCCGCGTGCCAGGGCTACGGCTCAGGAGCGCTTGTCGCCGACGTACTCGTCGGAATGGTGCAAGCCCTCCGCATCCGCGGTTGGCGGTCGGATGCAGAGTGGTTCCGTCGGATCGAACTCCTAGACCTGGGCGTTGCGCTGGCCCATGAGCAGCCGGTAGGCCGCGACCACGACGACGCCACCGATCACAGCGACGACGATGCTCTCGACATTGACGCCGGTCACGTCAGCGACTCCCAGGACCGTGCCGGCGAGGTAGCCGCCGACGACAGCCCCGACGATGCCCAGAATGATCGTGGCAATGACGCCTTCCGAGCCGCCCATGATCAGGTTCGTAATGAAGCCGGCGATGGCCCCGAGGACGATCCAAGCGATGATGCCCATAGTGGCAATTCCTTTCGTGGGACGCGGATTGGGGACGAAAGGCGAACAACCCTCGTCCTCCGCGTGAGCTCTAGAGGATGCGCGCCATCCGCATTAGTCAGCGGCTCGACGGCCGTCGGGTGGCGTCTTGAAGATCGCCCAAGCCCTGCTGGGCGCTGCCTTGAACCTGCTTAACCTTGCCCTTGGCTTCCTCGTGCCTGTCGCCCGTCAACTTACCAAGCCCTTCCTGGACCTGGCCTTTGGCCTTGTTGATGGCGCCCTTGGCGCGCAAGTCGGTCATTTCAGTTGTCCTCTAACAACGTTTGACTAGCGTTCAGGCGTGAATCCTGATGTCCTTCTGTCATCGTGGTCTGGACGGATGCCGGCCGCGAGGATGAGAACCCTCCCGCGTTGTCGGCCGCGCGAATCCGTTGGCCGAGTTGCTCGACTCGATGGCAGCGAACGCGAGCTCCATCTGCTCGTCGATTATCGGGACGTTCTGATCTCAGATCGAACTGGCCACCAGTCTCGCCTACGCTGGTTCCTCGTGGAACTCGGCATTCCAGAGCCCCCAGCGCGCAGGCTCACGGTGCCGGTCGTGCTCGCGGGGATCGACCTCCGACTCGCCGGCCGGCTCGAGCCGTGCGCTCGTATCGCCCGAGACCTCGTGGCCCGTATCTCAGAGATGACTCAGGCGATCGATGACCTTGCGCGGCAGATCGGCGAGCTGACCGAGACGCTCGCGCCGAACCTGATGGGCCTGTTTGGATGTGGTTCGCTAACCGCCGCCAAGCTCGTCGCCGAGACCGCTGGCATCGGTCGCTTCCGCTCTCGTGCGGCCTATGCATCTCATACCGGGACGGCCCCGATACCAGTCTGGTCGGGCAACGTCGTCCGTCATCGGCTCAGCCGTGGCGGCAACCGTCAGCTCAACGCCGCCCTACACCGTATCGCCATCACCCAACTCCGATGCCCCAGCCTGGGGCAGGCCTACGTTGCCAAACGCCTCGCCGCCGGCGACACCAAGACCGAGGCCATCCGGGCTCTTCGTCGACGACTCAGCGACGAGGTCTTCCGCCGACTACAAGCGGACGAGGCTGCCCGAATCAGCGTCGAGGGAGTGACTCGAGCCGCTGCTTGACACAGGAGCAATTGATCGTCGCCGAGGTGAGCCACGAGAGAGTGACCGCGGACCGAGTCTCGAGCGGGACGTTCTGCGCGCTGCCGGCGAACCGCACAGTAGCTTGGCATCGGCCCCTCACCATCGCCCAGATCTGATGGCGCACCCTCGCTTGAGCCGGGAAGATCGACACATGAGAACCCAGACGTGCGTCGGAACTTACGCACCTGGCGCCATCGCGACAGCCTTCGACTTGCACCTGGGCAGCGGCCCACGCTCGGGATCCCGAGCGGCATCCGAAGCCTAAGGACCTGCGGGCGGCCAACGGAAGTCGGGTAGTACGGGCACCGCCCAGTGCCAATACTCGAAGAAACGGCGTTGAAAGGCCGGGGGCGGAGGGAGATCAGAGCTGTGCGGGGACATCGAACATGGGTCGCGGCCGCGTTTGCCGTGACTTTGATCGCGTCGGGCTGTAGCGGTACCACGGCCACACCGACAGCGAGCGCTGCCGCCTCGGCGACGGCCGGCGCCAGCGCCACCGCCACTCCGTCGGATACGGCCGGCGCCTCGGCGACCGCCACTGCGAGTCCAACGCCTGCCTCCGGCGGCACAGCCACCGCATCGCCGACTTCCGCGGTAAGCGGCTTCTATCTTCGGTCGTGGAGTCTCGCGCCCGTCGGGCCGCAGAACTCCTTCGGCAATGTCCCGACCGTGATCTCCGACGGCCAGCTTCTGTCTGCCAAGTACCCGTCGGGTATGGACCCGTATCCGCTGTATGCGCCGCCCATGCGCCGGACCATCAGCTCGGCCGGGCTCACCACGATCGTTGCCGAGGCCCAGCACGACGGCTTGCTCGGCACGCTGAACTCGTTTGTGTGCCCGCACGGCGCCGATGACCCGATGATGGCCGGAACAGCCACTGATCATCTGGTGCTGATCGTCGCGGGCGTAACCCACGAGACCAGCGCGAGTTGCCCCTACCAGCAGCCCACCCCGGCCCCGGGCACGCCGGCCCCGGCGACCTGGGCCGCCTTCGAGCATTTCAAGAAGCTGCTCTCCGATCCCTCGAGCTGGCTTGGGGCAGCGGCAGGCCCGGCAACGCCATACGACCCATCGCAACTGGCGGTCCTGGCGTTGACCTCGGACACCTCGGGAGGGACCCCGGACCCGGCGAACGTTGTGAAGTGGCCTCTGGCAACGCCGTTCGCCTCATTCGGGATCGCGTCGTACGGAGACCGCTGCGCGGTGGTCTCGGGGTCGGACGCAGCCGCTCTGCTGGCGGTCGTCAAGGGCGCCTCCGCAACCACGATGTTCCGCGACGGTAGCGGGGCGTTCTCGGAACTGATCGTGCGGGTCTTCATGCCGGGCGAGCCCGATCCATGCCAGGCGGGATAGCCGCCCGGGGCTGAGGCGGTCGGTTCGGCGCCCCCGGACGGGTTTACATACCAGCGAACGAGATGGCGCCGACACCGCGCCTGCCTTGTGTCAGGCGGCCCGGAATAGCCGTTGTCGCTATCGCAGGGATCGTGTCTAGGCGGCACGCCTGACGGTCCTCGATTCTCCGAGTCGGTCGCGTGCGTTTCGGCATGTTCGAACGTGTACGGTTCGACGTGATGCCTTTCGACTTGACCGCACCCAAGGCAACCCCCACCGCAGACGGCCAGTCTCTGTCACGCGCCGCGAGTGTGTCCGACATCCAGGCCGGCGCATTCGAGGCGGCGTACGCGGCCGCGTGGCTGCCGGTCTTTCGGTTCGCCCTAGCCTGGACGAACGATTGGTCGGCCGCCGAAGACCTGGCGCAGGAAGCGTTCCTCCGACTCTGGGATCGGCGGGCCGAAGTCGACTGGTCATTGCCGGTCCTACCGTGGCTGCTAGTCACGACCCGCCGTACCGCGACGGATCGCTTCCGCCGCCTGCGGCGGGCGCTCACGATGCGCGGACCAGCCGAGGTCGCCCCAGGATCTGACGCCCGCCTCGAGTGGCTCGACATTCGGGCCAGCTTCCGAACGCTCTCGGCTCTTGAGCGTTCGGCCCTGGTACTCACAGCGCTTGAAGACCTCGACGCCGCTGCGGCCGGGGCGATTCTTGGCATCGGGGCGAACGCTGTACGGTCCGCGGCAAGCCGCGGACGCAGGAAGCTGAAGGACCAACGATGAACGAGCATCGAGATGGTTCCGTTCACGCCGATGAGGACGCGCTGCTGCGTCGCTGGCACGCCGCTTCGTCGCGGTCGCAACCGATCCCGTTGGCCGAGCTGCTCACCGGGAGTCGATCGAGGGGCGGAGGTCGTCGGACCTTCCGGAAGGTGGCAATAGCCGCTGTCGCGACAGCTGTCGTTATCGGCGGTATCGCCGGCGTCGGGGCTTGGACCAGCCTCCGCTCGCTCTCTGGGTCGAGCAGCTCTCCGAGTGCCACGGCCCCACCGGGCACACCCTCGCCCGTTCCCACCCAATCGACAGAGCCTCAGTCGTCGCGCCCAACCTCGGAGATCTTGCCGGGACCGGACCTGGCCCAGCACGAGGCCATCATCCAGATGCATTCGACGCTGGGCGGCGGTTGGCTTCTGACAGGATCAAGGCTCCTCACCATCACCGGCAGACCCGGCTGGCACGACTGCTGGCGATCGCCCGCCGGCGACGTTACGAGTCCGTATCTCCACGCCGTCGTCGCCGGCGACGTCATCCTTGTCGTCCGCCTCATCTCCAAGACCACGATGTGGACGAGCATCGACGGATGTGCCAGCTGGGCCGCGAGCGTCCTGCCCATCGCACCGACGGGCGTGGCGTTCCCGACCGAGAGCACCGGCTATGTCGCTGTGGGCGATGAGTACGGATCGAACGGGGCGGCCCGCATCTTCAGGACCGACGATGCTGGCCGGCATTGGACGGAGACCGCGGGCACGGTAAAGACCAGCGGAAACCTCGCCTTCGCATTCACCGATGCGAGCCACGGCTGGCTGACAGACGGCCAGACGCTCTGGGCGACCGGCAACGGAGGTGGCACCTGGACGAGGACCACCCTACCGGTACCTGGCTCGGTCCACGGCCAGCTGGACATCATCACGACGCCGGTTGTCGGGGCCGACGGCAGCGCGGTCGTCGTCGCCAAGTACGACGCCACGCCCGGCATGGACGGCGCTCGTGGCCAGCAAGTGTTCTATCGCACCATCGACCGAGGTGCGCACTGGACGCCGACATCGGTGATCACGGACCCAGGGATACTCAAGATCTCGTTGGTCGATCCCACGACCTGGGTCGTGCTCGATTCGTCCACACCGGCATCGCTCAAGATCACTACCGACGCTGGGTCAACCTGGCAGACGATCGCCGTGCGGGAACTCTGGCCGTACAACAGCGGACCGATCGACTTCGCCGACTCGCTCCACGGTTGGATGGTGGTCAGCGAGTCGTACCCGCCCTGCCCTGGAGCTCCCGCCGCGCAGTGCGACTATGCCTACGCGCCGCCTCAGCATCTCGTCACGACTGACGACGGCGGGGCCACCTGGGTCGAACTCAAACCGTAGGCCCAGGCTCCCACGATCTGCTCATAGCGTCGGAGGCGGTAAGGTCTCGAAACAACGGCTCTCAGACTAATCCCTGACCCAGGTCCCGCTGTGGACGTCGTTGAGCCGCTTCTGTTCGTCGGTTAGCCTCTCGTACGCCGCCTTTGGGCTCCGAGGCACAACTGGGTACTCGTGGAGGGTGACCGGCCTGAGTCCGGCCAGGCTGTCCGGAGCTGGTCGCCCCGCACTCTGGTACCAGGCCCTTGTCGGCCAGCCGCAGACGTAGTGGACCCACCAGCCGCGCGCCTCGTCGAACGTGTATCCCGATGGTATGCAGCCACAGAAGCGCATCCGGAGCTCGCGACCGCAAGCCTCATGCGTGGTGACGCCGTGGGCTCGGACCGTGCAGATCCCCTCCGGAAACTCGCAGCCTCCGGGATGGTCCAGCAGCGTGGCAGCGCCCCTTACTGCCCGCGGGGCACCCTCACAGTCGCACCACGCTGACTCGGCCGAGATCGCTGCGTCTGGGCTGGAAACAAGGGTCTCCGTTGCCTCATCCTAGCAGTGCGCAGCCTACTCAGACTGGGGTCGAGGACATCATGGCGCTCGATTTCTGCGCGATCGACTTCGAGACCGCGAACTCCTTTCGAGGCAGCCCGTGTGCCGTTGGCCTGGCGCGCGTCCTGGACGGGAGAGTGGCTGACACGCACCGGCGTTTGATGCGCCCGCCGGAGGGCTTCGACGACTTCGACGCCTTCAACGTCATGCTCCACGGCATCACTCGCACGATGGTTGCTCACGAGCCTCGCTTTGGAGACATCCTGCCTGAGATCGTTGAGTTCGCGGACGGATTGCCGTTCGTCGCCCATAACGCGGCGTTCGACATGGGCATGATCCGCGACGCGTGCGGCGTGAGCGAGATCGCCTGGCCCCAAGTCTCGTACGCGTGCAGTCTGGTTCTCTCGCGCCTCACCTGGAGGCTGCTCTCCTACTCACTGCCGTGGGTGGCGGCAGCTGCCGGGGTCGAACTCGATCACCACCACGAACCCGAAGCGGACGCGCTGGCGGCCGGATCAATCATGGTGGCCATAGCCCACGAACACGGCGCCGCCTCGCTGGAGGAACTTCTCTCGGCGACGAGGGTCCAGCTTGGCTCGCTGACCCCTGGTGATTGGTTCGGATGTCTCCGGACGGGTTTCATGCACTTTGTGCCGCCGGCTAACCAGAGTGCGGACCCCAACAATCCGCTCTACGGCCGCGAGATCGTCTTCACGGGCGCGCTTTCATCGATGACCCGCGAGACCGCTTGGGAGATAGTCGCCTCCGTCGGGGGACAGCCATGCCGCAGCGTCACGAAGGGAACGAACATCCTCGTGATGGGATACCAAGATGCCAGCGTCCTAAGGCCCGGAGAACGTCTTTCGGGAAGGGCCCGGCGAGCCGAAGAACTGCGCGCAGCCGGCCAGACTATCGAGGTCATGTGCGAGGCGGACTTCCTCGAACACCTGAAGGCGTAGCAGCAGAGGTTGGAGTCGGAGGCTATTGGGTGGCCACTACGCGAACATCGTGATGCACGGGCCAGCGAGACGACGACCGCGGCACGCGCCAGTGTTAGGTTCCAACCCACCGGCTCATGGGCCCGCGCAGCTACTGCGGCTTGCGCCGGACAAGGCAAGCCGCCCGGAGAACCCGGGCGGCTTGCAGGTTGCGGGGCGCTGTTCAGGCTAGGGAACCCGAGGCCTTCCTGTCGATGCTGGGCGTCGTAGGCCCTCGAGGGTTGCTTGAGCGCGGCGAGTGGAGGTCGTAGGGGACCGTCACGACATGCGGGCCGGGTCTAGGACGGCTCCGAAGCTTAGGTGGCCATAGCGGCCACATGAGCCCGGTGTTCGTTGACGGCGGAGACGGTCGTCGTGGCCTCTGCTGGAACCAGTACACCGTGGCTGGGCGGAGTGAATTGCACTCTACTGAACGTTGGCAGACCCCATCTGAACCCAGCCGTCCTTTGCGTAATCGTAGGATGAGACACGCTTCGGCTTGACGCGGATGATGACCGGAGCGAAGTCGCTGGCCAGCCGCGTCGCCCATTGCTGGGCCTCTTCGCTGGGCATGTACTTCTCGAAGATGGCGATGCGTTTTGCCATGACATCTTCGTAGTCAAGTTCCGCATGCCCATAGATGAGAACGCCCTTGAGTGGAGGTCCTTCAACGTCGATCAACACCGTGACATTCGGGTCGCGCTTGATGTTCCTGATCTTGTTGGTCATGTCCTGAGTGCCAAAGACGATGTCGCCATCGTCGTAGTTGAACCAGAGGGCCACGATGTGAACCGTTCCATCGGGGTTCGTGCTACCCAAGTGGGCGATAGGCGCTTCGTTCAGGAAGGTTCTCAGTTCGTCGTCGGTCAAGGGCGGTTTCTGCGGATATAGCTTCACCTTCGCCTCCTAATCGCAATTACCCACCTGCAAGCAGGCCCCAGACGCAGCCGACGACCTCAGTCCAGCGATACCTCAGATAGCAGGTAATGGTGGAGCGAGCCGTCCACGAGGTGGCTGAGCTCGATGCCGATCAGCTTGGACCACTCAGGGTCCTCGTCCAGAACCTTGCTGAGTCGCTCGAACTCGGCGCTGCTCTCGTACTCGGCCTCGCAGAAGACCTCGTTCGTGATGCCCACATTCGCCGAGTAGACGCGATAGACCGGCATTCCGAATCTGACACCGGCCTCGTTCTCCGCCTTGACCGCCGCGATCCAGTCTTTGTAATGGCCAAACTTGACCACGCACCGAGCGACATGCCGAACCATCGATCCCACCTCCGGGTCACCGGCGACCGTGGGACGCACTAGATCGCCGTGGGGCGGGTCGGTCTCGCCAGTGGCTCGGCGCGGTCCCGGCGGCCGGGGTATGGGCCGCGCGTCAAAGCTTGCCTCGCTCAGAGCGATCCTAGTGACGACAGTTTCGCGATGCAACAACTTCCAGCCAAAACGGACCAGCCAAAACCGAACCGGCGGCGGGCGTCGCGAGGCCCGCGCGACGACGACCACGGCACGGCGCACTGGAAGTCCCAACGGCACGATCCGCGCATCGTGGCCCTCCACATTGGCACCGCAGGCAACGAGATCAGCTACGGACAGGTGTTGGCGGGCGCCGGCTGCTCGTACCAGAGACTGTCCGTGCCGAACAGCTGAACCGAGAGCGCGGCGACCTTGTCGTTGAGCAGGCAGTTGGCCGCGTTCGTCGTGCTGGTTCCGGTGATCGTGTATGGCGGCCCGAGAACGACCTGGGTGATATTGCCGCTGGGGACATTGAGGCCCATGGATATGTAGTCGGCCAGCTGGCTCGCCGGGAAGTTTGTGACCACGCTCGCCCCGAGGAGCTTGATCAGACTCGGCAGCTTCAGGATCTGGCTTGGTGAAGCCATCTTGTGCAGGAGGGCGATCAGGACTTGCTGCTGGCGCGACGACCTCGCCCAGTCACTGTCGCGATAGCCGTGGCGCGACCTCACGTAGGCCAGAGCAGTCTTGCCGTCCAGGTGATGCGGTCCGGCGGATAGGGAGAAGCCCCAGTGGGCGCCGTCGAGCCAGTCGTAGGATGGGTCGTTCAGCGCGGTCTGGTTCACGATGTCGATCCCGCCCAGCTTGTCGATCATCGCCACGAACCCGGAGAGGTACATGATGGCGGAGTAGTCGATGGGGATGCCGACGAGGTACTGAACCTCGTTGATGAGCGTCCGGTAGGGAGCGTCGGGCGACTTGATGTGGCCGTTCTGGACGTAGGTCGGCAAGGCGTTGATCCTGTCGCCGGGCGCGTCGACGCCGCCCCAGTAGAACGGGAAGCTGGCGCTGTCGCGAGGCACGCTGACCATCTGGATCGAGTTGGCGGTCGGGTTGTAGCTCACGACCATGATCGTGTCGTAGAGGTTGGCGCTGTTGCCGCTGCTCGCTCCGGTGAAAAGGATCGTGACGCGACCGTCGCTCCGCGGGGTCTCGGTAGGCTCCGGCGTGCCGGTGGGAGCAGGCGTAGCGGGGGTCTCGCCCGGCGCTGGGCTCATCGATGGGCTCGGCGATGGAGTAGCCCACCCGATCAGCTGGCTGTTCGTATCGTCGAAGATCTGCACACCGGCGTCCGAAAGGGTCATCAGGTAGTAGCCGCTGCCGAGGTGGGTCACGACGATGACCGCGGCGAGCGCTACCAGAACGGCCCGGTCGACGACCTTGTGCGTGGAGCTTCGGTTCCCGCCCAGGAAGGCATGGACGACGGAGAGCAGCCGCCAGGCTCCAAACCCGATCACAATCGCGACCGCGGCCAGGCCCACGGTCCGCTCCGCGAACAGTTCAACGGCAAAGATGAAGGGACCTCGGCGCAACCCGTAGGCCAGCAGAACGACCACGATCACGGACGGCAGGGCGAAGACCGCCGCAAGGCGTCGATCGCGCAGGTACAGCTGTCCAAGGCCAGGCCACAAGAAGGAAAGCAGGGCCGCCAGGGATGGCGATCGCTTGCGACTCGTGGTCGTGGTCTGGTCAGTTGTCAAGGCGGTCGGCTCCATTCGCGAGACACAGACGCATCTGAGACGCTGCCAAAGAGCACGCCGTGATGATCCGCGGGTCGCGTCAACGGTCGTCGCTCGCCATGCCCAATGCGAGGCGGATTCGCGGGCCGATCTCAGTTCCGGCCGTCGCCCAGTCTACCGGCATGGCGATCTTGCACGATGTGGTCATCCTGGCGGTGCGAAGAGCCCGCTCGTGACCTGGCCCCCGAAGAAGAGCAACAAGGACAGCGGCCAGTTGCCGTGGTGGCTGGACGCCCCGGCGCTCAGCGCCCGACGGCCGACTCGAAGCGCACGGCCGCCGCGGTGAGTCGCTCCATCTCCGCCCCGCTGAGTTCAAGTTCCCCCGCGGCGACGTTATCTTCGAGTTGAGTGACCGTGCGTGCGCCCGGGATGGCCACGACGTTGCCGTGCCCGATGAGCCAGGCGAGCGCCACCTGGGCCGGCGTGGCCGCATGGGCGGCCGCCGTATCCCGGAGCGCGGCGAGGAGCGGCTCGGCGCTTTGCAGCGACCTCGGCCGGAACAGCAGATTGCGCCCGCGCACGTCGGCCGGCGCCGGGCCGTTCAGGGCGTGGCTTCCGCTCAAGAGCCCCTGCCCCAACGGGCTGTAGGCGATGATCACGCGCCCCTCGTCTCTCGCATAGGGGACCAGCTCCCAGTGCGGCAGCGGCGCGGCCAAGCTGAACCGGACCTGGTTGGTCAGGACAGGACGGCCGAGGCCCCGCTCAGCGGCCCGCCATCGTTCGAGCGAGTAGTTGCTGACGCCGATGTGGCGAACGAGCCCCTCCTCCAGGAGCGTACGCATGGGCGCCATCGTCGATCGGGACGAGACGAACGGGTTCGGGAAGTGCACCTGGTACAGGTCGAGCGCGTCGATGCCGAGACGCCGCAGGCTCCCGCGTACTTGCCAGCCGACAACCGACGGAATTGGCAGCGCAGGTACGAGCTTGGAGGCGATGATCAACCCCTCCCGCCGGCCGCGGATCGCCTCGCCCACGATTCTCTCTGAGCGCCCGAAGCCGTAGACCTCCGCCGTGTCGATCAGGGTAACCCCGAGCTCGATCGCCCTCCGGACGATGGCGGGCGCGGTGTCGCTCGCGTAGGTTGGGCCGTACCCCCACTCGCGCGACCCGAACTGCCAGGTCCCGAGTCCGATGACCGAGAGCCGCAGGCCGCCGGTCTCCACGTAACGCATCACGAAGCCTCCCCACGAAGTTGCCGCCTTCGGGCTATGTTCCAACCCCTGGGGTAGCCCAGCCTCGGCCCGTGAATGCACGGACCTTGTCCAGAGTGATCACGAAAATCTCGCGCGGCGCGGTGCGCGGGTAGGGCGTTCCGACGTACCGCTGGGAGAGCTTGTTGATGAACTCGAGCCCCTCGTCAGGGCGGATATCAGTGATGTGACCACTGATCGAGAGGCGGCGCCAGGGATCCGCCGGGTCCATCAGTGAGATCGCGACATTCGGGCGTTGGCGCAGGGCACGGCTCTTGTATGACTGGGTCGGCGAGCTGGTGAGGATGTGCTCGCCGTCATAGTCCACCCACATGACGTGGGTTACGAGCGACCCATCGGCTTCGGTCAGGGACACGTGAGCGAGCACTTTCGTGCGCAGCAGGTAGGCGAGTTCATGTGGTATTGCTTGCACGCTGGCACCTCTTACGGAACCACCGAATGTCGCGATCGTGTCCGCATGGCAGATGGAAATAGGGTCTCGGGAGCACCGGGAATTGTAGCCGTCTCCGGTTACGATCAAGCCATCGTGATGATCACCAAGGCCGATCCGATCCCCAGGCCGGGCGGGAGTTGATACCTACTTGCCGTCGCCCTGGCACAGAAAGTCCGCGTCAAAGCGGCCGGTGTGATACTGGACTAGTGCGACACGGCCGCCGGTGAAGCCTTTGGCACTGCAGATGCCTACCGCCTGCCCAGCGGAGTTGGCACCGGCTACCCAGCTCGGATAGGCAGCGAAGTTAGACGTGCCCCCCGTGATCTGGTTCCACTGGTATTGCGTCGAATAGAAACCGACGCCGGCAGTGCTTACCGATTGAAGGTACGCGACCGCGCCGCTGAGGGCCGCAACGTTGAGGGTCGTGTCGGGCCGCCAGCTGTTGATGATCTCGACATCGAGCCACCACATGTTTGGGGACGGTGTGCTGGTCGCGCCCGCCGGGGCCAGGCCCAGAGAGACATAGGCGCTGGCCGCCGTCATGTAGGAGTCGGCCGCCGCGTTCCAGCCGTAGTCGTAGGCGCAATCGGCGGTGTCTGATCCCGGCAGGGCTGATGTGTTGCATTGGCGCGGGGAAGTTTGATTGTTGGGCCACCTGGATGAAAGAGCCGGTCCGGGGTTGCCGGTATTCGCGTAAAGCTGCGCCCTCACTCCGCCCGCCCAGGCGAGCTCGGGCGGGCTATCGCCCGCACTCAGGCAGGGGTTCGCGCTGAAGACTTTCCCATGGGTCACCCCGACGATACCGAACTCCGCATTGTCGGGAAATGGGCTGCCGCACTGCGGGTAGGAGATATCAAACCAGCACGGTGTCGCCCCAGTGTTGCAGCTGAGACCATGCTGCCAGCTGATGCTGACTTCGGCCACGGCCGCATGGACGCCGATCGTGCCCGCCACCAGGACGCCGACGCTCAAGACGGTAACCCACTTCCTCGGCGAGCCGCCCAGCTGGAGCCGATCTGGTCGCGCCTTGCGGGCCAGGACGTATGCATCGAGAACGGCCCACAGGTGATAGAGGGCCAGCATCAGATCGAGGATCAGCAGGCTCGTGAGCAACCCCTGGTCCGGAGTCGAACCGAACAGAGAGCTGGGGTCCAAGAGCAAGATCAGTGCGAATGCGCCCAGGACCGCCAATGTAGGGAGTGCCACAATCGCCGCGCGGCCACGATTCCCCACTGAAGCCTGCCCAAGGCCCGGGAATAGGAAAGACAGCAGCGCGGCTGCAAATGGAGTCACAGGCAACTCATACCCTCCGGGCCACGATGGTACGGCAATTCCAGCCTTGCAGGCCTCCGTCGAGCGGGTGGCCGACGGTCCGAGGTGTGTTCCGCCGAACCTCGTACAAGCTCGACGGCAAACGGGCCCAGGCGTAGAGCTGCGTCAGCGCGACACGACCGGGTGATGGTGACGGCCGCACGAACGACCGGGACGAGGCAGGCAGCTCAGTCGTTGGGCTGCCGTCGGCACTGCGGCCGGCGCATCAGGAGTGACGGCTTGAACCGCCCTGGGTTTGATGGAGGCTCCACTTCTTGGAGGAAGATGGAGTCATGCCAGACAACGCCAGCAGCCACAAGCCCTCGTATCGCTATCCAGCTGAGCTGAGAGAACGCGCCGTCCG